>NZ_JAZHPZ010000020.1:0-85374 GCF_036553665.1 Paenibacillus haidiansis | reverse complement strand
CGGCTGGGCCCCTTAAATCCGGAGTCCTGACCTACAAGTTTATTGTAAACGCAGTATTGCTTATTTTCTTACGTGTTTACATCGATTTATGGAACTTAGTGGTATCCTTTAGCGTCTTCACCCATGACGAAAACTTCATTGGTGCCATACGCTTCAAGCTACCATGCATTCTTCGATAATTATAAAAGTCCATATATTGATCAAGCGTTTCAAACGCCTCTTCAAACGTCATGAATTCTCGTCTACTAAACAAGTTACGTTCCAGTATGCTATGAAACGATTCGATGTAGGCATTCATATTTGGAGTCCGTGGGGGAATTCGCTCATGGGCCATCCCTAAGCTCTCACAGGTATCTCCAAACAACTTGCTTACAAATTGAGGCCCGTTGTCCGTCCGGATCACAGGTAATGTTTCACCAGGCTGAATGCGGCACTCTATGGCATATAAAAGCGTTTGAACGGCATGCTTGGCTTCGCAGGTTCGCCCGCGATATTGTCCGACTATCACGCGGTCAAATACATCGATAATGCTAAGAACAAAGAAAAATCGCTTCTGTCCTATAACGTATCCGTATTTGATGTCCATTTGCCACAACTGATTGGAACCGGTTATGAATCGGTTCTTTGGGAGAGTGCGCGGGTGCGATGGAACGTGCTTTCGAGCTTTTTGCAGAATGCCGAGTTCTTTGCAAAGGCGGTACGTTTTCTTCTTATTAATTATGACTTGGTGAACATCACGAATGCACTGGCCCAACAGTTTATAGCCGTAGACATGTTCTTCGCCTTCAAGTAGCTCAAGGAGCCACTCTTTGATCTGCTCATCGCTAATGGGGATCCCCGTTATGCTTAGAGAGTATCCAGGTGTAGGGCGCCCGCGTTTGCCTGCAGGTGACGGCTCAGCCTTTGGGGTAGAAGTCCTCTTTTTCCGATCGTAGTAGGTCGATTCGGCAATTTCCAAAATCCGCAGAACTACAGCTGTTGGTTCACCCCGCTTAATGAATGGTTCTGCTACTTCAAGTTTTTCAGATAAGCGGGGTTTTTCTTTTTTACGAGTTCCCGTAGGATCTCATTTTCGAGTTCTTTCTCGCCGAGCACTTTCATAGCTTTTTCGTATTTCTCTTCAATCTCTTGAAGTCGTTTGAGCTCTTGAAGGTGTTGGTCAGGCAGTGAAGTTTCTATATCCGTTATCTGATCTCGGTATGTTCGGATCCAGGTCCGAATGGTTTCCGGGTGCAGGTCATACGACCGGGCAAGCACCCCCACTTTAATACCAGATAAAGCTTCTCTTACTACCTTTAAACGAAATTCATCTTTGGCTTTTCCCATAACTTAATCCTCTCCCTTATTTCCATTGTAAATCCTTGTAGGGGAGGACTCCAGTTTATTTAGGGGGCCTAGAGGTAGTTGCTCATAAAGAGAAGAGATAACCCGAAATCATTGGATTTTCTCCAACTAAGCCTTCTTTTGGCACCTTAGAAGACTGATTGGATTGGAAATTATCCAATGAACGTTTGCCGGACAGACACTAGAAAGGCAAGGAGTCGCTGCAACTGGCCTTCTGCCTATGGCTCTATTGGATAATTCCAATCTAGAGCGGCTTTTTAAGCGGCTTAGAGAGGCTTAATTGGATAAATCCAATAGGAACCGGCGAAAGAGAACAATTTCGTCTGTTAATAGCCTTCTTGATTGGATATTTCCAATCAGGAGTGATGATATTAGCGGCTTGAGGCAGTTTAATTGGAAATATCCAGTATAGATCAGTCTTATTCCAGACTGCCTTCATATCGCTCATCAGGTATATCCCAAGTTACGTCAGACTAAAGCTATTTACTTTCAAGTCAATTATTAGCTCTTTAACTTGCTCTGGCCTGCTCTTAACTGCTATTACTTATCTTACCTTTATCTTCGCTTCTCCTTCGCACTCCCACCTTGCTATTACCTGCCTTTACCCTCTCCTGCTTGCTCCAACCCGCTTTAACCTTGCTATTACTGCTCCTTTCACTTCCTTGCCCCTGCTTGCTCCAACCTTGCTATTACTTATCCACCTTTCTCTTGTGTACACCAACCTTGCTATTACCTGTCTTGCCTTTCCCTTCTCTTCTCCACCTTGCTTCAACCCTGCTATTACTTATCCACCTTTCTCTTGTGTACACCAACCTTGCTATTGATTGTCTTACCTTTCTCTTCCGTTCCCCTGAGTACTCCAACCTTGCAATACTTATCCACTTTTCTCTTCCCTTCTCCTACGTGCTCCCACCTTACTATTACTTGTCTTACCTCTCCCTTCCCTTGCTCCTACCTCACACCCTCCCTGCCCCATCACTCTTCTTACTCATCTCTAGTCCAGCTACTAGCCGCCGTGTTTCTCAGCCAATCTTAAATGCAACAAAAAAGCTGTCCCCCTTAGGAGGACAGCTCTTGATAACCGGTTTTGGCGATGAAGCGGCGGAACGCTTCCCGCCCAGCGGCGTCGACCTTGAACACGCCTGCGTGTTCAAGGATTTCCGCGAATTTGCGGCCGACTTCGTCGCGCAGCAGCGCTTCGGCCCGTTCGCGGTCCAGCTTCGTGCCGTGGGCCTCTACCAGCTCTTTGATCCAGGCGGCATGGACCGCCAGGGAACTGCCTGCATCCGATACGGCCTGCGCGTACAGCTCCGCATCACCGCTCAGGATGCCCGCGATATCGGCCAGTTCCTGTTTCAGGCGGCCCGGCAGAATCGCCAGCCCCATCACTTCGATCAGGCCGATATTTTCTTTTTTGATATGATGCATTTCCCGGTGCGGATGGAAAATCCCCTCGGGATGCTGTTCATTCGTCCGGTTGTTGCGCAGCACGATATCCATTTCGTAGCTGCCGCCAGCACCCCTGCGGACGATCGGCGTAACCGTATTATGCGGTACAGACGCCCCGCCCTCTTCGCTGAAGGCGACGATATCCGCATCCGGATCGCTGTACGCCTTCCATTTCTCGTACAGATCGTTGCCCGCTTCCAGCAGTACTTCGGGATCCTGCCCGCTAAGCCGCAGCACCGACATCGGCCAATGCACCATGCTGGCGGTCACTCCGGCAAACTCCGGATGGGCGAACGACGCCTCGATCGAAGCTTTTTCCAGCGGGAATGTATGTCTTCCGCCCTGGAAATGGTCGTGCGTCAGAATCGAACCGCCGACGATCGGCAGGTCCGCATTCGATCCGATGAAGTAATGAGGAAATTGTCCGGTGAAATCCAGGAGCCGCTTCAAGGTTTGCTTCGTCAGCTTCATCGGTACATGATCGTGATGGAACACGATGCAGTGCTCGTTGTAATACACATACGGCGAATATTGTAAGAACCACGGCTCCCCGTTCAATTCCAGCGGAACGATGCGCAGGTTCTGCCGGGCCGGATGGTTCAGACGCCCCGCATAACCGACATTCTCCCGGCATAGTTGGCATTTCGGATAGACCGGCGGCGGCAGCAGCTTCGCCATCGCGATCTCCTTCGGGTTTTTCTCCGGCTTGGACAGGTTGATCGTAATCTCCATATCGCCGTAAGCCGTCGGCTGATTCCAGTAAATATTTTGCCGAACCCGGTCCATCCGGATATAATTGCTGTCAACCGACAGCTTGTAAAATTGATCCGTAGCCGCTTTAATGCCTTCGTTCTCCGCCGTCCGGCGGAACTTGGCGATCGCCTCCGAAGGCAGGGGCATCAGAAGCCCCATGATCTTGGCGTCCAGAAGGTCGCGGTAGGTATCGGTATCCTCGGGAATGAGGCCGGTCTCCACACCGTAATCGATCAGCACCTTCAACGGCTCCTGCGGTCCGCTCAATGCCTCCTCATCGAGCTTGCCCGCAAAAGGCTCGTCGAACCCGAACAGCTCCAGTAACCGGTTGCGGGAATAGTCGAGATCATACCAATCGATCAGGCCTTGTTCCAGCGCATAGTGAATCAGCCGTTCAATCGCATGCTGCGCTTCTTGTCTGTTATTGTTCTCTCCAGCTTCCACTATTCTTCACTCCTTATTTGTCGCCATAACCGTCCGGGTGATTAAGATGCCATTCCCAGGCGCTCTTGATGATATCGTCCAGCTTGTTGCGGGAAGGCTGCCAGCCGAGCACCGTTCTCGCTTTCTCCGAGGAAGCGATCAGCACGGCGGGGTCTCCGTCACGCCGCGGGCTCAGGACGACCGGGAAGTCTCGTCCGGTGACTTCCTTCACCTTGGCGATCACCTCTTTGACCGAGAAGCCTTGCCCGTTGCCGAGGTTGAATACGTTGCTGTCCCCGCCGCCAAGCAGATAATCCACCGCGCGCAGATGAGCGTCCGCCAAATCGCCGACATGGATATAGTCACGGACACAAGTCCCGTCCGGCGTGTTATAATCGTCGCCGAACACCTTGATCGAATCCCTTTGTCCCAGCGCCGCCTGCAGAATCAGTGGAATCAGATGGGTTTCCGGATCGTGATCTTCGCCGATTTTGCCGCTTTCGTGCGCCCCGGCTGCGTTGAAATAACGGAGGGCCACATATTTGATGCCGAGCACCTTGTCAAACCAGGCCATCATCCGCTCCATCGTCAGCTTCGTTTCCCCGTATACATTCGTAGGATCGGTCGGGTCGGTTTCTTCGATCGGTACTTTTTTCGGCTCGCCATAGGTTGCCGCCGTCGAAGAGAAGACGATTCTCCGCACATTCGCCTTGTCCATCGCTTCCAGCAGGCAAAGTGTACCGTAAACGTTATTGTCGTAGTATTTGACAGGGTCCTTCATGCTCTCCCCCACCAGGGAGTTGGCGGCAAAATGGATCACCGCCTCGATCTCGTTCTCGGCGAACAGCTTCGCAAGCAGTTTCTTGTCCCTTAAGTCGCCTTCGTACAGTTTGCCTCCGAGCAGCGCGTCTCTGTGCCCGGTTTGAAGATTGTCGATGACCACGACTTCCTTGCCTTTATCCAATAGCTCGGCTACAGTATGGGAACCGATATACCCGGCCCCGCCGGTTACCAAAATCGCCATGCTCAGTTCTCCCCCTTCACTTCATGAACACCGTTGCCTACGCCGCACACATAGAAATCGGCCTCGAGTCCGGTGCGTTCTTGATAAGCCGCTCCCACTTCGCGTACGAACCGTTCGACCGAGTCTTCATGAACAAGCGATATCGTGCAGCCGCCGAAGCCGGCTCCGGTCATCCGTGCGCCGAGCGTGCCTTCGATCTTGCGCGCTTCTTCCACCATCACGTCCAGCTCCAGGCAGCTTACCTCATAGAGATCGCGCAGGGAATCGTGGGAGGCGTTCATCAGTTGACCGAAAGCGGCCAGATCGCCCGCGCTCAGCGCATCGACAGATTTCAGGACACGGTCGTTCTCCTCGACCACATGGGTCGCGCGATTCAACAGAATTTCATCGGTGAATTTCCCTTTGACCGCTGCGAAACGTTCCGGCGTCAAATGCGCCAGATATTGAACTTCCGGCGCCTCTTCCTGCACGATGCGGAGCGCCGCGTCGCATTGCTCGCGCCGTTCGTTGTATTTGGAATCGACCAGGCCTCTGCGCTTGTTCGTGTTGCCGATCACCAGCTTATACGCGCCGGTCTTGAACGGTACCAGCTTATACTCCAAAGTGTCGCACATGAGCAGGATCGCATGATCTTGCGCCCCGTTCGAGACGGCAAACTGGTCCATAATGCCGCTGTTTACGCCCACATAGAGATTTTCTGCCTTTTGGGACAGAACCGCGATCTCGACCTTGTCGGTCGGCTGCCCTTCCATCGACAGCAGGGCGAAGGCCGTCACCACTTCAATGGAGGCGGAGGAGGATAAGCCCGCCCCGTTCGGGATTTCCCCGTGGAAGAACAGGTCGTACCCGCTCGTCAGGTTCACGCCTTTTTTCGCCAGCTCAACGATAACGCCCACCGGATAATCCACCCATTCCCCGGTTTTGGATTTACCGAGTTCACCCAGCGCAATCTCGGCGGTATAGGGCAGATTCGTTGATGCAAATGTTACTTTCCCGTCGTTCCGCTTCCGCACGGCGAGCGTGGTGCCGAACTCCAGTGCGGCAGGCAGCACGTATCCGCCGTTATAGTCGATATGTTCTCCGATCAGATTGACCCGGCCGGGCGCATTGAAGATCTTAACGGCCTCGCCGCTTTCCCCGCATCGTGATATAAACAATTGTTCCATTTCCTGTTTTTTCATTCGCGTACACCCCATCTTCATGGAATCTTTACTTCTTGTACTTAGTTTAAGAAAAATCGTTGTTTTTGATAATGCATCTATGCGAGAATAATATGGATAAATGTGACCTCAATCGAAAGGAGTTCTTAGCCATGGCTCAGGAAACCTATAGTGCGGCGGCCAATCCGGAAATCGGCGAAGTCAGCGATCTTTACGTCCTGATCGCCGGGGAAAGCCAGACCAAGGCCGAGCATAAGCTGGGGCCGAAAATTTACGATTACTTTCTCCTGCATTTCGTCGAACAGGGAAAAGGTAGCTTCCAAACCGAGTTCGCCCATTATGATCTGAGCCAAGGAGACTGCTTTCTGATCCAGCCCGACCAGCTCGTCAGCTACGCCTCCGACGCCCGGGATCCGTGGCGCTACCGGTGGATCGCCTTCGCCGGGGAGAAGGCGCACGGCCTGATCTCGCGGGCCGGCTTTACGCCGCAGCTCCCGGTGTTCCGCCCCGGCGGGTACAGCCGGATTCCGGAGCTGCTCGAAGCGGTGCTGCAAGCCTTCCGCAGCAAGAAACCGAGCTCACATCTGGCCTCGCTCGGCTGGCTGCACCTCGTCATGGCCGAGGCCGAGGAAACGCTCGTCCGCGAATCCGCGCTTCCGGCCGGAGAATCCGGAGTGCAGCGTATCGTTAAACAAATGATCCACTATATGGCCAGCCAATATGCGCATCCCATGTCGATTGAGCAAATGTGCGCGAGCTTGGGCTACAACCGGGCCTATTTGTCGCGCATTTTCAAAAAAGAAACGGGCCTCACTCCCGTCACCTACCTGCTTAAGCTGCGAATCGACAAATCGCGCCAGCTGCTGCGCGAGCGCCCCGAGCTGTCGATTGAACAGATCGCCGCCTCGGTCGGGCTCGCGGATGCGCTGTACTTCTCCCGCCAATTCCGCCGCTTTCACGGTCAATCCCCGAGCGAATACCGGCGGAACGCCGCCGGACGCCCGGACGGCGAAAAAACCCCTAATCATGCCGAACCGGAAAGAACGGATGATTAGGGGCGGTAAATCCAAACCGGAATGATTTAATGATCGCCGTTCGTATTAAGGATCGTTTCGATGCGGGACAGCTCTTCCTCCGTAAAATCCAACTGGTTAAGCGCCTGCACATTTTCCTCAATCTGACCGACCCGGCTCGCGCCGATCAGCGCGCTGGTGACCCGGCCGCCGCGCAGCACCCAGGCGAGCGCGAATTGGGCCAGACTTTGCCCGCGGGCCGCCGCCATCTGGTTCAGCGCGCGTACCTTGCGCAGCGTCTCCGGCGTGATCTGGTCTTCCTTTAGGAAGCCCGTCGCGCTTTTGGCCCGGGAATCGTCGGGAATGCCGTTCAAATATTTATTCGTCAGCAAGCCCTGGGCAAGCGGGCAAAAGGCGATGGTGCCGGCGCCGTTCTCCTCAAGGACGTCCTGCAGTCCGTTCTCGATCCAGCGCTCCAGCATGGAATAGCTCGGCTGATGGATGAGCAGCGGTGTGCCGAGCTGCTTCAAAATCGCGCAAGCCTCCGCCGTCTGCTCCGCCGAATAGCTGGAGATGCCGACATAGAGCGCTTTGCCGGAGCGTACGATGTGATCCAGCGCCATCATCGTTTCCTCCAGCGGCGTCTCTGGATCGGGGCGGTGGGAATAGAAAATGTCGACATAATCGAGCCCCATCCGCTTCAAGCTTTGATCGAGGCTGGAGATCATATATTTGCGGGAACCCCATTCCCCGTAAGGGCCGGGCCACATATAATAGCCGGCTTTCGTGGAAATGACCAGCTCGTCCCGGTACGGAGCGAAGTCCTTCTTCAACACTTGACCGAACATTTCTTCCGCCGAGCCCGCAGGCGGGCCGTAGTTGTTGGCCAGGTCAAAATGGGTAATCCCGAGATCGAACGCGCGCCGCAGCATCTCGCGACCGTTTTCGAATTTGTCAACGCCGCCGAAATTGTGCCACAGACCGAGCGAAATAGCCGGGAGCTTGAGGCCCGAACGGCCCACACGGTTATATTTCATCGTCTCATAACGATCATCGCTGGCGATATATACCATAGTATATTATTCCCATCCTTTCTTCGCGGTAAAAATATCCTTGCCCCTCATCATAGCCTGTTCAAAAATGTTTGGCAAGAAACCGTTTACTTCGCCGTCATTCCGCGGAGTATTCCCCTGCGCCTCCGCCGAGCAGGCTGCGCACCTCCGCCATCACGGACCCGATGGGCTCCGTGATGATCAGATCCGCCCGATGGTCGTAGGCGGTGGCGGACGCGTTGAGCAGCACCGTATGCTTGTCGCGGAAATACGTAATCAGGGACGCCGCGGGCTGTACGGTCAAGGAAGTTCCGCCGATCAACAGCAAATCCGCCTCCGCGATCGCCCGGACGGATTCGCCGAGGACCCGGCTGTCCAAATTCTCCCCATACAGCACGACATCGGGCTTGATTACCCCGCCGCAGGTTTGGCATCGCGGCACGATGTCCGGGCTGGCCATCACTTCGTCCAGCGTATGGAAACGGCGGCAATCCATGCAGGAATTGCGGTGGATCGAGCCGTGCAGCTCGAGCACGTTCCGGCTGCCGGCCGTCTGGTGCAAGCCGTCGATGTTTTGCGTGACGACGCCTTTGAGCCGGCCCTCCCGCTCCAGCTCGGCCAGCAGGATATGAGCCGCATTCGGACGGGCCTCCGGATGGATCATTTTCGATTTGTAGAAATCGAAGAACACCTCCGGATGACGGTCAAAAAACGGCCGGCTTAATATCTCCTCCGGCGGATAAGGCGATTCCTTCTCCGCCTGGTACAGCCCCGCCGCGGAGCGAAAGTCGGGAATCCCGCTCTCCGTGGAAATGCCGGCTCCTCCGAAAAACACGAGATTCGAAGATGCCGCGATCCATTCCGCCAGCATCTCTTTTTTATTTTCCTGTCCGCCGCTAGGTCCCATAAGCAAGCTTAATCTCCCTTCCAAATTTGTTATACGGTTACTCCCGTGTAGCAATCATGCCGATGTATCCCGGCACGATAAGGTCGGCGTCGAGCAAATAGCCGTCCCCGCTGCCGTCCGGGGCGATGCCGATCTTCAGGATGGCACCGGCCTGCTTGCCCATCACCATATCGGCGTTGCTGTCGCCGATCACGACGCATTCCTCCGGGGCGATGCCCAGCTCGCGCATCGCCAGCCGCGCCATTTCGGGATCCGGTTTGCCCTTGACGACCCGGTCCCGGCCGACCACGCTGCCGAAAGCCCCGGAGATCCCGAGCCATTCCAGGTGCTTCAGCGCCTCCGAAGTCGTGTCCGAAGTCACGACGCCGAGCTTGATTCCGGCATCCTGGCAGGAGGCCAGAAACTCCGGCAAGCCCGGGATCGGCTGGGCGCTGCGCCGCTTCTCGACTTCCAGCATGGCCGATGCGCTGAACTGGCGAACCTGAATCACCGCTTCATTCCACGGCACCCCCGCAACGTACAGCTGCCAGGCGAGCAAAGCGGTGACTTCCTCCTCGGTTCCCATCGCCAGCGGGCCGGTTTTGTCATACCCGGAAGCGGCTCCGTTCTCTTCATAATTAAGTCCGATCAGCCGCGATTTGGGCCCCGTCAAGCCGGCGCCCATCACCGCAAGCTGGCTCTCCAGCAGCTCGGTCAGCGTTCTCGCCCAATCTCCCCACAATTGCATGAAATCGAGCAGGGTACCGTCCTTATCGAACAGGATTCCCCGGCAGTGATAAGGCCGGCTTCCGATATGTATCGCAGGCATTTTTCGCACCTCCGGCGTTGTTATTGGGCATAATGCCGCTTGTAAACCTATTGTACTCCGAGACTTATGAAGAGACAAAACCCGAAGCTATGCAGTGTCATAACTTGGTCACAACTAAACGGTCTGACAGCGTTTTCTATTGTGATAAAAATCACAAGATCACTCGACATAATGGAGTATTTTTAAACAGGAGCAAGATGTTTTAAATTTTAATGTTTTGCCGTTCCCGCCGGAAGGGCAAATGCTGTCAGGAAAGGGGCTAACGTCATGTCGGCAAATTCGTTGGAGCATCGAGGGGAGACGTTTTTTCTCAACCTGCGCTTTCTGCTCATTCTCTGCGTTTTTATTGGCAACGCCATCGAACCGCTCATTACCCGAATGCAAGGTATGCATTCGCTCTATATGTGGATATTCACTTTTCATATGCCGCTGTTCGTGTTTGTCACCGGTTATTTCGCCAAATCCGGACTGACCGGAGAAGCCGGCCGGAAAACGATAGCGCAGATTGGGATACAATATGTTATTTTTCAAACCGTTTATTCGACGCTGGATATGACCGTATTCCGGGTGAACGGCATCCATCACTCTTTCTTCGCGCCTTATCTTCTGCTATGGTTTCTGGCCAGCCACCTGTGCTGGCGTCTGGCTCTGCTTCTGTTGCGCAAATGCAAATGCTCGCCGCTGCAGCAGCTGGCTATTTCGCTCGCGTTCGGCGTGCTGGTCGGTTATTTGCGGCTGGACGGCACTTGGCTGAGCATTTCCCGGACCTTTGTGTTTCTGCCGTTTTTCATCGCGGGGTATCATTTCTCCTTCACCGCCTTGGACAACATACTTACCCGGAGAATCAGAGCCGCCGGTGCGGTCGTTTCGATCGGGTTGTTCCTTATCATTGCCCTTGGCGGAGCCGGCCTTGCTCCCGGTTGGTTATACGGCAATATGACCTATATGCAGCTTGGCCATCTTGAATGGTATGCCGGTTTGTACCGCCTGTCTCTCTATGGGCTGCAAATGCTGGCGGGGGCATGCTTCCTTGCCTTCGTACCGAAGGCGGCAAGCCTGCTGACCGAATGCGGCCGCAGAACACTATATGTTTTCCTGTTGCATGGTTTGGTTATCCGTTTCATGGCGGTTTCGCCGCTCTATGATTACATTGATACGGCCGCTGCCGGGCTAGCGTTAATCGCCGCTGCCGTCATCATGACTCTGGTGCTGAGCCACCCGCTCGTCCGCAAATGGACCTCCCCGGTGATCGAGCCGAAGGTACAATGGGTGCTGAATCTGGAACGCAGAGCCCTGGGCGGTTCGACCGCCGTCGGCAAGCATCAGTAACGCCATCCATGAGAGAGCCTCGAAGGGCTCTTTTTTTGGCTCCCGAAAAATAACTCCGGTAGGTTTCAAAGCTATTAACCGTGGTATATAAGATATACGCTAGGCAAAACAATGACCTAAGGAGTGATTGGAATGGCGCGGAACAAAGGCAAAATGAGCCGGGAAGAAGCGGGCCGGTTGGGAGGACAAGCCACCTCCAGAAACCACGGCAAGGAATTCTATCAGGAGATAGGCCAAAAAGGAGGAGAAGCCACTTCGCGCAACCACGACCGGGAATTCTATCAGGAAATCGGTCAAAAGGGCGGAGAAGCTACTTCCGAGAAGCATGACAAGAAGTTTTACCGCGAAATCGGCCGCAAAGGCGGAGCGGCTCGCAGCGGCAATAATAAATAACGGAATTGGGCGGTTATCCTCCGCCTCTTTTTTTTGAGATGAAGCCCCGGAAAATGTCATCCGACACCGGGGTTTCTTTTTTTTAGTCGGTAGAAAAAGCGGAATACATATGATAGACTTTAAAGAAAACCTTTAGCGGTGTAAAGTTCCAAAATCATAATATTTCTTAACATGGGGGGATTCATCATCATGGCAGCCAAGAAAATGCGTTCAGACATGATCAAAAAAGGCTTCGACCGCGCACCGCACCGCAGTTTGCTGCGTGCCGCAGGCGTGAAGGAAGAAGACTTCGGCAAACCGTTTATCGCGGTCTGCAACTCGTATATCGACATTGTGCCGGGGCACGTTCATTTGCAGGAATTCGGGAAGATCGTTAAAGACGCAATCCGCGAAGCGGGCGGCGTACCGTTTGAATTCAACACGATCGGGGTCGACGACGGGATCGCCATGGGCCATATCGGAATGCGCTATTCCTTGCCCAGCCGGGAAATCATCGCCGACTCACTGGAAACGGTCGTGTCCGCGCACTGGTTCGACGGCATGGTCTGCATTCCGAACTGCGACAAGATCACGCCCGGGATGCTGATGGGCGCTCTGCGCGTCAATATTCCGACCGTATTCGTCAGCGGCGGGCCGATGAAAGCCGGCGTGGACAGCAAGGGACGCAAGCTGTCGCTCACCTCGGTATTTGAAGGCGTCGGCGCCCACCAGGCCGGACAGATCAGCGATGATGAACTTATGGAGCTGGAACAATACGGCTGTCCGACCTGCGGTTCCTGTTCCGGGATGTTCACGGCCAACTCCATGAACTGTCTCGCCGAAGCGCTCGGGCTCGCGATGCCGGGCAACGGCACGATTCTCGCCGTAGCCAAAGAACGCCGCGATTTCGTAAGAGAATCCGCCCTGCAGCTGATGGAGCTGATCAAGCTCGACCTTAAGCCACGGGATATCGTTACCAAGGAATCGATCGATAACGCTTTTGCACTCGATATGGCGATGGGCGGCTCCACCAATACCGTGCTTCACACGCTGGCTCTGGCTCAAGAAGCGGGAATCGATTATCCATTGGAACGGATCAACGAAGTGGCCAACCGCGTGCCGCATATCGCTAAGCTGGCTCCGGCTTCCGATATATTCATCGAAGACGTTCATCGCGCCGGCGGCGTAAGTGCCGTGCTGCATGAGCTGCTCAAGAAACCGGGCGCCATCTACGGCGACCAAATGACGGTGACGGGCAAAACGATCGCCGAAAACGTGGAAGGCTGCGAAATTCTCGACCACAGCGTCATCCATCCGATCGATAAGCCTTATTCGGAAAAAGGCGGCCTCGCTATCCTGTACGGCAACCTTGCGCCGGAAGGCTCCGTCATCAAGGTCGGCGCGGTCGATCCGTCCGTCGGCGGATATCATAAAGGCCCGGCGATCTGCTTCGACTCCCAGGAGGAGGCCCTGGAAGGCATCGCAAACGGTAAAGTCAAGGAAGGCTGCGTCGTCGTCATCCGTTATGAAGGACCGAAAGGCGGTCCGGGAATGCCGGAAATGCTTGCGCCTACATCGCAAATCGTCGGTATGGGCCTCGGCGCCAAAGTCGGCTTGATCACCGACGGCCGCTTCTCCGGCGCTTCCCGCGGCATCAGCATCGGGCATATTTCTCCGGAGGCCGCCGAAGGCGGACCGATCGCCTTTGTCGAAGACGGCGATATCATCGAGCTCGACCTTAACAACCGCAAGATCGAATTGCTGGTCGACGATGAAGAGATGGCCCGCCGCCGCGCGAACTGGAAGGGCTTCGAGCCGAAGGTCAAAACCGGGTATTTGGCCCGTTATTCCAAACTCGTAACCAACGCCAGCTCCGGCGGGGTTATGAAAATCTAATCACCAAAGACAAAAGCGCGAACGTAAGGTTGCAAACCTTTCGCTCGCGCTTTTTTTAAATACAAGCAATTTATGAGTCATTAATGGCTAGGGATCGTTGCGCTTAGCACGGCTTCCTCTTCACTGTCCGCAACTTCCTGCTTGGCGGAAATTCTGCGGTGGGAGCCGTCTTGCAAAAAATTAGCCACAAGATCCTCTATCGGCATCAGGATCAATTTGGGAACAAGCTGCTCGGCCGACTGTTTCAGTCTCGAACCTCCGTCCGGATGAATGACCCGCAGCAGAAATTTCAGGTACATCTGAGTCGATGTGGCGAACCAGCCTTTGGGCAGATCCGCGACCGTAAAGCCGAACTGTTCCGGTCCGCGATTGATCATACTCACGCCGTACAGCGCCTTGACATCGTGCAAATCCGGATGATCCATCACATATTGGGCGAGCTTCGGCATTTCCTTTTCCGTACCGCGCACCATCTTGATCGCAAGCTGTACTGGTGACTTGGAGCGCATGCCTAGCTCGAACAACTTCTTGTTATCGAAATGAAGCTCCATGATTTTGTCCCCGCCGCTCAGCTTGACTCCCCCGCTCATTTCGACGGTTTCGCCGTGATAAGGCCGAATCCGGAAATGCATCATCGGATCTTCCTTATTGGCCGTTTCCAGACGGAACATCCAGTGAAACACCTTTTCCCACAGCAGCCAGAGAGATACCAATACCCGTTTGGACCAGGATAATGATTTCGCGCCGGCAGCCGCCCTCGGGGAAGAAGCCTTGGGATCTATATGCGCGTTGGCCTCTTTAGCGGCTTTAGCCGTTTCGGTCGTGTCAATCAGTTCATCGATACGTACGCTTGTCAGCCCTTTACGTTTTGCCACATCAAGCACCCTTTCCAAAGCGATGAGCATTTCCCGCGGCGCCTCGCTGTTCGCCCCCGCTGTTGTGCCGCAATCATGGAGCAAAAAGACTTCGCCTCCGCGGAGTTTCTTCAGCATTCGTTCGGTAAGCCGCTCTGCGCCGGTCCGTTCGCGCCAATCGTTAAATATTCCGGACCACAGTACGATTTGCGTATCGTCACGCTTGGCGAAATCGAACAGATTCACGATTCCCCAAGGCGGGCGGTAGAAATGAGGTTTGGCCCCGGTAACCTCCTGGATAATGGCGCTGGTCTTTTGAATCTGCTTCTTCACCGCGCCGGGGCCCATCAACCAGTTTGTTTTATGGACGTAATTGTGGCTGCCGATCAAATGGCCTTCATCATGCATCCGTTTAATCAGCTCGGGATGCTTCTCGGCATGGGAGCCGACGACGAAAAAGGTGGCCTTGACTCGGTACCGCTTCAATAGGTCCAGCAATTGCGGCGTATATTCGGGATCGGGACCGTCGTCAAAGGTAAGTGCAAATGTATGATCGCTTATTCCGCGCCTGAACACCCGGAACCCGAACAGGCGTGTTACCAGCCCGGGCAGGAACGCGTAAAGCGAATAAATATAAAATAACCACAGCAGCAAAGTCTCCATGTCGCTTTCCCCACTTTTCTCTGATTCAATGACTTTGTCATGCCCTAAAGCATAGCATCCCCACTATTTTATCATACGTTCGGGGGAATGAGGGTCATTTTTTTGGAAAAGCGACGGAAGTCATTGCGCGGTTCCGTTATGATTTTGCTTCCTGCCCCGCCAGCATATCCATCGTTTTACGAAACAAGGCAATTGCCTGATGCTCGGACCCGGCCGGGCGGTTCTGGACAAGTACGGCAACGGCATACTTCGGACTGCCCAATGGACCGTACCCGATGAACCATTGGTTGTTCCGTTCTCTACCGTTTACCAGCGTCTGGGCCGTCCCGGACTTCCCGGCAAGCGGCCAGGCCGCGGCCGTCAGCGACCGCCCTGTTCCGCGCGTGACGACCTCTCTCATCCAGCCGAGCAGCAGTCTGGCGGTTCTCGCGGAAATGCGGCCTTCCGGCGCATGAATCGTATGCGCGGGAAATACGGCCATTTCCGAACCGTCTTTAAAGCGGATAGAACTCGCAAGCCGCGGCGAAGCCACCTGTCCGTCATGCAGCAGGGTCACGATCAGATTGGCCGCCTGGAGCGGCGTGATAAGCACATCCCGCTGCCCCAGCGCCGTTTGCGCCAGCACGCCGCCGTCGATCGCCGTCTTAGGGCCGAATACGCCCCCTTTCTCCTCCTGATCGATTTGGGCCAGGTCTTCTCCGCCCATGAATGCGGATTCGCTCCAGCCGATCTTCCGGTTCAGACCGAGCTTGGCGGCCGTTCTGGCGATGCTTTCCGGGGACAAACGTTCGCCGAGGGTGGCGAATACGACATTGCAGGACTTCGCAAACCCCTCCTCCAGTGTGATGTCGCCATGCCCCGCCTTGTTCCAGCAGGCTAAGCCGTATTTGCCGTAATGGCCGGAGCAATGAAATACCTCTCCGGGGCGGGTCACCTTTTCTTCAAGCGCCGCGGCGGCGATCACGATTTTAAAGATGGAGCCCGGAACGGCGGCCTTCGCCGCCCGGTTGCTCCAGTTCCCGCTGTCCAAATCGATCCGCGAAGGATCGTAAAAAGGCCGGGAGACCATCGCGATCACGTCGCCCTGCCGCGCATCCAGCACCACAACCGATCCTTCTTTGATCTGCATGCGGTCTACAAGCCGCTCCAGTTTCTGCTGGATGCCGTTATCGACCGTTGTTACGACCTGGACGGGATAATAGGGGTTAGCCGGTCCCTGCACCCTTGTCCCGATTTCCGTCAGGGGACGTTTTTTTCCGTCAACCGTATAATACACCCGGGTTCCACCCGTTCCCCTCAGGAAACGGTCCAGCGTTTTCTCCAATCCGGACGCGCCTATCTGCAGGCTAAGCGGCAAGGGGTACGGAGTCCCCCCGGCTTTGAGCTTCCTCACCACATCCGGGCGCTGGGCGACGTAACCGAGCCATTGGTTCCCGCGCATCCCGCCGGGATACCGCTTCATCACCGGCAGCATTTCGAATCCGTCGACCTTCGGCCAAGCTCCCTGTTTTAGTAACGCGGCCCCGGCCCCGTTAGTCCACACGTAGGGCTGCTTTAAGCCGCTCCAAGTGGAACTCAGCTTCCCTGTGCTTGTACCAAGCAATTCGGCCATTTTCTTCAAATGAGCCTGATCGGGCAGCTTCGACACCGGAAACAGCGTCGGCTCCCAGCGGGTAAATCCGGTAAGTGCCTCTCCGTTCCGGTCCGTGAATCCGCCCCGCCCGGAGTCGAGTTCAATGCCTTCTTCCCGCTGCCTGACGGCCATTTCATTCATCGTTTTTCTCGCCGCGGTCACGGGCAGCCAGGCGGAGGACCATTGAATCCAGGAGAGCCGTAAGGCAAAACCGCCAAGGACGATCGAAAAGGCCAACAAGATGATAAATATGCGCTTCTTGTTCAATAATGACATAACGCACCGCCCCGTTTCCATCTCCCTCCAGTATTTCCCCGGAACGGTTAGTTCACACTTTAAACGCAAAAAACCGCCGGGGGCGGTTCGCCCCGGCGGTTATGCACATCAGATTATTCTGCTCTTTTAAACCGTAAATTTGGACAACGATTCCTTGAGCCCGCTCGATACATTCTCAAGTTTGTTCGACAATTGAACGAGCTGCTCCCCGACATTTTGCTGTTCGCTGCTGAGGGAAGCAACCTCTTCCGACGTAGCCGAAGACTCTTCCGCAACGGCGCTGACATTGCCCATCGCCTCGGAGAGAACGTTTTGCGAATTGTTCAATTCATCGATCGATGCGGTAACGGTATCCAGATGGCGGATAAAGCCGGCCATCTGCTCTTGCACGGAAACGAAGATTTGACTGGTTTCCTTGACGGAGCTGATTTGCTCCTGGAACAGCGGGCTTGCTTCCGACAGGGCTTGTACTGTTTCGTTCATTTCGCGCTGAATGTTGTCCGTAATTTCGCCGACCATCGTAATGGATTGGCGCGATTGGTCCGCGAGCTGGCGGATTTCGTCGGCGACGACCATGAACCCGCGTCCGGCCGCACCCGCCCGGGCCGCTTCAATCGTGGCGTTCAAGGACAGGATATTCGTTTGCTGCGTAATATTTTGCATCACATCAAGCACTTTCAGCACGGAAGACGTACTTGCCTTCAACGAATCCACTTTCTCGGTCAAAGCATTGATCATTTCCACCGTCGTATTCGTCTTGCTTAGCAGGCCGTTCAAGTATTCCGTACCCAATTGGCTCGATTTCTCGACCTGGTGGGCGGATTCCTCCATCTCTTTGTTGACAAGGACAACCTGCTCCATCTGCCGGGAAATATTCTCGGTCAACGAATTGCCGCGCTCGGCCTCATTGGCAAGACTTGTAGCCCCGTTCGCGATTTCTTCCGTGGCGATGGCGATTTCTCTCGCTGAAATCGCGGTCTTGTTGGAGGCCTCCGTCAGCTCGGAAGCCGTGTCGAGCACGTCTTTCGCCGAATGATTCGTTTGCTTCACAAGCTCCGTAATATGTTCCATCATCAGGTTAAAGCTGCCGGTCAATTGTCCGATCTCATCCTTGGCCTTCGAGTGCATCCGGACATTGAGATTCCCCTTCGCGCCTTCTTCCATCAGATTTCTCAATTTCCCCAGCGGATAAGCGATCATTCTGACCATCCATACCGCCAGAAGGACCGTAATGATAGCAACCACAATAGCAGAAACGTATGTAGTAATCAAAATTCCGTTTGCGTCCTTGGACAATTCCGCTGTCGCAACGGTTCCGACCATCTTCCAGCCCGTCGTATCCTGAGTATTATACACGGCCAGTACGTCATCGCCGTCTACATTTTCGGTAATAAAGCTGTCGGTTCTCTCATCCCCCGCTTTGGCAAGGTCGATGCCTGTCGGCTGTCCCTCCAATCCATCGACCGAAGAAGTGACGATGATATTGTCCGGAGTCAGCATTTGAATTTCCGATTTCGCGCCGAGATTAAGCTCTTTCAAGTACTCGGTCAGCACATCCAGTTTGATGTCCGCAACCAAAATGAACCGCTTCATGCTGGTAACGCTTTGGACGGATCTGGCAAGCCGGAAAATCCCCGTACCGGATTCCTTTTCCGGGACATTCATCCACATCGTTTTCGTGCTTTCGGCCATCTCGCTAAACCATGGCTGTTCTCTGGCCGATTCCATAAACGCCGTATTGGCGCTGCCCGTACTCAAATCGTTTACGAGATTGTCCGCGGAGAACATATATACCGCTACGATTCCGTTGGTCGAAAACGTCAATGAGTTCAAGCGGTCCGTCATTTTTTTCGTCACGGTAAACCGTTCGTAATCCGTAATGGTTGACAGCGAAGCGTCCGCGATCGAACTTTGCATCTCATCGTCCAAAAATGTTTGCTGAAGATTGTCTTCATATTTCTCCAGGACGATATCCAACTTTTGAGAAGTTTGAATAATCGTTTGCAGGTTAGCGCTTTCAGCGTTTTTCTCAATCGTCCCTTTGGCCATTTGATAGGACAGGATCCCGATCGTCAGCACGAAGAACATAATGGCGATGAAAAAAATCAGAAACAGCCTTACGCCTACCGATTTGCTGGGATTCATCTGGCTGGGGAGAACTTTGGCGACAGAAGAGATTGCTTTATTCTTCCATCCGGCTTCCAAGGTTTTCCTCAAACCTTCATTGACTGCTTTCGCCCCCCCTATGCCTTTTTTCTTAGATTCCTTGTTGTTTGCATCTTGGCTCTCCTTCTTCGGAACCATACCCATGTCAATCACCCACCGCTCAGAATTGTCGAAGCATCCTCAAACCGGTTTTAAGGTCATGCTTCAAAGTACCTTACTAACATTGTGTGTCAATTACATTATTCGACAGTAAATACCTGCTTCCTTTTTAATATCGGTAAATCATAGGCATGAATTTAAAGTTTTAAGTTAAAAAAAGCAGCTAAATGCAAAAAGGGGTCTTTTGTCCTATAAACAATCAGTTGAACTGACAAAAACCGCCAAAAAAAAAGCCTCCGCAGGCGACCTACCCGCGAAGGCTTCCGATAAAAATATATTGTTATCAAAGTTATTTCTTTTTCCGCATCATATCGAAATAAGATACCGGCCGATCCACTTTGATTTTGACCCTTTGCAGCGGGTGACGGGCCGCATCGAGCTCATTGCCCTCTTCATCCCAGATCGCCTCGATCGTCTGCTTGAAGAACGTCCCGCCCGGACCGAAAAATTCCACTTCCTGCCCCGGCTTGAAATGGTTGCGCTGCTGAATGACCGCCATGCCGGAAACCTCGTCGTATTCCATCACCAGACCGGCAAAATCGTACGGCGCCGCCTTTTCCTCGGGCTCATAAATATGATCCTCGTGATCCGGCGTATCATAGAAGAATCCGGTGTTCAGCGGACGGTTCGCCGCCTTGTTGATCTCCTCGATCCATTCCGGCTTCAGCACGTAATTGTCGGGATCGGCCATATAGGAGTCGATGGCCTGGCGGTACACATTGACGACCGTCGCGACATAATGTATCGATTTCATCCGGCCTTCAATTTTGAAGCTGTCAACGCCGGAATCGATCAGATCGGGAATATGTCCAATCATGCACAAGTCTTTCGAGCCCATGGTAAAGGCGTTGTCCTGTTCCTCGAACAGCGGTAGCTGGGTCACGCCGAGCCGGAACTGCCGCAGCGCCGGATCCTCCATGGCTTCTTCTTCGGAAATCCAAGCCGTTTCGGGCCGGGCATCCTCGAAGAGATCGTATTTCCAGCGGCAGGACTGGCAGCAGCCCCCGCGGTTGGAATCGCGGTCGGTAAAATGGTTCGATAATACGCAGCGCCCGGAATACGAGGAACACATCGCTCCGTGAATGAAGGTCTCGAGCTCGATATCTACATGCTTCTTGATTTCCTCTATTTCTTCCAGGCTCGTCTCGCGGCCGAGCACGACTCGGGGAAGACCTTCGTCTTTCCAGAACTTTACGGCTTGCCAGTTTACCGTGGATTGCTGGGTGCTGAGATGCACCTCCAGTTCCGGCACCGCCCGGCGTGCCGTATCGACGATGATCGGATCGGCCACGATGACCGCCGAGATTCCCGCCTCGTACAGGTTCCGTAAATATTCTTCGATCCCTTCCAGGTCCTCGTTATGGGCGTAGATATTTGTCGCGACAAACACCTTGGCGCCGTACTTTTTGGCAAATTCAACCCCTTCGCGCATTTCCTCAAAGCTGAAGTTGTCCGCATTGGAACGAAGGCCGTATTTCTGCCCACCGATATACACGGCGTCCGCCCCGTAATGGATCGCGAATTTCAGTTTCTCGAGGTTCCCTGCCGGAGCGAGCAGCTCGGGCTTATCCAGCCGGTACCGCTTGCCGCTGTATTTCGGAATATGTCTCTCCGCTGTATGCATCTTCGTTCACCTCTTTTTTATTGATAAAGCACATGCTAAGAATAGCCGGCAGATCAAAATACCTGCTCCTTGTAAAAGAAACCGAAGGACAGCTCACGCTCGGGATCTTGAACCCGGCGGATGTCCTCCATCCAGGTCTCGTCGAATTCGTATCCGTCCGGATCCTGGACATAAGCGTCGATGGCCTTGCGATACGTCCGTATCACCGCCGTATTATAAGCGATCGGCTTTAACAGCGTCTCGATTTTGAAACTGCCGATTCCGGCGGCCATCAGGATATGGAGATCCTCCAGGATGCAAATATCGTCCGAACTCATAATATGAGTTCCGTTCTCGTCCTCATAGATCGGGAACTTCTCGTCGGGACGTTCCGCTTCGATCAGGAAAAGCCCCCGCTCCTTATCGAGATTCCCCTCCGGCGCCTGACGGCCTTGATGCGTCATATAACTGCGAACGAGCCGGCGTTTGGAATGGTAAATATTGGTCATCCCGTGTACTTGGACCTCGGCTTCCACTTGCAGCATAGGCTGCATGTCCGTAATTTCATCCATATTGAGCTCGCGGGCCAATACGACCCGTGTAGCTCCTTTGCTCCCCCAATAGTTCGCCGTGGAATAATTCGTCGAAGTCATCTCGGCGTTCCAATGCAAAGGAATTTGCGGCGCGATCTCTTTGAGCGTCATCAGTACGGCGGGATCACCGAATTGAATCCCGTCGATCCCCGTATCTTTAAGCTCGGACGCATAGCTCCGCAGTTCGTCCAACTGTTCGTTATGCATCAGTTTGTTGATGCTCACATAGATTTTGGCCCCGCGTTCATGGCCGTATTTAACGGCCTCGGCAATTTCCGGGACGGTAAAATCGCCCGGCAGCCGCATCGCAAACTTTACTTCGCCGAGCAGCACCGCATCCGCCCCCGCCTCGACGTATGCCTTCAATTCTGGAAATGAACCCGCGGGTACAAGCAGTTCCGGTTTCTTGCTCATGAATATCCACCTCTGTTATTCGGCCATAGCCTTGCTTTTCTCGATGTTTTTCAAATGCTCGTTGTAGGTCTTGGCAAACAAGTGCTCGCCGCTGCCGTCTTTTTTCGTTACGTAGAACAAGTAATCCGAAGCTTCCGGCGCCAGCGCCGCTTCAACCGATTTCAGGCTCGGCGCGGCGATCGGTCCCGGCGGAAGCCCCTCGTACAGGTATGTGTTATATGGACTGTCGACGCTCCGCAAATCGGAATTTAAAAGCCGTTCCTTCGGTTTGCCCAATAAATATTGGACGGTAGCGTCGATCTCCAGCTTCATTCCTTGAGCCAGCCGGTTATATATCACGCCGGCGACAAGGCCGCGCTCGGAATCCGCAACAACCTCGCGTTCGACCAAGGAAGCGACCGTCATCAGCTCATTCAGGCTAAGCCCGCGCTCGGCCAGCTTTTCGCGAAAATCCGGGATTCCATTCAGCCGGGTATTCGTCTCGTCGAACATCCGCTGCACGATTTCGGCTTCGGTGCTGCCCTTTTTCAGCTCATAAGTTTCCGGAAACAGATAGCCTTCCAGTTTGTAGGTCACTCCCTCACGGTCGGGGAGATCGTCAATCAATCCGCCTTCAATTCCCTCGGCCCGCTTCGCCAGATCCAGAAAAACCTCTTTGTCGGCGAATCCCTGCTCCACCAGTTTTTCTGCCATTTGCGCGACCGTAAATCCTTCAGGTATCGTAAAGCGGATCATTTCCGCCTTGACCACATCGCCGCTGTTCAGCTTGGCGATAATCTCATCGTAGGTAACGCCCGGATTCATCTCATAAACGCCGGCTTGGAACCGGCTTCCCTCGGATTTCCACTTCAAATAAGCCAAAAATAAATAAGAATTTTTTATCAGGCCTTGGTCTTCAAGTTCTCCGGCAATCTTATTCGTGCCGGTTCCCGGCTCGATCGTAATTTTCACGGGCGCCTCCGCTTTCTTTACAGGCTGCATCCCCGTATATACATACCAGCCGGCGCCCGCCCCCGCGACGATGATCACCAGGACGATCGCGACAAGCCATTTCAGCGCTTTCTTCAACAGCTCAACCCCTCCACAGGCAAATAACATCATAAACCGACGAAATCCTCTAAAAGCCGATCTCTTAGCAAGTAAAAAGAGCGGTTATCCCGCCCTTCTTTTGTCCGATCTATAGTACCACAAATTTGCCTGTCAGGTCTATTCCGGGAAAGTTAATTCATCATACAATTCCGACACATTTTCCCATTCATCGTCGTCGTCGATGGTCACCAGTTCCAATGCGCCGTCGTCCGCCGTCAATATTTTAAATATTTCCGGCTCGTCGTTTTCCCGGCCATTCTCCAGGCGAAGCACGGCATACGCGGCCCCGGCCACATCGAATTCCTTCTCGACATTGTAATAGGATACATTGCCGGAATCGTCCCGAAGCTCTACCACGGGACCGAATGCATCGCTGACGCGAGAAGTCCAAACAACCTGATCCGCCGAGTAATCAGTCACGGTCATCCTCCCCGTCAAACTCGTCGATCAGCGTGTTGAATGTTTCTTCGACGATTTCCCATTCTTCATCGCTTTCGATGGTGTACAGTTTCAGGTCATCTCCGTCTTCCTCGTAACGGAATGCGTATACTTCTTCGCTCTCTTCATCTTCATTCTCAGTGGAATCCAAAGGAACGACCATCATATACTTGGCGTCCGAACCGTCGACTTCGAATTTCATGATGACTTCGAACTCTTCTTCGTTACCCTCGTCATCGGGGATATAAATGATTTCCGGTTCTTCTTCATTGCCGATACGATCTTTAGACATGTGCGATCACCCTCACCTTTGACTCTTAGAGTCCAAATAATTTTGCAAAATCAGACTTGCGGCCATTTTATCAACGACCCCTTTGCGTTTTTTTCGGCTGACATCCGCCTCGAGCAAAGTGCGATGCGCGGATACCGTCGTCAAACGCTCATCCCATAAATGAACGGGAATCCGAAGGAGTTCCTTCAGTTCCTCGGCAAAGGCCATACATAATTCACCACGGGGGCCAATCGTTCCGTTCATGTTCTTCGGAAGTCCGACTACGACTTCCTCAACGCCATGTTCCGAAACGAGCCTTGCGATTTGGTCAAAGTCGTCGCCTTCGCGGCGGCGCTCAATGACCGTAAGTCCTTGAGCGGTCCAGCCGAAAGCATCGCTCACGGCCACACCGATCCGCCGGTCCCCGTAATCCAACCCCAATATTTTCATGCCGTTCTCCTTAACGGTGGCCGGCAAGATAATATCTGACCAGCTCTTCGATCAATTCGTCGCGCTCTTTCTTGCGAACCATGCTTCTCGCATTGTTATGGCGCGGAATATATGCCGGATCCCCGGACAATAAGTAGCCGACAATTTGATTAATCGGATTGTATTCCTTCTCCTGGAGCGCCTCGTAGACTGCTAACAGGATCTCTTCTGCCGACACTTCCTGCTCATCGCCTGTGACATTGAATTTGACGGTTTTATCCATGGAGTCCATGATGACACCTCGCTTTTTTCAGTTCCGCGGCAAACTTCCACGGAACTGATGTCTTTATCTACCATTACTATATCATATCATGGGCATCACAAGGAAATTTTCAGCTATAGGATGTTCAAAAATTCAACTTTTGATCACGAAGTATTTCTTCGGCGCTCACTCGGCATCGAATCTTGAATTCAGCCACTCGCTCCGGTGCTCACGTAGGCTCCTCCTACGCTCCGCTCCTCACTCCTGCCTTCATCCAACCTTCTCGGTGCTGAAAAGCCGAATTTTGAACTTTATTGTAGGGATGTCCAAAAATTCAACTTTTGATCACGAAGTATTTCTTCGGCGCTCACTCGGCATCGAATCTTGAATTCAGCCCTGCGTGGCGATCCACTGCTCCGGCAGCTTGAGCGCTTCATCCAGCTTGGAGACATCCTTGCCGCCGGCCTGGGCCATATCCGGGCGTCCGCCGCCGCCGCCGCCGCAAACCGCGGCGACTTCCTTGACGAGCTTGCCCGCATGCAGGCCGCGCTTCACTTCGTCCTGCGGCACAACCACGACAAAGTTCACTTTGTCGTCCATCGAAGCGCCAAGTACCAGCACGGCGTCAGGCAGCTTCGCCTTCAATTCGTCAGCCAGTCCGCGCAGCGCATCCATGCTGCCGGCTTGCACTTTTGCGGACAGCAGCTTCGTTTGGCCTACCGTCACGACCTTATCGGTTAATTCCCCGGCTTCGATCGCGCTTAGCTTGCTTTGCAGCGATTCGTTCTCGCGGCCCAAATCCTTGATCTGCTGATACAGCCCTTCGATCCGCTTCGGAACATCCGTTACATTCGCTTTGAGAAGCCCGGCCGATTGTTTCAACAGTTCGAGCTGACCGTCCATGAACAGATATGCCCCCTTGCCGGTCACCGCTTCGATCCGGCGCACGCCGGAGCCGATGCCGCTCTCGCTCACCAGCTTGAACAGGCCGATTTCCGCCGTATTGCCCACATGACACCCGCCGCATAACTCCAGGCTGTAGCCGCCGACCTGCACGACGCGGACGATATCCCCGTATTTCTCGCCGAACAGCGCCATCGCGCCCATCGCTTTCGCTTCATCGATCGGCTTCGATTCGATGATCACATCGAGGGCGTTCCAGATCTGTTCATTCACCCGGCGTTCGATTTCCGCCAGTTCCTCCGCCGAAATGCTGCCCAGATGCGAGAAGTCGAAGCGCAGCCGCTGCGGCTCGACGAGGGAACCCGCCTGGTTGACATGCTCGCCCAGCGTTTCTTTGAGCGCTTTGTGCAGCAGGTGGGTCGCCGTATGGTTTTTGACGATATCTCTGCGGAATTCCTTGTTTACTTCCGCGGCAACCTCTGCCCCTTTGCGCAGCTCGCCGGAGGTTACGGTCACCTGATGGACATGCTGGCCGTGCGGCGCCTTGAAGAGCCCTTGCACCTCGGCCGTTCCCGCCTGGCTGTTGATGATCCCCTGGTCGCTCACCTGACCGCCGCTTTCGGCATAGAACGGAGTTCTGGTCAGGATGACCTGCCCGCTCTGCCCGGCGCTCAGCGTATCGACGAATTGGTCATCTTTAATGATGGCGACGATTTCCGTTGCCGTATCAAGCTCATTATATCCAACGAACTCCGTTTTAGTCGTAAAATCGGACAGCACGCCGCCCTGAACCTTCATGCTGCCGCTGTCATGACGCGCGGCGCGGGCGCGCTCGCGCTGTTCTTCCATCGCCGCTTCAAACCCTTCGCGGTCGACGCCGAGCCCTTGCTCCGCCGCAAAATCTTCCGTCAAATCGAGCGGGAAACCGTAAGTGTCGTACAATTTGAACGCGTCGGCACCGCCGATCAGCGTGCGTCCGGCCGCTTTGGCTTCCGCGCACATCTCGCCGAGAATCGCCAGCCCGTCGGTCAGCGTTTCATGGAAACGCTCTTCTTCCGCGGAGACAACCTTTTCGATAAATTCACGCTTCGTCAATACATCCGTGTAGTAGCTGCCCATAATTTCGCCCACGGTTTCGACAAGCTGATACATAAACGGTTTGTCCAGTCCGATCAGCTTCCCGTAGCGCACCGCGCGGCGGAGCAGCCGGCGGATGACATAGCCGCGCCCTTCATTGGAAGGCAGCACGCCGTCGGCAACCGCAAAGGCTACGGTACGGATATGGTCGGCGATGACCTTCAACGCCACATCCGTATCTTCTTTCTCCCCGTAGTTCACGCCGGCCAACGATGCCGTCTTGGCGATAATCGGCTGGAACAGATCGGTATCAAAGTTGGAATCGACGTTTTGCAAAATGGAAGCGAAGCGTTCCAGACCCGCGCCGGTATCGATATTTTTGTTTGGAAGCGGCGTGTAGCTGCCGTCCTTGTTGTGATTGAATTGAGAGAATACCAGGTTCCACACTTCCAGGAAGCGTTCGTTCTCGCCGCCCGGATACATTTCGGGATCGGACAGATCGCCGTAGGACTCCCCGCGGTCGTAGAAAATTTCCGTACAAGGTCCGCACGGCCCTTCGCCGATATCCCAGAAGTTGTCCTCCAGTTTAATGATACGCTCCGCCGGAATCCCGATTTTTTCGTTCCACAGCTTGAACGCTTCCTCGTCTTCCGGGTACACGGTGACCGACAGGCGTTCCGGGTCAAACCCGATCCAGTCTTTGCCGGTCAGAAATTCCCAGGCCCACGTAATCGCTTCTTCTTTGAAGTAATCGCCGATCGAGAAATTGCCCAGCATTTCAAAGAACGTATGGTGCCGGCGCGTTTTGCCGACATTCTCGATGTCGTTGGTACGGATACATTTCTGCGAATTGGTGAGGCGCGGATTTTCCGGCTTCACCCGGCCGTCAAAATAAGCTTTAAGCGGCGCCATCCCGGCGTTGATCCACAGCAGGGACGGGTCATTATGCGGTACGAGCGAGGCGCTCGGCTCCACCTTATGCCCTTTGCTGGAGAAGAACTGCAGCCATTTGGAGCGGATTTCACTTGCTTTCATCTATGATTCCCCCTAAGTTTTATTGGTGCTTAACATTGCTTCAAAAGAAAAAAACGCCCCTGAAAATCAGGGACGAATGTATCGCGGTACCACCCTGGTTATCGTCTCCCCGTTCCAACTTAGAAGGAGGCGATCGCCTTGTTCGGTCCTGTAACGGGAACCTCCCGGTGAATTTTTCAATTTCACACTCGGAAATCAGCGTTTCTGTCCGGCGATATTCGGGTTCTTTCAGCCGACGCCGCCGGGGAAGCCTTATGGTTACGGCCAACCGGCAGACGAAGGAACGCCTTCTCTGGGAAAATCCATTCGGACATACTTTATTTCTTCAACGCTTTGTAATTATGGAGCTATCGTTTCAACAAATTATTTTTAGTATATAAGGCGGAAATGCCGCTTGTCAATCCGGCCGGTCATACCGTCTTCCTTCTGACATAGTAGGCATAGAAATGCTGAATGACGACCTTGCCGACCGCAAAGAACGGCACGGCCAGAACAAGTCCGACCACCCCGCCGACTTCACCGCCGACCAAAAGGGCAAAAATAATCAGTAGCGGGTGAAGGTGAAGCGACCGTCCGACGACCTGGGGAGAAATGACGTTGCTTTCGACCATCTGGCACAGCATGTTGACTAGCAGAACCATCAGCACCATTTTCCAGGAGATCGTCGTCGCCATCAGCATGGCCGGGGCCGCGCCGAGAAACGGTCCGAGGTACGGGATGACGTTGCAGACGGCGACAACCCCGGCGAATATAAGCGCAAACGGCATGCCGATGATCATGTAGCCGATGTAGGCCAGCACGCCGATAATGACGCATACCAGCAGTTGTCCGCGAACGTAATTGCCCAGCGCCTCGTCGATGTCTTTCAACAGGCTTACGATCGACTTGCGGCGGGAGCGGGGCAAATATTTCAGGATCATCCGCTCGAAGACTTCAAAATCCTTCAGCATATAGAATATCAGGAAAGGAATAATGAACGCGTTGAACACGACGCCGATCGTCGTCCCGATATTGTTCAAAAAGCTGGAAATTGCCGCGGCCAGCCTGTTTTCGAATTGAAAAAACCAGTTGTTCATCCCCATGCGGATACTGCCGGGAAGTAGGGTATTGTCCCAGCGGTTCATCAGCTGCTGGGTATGTAAGGTCAGTTCCGGCAAATGCTCTCCAAGTTCCTCCAACTGCTCTATAAACATCGGAATGACATTCATCAAAATGACCGCCAGGCTGGTCAGGAATACCGCGTAAATGAGCAGCACAGCCGCCGTGCGCGGCACCTTTCGCCCGCCCAGCATTTTCACGACGGGATTAAGCACATAAGAGATGATGACCGCGATGATAAACGGGGAGAAAATGGCTTTCAAAAAGCCGTAAACGACGGCGAACATCGGCCGAAGCAGCCATACGAAGTAGAGGATGACAAGCCCCAGCAGCAGCCAAACCCCGTAACGGAACGCCTTGCTTTTATTGAACGGCTCCACTTTCGATTTACCTCCTCCCATACCTTGGAGTCGGACCAGCTATGAAGAAAGTATATGCCCGGAAGGAAGAAAATAATCGCCGTCCTCCGGATAAATTCCGAAAGACGGCGATACTTGTTGGAAATGAAATGATAAGAATAATAGCCGGAATTGTATAAATGAACTTGAATGATTTTACTTAAAAAAACGGCTTTGCAGCAATTCGTACTGGTTCAATATTTCAAGCTGAACCGGATGATCTTGGGGAAACCCGCATATCTCCGTGACGGTCCGCTCGGGTCCGCTTGTTTCCACCATCGCCGTAAGACGCTGCGCTTCCGGATCGTCCGGCGACCGGAACAGCAAAGCCGCGGCCATCGTACGGGCCAGATGCAGATTGCTTCGGCCGCCGTCAAAGGCCTTGGCGGCGGGCAGGGCCAGCCGGTCACCCGGTGACAACTTGCGGATCGGCGAGCGGCCCACCCGGACGACTTCATCGCGCAACGCGGGATTGCGGAACCGCTGCAATATTCTGACGATGTAGGCCAGATGCTCCTCCTCATCGAAGCCGTGCTCGGCCACCAGCACCGCCCCCGTCTCCTTTAGAACGTTGGCGACATGCCGCGCTACTTCCGGATCGTCCATCGCGGCGTGGATCGTGTCATACTCATGCAGATTGCCGAAATAAGCCACGGAGCAATGCCCCGTATTTACGGTAAACAGCTTGCGTTCAATGTAAGGCTGCAGACGAGGCACGTATTTAACTCCGGGTATCGGAATATACCCTTGAAACATTTGCGAAGCGTCGACGACCCATTCGTAGAATGGCTCTACCGTGACCTTGAGAATATCCTTATGCGACTGCCCCGGGACGATCCGGTCCACCGCCGCGTCGGGGAAAGCGATCAGCTTGTCGGCGTCTTGTTTAAGCTCCTCATCAAGCTGCGCATATACAAAGTCTCTAAGCTGCGTACTGGCGCCGATCGCATTTTCGCACGCGATAATATGCAGCGGGCGGGATGAACGAAGCTCGCGGATACGCCGCTCTATTCCGCCGGCAATCGCGCCCGCTATATGCTTCAGCACGGACACCCCCACGGCCGTCGTTACTAGATCGGCCTCCGCGATAGCTTGGATGAGTGCCTGTCTGTCCGCATCGCTGTTCAGTGCAGTAACTCCATCGACCTGCACCGTTTCCCGCTCTTCTCCGGCCAGTACGACCGTATATTTCCCGCGTTCAATAAGAGCATCGACGACGGCTTTATTCACGTCGGCGAACACGATGTCATAGCCGGCCTGGGACAGCAGGAGTCCGATAAAGCCCCTGCCGATATTTCCCGCGCCGAAATGGACCGCCTTCATGCCTCTTCACCTCCGGCGAAGATTTCGAGAATTTCCTCCTTGGTGCCCGCATCCATCACCCGTTCGAGGCTTTCGTCCGCGGAGAAAATCGTCGCTACATTGGTCAATATCCCCAGGTGCTCTCCCCCGGCCCCGGCGATTCCGATGACGACAAACGCGGGCTCATCCCCGCCGAAATCGACCCCCTCGGGAACCCGGACGATCGACATGCCCGTGGACAAGACCATCGCTTTCGCCTCCTTGGTGCCGTGCGGAATCGCCAGACCGCCGCCCATATAAGTGGAAACGATATTTTCACGCTCCACCATTTTATCCACGTATTCCTCGGTGACATGCCCCGCCTTCACCAGCAATTGTCCGGCAAGTCGGATCGCATCGTATTTATCTTTCACCTTGGCGTTCAATTCGATTTTTTCGATAGACAGTATGCTCATCGTCCATTCTCTCCCTTGTCGTATCATAGTCGGTTAATTGTTTTCGAAAAAAGCGAGCAGCTCCTCGGCCAAAAAATTACGGATCTCGCCTTCTCCCCCCGATTCGAGCAGGGTCACCAGCTCCGGCTTTAACAGCAGGGCGCTGATTTCGCTCAGCACTTCCAGGCTTTCTTTGGACAGCTCCCGGGAGGCGAGCATGAGCAAAATGACCGTGACCTCCGCCCCTTGTTCGAGGGGGAGCGGGTGTTTGAGCCTGAACAAGGAAAGGGACCGCGCGTTGACGAAACGGCTTCTCGTATGGAACAGAGCGAGCGACGTGCCGGGAATGATCTGGCTCGCCAGGCGCTCGCGTTCCAGCAATCGCTCGGCGACCGCGGGAATGTCGGCTATCGAAGGTTCGGCATGCCGCGGCAACGCGACGGTCGAACTTGAAGCAGGCGTTGCCCCGGATTTGCCGTCGTCTTCCGCCCCGTTCACGAGCTCCAGCGCCTTGACGACGATTTCCTGCAACGCGCAGTCCGTATTGTCCAATTCATAGATTGAAAAGCCTTCCAGCAATGAGATAATTTCGCTCAGCGTCGCCCCGAGCGTCCCTAGCCGGGCGATTGCGCCTTCCTTTCGATAGGCCGGCTCGGAAGCGCTAAGCTTGCGCTTTTGCAGCGTCACGGTTTGAATATGGGACAGCAATTTTTCGCTGTCCTCGGGCGTCAGCAGCGGGCTTAGCCGTACATACCGGTCCTTCGGAAGCGGCAGCTCGATCGTGGAAATGATCAGATCGTAATCCTCTTCCGGCAGCCGGGCCGCTTCATACCAAGAGGCGTTGCCGAGCACCTCGATCTGCGGCATCTCCTTGGCAAGCCGCGTTGCGAGCAGCCTGGAGGAACTCAGGCCGCTGGAGCAGACGAGAATCGCCCGCACATGGCGGCCGAGCTGGCCGAGCCTTTCGACGGACGCGCCGAAATGCATGACCAGAAAGCCGATTTCTTCATCGGGAATGTCGAGATTTCCGCCGATATCCGCGACCGATTCACGGACGACGGCGAACAATTCCTCGTAATCCTTACGAATCGCGCCAAGCAAGGGATTGCGGATTCTCGTCCCTTCCCGGATACGCTTCAGCGCCGGATTGATGTGCTCCAGCAGCCCTTCCCTAAGCAGCCGGTCCTCTTGAAAAGGAATGCCCGTCCGCTTCTCGATCCCATCGATTAAACGGCCGACGATATCCGCCAATTCCATATCTGCCTGTGCCAATTCAGGCGATTCGCGTCTCGCCCGGTGGAACAAGTCGGCGATGTAAATCACTTCCTTCTCCGAGAAGGGGATGGCAAAGACTTCCGCCAAATGCTCGGCCATCTGCCCGGCCATTTTCAGCCAGCCCGATCCCGGGCCGACAGCGGCCGCCGACAAGCCGCCTTCGGCATGCCATCCCTTGCGAATCCGGCTGACAGTGACGGAAAGAGCGATGAGCAGCCCGGTGTAGGCTCCCTCGCTCAGCTCCTCCGTCCAATTCCAATTCATATCCCACAGGCAGTTCTCAACTGTGAGCAGATCGGCTTTCCCCGCCAGCTCGAGCAGCCTGCGGATCCCTTCCCGCTCGTGGAAGGGGGAAGGGCCGACGAGCTCGGAATAATTCAGTTCCTCGGAGACCATGCGGGCGATCGCCGCCCGCTTGTGCTCCTCCGCTCCTTCGAGCTCGACCCCGTAACCGCGGCGGCGGATCATCCGCAGGTTCAGCCTGTTCACATCGCGCTCCATTTCATCCAGATCATTGCTTACCGTGGCCGCCGTCACCTTCAGGTTGTGGGCCAGCGCGAACATTTTGATCGGCTCTTTCGCCTCGAGCAGCTCGCACAGCAACATGATCTTCCGTTCCTCGCCGGAAAAATCAATCTGCTTCTCAGATAAGATCTGTTTGCGGAACCGCTCCATATCGTCATCAGCGGGCAAATCTCCGCCCGCCTTGCGGATGGAGATTCCCGTTCCGGATTTCCGGTACAATTCCAGTCCGAAGGTGCGCAGCCCCCGGTCCATTTCATCCAATTCGCGATGTACCGTTCGAACGCTCACCTTGATTTCGGCGGCGATTTCCGCCGCCGTGACCCCGTTCTTCCGATTAAGGAGGAACATGAGAATTTGTCGCTGCCGTGCGGTAAACTTCCTCATATTCATCCCTCGCTTGAAATAAGATAATCCCTTATAAAGATGAATCAGCTTGTTAAACTAGCAGCGGAGCTAGTCTTCAATATTTTTGGTTTTTAAAATTTTAAATATGCGGATGAGTCATCCCCGCAATCTTTCAACCAGTTCATCATAATGCGGACTCTTCAAAAAATTATCGATCGAAATGTGCTCCGCGTCCGGTCGGTTCGACTTTGCACGTTCGGTTAATTGCTTCTGGGTGATGACAATGTCGGCGTCTCCCGGAATCTCGCTAACGGCCGCGTTCACGACCGTCACGTCGATGCCGGCCTCCTGCATCTTCTTGCGGAGAATGGATGCGCCCATCGCGCTGGAACCCATCCCGGCATCGCAGGCAAACACGATTTTCTTCACAGTAGTTTTGCGGACGCTAGATACGCTCTCACTGACGGCTCCAGGCACTGTATTTTTTGTTCCAGCCGCCTTCATTTCCCGCATTTTCTCGGACGCCTGTTGGAGATCTTGCTCTTCCTGATCTTTTTTGCCCGTTTTAAGCAGCAATGCCGCAATGAGGAAGGATACGACCGCCGCCGTAATCACGCCGGTGAATACCGGGAACAACCCGCCTTTCGGCGCCATGGCGATGTAGGCAAAAATACTGCCCGGCGAAGGAGGCGCGACCAGACCCGCATTGAACAGCTGGAACGTGAACGTGCCCGTAACCCCGCCCGCGATGACCGCCAAAATCAGACGCGGATTCATCAGAATATACGGGAAATAAATTTCGTGTATGCCGCCCAAGAAATGAATGATCACCGCGCCGGGAGCCGATTGCTTCGCGGAGCCGCGCCCTACGAGCCAATACGCGAGCAGAATGCCGAGCCCCGGCCCCGGGTTCGATTCCAGCATGAAGATCAGCGATTTGCCTAATCTTGATGCCTCTTCCGCCGCGATCGGGCTCAGTACGCCATGATTGATCGCATTGTTCAGGAAGAGGACTTTGGCCGGCTCGATAATGATATTGACCAGCGGCAGCAGGTGGGCGTTGACCAGGAAGTCCACTCCCGCGGATAACGCTTTGGTGATCGCCTGAACGACCGGGCCGATGCCCGTAAACGCTCCGATCGCCAGAAGTCCGCCGATAATGCCCAGAGAAAAGTTGTTGACGAGCATTTCGAAGCCGGATTTGATTTTGCCGTCGATCAATTTATCGAATTGCTTCAATATCCATGCGGCAAGCGGTCCCGCGATCATCGCGCCGAGGAACATCGGAATATCGGCGCCGACGATCACGCCGATCGTCGCCACCGCCCCGATGACGGCGCCGCGTTTGCCGTGGACCATTTGGCCTCCGGTATAGCCGATCAGCAGCGGCAGCAAGTAATTGATCATCGGGTCGACCAGGCTGGCCAGTTTCTCGTTCGGAATCCAACCCGTCGAAATAAACATAGCGGTAATTAGCCCCCAGGCGATGAACGCGCCGATGTTCGGCATGACCATCCCGCTGAGCAGCCGACCGAATTGTTGAAGCTTGACTCTAGCGCCTTGGGTATTAGGCTGTCTTGTCTGTAACTCCATTTATGAGGATACCTCCTTGGATAAACTGTGTCGGAGCCGGCTTGCGACAAACTTACCGGTTCCTTAATTTTATCCTAGAGCAAAGCGCTTTCATCCTCAATCAATTGATAACAGGGTTTCGTCATGATCGATGTTGCCATTTTTTTATTGCCCGGAAATGCCTTTGCGAAACGACAAAAAAGCCCCCTCCTGATTTCAGGACGAGAGCCTTATTTTAGAATAAAATGATTATTCTGATATCTACAAGTTACGACAAATGCATTTGCGGGTAATCTTGAGGAACCTCTTCTCCGAAGAACAAATCATCCAAAGAGCTGAGCGTCCCGTCTTCTTCCACCTGATACACCGACATCTTGTCCCCGTTTACCGTCAGTTCGATAAAACAACCCCAGCAATAAAACTGGTGGGAACCGATTTTGCCGATATCTTTGGAACTGCAGTTTGGACATTTCATCGTCATTCAATTATCACCTATCCGTTCGACAGAATTCACCGCGCCCTCCAGCCGCTGCTCACTGTTTGGAGGCACGATGATCGCATTTTCACCTTTGGCAATGCCGGGGATAAAAGGCAGCACTTTTCGCCCTTCCATCAGATCGGAGATGAACCCGTCACTGATTTCTATTCCTGTAATTGTATTTCCCAATTCCTGGTCAAAATAAACATCTGCTACATGGCCTATCAAAGTTCCATCCTCGGTAAGCACCGGAAGCTCCTTGAGCTTGCCGCCGCCCGTTGCGAAAGTAATCTCTATATGCTCGGCTTCCTCTTTACGGATCGCCTGTTGATTGCGAATCATTACGGCATCTTCGCCGTATGCGACAATATCTTCCCAGAACACCACCTTGACACTCGAGGTAAACAAGGCTTTACCTTCCAGTTGAATCCCGGTGATATTCCAGCTTTCGTTCAGCAGGATATCGAGGACCTTCCCGATCTGCTTGCCGCTTTCCAGGTCAAATACGGCTAAACCCACCATCTCCTGAAGTTTCATCAACTTTGGAGCCTCCTATACGGCATTCTTTCGCACCAAAAACGATACAACCTCCCTCCGAAAAAACTACAAAAGACGCCCATTATCTTCTCTTACGAAGACGCGTTAAAATGGTTCCAACTTTTTCGGCGGCAGTTTCCATATCTTCAGTAGTATTACCCAAACCAAAGCTGAATCGAATCGCCGACCGCAAAAGATTTTGCGGCAGGTGCATCGCTTCCAGCACATGCGACGGTTCGAGCGATCCCGAGGAGCACGCCGAGCCGCTCGCCACCGCGATGCCCTCCATGTCGAGATTCATCAGCATCGTCTCCGTATCGCATTCCGGAAAGCTGATATTGACGATATGCGGAAGCCGCAGCGAAGGATGTCCGTTGACGTGAAAATGGCTTCCGCCGACCTCCCGCTCCAGCGCGGAAATCAGTACCCCGCGCAGCTCTTCATCGCGGGCGGCGCGCCCTGGAAGCGACCCCGCCGCAAGCTCCGCCGCTTTGGCGAAGCCGGCGATGCCGGCCATATTTTCCGTTCCGGCCCGCCGCTTGCGCTCTTGAAGTCCGCCGTATAGAATCGGCTCAATCGGCAGCTCGCGGCGGATATAGAGCGCCCCGATCCCTTGCGGTCCGTTAATCTTGTGGGAGGAGAAGCTCATTAAATCGACGGGAAGCCCGTCGCAGTCGATCGGTAGCGCCCCGAGCGCCTGGACGGCGTCGACGTGGAAGACGATATCCCTGGACGACGTAATTTCCCCGATTTCGGCAATCGGCTGAATCGTGCCGACTTCGTTGTTGGCGTACATGACACTGACCAGAATCGTATCCGGGCGAATCGCTTCGGCCACCTGCTCCGCATGAACTTGTCCATACCGGTCGACCGGCAGATAAGTCACCTCGAACCCCTGTTCCTCCAGCTTGCGGCATGTATGTAGAACGGCATGGTGCTCGACCTGCGTCGTAATGATATGCCGCCCGCGGTCAGAGCGGGCTTCCGCCGCTCCGAACAGCGCCAGATTGTCGCTTTCGGTCCCACCGCCCGTGAACACCAATTCGTCGGGATGACATCCGACTAGTTCGCCGACGCGGTCTCTCGCCCCGTTGACCAGCCGCTTGGCGGCTCGTCCGAAAGAATGGACGCTCGAAGCGTTGCCGTATTGCTCGCGCATGACGGCGAACATCGCTTCGGCCACTTCCGGGTGGATCGGCGTCGAGGCGGCGTGGTCCATATATATGTTTTTCATCTTGGCATCACCTTTTTTATGCTGTATTTAAACGAATCACCGTCCCCTAAGGGGACGGCAATCGTGTTGTAGGCTGATCTGTGCTTATACATATTAATCGTATTCCCTGATTTTGTACAGCTTATTAAACCTGATTTTGTACAGCTTATTAAATATAATAATAATTATCGCAAATATCGACATTAGTAAGCCTGAACGGAAATGCACCGGGAAAAGGCCAAATTTAACATTTGTTGATCATAAACATGATATTTCGCATTTTGCCCGAGCACCCAATTCGCGAAGCCGGCGGCTCTGGAATAGCTTTGAGCGTCCCACGGATTGATACGGAAAAACATAAAATCGAGCATGATTTGGTTTTCTTCCGGAGACAGCTCCAACCCGAGCTGTGTAAATTGCCGCTGCCGGACCCTCCGGGCGGATTCGTCTTGAATGGCTTTATGCATATGGGATACTTGTCCGCCATGTTGACGATAATATAGCAGATTAATAGGAAGGTTAGCCATCCGGGTTTGGAACGCCAGCCGGTTCCAAAGCTCGTAGTCCTCGGCGTGAGGATAATTGCTGTCGTATCGGATTCCCAAACGTTGAACCAGATCGTTGCGCATAATGACTAATGGATGGCATATGCAGCAATGAAACAGAAGCCAGGTTTGAATCTCTTCATGGTGCGCCGGATTGACTTTAGGCCTATCCGAGGTGGTGCTGGTGAACGCGGCGGCGCTTAAACCGATTTCGGGATAGGCGTCCATAAACGAGATTTGAACCTCCAACCGGTTTGGAGTAGATATATCATCGCCGTCCATCCGGACGATATATTCCCCGGTCGCCAGGCTAAGCCCTTCATTGAGTGAGGCTACAACGCCTTTATTTTGAGAATGAAAAACCTTCTTCACTCTTGGATCGCCGATTTGCGAGATCAGATCGGCCGACCCGTCCGCCGAGCCGTCGTCTATGACAATCAGCTCAAAGTCCCTGTAAGTCTGAGTCAGCATACTGTGAATCGCTTCCAGAACATAGGGAGCATTATTATAAACCGGCATAATAACGGAAGCTTTAGGCACAAAATCACCTCCCAAAAGATCGCTCATCATAAAGTATGGCAATTGAGCCTGTCACGCTTGGACTCTCTACCATATTTTCTTTTAATCTCCCAGGGATAGAAATTCGGGCCTGCATAAATAAAAGGCTCCCTAAAGGAGCCTTGAGTGTATTTAAATATAGAACATGTAACTTTCCTTCGAACCTTCCTCGTGGAAGGAAATCAGATCTTCGAGTGTGGTCGAATCCAACACTTCGGCGATACTGTCGCGAATCCGCAGCCACAAATCGCGCTTGGCCGGATCGTCTTCCTCCGTGAAATCCACCGGGGAAATCGGCCCCTCCAGCACGCGGATTATATCGCCGGCGGTGATTTCGCTTGCTTCACGGGATAATATATACCCGCCGTAAGCGCCGCGAACGCTTTTGACCAGACCGGCATTGCGCAGCGGTGCGATCAGTTGTTCGAGATAATGCTCGGATAACTGATTTTTTTCGGCAATGCTTTTGAGGGATGTCGGCCCTTCACCGAATTTAGCGGCCAACTCCATCATAATCGTCAGGCCATAGCGTCCTTTCGTGGAAATCTTCAAAGAAGCCACCTCTTTCAATTTTCAAATAATCTTTATATAATTGAACTTTGATCAATTAAGGAGAATGAGGGGAATCCAATACAACGTATTCCTATCATTAACCTTTGTTTATCGTACCATATCCCATCCCGTTTTGGAAAACAAATCGGTGGAGATTTTTATAAATTGTTCGTCAGGCGCGGACAATATGGAACGGAAGTTCAAAAAGTTTGTGCCGTTTCGACCCACGGTTCGAACGTTGCCTGTTCCTGTGGTAAAATAACGTCAGGCCAAGGCGCCTAAAGGAGTGATAACATGACAAAAACCATACAAGATACCCGCGTCGTTGTCGGCATGTCCGGCGGTGTCGATTCTTCGGTAACCGCGCTCCTGCTGAAACAGCAAGGATACGACGTCATCGGCATATTCATGAAAAACTGGGACGATACCGACGAATTCGGCTACTGCACGGCGGAAGCGGACGCCGAAGACGTGCGCCGCGTTTGCGAGCAAATCGATATCCCGTACTATACCGTCAATTTCGAGAAAGAATACTACGATAAAGTATTTGCCTATTTCCTTGAAGAATATAAGCGGGGCCGCACCCCGAATCCGGATGTCATGTGCAACCGGGAGATCAAATTCGGCGAATTCCTGAACAAGGCGCTTGATCTCGGCGCCGATTACGTGGCGACCGGGCATTACGCCCGCGTCGTGGAAGAAGCCGGAACCTATAAGCTGCTGCGCGGTGTCGACGGGAATAAAGACCAAACCTATTTCCTGAACGCGCTGAACCAGGAGCAGTTGTCCAAGGCGATGTTTCCGATCGGGCATCTTCCAAAGCCGGAGGTGCGGCGGATCGCGGAGGAAGCCGGGTTGTACACCGCCAAGAAAAAAGACAGCACCGGCGTCTGCTTCATCGGCGAACGCAATTTCCGCGAATTTTTGAGCCATTACCTGCCCGCGAAGTCGGGCGATATGGTCGATATCGTCACCGGCGAGGTCAAGGGCCGGCATGACGGCTTGATGTACTACACGCTCGGGCAACGGCAAGGCCTCGGCATCGGCGGCTCTGGCACGGGCGAACCGTGGTTCGTCGCCGAGAAAGACTTGGACAACAACATTCTCTATGTCGTTCAAGGCGATAAGCATCCGAGCCTGTACTCGACCGGCCTCACCGCCTCCGACATCAACTGGATCGCCGGAGCGGACAAGCTGCCGCAAGGGCCGTTCCAATGCACCGCCAAATTCCGCTACCGCCAGCCGGATCAAGGCGTGACGGTAACGGCGCGTGAAGACGGCACCTTGTTCGTGGCGTTTGACGAGCCGCAAAAGGCGATTACGCCGGGCCAGGCCGTCGTGTTCTACGACGGTGATGTTTGCCTCGGCGGCGGCATCATCGAAGTGCCGGAGAAGATGCCGGTACCGGAGCTGGGCCGGCATCGATAATTTCAAGAAAAAAGATGAAGCACCCGCCTATCCGGTAAGTTACCCGGATTGCGCGGGTGCTTTTTTGCCGCTCGAAATTAAAAGAGCCTAAATAACTGGATAACCTACAGCTAATTATCAGGAAATCGACAATTCGCGCAATATAACTGCAAAACCTACAGTTATTTTGGCCGAATACCCTGCCCTTTGCGGAAAACCTCCGAAATAGATGGAGGTTTTCCAGTTATTTTCTGCGAATGAGGTCAGACCGGCAAATTAGCTGGAGAAAATCCAGTTAATCCCCCCTCCGCCGCAATTGCTGATTGTGGCGGATTTTGCTCTCGTTGCCCTGCTCGGTCGCTTCGTAGAAAGTCCGGCCGGCCAGATTCGGCGGCAGGTAATCCTGCTTCACGTAATGGCCGGGATAATCGTGAGGATACTTGTAGCCGACGTGCCCGAGCTTGACCGCCCCTTTATAGTGGGCGTCGCGCAAATGCAGCGGCACTTCCGCGGACTTGACCTCGTCCATGGCCGCCATCGCCTTCGAAATCGCCGCGACCACGGCGTTAGATTTCGGACTTTCCACCGCGAACAGGATCGCCTGCGCGATGTTCAGCTTCGCTTCGGGCCAGCCGTTGTTGCGGTAAGCGTCCAGGGCGCTGACCGCCTGCACCATGGCCTGCGGGTTAGCCAGCCCGATGTCCTCGCTCGCGGCGGCGATCAGCCGCCGGATGAACGTCATCGGGTCCATGCCCAGTTTCTCTACGGCGTAGAGAAACCAGAACAGCGCGGCGTCGCTGGAGCCGCGGATGCTCTTGTGGAACGCGGAGAGCACGTCGTACTGCGTCGACTCGTCCGCCTTGACGAGCGGGCGGCGGATCGACTCCTCCGCCACCTCCAGCGTGATGCGGACGGTGCCGCCCGCGTCCGGCGGCGTCGTCATCGCCGCCAGCTCCAGCGCGTTCAGAGCCCGGCGGATATCGCCGTTGGCCATCTCCGCGATGTGCCGGAGCGCCTCTTCCGTGGCCTCGAGCTTCATAAAGCCGAGGCCCTTCTCCTTGTCGGCGAGCGCCCGCCGCATCGCGATCAGCGAGTGCTCCTTCGTCAGCGCCTCCAGCTGGAACAGCGTCGAGCGGCTGAGCAGGGCCCCGTTTACGTAGTGAAACGGGTTCTCCGTCGTCGCGCCGATAAAGATGATCGTTCCCTTCTCCACCGCCGGAAGCAGGGCGTCCTGCCGCGAGCTGTTGAAGCGGTGTACTTCATCGAGGAACAGAATCGTTTTCGTGCCGTAAAACGCCTTGTCGTTCTGCGCCTTCTCGATCACCTCACGGACATCCTTGACGGACGCGTCGACCGCATTAAGGCGGACGAATTCCGCCTTCGTATGGTTCGAGATGATATGCGCCAGCGTCGTCTTGCCGCAGCCCGGCGGCCCGTACAGCAAAATCGAGGACACCTGGTCCGCTTCGATCGCCCGGCGCAGCAGTTTGCCGGGACCGACGATATGCTCTTGTCCGATATATTCATCCAGGGTGGTCGGCCGCATCCGGTCGGCCAGCAGCCGTCCGGCGGGATTATTTTCCTGGCCGTATGAGAATAAATCCATGCTTTCACTTCCTTGAAATCGTTGTACTTCCACTGATCTCTATTCTAGCACATGACCGGTCCATGACTGGTAAAAAACATTTATAAACGTTCTTTAGCTTCCTTTCGCTCATCGGTTATGAGTTAATATAGATGTCGGGCCGACGAATCACTGGAAAGGGGGCTGATCGAAGTGTATTCAGTGAGTGAGGTGGCTTTCGCGTAAAGCGAAAGCTCATTACAGCGAGGGGCTTTTAGCCCCTCTATTTCCGTTTAAATCCATCTGTGTTAAGATATACGCAACGAAAAAAGCAAGCATTGCACCCAAAATATGCCGAAAGGGGGATTACGACCATGCAAACTCAAGCATTCCAAGAGCCATCATTACAGAAACAACGGATCAAGGAGGAACATGATCGTGAATTACAAAAACGGGAAGGATGTGCTTCCCCCTAGGCTGCTGAAGGAGCTTCAAGACTATATTCAAGGCGAGCTGCTCTATATCCCCAAACCGGAACGCGCCAGAGCGCTATGGGGGGAACTCAGCGGAACCCGCACATCAATGGCCAAAAGAAACGAAGAAATTTACCGCTTGTACCGCACAGGGCATTCCGTCAGCGATTTGGCGGAACGATTTTTCTTATCCGACGAAAGCATCCGCAAAATCGTATGCAAAATGCGCTCCTCGCAAAGAGAAGCGGCGACGGTTACTGAATAAGCCATGCGGCCGCCCAGGCCAAATGACGGGCGGTCTTTACATATAACCCCGTAATGCGCTTTAGCGGAATCTAATGCGCATTACGGGGTTATTTGGATTATGTTCCTTAGTTGTAGGAGTTATGGCCCGGGGCAGGTATAATAGATCTTATAGAAGTAGAAGTTTAAAACGGCGTAATATTCCCCAAGACTCGAGGTGTCCGGACCATGCAGACCAACCATGACAAAACCGAACAGCAACCCGGCGGCGGCAACATTAAGAGCGGCTTTAAGCGCTGCGCCCGCTGCGGGGAAATCAAACCGGTGTCCGATTTCCTCAGAAGAACCGGCAAGCGGTCGGGCAAGGGCTCGCGCCGCGGCACATGCCGCGCTTGCCGCGCCGTGCTTAAAGCCGCGTCCGGGTCGCCTACCGTCAGCGCCGAATCCGTTCCGGCCCTGGAGCTGCCTTCGCGTCAGCCGCCGGAGCATGTCTTCCCGGCCGCCCCGCTTCCGAAGCGCCCGCGCCGGCCGGCGACGCGGACCTTGCCGGCTCCCCCGCCGGCGGAGGGGCCCGACGCTTCGGTGCTGCGCCCGAACCGGAACGGCAAGATCCGCATGCGCGGACGCACCGACAAGGGCACGCGCTGGCATCAGGAAATCGACCTGGACTTGGCTGTCACCCTGGTAAGAGAGCGCGCGGCGGTCGTCGTCAACCGGAACACGATCCGCCGGCTGTACAGCAACAAGGCGTTCCGCCGCTATATATTGACGCGGGATCATCATACCTGCTTTTTCTGCGGCCGCTACGGCGATACGATCGACCATCTGCTGCCGAAGGCCAAAGGCGGCCATACGACGCCGATGAATTGCGTCTGCGCCTGCAATGAATGCAACCAGAGCAAAGCCGACCGCAGCCTGGAGGATTTCATGGAGGACCGGTAGCGGTCCTTCCGTAAACTTACGCAAGACCCCGCCTTACGCCCCGCGAACCTCCGCGTCTTCCTCCGGTCCCGGCACATAATCCGGCAGCTCCGGCCCATGCATCAGCCACAATTCGTGCAAAGCCCGGGTACAGCCGACATACAACAGGCGGGCGTCGGACGGAGCGTAATGCTCCCGGTCGACATCCGTCACGATGACGGCGTCGAATTCAAGCCCCTTGGAGAGATAAACGGGCAGCACGGATATCCCGCCGGCATACTGCCTTTGTCCGCCGCTGATCAAATTGGCTTCCACACCAGCGTCGGCCAATGAGCGGTGCAGCTCCTCCGCTTCCCGCATCGTGCGGGTCAATACGGCCAAAGTCCGGTGACTGCCGGACAGCGCCTGCTTCATCGCGGCGGAGATCGCCGCGAGCCTTCCGGCTCCGGCTGCGGGCTTGATCCGCACCGGCTCCCCGCTGCGGAACACGGGCACCGCCAACAGGTCGGTTCCAACGCCCCGCCGCAAAATTTCGTTGGCAAAATCGATGATCTCCATTGTCGAGCGGTAGCTTCGCATCAGGGCAAAATATGCCGTTTCCTCCGGCGCGAACAGCTCCTGCATCTCTCCCCAGCTCCGGACTCCTTTGTAATAGTGAATCCCTTGCGACAAATCTCCGAGAATCGTAAAGGAATGTCCCTTCACGAACCGGTCCAACACGGCGATTTGCAGCGGGCTGAAATCCTGCGCCTCATCGATGACGACGTGGTCGAAGCTCAGCTTGCCGTCGATTTCATGAATTTGGGAATACAGATAAAGCAGGGCGGCCAAGTCTTCCTCTTTGATCATCCCTTTTTTCAGATAGCCGAGTGTCTCTTTGACAATTGGCCCCGGGATGCGAGGCTCCGCCCCTCCGGCTTCGCCGGCGGAATCTTTGCCTTTCGCGGCGGAGGAAGCGGTTTGGAACAGTCCTTTGTACAAGGCTGCCGGTTCCAGCGCGGGCCATTTTTTGGCGAACGATTTCTCCCGCTGCTGCGCTTTCTTTTTTCGTTCCTTCAACGCGGCCGCCGAGGGCGACTTTTTCAGCTCCATCTCCACCCAGCGGTGAATCCGGGCCAGCACGCGCTCCTTGCGCCGCGCGATCGGGTAATGCTTGTATTCCCCTTCGAACCAGTCCCTAATGGTGTTCCGGGACAGCCTCGCCCCTTCCCAGGGCTCAAAATCGGCATCCGGTACACAGCTTCGCTTTACCTGTTCAAGATAGCCGTCCATTATCGTTTTGAACGCCATCGCACCTTTGAATCTTCCCGGAAGATTCTTATCGTTCATGCCGCTCTTGCGCGGATCCTCGCCGTCAAACCAGCGGGCCAGCGTCTCCGAATCGTCCTGCGGGGCCTGTTCCAGCCCGAGCACCCCGGCCGCCCAATCGCCGAATGTGCTTTGCTGGATGTCGCCCACGCCGAGTTCCGGCAGCACCTCGGATATATAATCGATAAACATATGGTTGGGAGCGAAAATGACCATTTTCTCCGCCTTGATCTGCTCCTTGTACTGATACAGCAAAAAAGCGAGCCGATGCAGCGCCACGGTGGTTTTTCCGCTGCCGGCCACGCCTTGTATGATCAGCGCCGTATTTTTGGCGGCCCGGATAATGAGATCCTGCTCCGCCTGAATCGTGGAAACGATGTCGCGCAGCCGGTTGTCCTTGTTCTCACCGAGCCGGTAGACGAGGAATTCGTCCGACACCGCCGGACCTTCGCTGTCCTTGTTATAGGTGTCCGCCACCCGTTCCAAAATTCCCTTCCGAATTACGATATTCCGCTTCAGATATACCATGCCTTCAATCAGGCCTTCCGGGGCTTCGTACGATGCCGTATCGCCGCCGGTAAAGGAATAAAACAAGCTGGCCACCGGAGCGCGCCAATCGATGACCATCGGCTTGCCGCCGTCCTTGTCGCCTACGCCCACTTTGCCGATATAGAGCGGCTCAACCTGTTTTCCCCGCTCCTCGAAATCCAGCCTGCCGAAGTAAGGTTCACGGATCGACCGTTCGAGCTGCTGTCTATGCGCTTCCCTTCCCGCTTCGAGCACCTGCTCCGTAAAGTCGTGTCCGGTGTAAACCGGAATGCTTCTGAGCTCGTTAAGCTGGCGATCGATGTCGCGAAGGGCGCGGTCCAGCCGCTCCTGCTCTTCTTGATAGGCACTTTGAAAATCTTCCACTTTCAGTTACCTCCTAAGATTGATTTTTCCATCTGGTCTTCGGCGATCATGTGAACGAGAAATGACTCCGAAATCAAAAGGAGTTTAATTATATCACTCGTTTCCAAAAAAAGCGAATAAATACATACCCCACAAAGTGACGCGATGCCGGCACGAAAAACGCAGACCCGAAATGGATTCGAATCTGCGTTATTGATCGGCGAAAATCTATGCTTTGTCTTGCGGCCGCTTTAACTTCATCTCCAGCTTCTCCACCGATTTCGCCACCCGGTTTCGCCGCGTTTCCTCCCGTTTGGCGTCTTCGATCCAATCGATGTAGGCCTTGCGGTGGGAAGGGGCCAAGCCCGCGAAAAACCGCTCCGCCTCCGAATGGCCCTGAAGCGCCTTCGCCAGGTCTTCCGGCGTTTCCTTTACGGCCGCCGGGGTACTAGTCTTAGGCGTCCGCCCGGAGGAGGTGGCGCGCGGCTTCACGGCCCCGGCCGGGCGGTAGCGCATCGCCGACCATGTCTCGTCGATCGACACGAGCGCCACGCCTTCGTATCCGGCTTTGCGCACGGTCTCCCAGCCGTGATCGCGGTTTAGATCGGTCCCGGCTTTCACCCCGCCCTTCGGATAGCAGAGCCAGAGCAGCCCCTCGGGCTTGATCGCCTTCAGCGCCTCCTCCGCACGTTCCTCGACATCCTTCACGGAGGAGAAGAACATTTGCACATAATCATAGCCATGTTCTTTCTCTTGCCGGTATACCGCGGATTCGGCGGACAAGCCGAGCTGTGCCAAATACCCGTCCGGGGCGTTCAGAACCAGGATTTCCCCGTTTTCGGGCAGGCGCAGCTTCTTGATCAACTGCGGGTTCGGGTTCATACCGTGACCCCGCCTTTTTCGAGCAGTTCGCGCACCGCGACGCTGACCATGATCAGGCCGACCACGGGCGGCACGAACGAATTGCTGGCCGGCGGCTGCTTGGCTTTGCGGATCTTCGCCCCGGCCGGAGCGATCTTCTCCGTGACATCCTGCCGCGGTTTGACCGGCGGCTCCGTCGAGAACACGACCTTGACGCCTTTTTTGATGCCGTCCTCGCGCAGCTTGGTCCGGATCACCCGGGCCATCGGGTCCATATGCGTTTTGGAAATGTCGGCCACCTGGAATTTCGTCGGGTCCATCTTATTAGCCGCGCCCATGCTGGAGAGAATCGGAATTCCGCGCTTGCGGCACTCTTTGATCAAATGGATTTTGTACATGATCGTATCCGAAGCGTCCAGGATATAATCGATATCGTACTTGAACAGCTCCTCGTACGTTTCTTCCGTATAGAACATATTGAGCGCGATCGTCTCGCACTCGGGGTTGATCAGCTTGACCCGATCGCACATCAGATCCGCCTTTTTCTGGCCGATCGTCGTGGTCAACGCATGAATTTGCCGGTTGATATTGGTAATATCGACAACGTCTTTATCGATCATGATGATCCGGCCGACGCCGGTTCTGGCCAATCCTTCGACCGCCATCGCTCCGACGCCGCCGACGCCGAGCACGGCTACCGTACTCTTTTTCAGAATATCCAGCCCTTCGGCTCCGATCGCAAGCTCTGTCCGTGAAAATTGATGAAGCATGGTCTGCTTAACCTCCCAGTAGGTTTGGCATATCCATGGATAATGCCGCTCATGGTTTGACTTCATCCGTACGGCTTAACCTTCGACCACAAACCCCGCTTCTTCGCGATCCGCCAACCGAAGCTTGACATACAGATGATTGTCCTGTTTGTCATAATACCATCCCGTCGGTTCTTCCTCAAGATGGTGCAGGCTTGGAAGCGGAGAAATCCCCGAAATTCCTACCGGAATAAAGGACAAAGCATGAACGGTTATCAGCAGAGTTCTTCCGCCACGGGAACCAACCTGAAGCTTCGGTTCGCATCGGCAGCCGAACGTAAACCGGTTTTCCGTTTCTTCAAAACGTAAATTCATCAAATTGGACTTCCCGTGCTTGTAATCGCCGCTAATCCCGTCGTCCTCATAGAGGGCGAAATCTCCGGCGATTTGGCCTCCCGCCGCTTCGGACCCGCCTCGTCCGTAGAGATGGATATTCAAATCGGCCCATTCGGCGCGGCGGGTATGCTGTGCGGGAACCGTCAGCGGAAGGATCCCGCCGGCTTTGACGTAAAGAGGCAAGGTATCCAGCGGAGCATGGGCGATAATATGCTGTCCGCCTTCATAGCGGGCGCCGGTCCGGAAATCGTACCAAATGCCTTCCGGCAAATAGACGGTGCGGTGTTCGCGCCCCGGACGACAGACCGGCGCCACAAGCAGCGCGTTTCCGAGCAGAAACTGGTCGGACAGGTTAAACGTCCGTCTGTCCTGCGGATATTCCAGTACGAGCGGCCGCATGACCGGCAGGCCGCTGTTGGACGACTCGTAGAACAGTGAATACAAATAAGGCATCAGACGGTAACGCAGCTCAATGTATTCCCGGCAAATCCGCTCCACCTCTTCCCCGAACGACCAGGGCTCCTGTTTGCGGGTATCGATGGCGCTATGGTTTCTGAAGAAAGGGGTCAGCGCCCCGAGCTGAGTCCATCTTGCCAGCAGTTCGCCCGAGGCATGATGCATAAACCCGCCGGTATCGGCGCCGCAAAAGGCCACGCCCGACAACCCCAGATTCATGCCCATGGCCATGAACAGCTCCATATGCTCCCAATAACTGCGGTTATCGCCGGTCCAAACGGCCGCATAGCGCTGAATTCCCGCATATCCGGCCCGGGTAAGCACAAACGGTCTTTCTCCCTGCAACAACCGCTCCAGGCCCCGGCGCGTCGCTTGACACATCAGCAGACCGTAAAGATTATGCAGTTCTTCATGCGTCTTCGGAACGCCGCCGTTGCGGTGAAGCACCTGCGGATCGATCGTTTTCGTTGCCGTATTGAAGACGCTCGGCTCGTTCATATCGTTCCATATTCCGCTGATGCCGTGCTCCACATAGAATCGGTGAAGCGCCCCCCACCAATCCCTTACGGCCTCGTCCGTGAAATCGGGAAACACGCTGGCTCCCGGCCACACATCGCCTACAAATCGCTCCCCTTCCGGCGTCAAGCAAAAATAACCGGATTGGGCGCCTTCCGCATAGATCGCGTAGCCCTCCTCCGCCTTTACCCCGGGATCGACCACGGGGACGACGCGGATGCCCATCGCCTTAAGATCGGCGACCATTTGCTTCGGATCGGGAAATCGCTCCGGGTCGAAGGTAAACACCTTGTATTCGTCCATATAATGAATATCCAGATAAATCGCGTCGCACGGAATCTCTTTGTCCCGGAACGTCTGCGCCAGCCGCTGAACCTCTTCCTGATTCATATAACTGAATCGCGACTGGTGATACCCCAACGCCCACAGGGGAGGCATCTCCATCCGCCCGGTCAGCTCCGTATAGGCCGAGACGACCTCCTTCATCCCCGGCCCGGCAATGACGTAAAGATCGATCGTCCCGCCCGCGGTCTCGGCGTAGAAGGAGTCCGGCTCTTCCCGTAAATCGACCTCCAGCCTCCCGGGATGGTCGATGAACAAGCCGAAGCTGCCTTGCTCCGAATGCTGGATCAAAAGAGGGATCGACTGATACAGCGACTCCATGTCCGGCACGTGCGGATCGAATACGTCTGAATTCCACATCGCGTACCGCTCTCCGCGCTTGTCCAGATAACCGGTCGTTTCGCCCAGACCGTACACGGCCGCTCGGTCCCGCATCTTGCCGACACAGCGCAAGCGAGAGCCGGCATGGACCAATGCGTAGCTGCCGCACCCTATTCCGCCGGCATGTGCGATGTCTATGCTCAGCTTCGTCTTGTCCAGACATAGGCTGAATTCTCCGCTTTGGACCTCCACCCGATCTTCTCCTTCTTCTATTTTCCAGCCGGTTAGCGGTTCGTGCGGCAGCAACGCCGGCGTCGGAGGCAGCGCCGCGGAATCCCCGTCAAGCGAACAGGCGATCCGCAAGACGCCGGGAAGCACCCGCCACATCGTTAAGTTTCCCTCCTCTCCCCGGATGCTGATATACCGTTCACCTTGTCTCAAATTTAAATAAGGGCCAATCTCCCGGAACACAACGCCCGAGACTTCACCGATCTGATTGGGATGAATGGTTTCACTCGTTTGCATGGCCGCTCTCCTCTCCGTTTTGTCCTCTCTGGTTCGATATAAGGAATGACCGTTCAACGTTCAATTTCGTCGCATGGTCGATTTTAGGATCCGGAATGCATACGGCCCCAGTTGATCCACATACGTACCGTCTTGGAACCGCAGCCTTTCCCCGGTGAATACATCCTCCCAGTCTCCCCGGCTTTCTTGAACCCGTACGGACACGATCTCGGCTCCCGAGTTCATCGCCACCAGAAGCGTTTCGCCGCCCGAGCTGCGTTCATAGACAAGCAAGCGGGAGCTTTTGTCCGCAAAACGGAGCACGAAAGCGCCGGAAGTCAACGCCGGATGGCTTTTGCGCAGTCCGATCAGCCTTCGGTAAAACGAGTATAGCTCCAAGTCCTGCCGTGCGGGGTCCCAGATCATGCAGCGCCGGTTTTCGGGATCAAATTGGCCGCTTAAGCCGATTTCATCGCCGTAATAAATGCTGGGAGTACCGATAAAAGTAAACTGGAAGGCCGCGGCCAGCTTCAGCTTGCGCTTGTCGCCCCCGCAGAGCGTCAAGAGCCGGACCGTATCGTGCGTGTCCAGATGATTGAAGCAGGCTTCATTGACCTGTTTCGGATAGCGGGCGAGAAAACCGCCGATTTTATTCGCAAATGCAAATGAATCATCCTGCCCGAATACGAAGAAGTCCAGCATCGCGTTAGCCAGCGGATAATTCATGACCCCGTCGAACTGGTCCCCCCTAAGCCATTTCATTCCGTCATGCCAAACCTCGCCCAGAATATAGGCGTCCGGCTTCACTTCCTTCACAGCCTTGCGAAATTCTCGCCAAAACGCGTGATCGGGCTCGTTGGCCACATCGAGACGCCAGCCGTCGATGCCCGTTTCCACGATCCAATATCGACCAAGCGCGCAGAAGTAATTTCTCACTTCCGGATTTGCCGTGTTCAGCTTGGGCATCGTTCTTTCGAAAGCAAAGGTTTTGTAAGTGGGAACTCCGTTCGCCTTAACTTCCAGCGGCCAGGAATCAATATGGAACCAATCGTAATAAACCGATTCCTTCCCTTTGTCGATCACGTCCTGAAAATAAGGGAAGGAAATGCCGGAGTGATTGAACACACCGTCGAGGATGACTCGAATTCCCCGCGCATGGCAAGCCTCCACCACCTGCCGCAGCGTCTCTTTCGTTCCGAAATGAGGGTCGACGCGGTAATAATCCTCCGTATCGTATTTATGATTTGACGGCGCCGAAAATAAAGGTGTGAAATAGATGGCATTGATCCCCAAATCGCTTAAATAGTCAAGATGATCCATTACTCCTTGCAGGTCTCCGCCGAAGAAATTGCCGTATGACGGATTATCTCCCCATGGAGCCGTGGATTCCGGATCATTGGCCCGATTCCCGTTTGCGAACCGCTCGGGGAAAATTTGATAAAATACCGACTCCTTGACCCATCCCGGCGGGGTGTGATTATCGGCCGGATGAAGATAGGGAAATTCGAACAAGCCCAAATGCTCCGCAGGCGGCGCCGCATTAAACCCTTTTTCCGTATACCAAAGTTCTTCTCCTCCTCCGGACACAAGAAATCCGTAAGCCAGCCGGCCATAAGGTGGCTCCGCCTCGGCTTGCCAATAATCGAACAATTCATCGCTTGCCAGACGATCCATATGCTTTAAATCCATCTCGTTCCATGGTCTGCATTTGTCTCCGAACAGCACCTTAATCCACGGGCTCTCCCCGCGTTTGGTCCGGATGCGCAGATGGACGGTACGATCGTCGTATCCGTACGCCCAGCAATCATTCGGCCTATGGTATACCGCTTCCCGCGTAATCTTCACAATTTCTCAACCTCCATGCAAATCGTTATAAATTCCCCCAAGGCAAACTCCGCTTCACCCTTTATCCGCTCCGGCCATAAGCCCTTCGACCAGATAACGCTGCAAGAGAATGAAGAGCAGGGTCAAAGGAACGGCGACCAATACGCAGCCGGCGGCAAACAGGGTGAATTCCGTGGCGAATTTGCCTTGTACAATTTTGAACAGGCCGACGGCTAACGTTTGTTTCTCCGGCGTGCTTAATACCATATTGGCGAAAATAAAATCGACGAACCCGCCGCTGAACGAAGTAAGGGCAACATAGACAATCATCGGCTTGGAGAGCGGCAGCATGATGCGGCGGAAGACGGTAAAATGTCCGGCTCCGTCGATCCGGGCGGCATCCACCAGGCTTTGCGGAATCGTGTCAAAATAGCTTTTCACATATAGATAACCCATCGGGGCGCCGGCGGAGTAAACCAGAATCAGCGACAGATGCGTGTCCAGAAGCTGCAACTGCAGCAGCAAAATATATACGGCGATCATGCTCATGAACCCCGGAAACATGCCGATCACCAGAAGGCCGAGCATCAGCTTTTTCCGGCCCCTGAACCGGAACCGCGAAAACACGTATCCGGTGAGAGTCACGAGAAGCGTGCTGAAAATCATCGTAAAGAAGGCAACCTTGAACGTATTTATAAACCATTTGCCGAACGGGTACGTCCTGAACAAATCTTTGTAATGCTCAAGCGTGAACGAGGACGGAATCAGATGCTCGCTGTACAAGGCGTTTCCCGGCCGGAAAGAAGACATCACGACCCATAAGGCGGGATAAATGCATATTAACCCGATCATAGCCAGCCCCGCGTAACAAAAGAAATTACCCAAATTCAATCTTAAGCTTGCGCCCCGATTCCTCATCTGCTTAAATCCTCCTCTTTGAACGCCTTCGTTCGGCGGACGTTGAATACGGCGAAGGAAGCGACAATGATAAAGATAAAGATGCCGATAATGGACGCAAAATTGTATTTGCCGCTATCCATGGTCAATTTGTACAGCCAGGTGATCAATATGTCCGTGCTCCCGGCCGACTGGTAAGAAGGATTCGCCGGGTTGCCGTTCGTCAACAAATAAATCAGGTTAAAGTTGTTGATGTTTCCGGCGAAGGACATGACCAGCAGCGGCCCGAACGAAAACATGACGGACGGGAAAGTGATTGATTGGAACTGCTGAAACGGACTCGCTCCGTCGATTTGCGCCGCTTCGTAAAGATCCCGCGATATTGTGGAGAGAATGCCGATAATCATCAGCATCGTGATCGGAAAGCCGATCCAGATATTGACGACAATGACCGTAAATTTCGCCCAGAACGGATCGGTCAGCCAAGGCAGCCCGCCGAGGCCGAAGTACCCGAGATATTGGTTGATCGGACCGAATTCGCCGTTAAACATGTTGCGCATAATCAACAAAGAAATAAATTGCGGAATGGCGTACGGGATAATAAACAGCGTGCGCCAGAAGCCCTTGAAGCGAATCCCTTGTTTCTGCACCATCAGGGCGACCGCGAAGCCAACGGCAAATGTGGTCAGCGTGGCGCAAACCGTCCAGACCAGCGTCCAGAACGCCACACCGAAGAAGGTCTGATTCCAGGCTTTGATCGTGAAGATGTCCTTAAAGCCGCCGAAGCCGATCCAATCGACCAGTTTGGCGGGCGGCAAATAATTGGGCGCGGAATAGTTCGTGAACGCCAGCAGAATCATGAACAAGATCGGCATCACCGTAAAAAACACGACCAGCAGCACGGGTACGGAGATGACCATCTTCGGAAAATTGGCGTCCGCAAGACGATGAAGCGTATCTTTAAAGGTTGGAACCGGGTATCCTTGCTCCCGCCGTCTTCCGGTCGAATAGGCATCCCGGACATTGGCGGCGTACAGGCCGATCATAATGATCATCGCCAAAATCACGATCATGCCCTCGATCAGCAAGAAGATCGAATGGTCGCCGCGGACGTTGACATATACCTTTCCGACCCGCTCCAAACGATCCGCCTGTTCGCCCAAGGTTACGATGCCCCATACCGCTTTGGGGAGTAGCGTGGCCAGCCCGATGCCGGCAAGATGCAGCAGAAAAAATAAAATTCCCTTCGCGAACTGGCGGTTATAAAGCTGACCGAAGCCCATCGCGAGCAGCGACAAGACGGCCGCCCGCTTCCGATGCTGGATCATATGCGAATCATCTCCCATAAGTCAGAAGTGGGGCGCCATCCGCTCATCTGTTACCGGCGGACGACGCCGTTGAATGCATAGGGAAGATCACCTATTTATGCAGAGTTTCAATGCCTTCCCGGATACTGCTTACCGCGCTGTCCAATGTCCGCTGCGGATCCTCGCCTTTCCAGATCAGTTCCAGGGCGTTGGCCATCGGAGCCCATACCTGCTGCATTTCGAAGATGGACGGCATCGCGACGGAATGCTCGAATTGCTGTATCGCGCCGCTTACCATCGGGTTATCCTTGATCGCGGGCTCGTTCTCCATCCCTTTCCGGGCCGGAATAAATCCGGTCATTTCAAAGTTTTGCAGCAGCGCCTCCTGCGTCGTCACGTATCTGGCAAACAGCTTGGCCGCGTTCGGGTATTTGGAGTAGGCGCTTACATAATAGGCCTTGACGCCGGCAAACGTATTCGGAACCTCCCCGTTCGGAAACTTCGGCAGCGGAACCATGCCGGCCTCGAAAGGCAGTGACGAGAAGTTGCCGATATTCCATACGCCGTCCAGATTGATCGCCAGCTTCCCTTCCTGGAACAGCGCCGTCTTGACATCCGTCGTGGCGTCGGCAGCCTCCATCGGCAGGATTTCGCGCATCGACTGGAAGTATTTCATCGCTTCCACCGAGCCTTCATTGTTGAGCCCGATATCGTTCGGATCCGTGTTATTGCTGCCGAATACGTAACCGTGGTAGCCGGAGAAGAACGGATAGGCGAAATAGAAATTATTCAATTGCATCATGAACCCGTATTGCTTCTTGTCGATATCGTTGAACCCTCTGGAGAAAGCGATAATATCGTCCCAGCTCGCTAGGTCGCTTTCTTGAACCAATTCTTTGTTATAAAACAGGGCGTAAGTCTCCATATTTCGCGGATAGCCGTAAAGAATACCGTCCTTGGTAACGGCTTGCACCGCCGTCTCCTGAAACTCGACCTTCGTTTCTTCTTCGAAATAGTCGTTCGGCAGGACGAACCCTCCGGCCACGGCCTCGCTCAAGTTATCATGCGGCAGAACGAGTACGTCGGCGGCCAGTCCGGCCGGACCGTCGGTCTTCATCTTCTGCATTTGCTCCGGCGCCCCTTGTTCCTGCACCTCGACCGGGATGTTGTACTCCTCCGAAAACTTCTTGGCGATCTCCGCCAGGAACGGCAGTCCGTCCTTTCCGTCCCAAACGATCAACTGCGCCCCGGGCTCCGGAGTCAGTTCGTCGGTAACCGCATTTGCACCGGCAACGTTCGTTCCCCCATTTTCACCGGCTTTATTCTCCGTGTTTGGTTGTTGACCGGCATTTGTCACGTTTCCTTTACTCGGGGAGCAAGCCGCCATACTCAACACCAGAACAAAGGCGAGCATCAAAAGAGCCCATTTTTTCAATCGCATGCAATAAAACCACCCTTCGACAAATAATTAAACCGCTTTCAATGAAACTTTTAATCAAATTCCCATTCAAATGTTTAGCCAAACAAACGGTTTTTTTGAGAATCACCTCCTTAAATCTATTAAATAGATTAAACGTTTAATCAACGGTCAAAAAAATATAGTTTATTAACTATATTTTTCTAAAAGAATTCGTGCTTTGACGGACGATCAAGCTGACCGGAACGGTTACTCTCCTGCTGGTTGTAGCGGTTCCGTTGATCTGATCGAGCAGCATGGTTACGGCGGCCTGCCCTTTGCTCACAATATCCTGCCGGATCGTCGTCAGCGAAGGAATCATATATTGGGTATAAAAAATATCGTCAAACCCCACCACCGAGACATCCTCCGGGACGCGCATCCCGATATCGTGCATCCCCCGGATCAAGCCCATCGCGGACACATCCGAAAAAGCGAACACTCCGGTTATTCCGTCCTTATGGTGGCCGAGCCTTTGGGCCGCCTGATATCCGCCCTGAATGGACGAATCGATCTCCAGCACCAGGTCCGGATTCTCCGGAATTCCCGATTCTCTCAGCGCCCGCAAATAGCCCTGATACCGGAAATAGTTGACTCCGCCCTGCTCCAACCTGCCGGTTAGAACGGCGATCGCCCGATGACCCAAGCCAATGAGGTGCTTCGTTCCCAAATAACCTCCGGCTTCATCATCCAGGTCCACTTGGTACAGAGCAGGGTCCGACAAATAGCTGTCAAGAAATACGCATGGAACGCCGAGGGATAAAATTTTCCGGTAGGCCGGCGACTGCTCGTATACACCGACCACGATGAGCCCGTCCAGATGGCGGCCTCTCACGAACGAAAAATCCTCGTGCTCGTCAATCCCCAGCAATATGACCTGCACTTCGTGATTGCGTGCCCCGTTCTCCACCCCGCGGACAAGTTCCCAATAGAACGGGTTGTCCTGAAGGATGCCTTTTTCGACAAAAGGAACGACGACGGCGATAAGGTGGGAATTTTTATCCTTTAAGCTTCTTGCCGAAGCGCTGGGGACAAATTGCAGCTCTTGAATCACCTTATTGACCTTGTTTTTCGTATCCGCGGATACTCTGCCGGTCCCGTTGATCACGTTGGACACCGTAGCGATGGATACGTTGGCGATTTTGGCGATATCCTTAATTGAAACCTTATTCGACATTGTACTCTCCATATGATTAAACGTTACATCTTTTTAGTTTGATTAAATCATCGGCGTTAAATTTTGTCAATACAAAAATAACCACCGGACCCTCGGGTCCGGTGGTTATTCAGCCTAACTTTTATGCTAAGGCGCAAAATAACTTTATTTTTTCTCGTCGGCCGGCTTCTTGGCCAGCTTGATATGAAGCTGATCCAGTTGAGCCATGTCCACTTCGGACGGCGCGTTCATCAGCAGGTCCGTCGCGCTCGCCGTTTTCGGGAAGGCGATCGTCTCGCGCAGGTTCGAACGGCCCGCCAGCAGCATGACCAGACGGTCGAAGCCGAAGGCGATACCGCCGTGCGGAGGCGTGCCGTAGTCGAACGCATCCAGCAGGAAGCCGAATTTCTCCTGGGCTTCTTCCAGTGACAAGCCGATCGCTTTAAACATTTTCTCCTGCACTTCGCGCTTGTAAATCCGCATGGAACCGCCACCCACTTCGTAGCCGTTCAGAACAAGGTCATATGCCTGCGCCAGAATTTGTCCCGGATCGGTGTCGAACAGCGGCAGGTCTTCTTCGCGCGGACGGGTGAACGGATGATGTTCCGCCACATAGCGTTTTTGCTCTTCGTCCCAGCCGAGCAGCGGGAAGTCGACAACCCAGGCGAACTTGTAGACGCTGTCGTCGATCAGGCCGAGCTGGCGGCCGATCTTCAGACGCAGCGCGCCCAGCACGTCGGCTACAACCTTTTTGTTGTCCGCCGAGAACAGCAGCAGGTCTCCTTCTTCCGCGCCCGTGCGCTCTTTCAGCGCTTCAATCTCCTGCTCCGTGAAGAATTTGACGATCGGTCCGCGGAATTCGCCTTCCTTCACTTGGATCCAGGCCAGCCCCTTGGCACCGTAGCGGGCCGCATAAGGACCGAGATCGTCGATCTCCTTCCGGCTCCAGGTGCCGCAGCCTTTGGCGTTCAGCACTTTGACTTCGCCGCCTTTTTCGATGACGGAGGCGAACACCTTCACGCCGCTTTCGGCCACCAGATCGCTGACGTTGATCAATTCCAGCCCGAAGCGCAGGTCCGGTTTGTCGGAGCCGTATTTACCCATCGCATCCGCATAGCTGATCCGCTGGAACGGCGTAGGAATGTCGATGCCCTTCGTTTCCTTGAACAGGCGGACGACCAATTTTTCCATCATGTCCAGAAGCTCGTCCCGGCTCAAGAAGGAGGTCTCGATGTCGACCTGGGTGAATTCCGGCTGACGGTCGGCGCGCAAGTCCTCGTCGCGGAAGCAGCGGGCGATTTGATAATAGCGCTCGATGCCGCTGACCATCAGCAGCTGCTTGTAGAGCTGCGGAGACTGCGGCAGGGCGAAAAATTCGCCCGGATGCACGCGGCTCGGTACGAGATAGTCGCGCGCGCCCTCCGGAGAGCTCGCGGTCAGAATCGGCGTTTCCACTTCGATAAAGCCTTCACCGTCCAGGAAATCGCGGAATACTTTAGCCGCTTTGGAGCGGAGCCACAACGTTTTTTGCATTTCCGGACGGCGCAGGTCCAGATAGCGGTATTTCAACCGAAGCGACTCGTCCACTTCGATGCCGTCTTCGATGAAGAACGGCGGCGTTTTCGCTCCGTTCAGCACGTCGATTTCGGTAATCTGCACTTCGATTTCGCCTGTCGGCAAATTCGGATTGATGGTTTCGGCATCCCGTTTGACTACTTTACCGCTGACGGCCAGCACATATTCGCTGCGGACTCTATCCGCAATTTTTAGTGCATCTCCGGAATAAGCCGGGTTGAACACGATTTGCACCAGCCCGCTGCGATCGCGAAGATCGATAAACAGGACGCCTCCAAGGTCGCGGCGGGTTTGCACCCAGCCGTTCAGGGTTACGGTCTCTCCGATGTTGGCGGTGCTGAGCGCGCCGCATTGATGAGTACGTTTCATGGTAATACATAACTCCTTCATAACAATGTATTTTTTGGCGTATATGCCTTGAGTCGCTTCATTTCATGGCCGTGCCACTGCACAATCGGCCGCCGCTCGGCAGCACGCGATTTAAAAAACAAAATCGCCTCTACTTCAGTTCATCCGCCAGATTCACAAGCTTTACGGTGCGCTGCTCGCCCGTTTCCATGGACTTCAGGGCGATTTCCCCGCGCTCCAGCTCATCGTCGCCGAGAATGGCCGTGTAGCGCGCCTGCATACGGTCCGCGGATTTCATCTGAGCCTTCATCTTGCGGCCGAGATAATCCCGCTCGGCGGAGAACCCGGCTTGGCGCAGCTTGAACATCAGAGGTGTGATCTCTTTGTCCGCGGCTTCTCCCAGAGCGACAAAATACACATCAAGCGGTTTTATTCCGCTGAGGCCGATTTCCTGCTTCTCCAGAATGAGCGCGATCCGCTCCAGACCGAGCGCCATCCCGATGCCCGGCTGATCCGGGCCGCCCACCTCGGCGACGAGGCCGTTGTAGCGTCCGCCTCCGCCGATCGTATCGATGGCGCCGATTCCTTGGGCTTTATATTCGAACGCGGTGTGCGTGTAATAATCAAGTCCGCGGACGAGCCGGTGGTTGATGACGTAGTCGACCTCCATTGCCGTCAGCAATTCCTGCACCTTGGCGAAATGCGCCGTGCATTCTTCATCGAGGCTGTCCAGGATCGACGGCGCGCCGCCGAATTTGTCCTGATCGACCTTGCAGTCGAGCACACGCAGCGGATTGCGTTCCATCCGCGACTGGCAGTCCTTGCACAAGGTCTCCTTCATCGGCAGCAGAAACTCCAGCAGCTTCTCCCGGTAGGCGGCCCGGCTGGCCGGATTGCCTACCGAGTTGATCTCCACCTTGACTTCCTTGAGGCCCAGCTCGCGGCAGAATTGGAAGCCCAGCGCCACAACCTCCGCATCGATCGCCGGATCGGTCGCGCCGAACGCCTCGACGCCGAATTGATGGAACTGGCGCTGGCGCCCCGCCTGCGGCCGCTCATACCGGAACATCGGTCCGATATAATAGAGCTTGGTTACATCGGGCTCGCCGTACAATTTGTTCTCCACATAAGAACGGACAACCCCGGCCGTCCCTTCCGGACGCAGCGTCATCGACCGTTCGCCTTTGTCTATGAAGGTGTACATCTCCTTCTCCACGATATCCGTCGTTTCGCCCACCCCGCGCTCAAACAGCGAGGTCTGTTCAAAGATCGGCGTCCGGATTTCCCGGTAATTGAAACGCCGGCACAAATCGCGGGCCTTTTCCTCGATCAGCTGCCATTTTTCGACCGTACCCGGCAGCAAGTCCTGCGTACCCGTCGGTTTCTGAAACGTCATATTCGTCTCCTCCGTCTCTGTAGATTCATTCTTGTGCTTTCATTTCATAACGCCCCGGAAAATAAAAAAACTCCCGTCCCTGTTTCAACTTAAACAGGGACGAGAGATTGGTTGTCCAATTTACCCGCGGTGCCACCCACATTCCGAATGCCATAGGCATTCGCTCTAAGCGGTGTAACGCCCGCCCGCGCCTTACGTCTACTTTGGCCCGGGACGATAAAGGCAGGTCTCCGGTCATTTTGACGCAGGTTCTCGGGGAAGTCTTTCGTTCAATCATCACCGGAATCCTTCCAGCCAACCTAGTCCGGGCTGCAATCGTCAGCATCGCTAATCACATTGCAAAACCGTAAAGGCAGGGATTCCTCTCTGCGGGTGTGGGGCTGAATTACTTTGTCCCTTCATCGAATCGGTATGAAACTGTATATTTGTTGATTTTAAGGAATTGCAGTAACAAAGTCAAGTGGGAAGGCAAAGAAAAAAACCTGCACCAACGGGGCACAGGTCCAAAAGTTAATATATTAAAAAGGGGGTCATGTTGTTATTATAAACAGGCTATGTTAAAGGAACATGAATCTAATGTTACAGTTACATTACAGAGCTTGGGCCGATGTTACAAAATCCCACCGGTCGCCCTGCTTAATCCAAATGTTCCACATACGCCCCATGCGTGCGGAGTTTATGGACGATATCGTCATATTCGGCATCTTTCACCTTCGCGGTCAATACATATTTCAAGTTTTCATAATCATCGTCCGCCGCAGTCACATCCACAACCGGGCTCAGCTCGGAGTCAAAATCGGGCCGATCCTTTTCCGTATCGGCGCGTTCTCCGTTGATCATCCGCTCTTCGTCGTCCGAGTCTCCCAGCGCCGCTACCGGGATGACCCCCTGCGCGGAGATCGTGTTGGGCATTCCTACGACTCCGACTCCGTTGGCCGTGCTGTAGCCGTTATTAAGCGGAAGCAGCGGAACGAGGAGATTGTGATTTCTGCCGATCGAATGGTCCAGCGAACTGACCTCCACCAGATCCATCTCAAACGGAAGCAAGCTGGTTCTTGCGCTCTCCGCCTGATCTTCATTTTGAAAATACGCTTGAATATGCTTGGTCATGTCGAACCCTCCTTTGGAGTCGCATTTAGTTTATTCAACCTTCTCGAGATCATCCATATCCGCAAAATTACAGCTTCTTCAGCAGCTCCCGCACAAAGGCGGGCTCATCCTTCGGGGTGCGCGAGGTCACGTAGTTGCCGTCGACAACGACTTCCTCGTCGCGGAATGCAGCCCCCGCATTCACCATGTCATCCTTTAACGGCGGATAGCTGGTGATCGTTCTGCCTTTCAGCAGCCCGGCGCTGATCAGAATTTGCGGACCGTGGCAAATCGCCGCGATCGGCTTGCCTTGGGAATCGGCCCGGGTTACGAACTCCAGCACGCCTTTGTCCAGCCGCAGATTTTCCGGGGAGGATCCGCCGGGAATTACGACGGCATCGTAGTCGTCCGCTTTGACCTCGGATATCCCTTTGTCCGCCGTATATTCGGTTTTGCCTTGTTTGCCCTTCAGGGTTTCCCCGGCTTTAAGCCCGATGATATCGGCCTGATGGCCGGCATTTTTGACCGCTTCGTACGGAACCTGCATTTCCGAATCCTCGAACTGGTTCGCAAGTAAAAAAGCGACTTTGCTCATGATTGCATTCTCCTTTCGAAGTTTCCTTCGCTTGTTATTACCCGAAAGGCCCGGCTTTATAACAAAAAGCGCACTTGGCTTGCTTCATAGAAAAAAGCGCAGCGACCCGGCTTTCAGCCGTATTGCTACGCTCTTATTTTGGGCGATATCAGCTTCCCGGCCGGGGATTATATTCTCCGGATGGTCTGATTTCCCGAATCGCTTGTATTTCATCGGCCTGCTCGGTGCGGGCCAGCGCCTGGGCTTCGCCGCGACCGCCGGGAGACAGCAGCGGAAGGCTTTGCCAGACCCGCGATTTCGTCGATTGGCGCATAAGTATCATGGACTCCCTCCGGCGGAAGCGTAAGCGTTCGCCCGCCTGATTTCTTTGCCATCAGGTTGTCCAAATACCGGGGCTCTTATCCCTTTTGCTTATCGGCCCCGCGTCATGAAAAACTTATGCGAAGGGATGCTCGACAATGAGGGTGACCGGCCCCCAGTTTGTAAACTCCACATCCATATCGGCACCGAACCGGCCGGTCTCGACGACCAGGCCTTTCTGACGCAGCAGTTCATTGAACCGGTCATACAGCGGCTCAGCAACTTCCGGTCTAGCCGCGTTCGTGAAGCTCGGGCGCTTGCCCTTACGGCAATCTCCGTAAAGCGTGAATTGCGAAACCGACAAGACGGCGCCGCCGATGTCCGCGATGCTGAGATTCATCTTGCCTTCCCCGTCTTCAAAAATACGCAGCCCGGCGATTTTGTCGGCAAGGTATGCGGCGTCCCTCTCCGCATCCTCGTGTGTAATACCGACAAGCAGGACAAGTCCCTGCTCGATGGACCCGACGGTGTCTCCCGAAATCGTTACCTTCGCCTGTTTACAGCGTTGAACGACGATCCTCATGCTTCCCGCTCCTCTTGCTCCAAAATAAAGGATGCACCGGTTTATTTATTGCATAATCCGGTGCACCGTATAAACATCCTTCACCCGCTTGATCTTTTCCACGACGGACTGCAAATGATCCGTATTCCGGATCAGAATCGTCATATGCACAAGCGCCATTTTGTTTTTGTCCGACCGTCCGGACACCGCCGAAATATTCGTTTTGCTTTCCGATACGGCCTGCAGCACCTCGTTGAGGAAGTTGCGCCGGTCGTGGCCGGTGATCTCGATATCGACGCTGTAGTTGGCCTCGATGGCGTCCTCCCACTCCACGTCGATCACGCGTGCGGCTTCATTGCCGTCATTACCGTTCGGAATATTCGGACAGTCGCTGCGGTGGACGGAGACGCCGCGTCCGCGCGTAATGTACCCGACGATATCGTCGCCCGGAACCGGATTGCAGCATCTCGCAAACCGGACAAGCAGGTTGTCGATGCCTTTGACGACAACTCCGTTTGTCGGACGGTGTCTCCGTTCCTCCGGAGGAGCCTTGACTTCTTTGATCTCGGAAGTGAGCTCGATCGAATTGCTCTCTTCCTGCTCTTTTCTGAGCTTCTCCGTCAGTTTGGTAGCGATCTGGGCGGCGGTAATTCCGCCGAAGCCGACGGCGGACAGCATATCGTCGATATCGTTGAAGGCGAACTTCTTGCAGGCTTCCATCAGCTTGTCGTCCGTCATCCAGCCCGACGGGTCGATGCCTGCCCGCTTCAGCTCGCGCTCGATCGCCTCGCGGCCTTTCTCGACGTTCTCTTCGCGTTTTTCCTTTTTGAACCATTGTTTGATTTTGCTGCGCGCATGGGAGGACTGGGCGATTTTAAGCCAATCCTGACTAGGGCCATAGGAATGCTTGGACGTCAGAATCTCCACGATATCCCCGGTCTTTAACCGGTGATCCAATGGCACGATGCGGCCGTTGACCTTGGCTCCGATCGTACGGTTCCCGACCTCGGTATGAATCCGGTAAGCAAAATCCAGCGGCACCGAACCCGAAGGCAATTCGATGACCTCGCCGGAAGGCGTAAATACGAATACCAAATCCGTAAAAAAGTCCATTTTGAGCGATTCCACAAATTCCGAGGCATCCTTGGCCTCATGCTGAAGCTCCAGTATTTCGTTGAAAAACGTCATTCGTTTCTCGGGGCCGCCGCTGTCCGAGCCTTCCTTGTAGGCCCAATGCGCGGCGATCCCGTATTCCGCCGTCCGGTGCATCTCCCAGGTGCGGATCTGCACTTCGGTAGGCTCGCCGTTCGGCCCTACGACCGTCGTATGCAGCGACTGGTACATATTGGCCTTGGGCATTGCAATATAATCCTTAAAGCGGCCCGGCATCGGCTTCCACAAGGTATGGATGATGCCCAGGGTCGCATAGCAGTCCTTGATATTGTCGACGATGATCCGAATCGCAAGCAGATCATAAATTTCGTTGAACTGTTTGTTTTTCGTCGTCATTTTCTTATATACGCTGTAGATATGTTTAGGTCGCCCCGACAGGTCGGCTTCGATCCCCATCTCATCCAGCTTCTCGGATATGCGGGAAATGACGCTCTCGATGTATTCCTCGCGTTCCGCTCTTTTTTTGCGCATCAAATTGGCGATCCGGTAATACTGCTGCGGGTTCAAGTACCGCAGGGCAATATCCTCCATTTCCCATTTGATCGCCGAAATCCCCAGCCGGTTCGCAATCGGACAAAAAATCTCCAGCGTTTCGTACGCGATGCGCCGCTGGCTTTCTTCCGATTGATATTTCAAAGTGCGCATATTGTGCAGACGGTCCGCCAGTTTAATGACAATGACGCGGATATCCTGCGCCATGGCAATAAACATTTTGCGGTAATTTTCGTTTTGCTGCTCTTCCTTTGACTGGAATTTGATCCGTTCCAGCTTGGTCAAGCCGTCCACAAGCATGGCGCAGTCCCGGCCGAAATGCTCTTCAATTTCCTTCAGGGAGACGGTCGTATCCTCTACGACATCGTGAAGCAACGCTGCAATAATGGACAGGACATCCATTTGCATATTCACGACAATTTCCGCAACCGCCAAAGGATGCAAAATATATGGTTCGCCGGATTTCCGCAATTGCCCGTGATGGGCCTGCTCCGCGAAATTATACGCTTCGCGGATACGCTGAAGGTCCGGTTCTTTGATATAGGCCGACGCCTTTTCAAGTAATCGCTCTATGCCCATTGAATGCTGCTCGATTCCTTTCTATATCCGCAATTTTGGATTTCCTATAATTATGACTCTTGCACCTCTTTCCGTCAACTATTGACGGTTTCCAGCCGCTCTAAAACGGGCTTGTCTAATCGGAGGATCGCCTTGCCCGCTGATTTCACGTATGTGGGGTATTGTTTCAGGAAAATCTGAAAAAGAGCCAATTTTGCCTAATTTTCTTGTTGAAAAATGTCTTCAATCTATTTACTCTATTAAGGATAGCCATCAATAAGCGTTAATAATAGAGGAGTGACCTTGCTTGCAGCGCGAAATTCAAGTGAATGAAAAAGTTCCATTCGGACCCGGCATACTGCTGAGTCTGCAGCACCTGTTCGCCATGTTCGGCAGCACCGTGCTCGTACCGAATCTGTTCGGGGTCGACCCCGGTATGATTCTCCTCATGAACGGGATCGGAACCTTACTCTACATTTTGATCTGTAAGGGCAAAATCCCCGCATACCTCGGTTCCAGCTTCGCCTTCATTTCCCCGGTAACCATGGTTCTGGCTTCGCATCCGGGCAACGGCTACGCTCTCGCCCTTGGCGCATTTATCGTCACCGGTATTATCTTTGTCGCCGTCGGTTTGATCGTCAAATATGCGGGCACCAAATGGATCGATATCGTATTCCCGCCGGCCGCGATGGGTGCCATCGTCGCCTTGATCGGTCTGGAACTGATTCCGGTGGCAGCCGGGATGGCAGGCTGGATTTCATCCGACGCTTCTCAACCTTTTGTACCGGATTCGACAAGCATCACGCTGTCGCTCGTTACGCTCGGTGTCACCGTGCTCGGGGCCGTGTTGTTCCGCGGATTTCCCAAGATCATTCACATCCTGATCGGGATCGTCGTCGGCTATGTCCTGGCTTATTTCATGGGGGTAGTCAACACGGCGGCGATTGCCGAGGCCAAATGGTTCTCCATGCCGACGGTCACCACTCCGCAATGGGACGTTTCGGCGATCATCACCATCGTTCCCGTAGCTCTGGTCGTGATCGTGGAGCATATCGGACACCTGCTGGTTACCGGCAATATTGTCGGCAAAGATTTATCGAAAGACCCGGGTCTGCACCGTTCGCTGCTCGGTAACGGGATATCCACGATCCTGTCCGGCTTCGTCGGATCGACGCCGAACACGACCTACGGCGAGAACATCGGCGTTATGGCGTTGACGAAAGTGTACTCCATCTTCGTCATCGGCGGGGCTGCGATCTTTGCCATCCTGCTGTCTTTCTCCGGTAAATTCTCGGCGATTATCGCCTATATTCCTTCGCCCGTCATGGGCGGCGTCTCCCTGCTGCTGTTCGGCGTCATTGCCGCGTCCGGTCTGCGGATTTTCGTGGAGCAGAAGGTCGATTTCTCCAAGCCTACCAATATGCTGCTCGCCACCGTCGTTCTGGTTATCGGCCTCAGCGGCACCAAATTGACGATGGGCCATGTGGAATTGAAAGGGATGGCTCTGGCCACGATCGTCGGCATTCTGCTAAGCCTGTTCTTCAAGCTGATTCAGGTGCTCGGCTGGTCCAACGACAATGAGGAAGCCTCCCACTAGGCTTTCGCGTTTATCCGCCGAAGACTTATAATCTATAACCAAAGAGCCGCCTCCCAAGGTCAAGATGGCCGGGAGGCGGCTCTTTGTCTTTATTGCAAGTCTGATTAGAACTTTAGAAATCGTAATGAACCAGGGAGATTACTTCGATCCCCGGCAGCTTCGCGCGCCCGTTCAATTCGCCGAGTTCAATCAGAAAGGCGGTGCCGACTACATTCCCTCCGAGCTGACGGACAAGATTTACCGAGGTCGAAATCGTGCCGCCCGTGGCGAGAAGATCGTCGGCGATCAGCACGTTTTGTCCCGGTTTGATGGCATCCTTGTGCATTGCCAGCTTATCCTTGCCGTATTCGAGATCATAGCCCGCTTCGATCGTTTCATAAGGCAGCTTGCCGCTTTTGCGAATCGGCACGAACCCGACACCGAGAGCATAAGCCAGCGGTGCCCCGACGACAAAGCCGCGGGCCTCGGGGCCTGCGATCAGATCGATCTTCAGATCGGCCACCCTACGTTTCAGCTCGTCGATCGCCAGCCGGTATTTTTCCCCGTCGTTCAGCAAAGTGGTAATATCTTTAAAGCTGATGCCGGGTTGCGGGAAATCCGGAATCACCCGGATATAGTCTTTGAAATCCAATAAAATCTCCTCCTAGAAAATATGCGAAGCTGATTTCCTGATGAAATATATAAGTAATGAATCCTCTAAGTTGCGGTCTGCAGCCATTCCGTGATTTGCGGAACCCGGCCGTACAACAGCATCTGCTCCATTTCGGCCAGCCGTCCAAGCTCCCTGTACCGCGTTGAAGATTCCAGCGGCCGCTTCGCGGGGGCGGGATTCACGGTTACGATTCCCGAGGATCTCGCGATAAAGCCAAGCTCCTCAAAAACGTCCAGCGCCAAGCTGAGCATCCGCTTCGACATAGGCGTGCGCGCCTTCAATCCCGCGAGCAGCTCCTCTTCGGGCAGAGCCTCGGATACCAGGCTTCTCAACAGCACATAAACCCGCTTGAACTGTTCGCGGGATGGCGGCTCGAGCCGCTCCTGCGCCGCCGGCTTCGGATGCAGCAGGAATATTCGCTCCAGCGCTCCAAACCGGGTCAATAGGCTGTTCCATTCCACGGGGGTCTCCGGCAGTTCAAGGATAAACAGCGTGCCTATTCCATCCGTTCCCGCCTGTTCCGATGCGGAGTCCGCAGGCCGTGCGCCGACTCTCCTATCATATACCCAAAGCGAGGTTTCATTCAATTCATAATCATTTAAAAGTTTCGAGTCGGCGTTGATCAGACCGGCCACTGTTCCGGGGCCGCAGAACGGATACGCCGCCAGGTTCGACTTCAGCTCGGACAGTTTGGCCGCAGGGCTCGCGTCGCCGCGATAATCGTACACCTGAAGGTGCGGAACGGCGAGATCCTGGATCAGAAGCTGCGGCCGCCGCGAACCGTTCCATTCGTTGATGCCGGCCTCCGCGACGATATCCAGTTCCGTTTCTTCCGTGAGAAGAAAGGCTAGATCGCCTTTGCCGAAGGCGACCGCTTCCGCCGTTTTGCCGTTTTGCCGGAGCGTCAGCCGCATATGTTTGCCGTCCTTGCCCATCTGACGGCATTCCAGCAGCTTGGCGCCGCGGATCAAAAGACGCGGGCAAGGATTGCCCATCCCGAACGGCGCCATCGATTCCAGCTGTTCGATAACCGGCAGCGTGATGTCCCCCAAAGTGCACTCCAGATCGGTTTGCATGACCGGCATAAAATGCTCCGGCTTCAGCACCCCCGCGGCAAACTCGTTCAAGCGCCGGTCAAACTCGGCCAGCTTGTCCTTGTGCAGAGACATGCCAGCCGCCGCCGGATGGCCGCCGAAGTGATCCAGCAAATCCGCGCAGTGCGTCAGCGCCTCGTAGATGTCCAAGCCCGGGATCGAGCGGGCCGAGCCTTTGCATTCGCCGCTGTCCGGGTGAATGCCGAGCACGAGCGTCGGCCGGTAATACCGCTCCAATATTTTGGAGGCGACAATCCCGACGACCCCGACATTCCAGCCTTCACCGGCAACGACGAGCACATCCGGCAGCTTACCGGCGGCCTCCTTCGCCTCCAGTTGAAGCATCGCCTCCTGAACGATGTCGTCCACCAGTCCCTGCCGCTCTCTGTTCAATAGATCCAGCTCCAGAGCCGCGGCTTCGGCTACCTCCATATTCTGCGCCGTCAGAAGCTCTACCGCCTCCTGAGCATGGCTCATCCGGCCGCTGGCATTAATTCGCGGAGCGAGGCCGAAGGCGACGTTCGTCGCCGTCACCTCGCCGGATTTCCAGCCGGCGGTACGAAGCAGGGCGGTCATGCCGGGAAAAGCGGAATCCGCCATATGTGCAAGGCCGCGGCGGACAATGGCGCGGTTTTCCCCGATCAGCGGCATGAGGTCCGCGATCGTGCCGAGCGCGACCAGCTCGGTCCATTCCGGCGGAACTTCGTCGCCGAGCAAAGCGACCGCGAGCTTGTAAGCCACCCCGACTCCGGCCAAACCTTTGAACGGATAAGGGCAGAAAGGAAGCTTGGGATTGATCAGCGCGAACGCTTCAGGCAGGACGGGAGGCGGTTCATGGTGATCGGTCACGATCACATCCATGCCCGCCGAGGCGGCGTAAGCGATCTGTTCGACGGCGCTGATCCCGGTATCCACCGTGACGATGAGGGTAATTCCCCGTTCCCGGGCCTGCTCCAGCGCCGGAATATGTAGTCCATAGCCTTCTTTGGAGCGATGCGGAATATAATACTCGAAATCGGCGCCTAGCCGCCGCATCAGATGAATCATCAAGGACGTGGAAGAAACCCCGTCCGCATCGTAATCCCCGTAAATCAAAATGCGCTCCCCGGCTTCGAGGGCCCGCTTGATGCGCGGGACCGCCTCTTTCATTCCGCTAAGGAGATACGGATCATGAAGCTCTTCCCCGGAGCCGTCCAGAAACGGCGCAGCCTTCTGGGGGCTGTCGATGCCTCTTGTAACCATCAGGGAGGCCAGAACCGGGTGGATGCCCAGTTGCCGCGACAGCGCGTCAGCGGCTTCCCTGTTGTACGGGGGAGTCTGCCACTCATATTTCGGACGAAGCAAAAATAACACCTTCTTTCCCGGCGAATTTGTTTCCTTGGTGACTATTGGATCAAAGTCGGGTGGTCGTCGCCGGAACTTTCGTAATTGCTTTTATAAGGGTACCCGGGATCATACGGCAAAACCTGAATGCTGACTTCGCTGACATGAGAAAAGCGGTTCATAAGCAAAACTTTCGCCCTGGCGGCGATTTCATTCGCCTCCATGACCGTAATCCGCGGATTAACGCTGATTCTCGCAGTAATGGTCACATAATGGCCGTTCTCATGCGCTTTTAATTCATCTACGGTAATGATGCCGTGCACTCGCTGAACGGTTTCGATAAATCGGGCGGTATCCTCTTCTTCGATTTCGGAAATCAGGGAACCGTAGACGGAATTCCGCACGAGACGATATATCCGCCAGAGCACCAGGAGCGCTACGACCAGCGCCGCGGCCGGATCCAGGTAGAGCAATGCCGGAACATCCATCGCTTGACCTGTCATGGCGCCGAACACGCCGATCAGAACGGCGATCGAAGAGTACAGCGAATTGCGGTGAGCTTCGATCAGCGATTGGAGCCGCTCCCTTCGCCCTACGCGGTACTTGCGGTATTGAACCTGGAATACGGCCTCTTTCAAAGCTATGGAAATGACGATCGCCACCCCGGCCCAATAACCCGGCGGGTCGATCTCCCCCGTCGATACGGCGGTGATCGAGGAAATTCCCATCTGGAAGCTTCCCATCAGCAAAAATACGGATAAGAAAATAACCGCAAGCGATTCTCCAACCTTCCCGGGAACAGGCAGTGCCTGGGTCGTTGTCATTCTGGGCTGCCGGCGGAATTTGAACTTATCCGGAATCATGGCAGCACCGTCCGCGGCCGAGTACAAAGCGTCGGCCAGCAATGCCCGGCTGTCGAACAGTAAGCCTATAGCGCCCTTGAACGCGGCCAAAACGATATGGCTGGCGATGCCTAGCCAGGCTGCGGAATCGGTTGTAATGTCATGTTTGCGCGACATAGCAAATCCTCCTGAAAAACAAACATATAGAGCGGTAGAGCCGCGTCACATATTGACGCGGCTCTATCTCCAAACAAAGGCGTTCGCTCTTTTAAGACGCTTTGGCCGGCTTTTTCTTTTTGGGATCTCCCTTAAGAACATACCACAGCGGGCTGGCAATAAAGATCGTGGAATAGGCCCCGAATAAGAGACCGATGACCATCGCCAGCGAGAACATCCGGATCGACTCCCCGCCGAGCAGGAACAGGAAGAATGCGGCAACGAAGACCGTGACCGCGGTATAGATGGACCGCTTGATCGTCTGGGAGATGCTTCGGTTGACCAGTTCGGCCAAATCCTCCCGGGTCTTCAGCTTGCTGAACCGCAAATTCTCGCGAATCCGGTCAAAAATAACGATCGTGTCGTTAATGGAATAACCGATAATCGTTAGGACTGCCGTAATAAATGTTAAATCCACTTCCAGGCGGAAGATGGAGAATACCGCGATAACCAGAAAAGCATCGTGCAGCAACGAGACAATGGCCGCAACGGCAAACCGCCATTCGAACCGAATGCTGACATAAATAATGATACCCAGGCACGAAATCAATACGGCTTTAATCGCGTTTTGGGCCAACTCTTTAGCCATTTCCGGATCGACGGTGTTGACTTCGAACGAGGCCTTCTCGTCCAGCTTCGCAATTTCCTGCTTCAATTGCAATTCCTGGTCTTCATTCAGTACATTGGTAAAGCGAATCGTCATGCGGTCGGCCCCGGGATTTACCGTTGTTCCTTCTGCGACGCCAAGCTTATCAAGCACCGGTTTGATTTCATCCGCGGTAAGGCTCTTGGACAGTGTAATATCCACATTGGAACCCGCTCTGAAATCGACGCTGTAATTCAATCCCAAAAAGGATAGGCAGATGATCCCGATAATCGTGAGCGCGATGGAAGCAATGTAGAAGTATTTGCTTATATGAACAAAGTCAATGTTTTTTTTCTTAAAGCTCACGGATTTCACTCTCCTTTACACCGAAGTACTTCGGCTTCAGCAGCTTGCCGGCTTTAAGCAGCAAGTTCAGCAGCCAGCGGGAGAGGTAAACATTCGTAGCGATACTGAGCACGATTTCCACGATGAGTACCAGCGCGAAGCCTTTGACCGCGCCGGTCCCGAACCAGTACATAACGGCGGCGACGATGATGGTGGTAATATTCGAGTCCAATACGGTGCGCAGCGAGTGCTTGTCGCCCGCTTTGACGGCGGACATGACGCTTTTGCCGCTCCGCATTTCTTCATGAATCCGTTCGTTTGTAATAATGTTGGCGTCCACGGCCATCCCGATCCCGAGAATGAACGCCGCGATCCCCGGCAATGTCAAGGTGAAGTCCGCCCAGACAAAGACCAGGATCAGGAGCCAGGTATGAATGATCAGCGTAAACGAGGCTACCAGGCCGGGAACCCGATATAAGCCGATCATAAAGATCAGAATAAATACGGAAGCGATCAGACCGGCTTCGATCGTTTGGTTCAGCGATTGCTTCCCGAGCGTTGCGCCGACGCTTTGCGAATATTTCTCGGTCAGTTTGAGCGGCAGAGCGCCCAAATTGATCGTGTCGCGCAATTCCTTGGCCTTGTTAAGATCCCCGCCGACGCTGATCGAAGCGGTTCCGTCGGTCAGAACGGCTTGTACGACAGGATCGGAAATCAATTGGTCATTCATATAAATCGCCAGCGGTTGACCAAGCAGACGTTTGGTCACCTCGGCAAATTTCTCCTTGCTCTTGACCTTGATGCTGACCAACGGCTCGTTCATCTGGTTGAATTCGAGCTTGGCTCCGTTTTCGGCAAAGTCCGTGCCGATCATTTCGATTTTGTTGTACTCGTCGGCCGATTTCTCCGTACCGTCCTTACTGCGGAAGGTCAAGGAGGCCGGCTCCTTCATTTGCTTGCGGACCTCGGCTTCGTCCGTCACGCCCGCCAGTTTGAGGCGGATGCGGTTCGTTCCTTCGGTCGTTACCTCCGGTTCGCTGGTTCCCAGCTTGTTCGCCCGGTCTTCGAGACTTTTTGCCGTCTGAAGCAGCGATTCCTTGGTTACTTTAGCCCCGCCTTCCAGCGGTGTTGCTTCGTACAAAATCTCAAATCCGCCTTTTAAATCAAGGCCGAGATGTACATTGTTCAGCAGACCGGGGGTTGTCCAGACCATAATGCCTGACATGACTACCACGACGGTTATGAATGCGAAGATTCTTTTCATCCCGTACTTACTTCCCCTTTCAGTTCTCAATAGTCCTATTATAGCCATGCGAGAATTGAGCGTCAATTTATCAAATATTGTCGGTTTATTAACGGCTGCGTTTCATCCGGTCACAAAAAAGACCCCTTTCAATCGAAACGGGATCCACGAAATGCGGAAATCGTCATATAGTTCATAAATTGGGTTGCTTTTAATGAAAGGATATCATTCACCAGTTGATACAAAGGCGGGTAGCCGTCCTTCTCATACTTCTGACTGACGCACTCCCAAATTTCCGGCCCCGTGACATGCTCGTAACCGATCAGCCGGAACTCCTCCGCTTTGCTCAGGCACAAATTTTCGATCGCCTCGTTCAACTGTTTCTCGCCCAATTCGTCTTCGGCCATCATGATGCCTCCTTCCATCTCCCCGTCTTATTGTATTCTACCTTATTTTTACGATTCCTGCACCGCCATAAGAATGATCTCTTAAAAAAGACAAGTCATGAAGCGGGACAGGTCCTGCATATCTTTAGTAACAACCATCGCTCATTCGGGGAAGAGGGGACCATTTTGAACAAGCAAACCTTTATCCAGGGCACCATGATCTTGCTCGCCGCAGGCATCATCAACCGCATCCTCGGCTTTATTCCGCGAATTCTCTTGCCCCGGGTCATCGGAGCGGAAGGCGTGGGGCTGTATCAGCTTGGCTATCCTTTTTTTCTCGTACTCGTTACCATCATTACGGGCGGTCTGCCGCTGGCCATCGCCAAGCTTGTCGCGGAAGCGGAGTCCGCGGGTAGACCGGAACGCTCCAAGGCCGTACTTCGGACGAGCCTTATTTTCGCTATCCTTGCCGGCTTGCTGTTTACCGTAATATGTATAATCGGTGCCCCCTGGGCCAGCCGCTATATTCTCACTGACGCCCGGGTTTATCAGACTTTTGTCGCCATGAGCCCGATGATCGCCGTCGTCGCCGTGTCCTCCGTTTACCGCGGTTATTTCCAAGGTAAACAGGACATGATTCCCTCGGCGCTGTCCTCCATTTTGGAAACGGTAGCGCGGATCATTTGCGTACTGTGGTTTTCCTATTTGCTGCTCCCTTTCGGGATCGAATATGCGGCCGCCGGAGCGATGCTGGGAGTTCTCGCCGGCGAAATCGCGGGGCTTGCGGTTTTGCTGTGGCAATATCGCCGGCTGCGGAAGCGGGATGAGGGCCTAAACACAGATTTGCCCGCTGTAGCTGAGAAGTCCCCTCCGGATTCCCCGCGAAAAACGTTTCTACCCACCCTGCGCAACATTTTAACGATCGCAATTCCCGTAACAGGAGGCCGGCTGGTCGGCTCCTTATCCTACTTACTGGAATCGATCACAACGGCCAGAAGTCTCGCGATCGCGGGGATCGCCACCGCCGTTGCAACCGCGCAATATGGAGCGCTGCAAGGGATGATCATCCCGCTCCTCACGCTGCCGGGCGCGCTGACCACCTCGCTGGCCGTTTCGCTCGTTCCTTCGCTGGCGGAAGCTCAGGCCAGAGGCGACGAAAGAACGATCCATCTCCGGCTGCACCAGTCGATCCGGCTTGCCTTGGTCACAGGCGCGCCGTTTGCCGCGATTATGTATGTATTGGCCGAGCCCCTTTGCGTGTTGATTTACAATAACGGCGAGATCGCCGGAATGCTGAGAATCATGGCCCCCTTCGCCCTGTTCCTCTATGTACAGTCCCCGCTCCAGGCGACATTGCAGGCGCTGGATAAACCGGGGCGTGCTTTAATCAATACATTGACCGGTGCTATCGTCAAGATCGTTCTGATCTTCTACCTGGCATCCAATCCGCAGTTCGGAATTTACGGCGCCGTCCTCGCGATCATTGCCAATTTTGTGATCGTCACTTTCCTGCACGGATACAGCGTAACCAAAGCGCTAAACTACCGGATGCCGTTGTTTGATCTCGTCAAAGTATGCTGCGGCATGATCATTATGGCCGGCACGGCCAGCTACTTATATCATGAAATTTCGTTCGGCGGCAGCATATGGATTCAGTTCTTATCCGCAGCCGCGCTTTCGGGAGCTCTATATCTTCTGCTCATCGGAATCATGGGTTTAATCGATCTGCATGACCTGAAACGGATCCCGTTTGTCCGCAGATGGTTCAGAGGATAAGCTTTGCCTTTTTCATCATTTTATTTTTTTGGGAATAATGTACAGTTTGCCCTTATGGTCGATCGAACAGAAGAAAATATCCTTGAAGTCGCCGACCCCTTTGGCTTGGATTTGGTTTTTGAGCCAAAATCTCGTTTTGCCGATCTGCTTCAAATTGTTATCCTCAACCTTCCCGTCCACGATGAGCGGCAGGGGCAGCGGCTCGTATCTTACTTTCGAAACAACGGAAGAGAACGGAGCCTCCCTCCTTCTCATCTCCTTGGCATCGCCTTTTGGGGCTCCGCTTTTTTCCTTCGGGAAGACGCTGAGTTGACCGCTCGTTTCAAGCACGGCAAATTCCACATCACCTACGCTGTCGACCTTTTGCGAGCGAAGCTGCATCAACAGATCGTCCATATTATAACGCTGTTTCTTCATCTCTTCCTGATCGATATTTCCGTCGCGAATAATGACGCTTGGTTTCCCGTCGAACCAGAGCCGCAGCTTCCGGTAACGCAGCGACAATACGGCGATGCCGATCTGTATCAGCAGCAGAGTAAGCATCGGCACGATACCGTCGTACAACGGCCGCTTGGAGTCCTCCAGGACCAAAACGGCGATCTCGGCAACCATGATGGAAATGACCAGATCGAAGATCGAGAGCTGGCCGATTTCTCTTTTCCCCATAATTCGCATAACCGCAAATACCATGATATACATGAGCACCGTACGAAAAATCATGACGGATAGATGAGCCACCACGGCAATTCCCTCCCGCAGGTAAAGTTCACAATGTCAAGGGTGTATCTGGTATTCTGACCACGGCCCCCCCGTTGCATGCGGCACAATATATTCCTGATTTACCGATATTCCTGTCATAACCGTACGGGCTTGACCATAAAATGAGATAACGATAACCCGATTGGAGGTCTCGGTTATGCATTTTATCCGCCGTTTGTTTTCTTTCCGGCTTTCCCATCCCACCTTTTCAGGTTTGTGGTATGCGTTTCTCTGGATGATGATCGGCGCTTTGATTCTGTCCCTGCTGCTGCAATCCGGCGTTATGGACGAGGAAAACCTGACGCTGTATACGTATCTGGTCCATAGCGTGTCGCTGCTGGCAGGGGGGCTCGTTTCGGGCAAAAGGGCCGGGCAAAAGGGCCTGTACCAAGGGTCATTAACCGGCCTTTTCTATGGGATATTGCTGCTGGTAATCAGCTTCCTGGCATTGGACAATTCGCTGGGACTCACCGAGGTGGCTCTGGTGCTGCCCGCGCTGCTTCTGGGGGCGATCGGCGGTGTTTTCGGGGTAAATTTAAAGAGAAGGTAGCAATGCCTTTAGCGCAAAAAAGCCGCCCGTCAGCAGATATCACCGCTTTCGGACAGCCTTTAAATTAAGGAAGCTCTCTATTTTCTAGCTTTGAGCCTCCGCTTCAACGCGATGGCTAATGGCGCTCCGGTCAAATGTCAGCTTGGTGGCGTCGTTGACGAGCAGAACCACGGTATCGTCGGCCAATTCGACGATTTTGCCGTGCAAGCCGCCGATCGTGACGATCTTGTCGCCTTTTTGAAGCGCATTGAGCATATTATTGCGGGTTTGCTGTTTCTTCTTCTGAGGACGAATCAACAGGAAGTAGAATACGGCAAACATGATGATAAGCGGAACGAGAAACGAAATCAACCCGCCGGTTCCTGCCGCTGCACCGCCTGATGCTGCTAATGGAAACATTCCTTTTTCCTCCTTTCGTTTTATAGGCTGGTCCCATTAAAATCCTTTTTCATTGCCAATCAGACCATACTGCTCAAAAAACTCGTCCCGGAAGTCCAGCAGTCTGTCATCCATAATAGCCTGGCGGACCTTACCCATCAGATTGATCAGGAAATACAGATTGTGGTATGTAGTCAACCGAAGACCAAACGTTTCATCCGCTTTGATAAGATGGCGGAGGTACGCACGGGAGTAGTTCCGGCAGGTATAGCATCCGCACTCCGGATCCAATGGCCCAAAATCTTTGGCATACTGAGCGTTGCGGACAACCAATCTGCCTTGACTGGTCATCGTAGTCCCGTTCCGGGCAATTCGTGTCGGCAATACGCAGTCAAACATATCGATTCCCCGGATCGATCCTTCGATCAACGCGTCGGGAGAACCGACCCCCATCAGATAGCGGGGCTTGTCCGCAGGCAGAAGCGGCAGCGTATGCTCCAACATTTCATACATTAGATGCTTAGGCTCGCCTACACTCAGTCCACCAATAGCATACCCCGGAAAATCCAGGGAAGTCAAATCTCTGGCGCTTTGCTTGCGCAAATCCTCGAACATGCCGCCCTGAACAATACCGAACAGCGCCTGATCATGCGGTCTGGCATGGCTTTTCAGGCAGCGCTCCGCCCAGCGGGTCGTCCGCTCCATCGATTGTTTCACATAATTATAATCGGCGGGGTACGGGGCGCATTCGTCAAAGGCCATCATAATATCCGGCCCGAGCGCATTTTCGATTTCCATCACTACTTCCGGCGACAGGAACAATTTATCCCCATTCAAATGAGATCGAAAATGGACGCCTTCTTCCGTAATGTCCCGCATTTCGCTGAGCGAAAATACTTGAAAACCCCCGCTGTCGGTCAAAATCGCCCGATCCCAGTTCATAAACTTATGAAGCCCGCCTGCCTCGCGGACAAGTTCATGCCCGGGACGCAGGAACAGGTGATACGTGTTGCTGAGGATAATTCGCGCATCCATCTCCTTCAGCTCTTCCGGGCTCATCGTTTTGACCGTGGCCAGCGTTCCGACCGGCATAAACACCGGCGTATCGAACGAGCCATGGGGGGTATGTACCCGCCCCAATCTGGCTCCGGACTGCTTGCAGGTTTTGATATGTTCATAAGTTACCGCTGCTGCCATGATATCCATCCATCCTTTATAGCCTTAATAAATAAACATTGCATCGCCGAAGCTGAAAAAGCGGTACCGTTCTTCAATCGCCACCCGGTACGCCTCCAGAATATTTTCCCGTCCCGCAAGCGCGCTTACCAGCATTACCAGCGTCGACTTCGGAAGATGAAAATTTGTAATCAGCGCGTCAACGAGTCCAAACTCATATCCGGGATAAATGAAGATGCCTGTCCAGCCGCTGCTTTTGACCACCTGTCCGCCTTTGCAAGCCTGGGCTACCGTTTCCAGCGTTCTGCAGGATGTCGTGCCCACCGCGACGACGCGGCCGCCGTTGGCTTTGGTTTGATTAATGATATCCGCCGTTTCCTGAGGAAGCACATAATATTCCTCGTGCATGACATGATCTTCGACGCGGTCGACGGACATCGGCCGGAATGTACCCAGACCGACATGCAGGGTGACGAAAGCGATGTTTACTCCTTTGGCCCGGATTTCCTCCAGCAGGGCTTCGGTGAAATGCAAGCCCGCCGTCGGCGCCGCCGCCGAGCCTTCATGCTTGGAATAGACGGTCTGATACCGCTCCCGGTCATCCAGCTTCTCCTTGATATAAGGAGGCAAAGGCATTTGCCCCAACCGATCGAGAATTTCGTTGAAGATGCCTTGGTAGGAAAAGCGCAGCACTCTTCCGCCCATATCGCCTTCCTCTTCGATCGTGGCTAGAAGCTCCTCACTGAACACGATAACCGAGCCGGTCTTCAGCTTTTTGCCCGGTTTAACGAGCGCTTCCCAACGGTCCTCACCCAAACTCTTAAGCAGAAGCACCTCCGCCTTTGCCCCGGTATCTTCCTTCATGCCGAATAAACGGGCCGGAATGACCCGGGTATCGTTGAGCACGAGCGTATCCCCGGGGTTCAGGTAATTTACAATCTCGGAAAACACATGATGCTCGATGCTTCCGTCGCTTTTATTTAAAGTCAGCAGCCGGGATGAGCTCCGATCCGCAAGGGGAGTCTGGGCAATCAGCTCTTCGGGCAGCTCGAAATCATACAGATCAACATTCATATTTTACGCCTTCATTCTTCGATAATTGTCACATTTTGATAGTAGTGTTGCAGAATTTGCCGGTAATCATACCCGGCTTCCGCCATTCCTTTGGCGCCCCATTGGGACATGCCCAGGCCATGGCCGTAACCTTTGCCTATAAACAGAAACTCATTGCTTTGGTCGATCACGCGCGCCGTACCGTCCGCGCCCATCACGACCATATTGCCGCCGCTCCAGGTTTTCAGTCCCGATGCGGACTGAACCGATGTTCCCGAAGCCGCCGTGCCGGTAGCCTGAGCGCCTCCCGCACTCTGTACAGTATACCTTCCGGTAGCGGCAATATCAAACAGGGTGCTTGGCAATCCGTTCAAGGCGGAACGGAACGCATCCGGATATCTCACGTCAACGGTTTGCCCGTTTGCTTTAATCTGGGTTACACGGCCTGATGGCCCTCTTTGCGTCACTTCGAGATTCGTAATCGGTGACGGTACCGGGGTCGCCGTTTTCCCGTCTAGCGATTTCAGCAGCTCCGCGGAGCTGTAGGGCCCGCGAATCCAGGAATAGGCGCTCGATTCGTCCACGATCTCCAGAACGACAGCTTCATCGCCCGGGTTCAGCTTCGCAACGGGTTCCACATCCGACTGAATCAACGGCAGAGGCCGTACGTTGACCGAGCTGGTCGTTACGGTCATTTTTTGCAAACCGGCGGCCGTTTTACCCGTCGTCGCGATATTGTCTTCCCGGACATAGCCGGATTTCCCGTTCGACAGAAGCACATGATACCACGATTTAAGCGAGGCTTGCGTCACCTCGTCCTCCGTACTAGGCACACTGGAGTAGACGGTATTCACATTGCCCCATACTTCCGTGGAATCCGCCGTTACGCCGCCGCTATTCGAGGAGAAGATCCCTTCGACGATTTTGCCGCTGGCCGTAAGTACTTCCCCGGCCGTACTGTCGACGGCCCGGATCACGCTGTCGGCCTCTTGTTCTGCGCCGTTGTATACTTGGCTCAGCGTAGTGTCCACCAGTCCGGCAACTTTGAATTTATTGAGTTCCGCGTTATAAAGCGCGAAGCTCCGGGCGGCCACCGCTTGCGCCTTCAAGGCCTCCTGAGGCCAGGAGGCGGACATTTCGGCCCCAACGACCGAATACAGATACTGCTCCAGCGGAACCTCATTGACGAGGGCAAGCTGCCCGTTGTAACGGCTGATTTCAAAGTCACCGCGGTATTTGCGCCCCGAACGCTCGGCGAGCTGTATAAATGCGTCCCCGCTATCACGAATAAGCAGCGCGGCATCGCCGCTAAGCTCGTAATGATCGACAGGGGAAGGGGAATCGAGGTTCAATGTCACGTCGCTGTGAATAAGCAGGGCGGCGCTGTCGGAAGCTACCATCGACCATGAAATGTAAGGATACGTCTGAAGAAGCTGCCCCAGCAACGCAGCTTGTTCGGCTTCGCTGGCGGCCCCGCCAACCCACACGGCATATTCCCATGGGCCCGTCATCACGACCGAAGCTTCCGCGCCGTTCACGTTCAGCGTGGAACGCACCGACTCGGCTTCGTCTTTACTGCCGTATGTACCCGTTCCTACGTAATAATTGCCGCGTACGGCAGGGGTCTGCCCCTTTAACTGAGCCGAAATCGACCCTGCAACTCTATTCGCGGCAGACTGGGCGTCCGCCTCGCTGGCGTAAGGACCCGTATAAACCTGATAAACTTTGCCTTCCGCGGTGTTTTGGACGAAGGCTACCGGCTTGTCGGCCGTATCTTTGAGGATTTTTACCGCTGCCGCCGCCGTTTTCCAGTCGGAGCTTTCCAGCGCCTTCACCTTATATCCGTCCACACTGAAGCGGGCGGACTGTCCCGGCGAAAAATCGACCCAGTCGCCCTCACCCTCCGGTCCGGCTCCCCAGGCGGAATCTCCTTTTAAGGTCACCGCAGGAACCGTCGATTTATAAGTGCTGCCGAGATCCAGATACATGGCGACCCTGAGATCGGTGGACGATGCCGAATCTGCGGACGCCGGAAGCTGAAGGGCGCCGGTCAGCAACAGACCGGCCATAACCCCTTTGCCCCACCTGCTTTGCATGATGCGCGGAATAATTCTTTTCATCTGGGTGTTCCTCCTTATAGGCTTCTAGGGTGTTCACGTTTATACGTCTATTGTCCCGATTGTTACTTATCCTGATCGGGAAGCGGCAACCCTAAATGCTGGTAAGCCGCCGGCGTTACTATCCGGCCCCGTGGCGTACGCTGCAAATATCCGATTTGCAGCAGGTACGGTTCATATACATCCTCGATGGTCTGGCTCTCCTCACCGATCGACGCCGCGATCGTATCCAGTCCGACAGGCCCGCCGCGGAAGCTCGTGATCATCGCCCGCAGCATTTTATGGTCGATCATATCCAGCCCCATCGGGTCAACCTGCAGCATCTGCAGCGATTCCCTGGCGATTTCCGGCGTAATCATGCCGTCACCGCGCACCTGGGCGAAATCCCTTACCCGCTTCAGCAGACGGTTGGCGATCCGCGGCGTCCCTCTTGACCGCAGGGCGATTTCATCGGAGGCATCCCCGATGATTGGAATTCCCAAAATATCCGCCCCCCGGGAGACGATGAAGCTGAGTTCCTCCTTCGTATACAGCTCCAGGCGGCTGACGACGCCGAACCGGTCGCGCAGCGGCGCGGAGAGCAGCCCGGCCCGGGTCGTCGCCCCCACCAAAGTAAACGGCGGCAGGTCGAGCCGGACGGAACGGGCGCTCGGTCCCTTGCCGATCATGATATCCAGCGCGAAATCCTCCATCGCCGGGTACAGCACTTCCTCTACCGTCCGGTGCAGCCGGTGGATTTCGTCGATAAACAGTACATCGCCTTCCTGCAGATTTGTCAGCAGGGCGGCGAGATCTCCCGGCCGCTCGATTGCCGGTCCCGATGTCGTCCGTAAATTAACGCCAAGCTCGTTGGCGATAATGTTGGCGAGCGTCGTTTTCCCCAGCCCCGGCGGCCCGTAAAGCAGGACGTGATCCAGTGCCTCTTTGCGCATTTTTGCCGCTTCGATATAAATTTGCAAATTCTCTTTAATCTGATTCTGCCCGATGTACTCCGCCAAATAGCGGGGGCGCAGGCTCAATTCGACGGCTTGGTCTTCCATCATCAAATTCGCGGAGATAATCCGGTCTTCCATCATCGTTATCCAGCACCTCTTTCTCCCAGCCTGTTATCAACCCGCATACAGCAGCTTGAGCGCCTTTTTCATCACCGAATCAACCGCTTCGTCATAGGTTACCTGATCCTTCAATTGGTTCCATACGCGATCGAGCTCGGTGTCGGTATAACCGAGCGCCCGGAGGCCTTCCCTCGCTTCCGGCCAGCCCGGAACGCTGTCCTCGAACCCCGCGGCCGCAGCCGGCACAGGATCAAACAGGGATGCGGTGCCTCCCATGCCCTCCAGCTTGTCCTTCAAGTCGAGGATCATCCGCTGAGCCGTCTTCTTGCCGATGCCGGGAAGCTTCGTCAAGAACGAGATATTTTCCTGATGGATCGCAGCCACCACCGTATCCGGATTGCCGCCGCTAAGGATGCCCAGCGCCACGCGCGGGCCGATCCCCGACACCTCGATCAGCTTGCGGAACAGCTTCTGCTCCTCCCGGGTCGGAAACCCGAACAGCAATATCGCATCATCGCGAACGTGATGATGGGTATAGATGGTTACAGTTTCCTGATGTTTGGCGGCAAAGGCATAAGGATTCGGACAGAACACGCGGTACCCCACGCCCTGCACGTCCAGGACGACATATTCGCTTTCAAGATGGGCAACTTGGCCCCGTAAAAAATCAATCATGACCGCAATACCTCATTTAATTTGGAATTTAACGTATAAGAATGGGCGTGGCAAATCGCCACGGCGAGCGCATCGGCCACATCGTCCGGCTTCGGGATCGCCTGAAGCTTCAGGAACATCCTCGTCATCTCCTGGACCTGCCGCTTCTCTGCTTTTCCGTAACCGACGATCGCCTGTTTCACCTGCATTGGTGTGTATTCGGCTACGGGCAGTCCTTTTTGTACCGCAGCCAGAACCAGAACGCCCCTCGCTTGGCTAACCGACATGGCCGTCGTCACATTACGGTTAAAAAACAGCTTCTCGAAAGCCACCGCATCCGGTTTATATTTGTCGATCAGTTGAATCATGCCTTCATATACATGAAGCAAACGTTCTTCTTCGGGCGTATGAGCCTCCGTCTGAATACAACCGTATTGGACGGGGACGCATTTGCTGCCCTGTTTATCAATGAACCCGAAGCCGACAATGGCGATTCCGGGGTCGATTCCCAATATCCGCACCGTTCAACTCTCCCAGCCTGCTCAATTCTTCCGGTTATCCGGCATTTTTGCGGAACCCCGGGTCTATGTCCCAGAAGCGAACATATGTATTCACTTTATTATATCAAAAGATTGGTATTGTTGAGGAAAAAGTTTGGAAAGCGGCATTTCGTCAGGACAACAAAAAGAGACGTTAAATTTAACGTCCCTGTTTGGCCAATTTACTTTATTGTTTATTCTGCCCCATTGTTCTCTGCGAATCCTCCACCGCAAAATCGCTGAATGTGGACAAAACGCTGTTATACTCCTCCACATCCTGGACACGGATACCGTTTTGCAGCTCTTTCAGCACCTCGGACGGAAGCGCGCTTTCCATCGTTTCTACATCCAATTGAAAAAAGGTTCGGATCACCTTCTCTTGTTTCGGCGGCCCGTCGAAAAGGCTTAGATTCCCGTTTTTGTCTATTCCCACGTATCCGTCCCGCTGACAAATTTCCGACAAGCCTTGAACATGCTCGTCAAACCACACATCGCCCCCCGCGGCCAGCCTTCCCTTCCATGCCGGATGTTCTTTGGCCAGCTCGGCGATTTCCCGCGGTTTCATCAGGCCGAGAACCGTGCTCTCTTCCCCGCAAGTATAAATTCTATTCAAATGGACGATTCGGACCTGTTCGGACTTCTGAAGCTGCCCGAGCCATTCTTGCTCGGTATCGTCTGCCCACTCCGCTTCTCGGAGATGAACCAGCGTTTCCATGGACATCGGTTCTTCCGTCATCAGCTTTTCCATCTGGTCCGATAATAACAAACCGAGCCAAGCCATTAAGGCGACAAGGACACAAGCGCCGATCGTCCAAATGGCTCTCCGCCATCGTCTCAACCGTTTTCTAAGCTGTTTCTTGGTACGGAATATATTCACAAAGAATCCCCTTCTATCGGAGTTTTATGAATATTGTGACCGTCAAAGCCGGCAAATATACAAATCCCAAGTCGTTAAGTCAAGAATTTATAAAGTTCACAGTATCAATAATATGGGATAAAAGAACAGACCAACAGCCATCCTATAAACCGATAAACCAAAAGTAGGAGGCGTTCTGTATGTATTTCTATAAAGAGGATTTAATAAATAGAATAGTTCCCGATAAGCCTGATCCGGCCGCCGCTAAAGTATTGCAGGAAACATTGGGCGGACGATTCGGAGAAATGCGTACGATGATGCAGTTTTTTTTCCAAAGTAATAATTTTAGGGGAAATGCAACACAATTTCGCGACCTGATCCGCGGTGTATTTTTGGAAGAAATCAGCCATGTGGAGCTTGTACAGCATACGATCAACCAGCTTTTAACCGGTTCCGGCGACCCTATGCCCGGTAATGCCGGGCTCGACTCGGCTCCTCTTGACGAAGCGATCAAATTCGCCAATCCCCACCATTTCATCATGGGCGCCCAAAGCTCGCTTCCGGTTGATGCCGCGGGCAATCCTTGGAATGGGAATTACGTGTACAGCCATGGCAATCTAATCAGCGATCTGCTGGATAATCTTGTGCTGGAATCTACAGGAGTGCTGCAAAAATCGCGTATTTACGAAATGAGCTCCAATAAAACGTTTCGGGAGACGCTCGCGTTCCTGATTGTCCGGGACAATGCGCATCAAAACGCATTTGCCAAAGCGCTTGAAACATTAGGCGTACAGTGGAGTAAGTTGTTCCCGGTACCCAATTACGATATTAATAAATATCCGGAGTGCCGTAAATATGTGGATCAAGGGTTCCATAACGCTCAATTCAATTTCAGACTCGACCCTACCAGAATAGGCGAAATCTTTAGCGGAGTCACGCCAAGCCGGAACGGTGGAACACTGGAGGTTACGGCTCCGCCGGAAGGCTTCCCACTTCCTGTCTTGCCGGAATTGCCCAATGAGCACAGCCCAGGCCTTCACGATTTAAATGCTTAAGGTAAAAGACTCCCTCGTATTTGAGGGAGTCTTCATTTCTCCATTCTCCATGCTTCATGCTAAAGGGATCGAGAAGGACTTTCACAAACAAAAGAAAAAACAGCCATCTAACGATGACTGTTTCTATCGGGACGACACGATTCGAACATGCGACCCCCTGGTCCCAAACCAGGTGCTCTACCAAGCTGAGCTACGTCCCGATGTATGCCGGTGAAGGGACTCGAACCCCCACGGTTTCCCTCACGATTTTGAGTCGCGCGCGTCTGCCAATTCCGCCACACCGGCATATTCAATTGAAAAAATGGCGCGCCCTAAGAGATTCGAACTCCTGACCTTTTGATTCGTAGTCAAACGCTCTATCCAGCTGAGCTAAGGGCGCAAATGATGGAGCGGACGACGGGAATCGAACCCGCGACCCTCGCCTTGGCAAGGCGATGCTCTACCGCTGAGCCACGTCCGCAAAAAGATAAACATAACTGGTGAGCCATGAAGGACTCGAACCTTCGACACCCTGATTAAAAGTCAGGTGCTCTACCAACTGAGCTAATGGCTCTCATAAGTTAAATCTAAGATGAAAATGGCGGAGCCGACGGGATTCGAACCCGCGGTCTCCTGCGTGACAGGCAGGCATGTTAGGCCTCTACACCACGGCTCCACACTATGATTGTATCCCGGTTAAGGGATAATTGCGGGGGCAGGATTTGAACCTGCGGCCTTCGGGTTATGAGCCCGACGAGCTACCGGGCTGCTCCACCCCGCGTCAGTAAAAAGGTTATTTCGTTATGGGGTCCCTGAAAAGTAATCGGACTAAGCTTCAGAGACTCAACTTCACTTTTTGGGGTGAAGTATATGGTGGAGGCTGAGGGGATCGAACCCCCGACCCTCTGCTTGTAAGGCAGATGCTCTCCCAGCTGAGCTAAGCCTCCGTATGACCCGTAGGGGATTCGAACCCCTGTTACCTCCGTGAAAGGGAGGTGTCTTAACCCCTTGACCAACGGGCCATAATGGCTCCCCGAACAGGACTCGAACCTGTGACAACTCGATTAACAGTCGAGTGCTCTACCAACTGAGCTATCAGGGAATATTGCGCTTGGCGGCGTCCTACTCTCCCAGGACCCTTCGGTCCAAGTACCATCGGCGCTGGAGGGCTTAACGGTCGTGTTCGGGATGGGTACGTGTGGAACCCCTCCGCCATCGCCACCAAACATATTCAAG
>NZ_JAZHPZ010000002.1:0-575013 GCF_036553665.1 Paenibacillus haidiansis | reverse complement strand
CTCCTCGTATCATATGTTTTGTAGCCAACTTCTAAAGGATTTCCAGTCCCTTAGGGGACTGGAGCGAGCCTTTAAAATTTCCAGCTTGTTGTTCTTTGAAAAATGAATATTGGGACTGGACTTTTCGGGATGCCCCTAGAAAATATTCCTTAGGGATCATTCGGGGAAACTCTTTTCACTCCTGTAGCACCGTCTACATAAAAAGTCTGTTTCCCTGGCGTCTCGTTTGAACTTCTTACCCGCTGGCTGTTCCCTTCGGCAACCCACGCTCGAAGATAGCAGCTTCGAGGCAGCTCGTGGATCGAAGGATGTTCTCATATGCGAGGGTGATTGAGCTGCGAGCGCGCTAGGGGCATGCCGAAAAGTCCAGTCCCTGAATCCCACACGAAAGGAGGAATTCCATTGAAGCTATTTGTCGGTATTGACGTGAGCTCCAAAGATTTAAAGGTCTGCATGATGAACGGCGAAGGCGACACGCTTCAGTCGTTCACCGTGGACAATAACCTGGAAGGCGCTTCGCACCTACGCGATCAAATCGTCGCTGTTGCGGACAAGCTGCCCTCCAAAGAGATTCATATCGGCCTTGAAGCGACTTCCGTGTACAGTTGGCATCTTGCCATGTTTCTTCACGAAGATGAAGCGCTTCAGAAGCGGAAAGCCAAAGTGTTTACGATCAACCCAAAGCTCATCACGAAGTTTAAAGAAGCGTATGTCGACCTCGATAAGAACGATCACATTGACGCTTGGCTCATTGCAGATCGTCTTCGTTTCGGCCGTCTGCCGATGACCATGGTGATGCAGGAGCAGTACATCGCTCTCCAGCGTCTAACCCGAATGAGGTTCCACCTCGTTCATAATCTGACGCGAGAGAAGCAGTACTTCTTGACGAACCTGTTTTACAAGTGCAGCGCCTTTACCTCCGAAGTCGACAGCTCTGTCTTCGGTCATGCAATAACGGAACTCCTGCTCGAAAAGTATAGCCTTGACGAGATCGTCGCTATGGACGTGGCGGATCTTGCAGATTACCTCAAGGACCACGGGAAGAATCGCTTCCCTGATCCAGAGCGAGTCGCCAAATGCATCCAGAAGGCTGCCAGAGCGTCTTACCGCCTCTCTAAGGTGGTTGAGGATTCTATCGATCTCATTCTCGGTACATCGATCCAGTCGATCCGCAGCATCCAGGCGCAGATCAAGGAACTCGATCAGGCCATTGAGCGCATCCTGAGCGGAATCCCAAATACATTGCAGACGATCCCGGGCATCGGTCCCGTGTACGCCGCCGGCATTCTCTCGGAGATCGGCGACATTACACGATTTGACGACCAGGCCGCTCTTGCCAAATACGCCGGTCTCGTCTGGCGTAAGCATCAATCCGGTGCGTTCGACGCAGAGGATACGAAACGCATTAAATCCGGCAACCGATTCCTTCGCTATTACCTTGTTGAAGCTGCCAACTCGGTGAAGAACCGCGATCCGGAATTCGGCGATTACTACCGGAAGAAATACAAGGAAGTACCTAAGCACCAACACAAACGCGCCCTCGTCTTAACGGCAAGAAAACTTGTGCGGCTGGTCGATGTGCTGCTACGCAACGACCAAATTTACACGCCTCGAAGGAAGGTGAATGCGGCTAAGGATTGACCGCCTCCTTTAGCTGAATCCCTACGGTAATTCCCAGTTATTTTTTGGTAAATACTCGCCATTTTCAACTGGGTTAGTTTCGTGATGCCTTTTTTCCTGACTCGTAGGAGGTTACCCTCAAAACTTTTTCCAATTTACACGAATCAGGGACTTGACATCATACCGCTGGACTTTTCCGTTAAATTAATTTACTTTCATTCACAGTCTATATCGAATAAGATCATAAATATAATATATGTTTTGCTTGAACTCATAACTTAAATATATGAGTCGAAATGGAAGGAGGAGCTGAAATTGAACCTGCACGCTTTGCGCTTGTTTCACATCATCGCGTCCACCGGGAGCGTGACCCGCGCTTCGGAGCTGCTTCACATCAGTCAGCCGGCGGTAACCGCACAGGTGAAAAAATTCGAGAAGGAATTATGCTTACCCCTGTTGAAACCGGAAGGTCGGGGAGTGGCGCTTACCGAAGCGGGACAGGAGCTGGCCGTGCTGGCGGAGAGATTGTTTGCGGCCGAGCGCCAAATCGAACGGTTTTGCGAGGATTATCGTAGCGGCGCAAAGGGAAATATCAATATGGCGGCGACCTATCTTCCCGCGCATATTCTCATTCCCGCCTGGCTGGCCAAGTTTAAGCGGCGTTATGAAGAGGTGGAGATGACGATTCGGGTGACCAATTCCAGCGAGGCGCTCAGGCTGCTGTTGAATATGGAAGTGGATATAGCGATTTACGGGGGATTGCCGGAAACGCCGCAAAGCGGGATCCGGACGGAGGAGCTGATCAGGGACGAGCTGTGGTTCGTCGTGGCCCCGGATCACAAGCATGCCAACCGGCGGGTTTCTCTGCAGGAGATGATGAGGGAGCCGTTCGTGATGCGGGAGGAGGGGAGTTCGACGCGGGAGAGGCTGTTTTCACTGTGCCGGACGTACAATGCGCCCCCTCCCCAAATCTCGCTGCAGTTTAACGGGCTGCATGAAGTCATTATGGCGGTAATCGCCGGGTACGGAGCGAATTTCGTATCCTCGATGGCCGTGCGGGAATACGTGGAACGAGGGGAGTTATGCCGGGTGCATGTCGAAGGAATAAGCCTTGTGAACAGCATTGCCGTCTGCACTAGGTATAACGAGCCGCTGTCCAAAGCCGCCGAGCATTTCTTGGACATGATCCGGCACCATAAATGAGCGTTTCGTACGGAAGGATGAATTGAACTCACGCTATTTTCTGCCGAAAAACACTCCAAAATCCAAATACTTGTACATGCATTCGACTTCCGTAAACCCGGCCTCTTCCATTCAGGCGAGCTGGTCGTTCAAGCGGGCGTTGATATCGACCTTTCTGCGTTCTACCGATGCGTCGATGGCGGATTGCGCAAGCCCGCTTTGTCCGATCGCGTCCAGCCAGCGCTTGCGGAAATAGGCGTCGGCCCTCGGGCTGTTCCCGGCCACCTGATCCGCATTGACGAACACGCCTCCGTCTTCCAGAGCGCCGTAAACGGCACGGAACAGCCGGCGTTTGGCCGGATGGGTCAAATGATGGATCGACAAGGAAGAGACGACGATATCGTAGCTTTCCGCAAACGGATATTCCGTGTAATCGGCAACCACATACTCGAAGTTGGTCTTGCCTTGGAATCTTTGCTTGGCTTGTTCCAGCATATTTTCGCTTAAATCCATCAGCGTAAAATGAGCCTGCGGATATTTATGCCACAGAAAGCCCGAAAGAAGTCCGGTGCCCGCCCCCAAATCCAGAATGCGCGGGGAGGAAGCATCGCTTTCGGCCAGAGATAAAGCCATTCCGTAGAAGTCGTCGAAGCAGGGAATGAGCCCTCTGCGCTGCAAGTCATAATCCTTTGCGACAGCATCGAATAAAGTTTTTACATCGGCATGCCCCATATCTTTTTCTCCTCTCGATCGGGAATAGCCTCATTTTACCGGAAGCCAATAATCAATGGAAATATATAAATGCAATTCGACTTATAGGAATGTCCTATAGGAAAAAGATTCGAATGTGCTGTAAGATGTAAAGTTTGCAGGATACGAACTATATTTTGCTTTATTCACCCGGCCGTGTTTTTCTGGTACGATGGACTTTGAAAGCGATTAACTATTAACACTATTATAGGAGGAAAAAGACGTGACAAAACCTGTGCAACCCAATGAGCCGATAGTAACCCATATTTATACCGCGGATCCTTCCGCGCATGTATTTGAAGGCAAAATATATATTTATCCCTCCCATGACCAGGATCATGAAATGGTCTCGAACGACAACGGCGACCAATACGATATGGAGGATTACCATGTCCTGTCCATCGACGGGGAAGGAGCGCCTTGCGTGGATCACGGGGAAGCGCTTCACCTGAAGGATGTTCCGTGGGCCAAGCAGCAGATGTGGGCTCCGGACGCCGCTTTCAAAAACGACACCTACTATTTGTATTTCCCGGCAAGGGATCATGACGATATTTTTCGTATCGGCGTAGCGACCGGTTCTTCGCCTGCGGGACCGTTCAAGCCCGAGCCCAATTATATTCCCGGCAGCTTCAGCATCGACCCCGCCGCCTTCCAAGACGACGACGGCAAGGCGTACCTTTACTTCGGCGGCCTTTGGGGAGGCCAGCTCGAGAAATGGCGGACAGGCCAATTTAACGATAACGGCGAGGGACCTGCGGCGGACGAACCGGCACTCGGGCCGAAAGTCGCGGAATTGACCGAGGACATGCTGAGCTTCAAAGAAGCCCCGGCCGAAATTTCGATCGTGGACGACAACGGCAATCCGATCCTGGCCGGGGACGAGGAGAGAAGATATTTCGAAGGGCCTTGGGTACATAAGTATAACGGCTTGTATTATTTATCCTATTCCACCGGAACGACGCACAGCATCGTTTACGCCGTCAGCGATAGCCCGAAGGGGCCTTATGTCTTCAAGGGTAAAATCCTTACTCCCGTCGTAGGCTGGACCACGCATCATTCGATCGTCCAATTCAAGGATAAGTGGTACCTTTTCTACCACGACAGCTCTTTGTCCGGCGGGGCGGACAACAAACGCTGCGTCAAATTTACGGAACTGAAGTATAACGAGGACGGGACGATTCAAACGATCGATCCGTACAAGAGCGAAAACTAAGTAGGTGTTTAAAGGCTGATTCCGCGGATTCCATCGGAGTCAGCCTTTTTTAGGTCTCGGGCAATCCCGGGCGAATCCGTGAATGTGAGGGCAAAACAAAAAACCGGCAATTCTGCCGGTTTTCGTAATTATGGATCGTCAGGGGCTCGAACCCTGGACCCCATGATTAAGAGTCACGTGCTCTACCAACTGAGCTAACGATCCGTATGAAGTTGTTTGGTGGAGCCTAGGGGGATCGAACCCCTGACCTCATCGCTGCCAGCGATGCGCTCTCCCAGCTGAGCTAAGGCCCCTCAAATCTTCTCGAAAGAATATCGATCAAATCTGTCCGCTCAAATAATATACCATGCGGGCGCATATCATTGCAAGTGTTTTTTTAAAAAATTGTCGACTTTTTTTTGGAAGCAAATCAATTGGTATACGTGACCCCTTGGTATGCCTGAAATCAGCAGGTATATAAAAAAATCCGGCATTGCTGCCGGATAAAGGGGATGGTTCAGAACGATATGGAGGATATGCGCTGGAAGGGGATGATGACGGGGTGACCCCGAATATCTTTCAGCTCCAGGAAATCGGATTCGACCGATACCAACGTTCCTTGGATCACCGCCTCGCCGATGGTTACCGTCATGAAATTTCCCACGGCTTCGGACAGTTTGTCCTTGCTTAACGGGTCCGGGAACTCCGCTTCCAGAATGGCTTCGAGCTGATCGACACGAATGGCGAGCAGCTCCAAACGAGCTTCGAGCGTTCGGATGCGCCTGCGCATAGGAGTGGGCAGCAGGATTCGCAGTATACCCAAAGTGTTCACCTCCTTTCCCAAGTTTTTTGTCTCGCGCGCTATGGCGTTCCCGACCGCTGCGGGAGACAATATATGATATGTTTGCTAGTTTCATAGGGTTTGGACAAAGTGAAGAAATGCGCGATAACAAAGGATGCATTTATTCCGGGGCGGCTATTGTCCGCAAAAAGACCGTATGGTTCAATAGGAAATGGAGATATATGATCGGACTCATGATTTGTTAGGAAGGAGGATGAACCGGTGGAACTTTCCGATTCCATTTCATCGCGCCCGAAGATTCAACCGGACGAAATCGTGCTGCCGTCAAGCTTTCCGCTGTCGGTATCCAGCACGAAAGGAGTAAGCCCTTCGTTTCAACGGCTGCATTGGCACCGTGCGCTGGAAATTAACTGGATTATCGGCGGCAGCGGAATGTACGTCATCCAGGGCCGGGAATACCGGTTCCGGGAAGGGGACCTGTTTATCATCGATTCCCAGGATCTCCACCGCGCGTACGAGGGCAAAAATCTGGAAATGGCGATCGTTATGTTCGAGCCTTCCCTATTTGGGACGGAGCAAAGGTATGATCCCGATATTTTGCTCCCTTTCCGTCAAACCGGGAGGCAATTTTCCAATCACGTTCCGCACACGCACCCCGCGAGCGCAAAGCTAGGCTCGTACATCCGGGAGATGATGAGGGAATATAAGTCTAAGGAGCCGTCGTACATGTCGGCGATTCGGGGACTGCTGCTCCTGTTCCTTGCGGAAATGAACCGGCGGCTCAAGACGGAGCAGGAGGATTTCCGGCGCGTGAGCGAAGGGCATGTGGAGCGGATCCGCGAATGCATCCGGGTCATGGATGCGGATCCGATCCGGCCCTGGACGTTAAAGCAGCTTGCCGAGCTTGTTCATTTAAGCCCTTCGCGATTCAGCGCGCTGTTCGGTCAAATCGTCGGCACCTCCCCGATGAATTACCTGGTTCAACTGCGGCTTACGCATGCGGTCGGGCTTCTCGAGCGGGAGGGGCTAAGCATTCTGGAAGTAGCGGAGGCGAGCGGGTTCCGTAATCTTTCGAATTTTAACAGGCTTTTTCAACATCATATCGGGATTACTCCGAGCGCGATAAGAAGGCGGCTTCGCGGCGAAGGCGAACCGCCGCATCGGCCCAAATGAGAAATTCAGTAAGATCGTATCAGCGATCAAGACTATTGCAGGGGAATTGCAATAGTCTTTTTTGTATGCTGAAGAGGAAAGGGGGAGAAGGCGGATGGACTTTTTTATGGGCGTGGACGCCGGAGGCAGCAAAACTTACTCCCTGATTGCGGATGCAAGCGGCAAAGTCGTGGGGAGAGGGAGAGCCGGAAACGGCAACCACCAGATTAATCTCCGGGAGGCAAAGCGCAACATTGCGTCGGCTTGCTCGCAGGCGCTGGAGGAAGCCGGCCTTGCTCCCGGCGATCTGGCATTTGCCTATTTCGGTCTGGCGGGAGCGGACCGGGAGCCGGATTACAAAATTTTGCGGCCGATGATTGCAGGGCTCGCAATACCCAGGCATGCCATCACCTGCGATACGATGATCGCGATGCGCGCCGGCAGCAGCCGCCCTTACGGGGCGGTGGTCATTAGCGGGACCGGATTCAACGCGGCGGCGCGGAACCGGGCGGGCGACGAGCTTCAGTACGGCGGCTTCGGATTTATGTTTGGAGACGGCCACGGCTCCGGGCGGGGGCTGGCCAATTTGGCCTTCCGCTCGGCGGTCCGCGCCTGGGACGGGCGCGGGAAGCCTACGCTGCTCCACGACCTGGTGCTGGAGCGGACTGGGTTTGCCGGCGTGCCGGACATGCTGGATGCGGCGCTGGACGCCGGCTATGAACCGCCGCTGCATCTGGCCGAGCTGATGTTCCGGGCGGCGGCCCAGGGCGACGAGGTAGCCTCGGCTATTTTGGCACAGGAGGGTGCGGAGCTCGGCAACGCGGCGGCGGCTTTGATCCGGCGGCTCGGCATGGCCGGGGAGGAATTTGAAGTGGTCCTGGGCGGAAGCGTGCTGGCCAAGAGCGCGCCGGGCGTGATGCATGAGGCGCTGGCGGAACCGGTACGCCTTGCGGCTCCGAACGCCAGAGTGGTTCAGATTACCATGGAGCCCGTCGCCGGAGCCGTGCTCAGCGCCATGGACCATGCGGGATACCGCCCCGGACCGGCGGTGCTGGACCGACTGAGAAACATATCTTACGCCGATTTGAAGGGAGACGATGTGAAATGACGAAACAACGCGGGATCAAGATCGCGGTGATTGGCGGGGGCTCGTCTTATACGCCGGAGCTTGTAGAAGGGCTTATTCTGGGGTACGGGGAGATGCCGGTTTCCGAGCTTTGGCTGGCCGATATCGAAGAAGGCGGACAGAAGCTTGAAACCGTAGGGAATTTGGCCAAACGGATGGTAAAGAAATCCGGACTGCCGATCGACGTTCATCTGACGCTGGACCGGCGGCAGGCGATCCGGGGAGCGGACTTCGTCACGACGCAAATCCGCGTCGGCCTGCTCGCGGCCCGGAAGCTGGATGAGCATATTCCGCTCTCCCATGGCGTTATCGGTCAGGAAACGACGGGGCCGGGCGGCATGTTCAAGGCGCTGCGCACGATCCCGGTCATCCTGGGCATTTGCCGGGACATCGAGGAGTTGGCGCCGGATGCCTGGATGCTGAATTTTACCAATCCGGCCGGGATGGTGACGGAGGCGGTGACCAAATATTCGCGCGTGAAAAATGTCGGCCTGTGCAATTCGCCGATCAACTTCAAGAAATTTCTGGCCGAGGCTTACGAAACCCCGGAAAGCCGGGTGCTGCCGGAATTTGTGGGGATCAATCACCTTCACTGGATGACCTCGGCGCTGGTTGACGGCAAGGACCGGCTGCCGGAGCTGCTGGAAGGGAAGGGGGAATACACGGCGAAAAATGTGCCCACCCTGGGCTGGGATCCGGAATTTTTGTCCTCCTTGGGGGCCGTTCCGACTTATTATCTGAAGTATTACTATATGACGGAGGAGATGCTTGAAGAGGAAAAGGCCGCGCTGGCCAAGGGCGGCACCCGCGCCGAGGTCGTGAGCAGGGTGGAAAAAGAGCTGTTCGAGCTTTATGCCGACGAGACGCTGGAGGAGAAGCCGAAGCAATTGGAGCAGCGGGGCGGTGCCTATTATTCCGAAGCGGCCGTGCAATTAATGAAATCGCTCTACCTCGGCAAGAACGATATTCAGACTTTAAATGTGCCCAACGGCGGCATTTATGACTTTCTTCCGCGGGATGCCAGCATCGAAATCAACTGCGTCGTCACGGCGGAGGGGCCGATTCCGCTCGCTCCGAAGCGGATTCCGCGGCAGGTCAAGGGGCTTCTTCACGCGGTCAAAACCTACGAAAGCCTAGCGATCGAAGCTGCGGTGACCGGGGACCGCGGGACCGCCCTGCAGGCGATGGTTCATCATCCGCTCGTCCCGTCGGTTTCGACAGCCCAAGCGTTGCTGAACGAAATGCTGGAGGCCCACAAAGACTATCTTCCGAACTTTTTAGCATAAACGGCTAATCGGCGGAAACAACGAAACAAGGAAAGCGGCTTTGCCTTGAACTTTGGGCAGGGCCGCTCTTTTCACGTAAATCGCATTCGCCCGCCGTTCCCACCTTCCTTGCGCCTGTCCGGTATGTTATATTTTGAATAGTTAAGGAAAAGGAGATGGCGGAATGATCAAGCATATCGTGTTGTTCAAATTAAAGGATGCCTCCACGGAAAACATCGCGGATGCGGCCGAAGTGCTGCGCGGCCTGAAAGGCAAGGTGGAGCAGCTTAGAGAGCTGGAAGTCGGCATTGATGTCGTCAAGTCCGCACGCTCCTATGATATCGCGCTGGTGGCGACCTTCGATTCGCTGGAGGATCTGGAAGGATATCAGGTACATCCCGGACACCAAAAAGTGATCGAGTATATGAATCGGGTGCGGGAAAGCTCGGTTGCCGTGGATTTTGAATTTTAGGCCTACATACGAATAAGGGGGCGAGCTCCATGTACTATGTGAACCGGGAACAGATCGAGCGTAGATTGAATATACTTCCTGAACTGACGCAGGTGCTTCAGGCCGCCGTTTCGGCGGAGGAACCTTCCCTGGTGGAGCGGTTTGCCGAAGAGAGAGCGCTTCATTTGGCGATCGAAATCGTCACGGATGTGGGGAGCTATCTCATCGACGGGTTTATTATGCGGGATGCCAGCAGTTATGAGGACATCGTCGATATTATTCTTGACGAGAAAGTGATCGAAGCCGATCTCCACGCCGTACTCCGAACACTTGTCGGCTTGCGGAAGCCGCTTGTTCAGGAGTATTTCGACTGGGACCGCAGCGGAGAGCATGAAATGGCGAAGTCGCTGCCGCAGGCCCTGGAGCGCTTTGCTCGCGGGGTGCGGGCGTATTTGGACAAGGAAGGCATCCGCTCTTAAAATTCGCTTGGACTTTCGCCCAGATTTTTTTCGGGAAGTGTGACGGGATAAGCCCGTTTTGCTTATAATACATTATCGATATAGGCATTCGCCCTGGAAGAAGGATGGGAACCGGCCGATAGCGAAGCGGGGGCCGGACGCAAGTTCCCTGTTCCGTTTGTCCCGGGAGTGTGCCGGACAAGGAGAGATGAATCGTGGGCAAAGGGAATAAAGGCTGGATTTGGGGTGCCGCGATCGGGACGATTGTCGGCTCAGTGACGGCGCTGCTGCTTGCGCCGAAGGCGGGAAAAGAGCTGCGGAAGGATATCGCCGAAGGTGCGCGTCAGGTTGGCGAGAAAACGCAGGAGGTTGCCGGGAAAGTCAGCGAGCAGGGCAGCCAATTGGCCAGCAAGGTCAAGGAAACGGCCGAGAGCCTGGTGACCGAATATCAGGCCTGGCGCACGGCCAAGGGGAATGCGGAACAGGATGACAAGGATGTGCTGGTGTCTGCCGCCTCGGATGAGGAGGATACGATACCGGAAGAGACGGCCGTGATCGGTGTGGCGGAAGATGAAGCCTATGCGACGGCGGAAGCAGACGCAGCGGACGAGGCGGAAGAGAGCTTGGAACCGTCTGCCGAAGACGAAGCCGCCGCAGCCGATATTGAGCCGGAACAAAAATCTTAATCTGCAGAATATGAGCCAATAAGACCCGCAAGGGTCTTTTTGCTCGTCTAGAACATAAATTTGGCAATCCGTCCATTAGTTGTCCCCCCGCAAAAAATGGGGTAAGATTAGAGGTACGCTTTATGCCGGAAACTCATAAAGTAGTAAAGAAGACGTATTTCAAATTTTTTGGCAAAAGGAAGCGGTATGTTCGTGCAGCAAGCCATCGCAATACTAGACTCGGGCGTGGGAGGCCTCACTGTCGTCAAGGAAGTCATGAGACAACTGCCTAGAGAGAAGATTATTTATTTCGGGGACACCGCTCGCGCTCCCTATGGCCCCCGTTCCCCGGAAGAGGTGCAACTGTTTACCGAGCAAATTGTGGATTTTCTGATTCAATTCGCTCCAAAAATGATCGTAATCGCGTGCAATACCGCAACGGCCGCAGCTTTGGATTACATCCAGGATAAAGTCGCGATTCCGGTGATCGGCGTCATCTACCCGGGTGCCCGTGCCGCCATCAGCGCCACCAAGACCGGCAAGGTCGGGGTGATCGGGACGGTCGGAACGATCCGGAGCGGGGCTTATACGACCGCACTCAAGGAATTGAACCCGGCGATCGAAATCGTCAGCGAGGCTTGTCCGACGCTGGTACCGCTGGTGGAACAAGGAAACTACGAAATGCCGGAGGCGCTGGACGTAGTATCCGAAGCGCTTCGCGAAATTAAGCAATATCCGATCGATTGCATGATATTGGGCTGTACTCATTATCCTTTTCTTTCAAATGCAATAGGACAAGTGATGGGGCCGGCGGTCAAGCTGATCAGCTCCGCGGACGAAACCGCCCGGGAGATCAGCACGGTGCTTCATCAGAAAGGGCGTTTGGCGCGGGGGAGCGAATTGCCGGTGCACCAGTTTTTCTGCAGCGGGGACCCGGAAATGTTCCGCAAAATCGCGCTGAACTGGCTCGGCAAGCAAATTGAACTGACACCGATCGTCTGGCAGGTTGCAAATCCGGTTTGATGAAAAGGTAAAACCTTTGGACAGGAATTCTTTCCCGCCAAAGGTTTTTTTGCACCGTAAATGTTATATCTATATCACAAGGCCGTTTTGGCTTTGGCATATGACCCGCACGGCGCCAGGATCCGCCGTCGCGGTAAGCGGGGTGGAGGCGACATGCTCGCCGTCCCCCAAGGCCATTCTGGGCAAGCTGCTCTGAATGGCGACTTTCCGCCCGCGCAGCATTGTGACAAAGGAGAAGCGGGTATGCTTGCCAAACAGCAGCGTCGGAAACAGCAGCATCAGCTTCAGGCGGGAGCAGTCGTGAACGACGCAAACGTCGAGCATGCCGTCATCGGGCTCCGCTTCGGGACAGATCGCCAGCCCCCCTCCATAGGAGGTCACGTTATTTACGGCCGCAAGCCAGGCCGAAGCGAAAGTATACTTGGCCCCGTCGCAGTCGACGGTCAACGGGGCGGGCCGAAAGGTAATCAGCGTATGAAAGACGCCGATAATATAAGCAAGCCGGCCCATGCCGAGCAGGTTGCATATTTTCTTGTAGGCGCTGCGGTTTACATTGTCGGCGACCTCGGCGTCAAAGCCGACGGCCAAAGCGGTGAGCGTGCTGCCGCCTTCGATCGAAATAAGATCGGCCTGCCGGAATTTCCCCTCGAGCAAAATATTCAGCGCGTCGATCGTTTTGCGCGGAATACGGAAACCGCGGGCCGTGTCATTGCCGGAACCGGAAGGAAATACGGCGAGCGGAATACTTGAGCCGCGCATGGCCGGGAGCAGACTGTGAATCGTCCCGTCCCCGCCCACGACGCCCACCGCGTTCAGGCCATCGGGATGCATGAGTTTCTCCTGCAGGTATGAATGCGCTTCCTCCGCGCTGCGGGTAATTATATGATCATAAGGGATGCCGCGGCGCTCCAGTTCCTCGCGGATTTTTTTCCATACCCGGCCGCCTCCGCCGTTCCCCGATTTTTCGTTTACAATAAATAAATACATGGTCAGTCCTCCATCAATTCAGCAAGCGGTACACTGCATTTTCAGTTTAAGCAATTTAAGATTAAAAAGAAATAAATTTAAATAAAGAAGGAGTACATTTTATGCAGCTGATTGCAATGCTTACCATGCTGATCGATCATATCGGCCTGCTGTTCTTTCCCGAAAATGTAATCTGGAGAGTGATCGGGCGAATCGCCTTTCCGCTGTATGCCTACGCGATTGTTCAAGGCTATCTGCACACCTCCAATTTCAAACGATACGCGGCCCGGCTGCTGCTGATCGCCCTGATATCGCAAATCCCTTATCAGCTCGCATTGGTTCCCGATGGCCTGAACGTGGTGGCGACGCTGCTGGCGGCGCTGATCATGCTGCGGCTGCTGGACGGCATGAAGCCCGGACCTTTGCCGGTTCTCTTCATCGCGGCCGTCTGCCTGCTGATGGAGATACTTCCTTTCGATTACGGGGCATATGGACTTCTTCTCGTGCTTATATTCAGATATGCGCGTTCCGCGGAGATGCTGCTCATGCATCTATTGCTGAACCTCGTTTATTTGCTGGCCTACGGCTGGGTGATTCAAATGTTCAGCTTGCTGCCGACCCTGGTCATCGCTTTCGGTCCCGGAATATGGAGAAAACTGGAGAACCGAAGGGTGCCGTCTTGGCTTTGGCGGTCCTTTTATCCTGCACACCTCTTCGTCTTGGCGTTTATAGTTTACGGGATGCGCATGTGGCAGTAGCTTTGCGGAATGATGGATCATTCATTTGCGAAGGGAGATGATCATGATGGCTGGCGCTGGCGATTGCGATTGCGCAAAAACGCCTATAGCGGCTTTGGAGCGAGGCGGCTACCGGAGCGGGGATTTCGTTGGGCAATGTCACCGGCTGCTCGATAAATATCCCGCTCTGACCGTCCGGACCATCGGTACGAGCGTGCTGGGCAAGCCGATAGTGGCCCTGATTTTGCAAGGCGGGCCGGAAGCCGTGCATATCAATGCGGCGGTCCATGCGAACGAGTGGATCACCGCGCCGCTGCTGCTGCGCTTTGTGGAAGAGCAAGCCGCAATGCGGGCGGCGGGCGGAGCCCGCGGCCTCGAAGCGGCGACGCTGTGGGCGGTGCCGCTGGCCAATCCGGACGGCGCCGATTTGGCGCAGGACGGCATCCCGCCCGGCTGCGCCTGGGCGGAGGACCTCGCCGCGTGGAACGGCGGCAGCGGCGATTTCCGCCGCTGGAAGGCCAATCTCCGCGGCGTCGATTTGAACGACCAGTTCCCGGCTTGCTGGGAACTGGAGCGCGAGCGCCGGGGCGTGCCGTGCCCGGCGCCGCAGGATTACGGCGGCACGCATCCGCTCAGCGAGCCGGAGGCGGCCGCCCTCGCCCGGCTGACGCGGGAGGTGCCGTTCAGCCGGGTGATGTCCTTGCACACGCAGGGCAAGGAGATTTATTGGAACTACCGCGACCGCGAGCCGCGGGAGGCGGAAGCGCTGGCGGAGCGGCTCGCGGCCGCGGGCAGTGGGTACCGCGCCGTCAAGCTTGAGGGGAGCGATGCGGGCTACAAGGACTGGTTCATCGACGAGTTCCGCCGCCCCGGCTTCACCGTGGAGGCGGGGGAGGGCGTGAACCCGCTGCCGGCGGAGCAATTTGACGAGATCTATGCGGACCTCGCGCCGATTTTGGCGGAATTTATCCGGGGGTAAGGCACCCCCGGATTTTTTATGGGAATCTTGATTGGATTATTCCAATGAGTCGGAGCGTCTGAAGGAAAATTTTATATTCTCACTGGAAAAATCCAATGAAGAAGGCGGAAATCGGGGCAATACCGGCCGAATTCGTCCGCGAGATTGGAAATATCCAATCAGGCGCGCAAGAATTGTCATTCTGCTTGCCCTTCACTTGGATATTTCCAGTGGAACAGAGCAGATCTATTTATTCCTATGAAAATAGGGTATCTTATCGTATAACGTATTATAAAAGGGGGAACGAACGATGAAATGGTCGAAAATATGGTCGCTGCGCCGCTGGGGTTATGTTTTCCGCCGGGTTCCCCGGCTGCTGCGTTCTTCCCGGGTTCCGATTACGGACAAACTGCTGCTTGTAGTGCCCGCCTTGCTGTATTGGGTTCTGCCGGACGTTCTGCCCTTTGTCCCGATCGACGATATGGCGGTGACGATGCTGCTGATGAACTGGTTTGTGGAGCGGGCCGAGCGCAAGGAGCAAGCCGGCGCCAAATCGATGCTTAAATAACCGTCGGCCTTGCGCGTTAGGCGATGTTTCTTTACAATAGGAATATTGAAGATGTCATTTTTGGATAGGAGAGATCATATGGGCGTCAAGATTACCCGCAATGCGGCGAAAGTGATAAAGAAGGAAATGGAAAAGGAAGAGAACAAGGGGCTTGTATTGAAAGTTTTCATCACTCATGCGCATGGAGACCATGCTCATTACGGCCTTGATTTGGTCAAGCCGGGGGATAAAGATAACATTGTTTCGACCGACAAAGAAATCGACGTCATCGTCGACACGAACGAACCGCTGCTCGACGGCGTAAAGATCGACTACCTGTATTTCCCGCAAGAAGGCTTCGTTATCACGAACCCTTCCCATGGAAATCACGGGGATCACTAATTCAGCACGAAATAAAGAAGGTATTGGCATGGCTAACGATATACGAATCTGCGACAAATGCAATCATATCCGAATGAAGACATTCGTGCCGAAGCTGCAAAAGCTGGCGCCCGACGCCGAGATCAAAATCGGCTGCAAATCCTACTGCGGGCCTTGCGGCAAGAGAGCATTCGTCTATATTAACGGCCGCTATGTCAGCGCTCCGACGGAAGACGAAGTGCTGGCCAAGGCCGCACCCTTTGTTAAAAAGCCGAAGGAGTAACGGCTATAACGGCTATTCGCCCCGATAAACGACAAGCTGCCCGATTCCGTGGATTGGAAGGGGCAGCTTGTTTTTTTTCTTTCATGCGGAAGGCTGCTACAGTCCCTTGCCGCCGATGGGCCGAACCGGGTAGGATTCGACCCCTGCGATTAGCGGTCTTGCCTGCTGAATCAGGGCTTTGCCCGCCTCATTGTTCAGCGACGCTTGATGCGCCTCCTCACCGCTCCAAATCTCGGTGACCCAAACGGCATCCGGCTCGGTTTCCGACAGGCTGATAATGTATTTCTCACAGCCCTCAAACCCTTCCGCAGCCGCCGCAGCGCCGAGCAAAATTTGCGCGAGTGCGTCGCGTTCCCCGGCTTTAGCGGTAAATTTCACATTCATTCCATATTTGCTCATCGAATCGCCGCTTTCCAAAGTATTGATTAACGAAAAATATGGCAGATACACTCATGTCCCATTATAGCCCATGTAATTCCCCCGGGCCAGTGCGCGGAACGGACGAACTCAGGCGCCTCACGGCCAATCGGGTTTCTACCTGCTTGGGGCTCCTTCTTTCAATTCCGGAATAAAATCGCCCATTATCAGTTTATCCGACATTTGCAGCCGTTCCTTCGCCTCCTCATGCGGAATCCGGCATCGTTCGATATCTGTCTTCTCACGGGTGGTGAGATCGTAGCAGTTGCCGTTTTCAAACAGGTTGTCCGGGGAAGGAATGTAGTACAGCTTCCCGTCCGTAAAGGCGCCGGAGCGTAAGACCACGAATTTGTCCCCCGAGGCGAACAGGTTGTTGCCCATCATATAGTAGGCATCGCTAGGGATGCCGAGCAGATGCATAAGCGACGGGGCCATGTCGAGCTGCCCGGCGGGCTGGTCGTAAACCCCGGCCGCTTTGCCGTCCGGCAGATGGATCAGCAGCGGCACCTGATTCATGATTTGGTGCATATCGAGCTCGGAAAGCGGCTTGCCGAGGAATTTTTCATAATTGGCCTGCTCCGTAATCGAGTTGTCATGGTCTCCGTAAACATAAAGAATCGTGTTCTCCCAAAGCCCGTCCCGCTTCATCCCTTCGACCAGTTCGCCCAAAGCGGCATCCGCGTAATGGATCGATTCCAGATAGTTTCCGAATAGGGTATCCTTAAATTCGCCCGTATCAAGCTCGCGGATAGAGGCCGGAAGAGAGTACGGATGATGGCTGGATAACGTAATTAAGAAGGAATAGAACGGCTGCGGTTCCGCGACCATAAATTCAAGAGATTGCCGGAAGAACGATTTATCGCCGAGCGACCAGCCGAGCGATTCGTCCATTTGATAGTCTTTTTTGCTGTAAAAACGGTCGTACCCCATTGCCTTATACATATTGGTCCGGTTCCAGAAGCTTCCCTCGTAAGCGTGAAATGCGGCGGTTTCGTAGCCGGCCGATTTCAGGATCTGCGGCAGTACGTCATACGTATGGTCGGGATACCGTACAAACACGGACCCTGTCGGCAGTGGGTGCAGTGAGCTCTGCGAGGAGAAATCCGCGTCGGAGGTGCGGCCCTGGCCGGTTTGATGATAATAATTGGAATAATACAGGCTCTCTTGCATCAGCTTATTGAAATTCGGGGTGATTTCCTGTCCTCCGATCTCTTTGCCGATCATGAAATTCATGAATGCCTCCACCTGGACGACAAGAACATTGCTACCCTGGTAAGCGGCGAAGGTGTCATTATTCTCGGTTCGGGATTCGCCGGCTTGGCGGAACCAGGATGCGAATTTCTCCTTTTCGTCGGCCATAAGGTTCGGCTTGCCGCCGAGATGCTCTTTGGCGTAGCGGTAAGCGTCGTAATAGTGAAAACCGAGCAGGCCCGTGACGTTGTACAAGGAGATATTCCACCAGGCGCCTTCAAACAAGCCGACCGCCCACGTCGCGGCATAGAACCGGATGGGTCCAAGCGTCAGGACGAACCCGAGCGCGAAAACGGCCAGTCCCTGAATGAACCGGGACAACCGGCGCGGCCGGCCGCCTTCCCGCGCGCTGCGGATGTGAGACCGTACTCCGTCTCTGCGGCGATAGATCGACAGGCCGCATTTTATCGCCAGCCAGACGATCCAATCGGCAACGAGCCACAGATCGGAGAAGGAGATCAGCGACAGGATGCTGTCCCCGAGCTCGCCGACCTGACCGGCCTGGAGCAGCACCGGAACGGTGATGAAATCGCCGAAGTAACGGTAATATACCAAATCGGCGAAAATAAGTCCCGTCAGCAGCACGTTCAGAAAGAGGAGAGCGAATGACCGCCCCCGGCGGGGCAGCCAAAGCGTCCAGAAAGACACGAGCAATATCGATCCGATGGCGATGACATCGTCGAGAAGATTCATATCAATATATCTTGCGTGCAGGTTATTATGCAATATCACAAGCTTGAAAAAGATGATCAGAATAAAAACAATATATTCAAAATGGCGGTAAGCCGGCAGCTTGCGAATAAAATGATTGGATTTCATAGGTTTAGCCACCTTGGGCAACCTCCTTTCGAAACGGAGAAACCCTCCACCCGGGCGCTAATGCCGCGGGGGAAGGGGTCCGAGAAATTGCAGATATTGGCACTCGATCCGGCCGTTGAACAGCTTGCGGCGCTTGTCCGCCTTGCGCTGGAAATCGTGCTCGAATTGCTTGGTCGGCGTCAGTGCGAAGAACGACCAGGTCGGGAGCTCGGCGGCGACGCGGCCGAGCTGGGCAATGAGCCGGCGCACCTCTTTCTCCTCACCGATCCGCTCGCCGTACGGCGGGTTCGTAATCAGGCAGCCGTAGTCGCCCTCCGGCCGGATTTTGGCGGCCGGGAGCACCTGGAAGGCGATCTCCTTGGCCAGCCCGGCGCTTTTGGCCGCGGCTTCGGCCACTTCGATCGCCTTCGGATCGATGTCGCTGCCGGCGATATTCAGCGGAATATCGTCCCGTACGGCATCGATCGCTTCTTCGCGGGCCCGCTGCCACATGGATTCCGGCAGCGCCGGCCAGCTTTCCGCGTTGAAGCTGCGCCGCAGGCCCGGCGCGATGTTCCAGCCGATCATCGCCGCCTCGATCGGCAGCGTGCCCGATCCGCAGCACGGATCGTAGAACGGCCGCGCCGGGTTCTGGTTCCAGCGGCTGAGCAGGATCAGCGCCGCGGCCATCGTTTCCTTCAGCGGCGCTTCGGTCGCCACTTTGCGGTAGCCGCGCTTATGGAGCGCCGGGCCGGTCGTGTCGAGCGTCAGCAGCGCTTTGTCGTTTAGCAGGTTGACCTCGATCACATAGCGCGGCCCGTTCTCCTCGAACCATTCCTTGCGGTAGCTTTCCTTCAGCTTTTCGACGACCGCCTTTTTGACGATTCCCTGACAGGCGGGCACGCTGCTGAGCTGGGATTTATGCGACCGGCCCTCGACGGGGAATTCGCCGTGGACCGGAATCCATTCCTCCCAGGGCAATGCCTTGGTGCCCTCGAATAATTCATCGAACGTGAGCGCGGTGAACTCGCCCATTTTAATCAAAACCCGGTCCGACGTGCGCAACCATAAATTGCAGCGGCAAATATCGGCCATCGTTCCTTTAAACGTAACCCGGCCGTTCTCCACGGCGGTATCGTGGTATCCCATTTCTTTCAACTCGCGGGCGACGACGGCTTCGAGCCCCATCGGCGCAGTGGCGATCAGCTCCAACAGTTGTTCTTGTTCCGGCATGAGATTCTATCAACTCCGTGTCATACTTGTGGTTATAGCGCAAAAACCATACAATTCAGTATAGGCCAATGTCAAATAAGATACAAACGGAAATACCGATGATTTTTGGATTGTTTGCCGGATTTAAAAAAAGGAGAGTGTGGGAGATGACTCCTGAGGAATATAGCGAGGCCTTGTATCCGGAGGATCAAGTGCTGCGGAGCGTAACGGAATCTATCATAGAGAGCGGCATCAACGATGTGTCGATCGCGCCGGGCTACGGGAGGCTGCTGACGATGCTGGCCGCGGTATCCGGAGCCGGCTCCATCCTGGAAATCGGCGCCCTCGGCGGGTATAGCGGCATCTGTTTGGCACGGGGCATGAAGCAAGGCGGGCGCCTACTGTCATTGGAGCTTAAGGAAGAAAACGCTGCCTTGGCCCGGCGAAACCTGGAACGCGCCGGATACGGCGAAGTGACGGATTATATGATCGGACCGGCGCTGGACAGCTTGAAGCTGCTGGAGGAGCGGGGCGAGCGTTTCGACTTTTTCCTGATCGATGCGGACAAAGGGAATTATCCAGCGTATTTGGAATACGCGATCCGGCTTGCCGCGCCCGGCGCACTCATCGCCGGGGACAATACGCTGCTGCGCGGACGGACGCTGAACCCCGACAAAAACGGCCCCTCGGTCCTCGCGGTGCGGAAATTCAATGAAATGATCGCCACGGACGAACGGCTGATAAGCACGATGCTGCCGGCCTTCGACGGCCTGGCGCTCGCGGTGGTGAAGCCTGCAGATGCTTAACCATATTGGCAATTAACTGGATTTCCTCCAGTTGATTTGCTTTTAAAGGGCTTTGCGGAGCAATTAACTGGAGAACCTCCAGCTAATTGCTCCGTTTTTCGTTGCTTCCCAATGAATCGCCTGAAATAACGGCAGGTTTTCCAGTTATTTTTATTGAATCGCAGTCTGATTTTAATTTAACTGTAGATTTTCCAGTTAGTTTGTGTTCCCAGTGAGTGAATTCATTCGCTTAAAACTTAGCCGATAGTGCATCACTTTCCGCCATAGCGGTTAAATTATTTACATCCCTACTTCTACAAGGATGTGAAAACTTTGAGCAAACGATTGGAAGGCAAAGTAATCGTCATTACGGGTGCCGCGATGGGACTCGGGCAGGCGACCGCGATGGAAGCGGCCAAAGAAGGCGCGAAGCTGGCGTTGGTCGACCTTAAAGAAGACGCGCTGGAACAGGCGAAGCAGGAGCTTAAGGCCAAGTATCCGGATGCGGAAGTCTTAACGGTGACCGCCGATGTTTCCGACGAGGGGGCCGTAAAGAAATACGTCGATGAAACGGTCAAGGCTTACGGTCGAATCGACGGATTTTACAACAACGCGGGCATTGAGGGAAAACAGGCGCTGATTCCGGATTATGATGTCGATATGTTCAAGAAGGTTATCGATATCAACCTCTTGGGCGTCTACTACGGTCTGCGCTATGTGATTCCCGTCATGCAAAAGCATAATTATGGCCGGATCGTCAATACCGCTTCGGTCGGCGGGATTCGCGGCGTCATCAACCAGGTTCCCTACGTGGCGAGCAAGCACGCTGTTTCCGGCATGACCAAGAACGCCGCGCTCGAATTCGCCCGTAGCGGCATCGTCACCAATGCGATCGCGCCGGGCGCGATTTTGACACCGATGGTTGCGGGCTCTTTCAAGCAGGTTAACCCGGAAGACCCGCAGAAGGCGGAAGCCGAATTCGCTCAAGGCAACCCGACCAAACGGCTTGGGAAACCGGAGGAAGTAGCCAGAGTAGTAGTCTTCCTGCTGAGCGAAGATTGCAGTTATGTGAACGGCCAGACCATCGCCATCGACGGCGGGCAATCCAACACGTACGGCTTTGTTTGATCCATCGGCGCCCAGGTTTCCATAGCGACAGATACAAACAAGCCCTCGCCATTTCCCAAGGCGAGGGCTTGTTTGTGTCGCGGTTTATTCCTTTAATTCGCGCTACTTGAAAGAAGCGACCTTCGGCTTGGCGTACAGCTTGAATCTGACCCAGACCGTGTTGATAAACAGCAGGACGCCGGAGATGATGAAGATGCCCTCAATCCCGATATAGCCCGCCAGAAAGCCGCCGATGATGGAACCCATCATGTTGCCGAGCGCCATCATGCTGCTGTTGAAGCCGAAGGCCCGGCTCTCCATGCCGTCCGGGGTGTAGAACCGGATCAGCGCGTTGACGCTTGGCAGCAGGCCGCCCATGAAGATCCCCATCATAAACCGGACGATGATGAGCTGCCAGACGGTGTGTACGAAGGCTTGCGGAATCAGGGCGGCCGCCGCGCCGATCAGGGAATAGGTCAGTATCCGGTGCGCTCCGAACTTGTCGCTGACCCTCCCGAGCACGGGGGAGGTCACCATGTTGGAGATGCCTGTGACCGCGGTGGCGAAGCCGGCCCAGAACGGCACGTCCGACGCCGTCCCGTGCAGCCTCTCGACGTATAGCGGGAGCAGGGACATCGGGCTGATCATGGCGAATTGCAGCAGGATGGTTACCGCAAATAGAGCCGTCAGCTGCGGCGTTTTATTTAATTCAAGAAAACCCTGCAACACGGATACCTGAGGCGTATGGGCCGCCTCCTCCCGGTCGAATTTCTCGCGGACGAAAAAGAGAGCCAGCAGGGAGGCCGCGAACAGCAGTGCGCCGGTAATGTAGAAAATCGGCCGGAAACCGACCCGTTCCGCCATCAGCCCGCCGATCAGCGGCCCGAGAATGGTGCCGGCGACGTTACCCGACTGGATCGTACCCATGGCAAAGCCCATCCGGTTCTTGGGCGCGGTGCCCGATACGAGCGACACGGCGGCCGGATTGAAGCCGGAGATCGTTCCATTCAGCAAGCGGAGCAGGAGAAGATGCCACGGCTGCGTGGCAAAGCCCATTAGCGTAATGACGACCGCCATGCCGAAGCCGGAGCGCAGCAGCATGATTTTGCGGCCGTACCTGTCAGCCAGCTTGCCCCAGATCGGCTGAAACACAAACGAGGTTGCAAAATTGGCGGCGAAGATCAGGCCGGCCCATAAGCCGATGGCCCGCTCTCCAACCACATGCAGATCTCTGGCCAAATACAGCGATAAAAACGGGGTGATCATCGTCATTCCGGCATTGACCAGGAACAGTCCGAACCAAAGCACAATGAGATTGACTTTCCAGCTCTTCAATGTGCTTTCACTTCCTTTCAGGGATTCTGGGTGCAAAACAAAGTCTTTACAGTATAACATAAATATTGACATGCTCAGGGAGAGCATTGTCATATGTTTGTCACTTGGACGAGCCAGTGTGACGGTTGTTACTTACTTTTAAAAGAGGCATAATATATATTGAAGGTTTACGATGATTGGAGGCATTATTTGTGGCTTATAACGATCGGTTCATCCGCGCCGCCCAAGGGCGGGAGGTGGATCGTCTTCCGGTTTGGTACATGCGCCAGGCGGGCAGATACGATCCCGAATACCGGAAGATTAAAGAAAAATACAGTTTGCTTGAAATATCGCTGCAGCCCGAGCTGGCGGCCGAGGTGACGATGATGCCGGTACGCAAGCTGGGGGTGGACGCCGCCATTTTATATTCGGATATTATGAACCCCGTCGCTTCCATCGGCATTGATTTCGATATCGTCAAAAATATCGGGCCCGTGATCGACAATCCGATCCGTTCCAAAGCGGATATCGACCGTTTGAAGCCGATCGACGTCGAGAAGGACCTGCCGCACATCCTGAAAACGATCGAAATTTTGGATCGCGAGCTGGATGTGCCTTTAATCACTTTTGCCGGCGCTCCGTTTACGATCGCGAGCTATTTGATCGAAGGACGCCCTTCGAAAAGCTATATTCGCACAAAGAGCATGATGTACGGGGAGCCGGAGCTTTGGGACAAGCTGATGGAAAAGCTCGGCGATATGGTAATTACCTACCTGCGCGCCCATGTGGCCAGCGGCGGAAAGGCGTTCCAGCTATTTGACAGCTGGGTGGGATCGCTGGCGCCGAAAGATTTCGAGCGCTATGTGCTGCCGACGATTACCCGTATTTTTGCCGAACTGAGCGATTTGGATGTAACGAAAATTTATTTTCCCGGCGTAAGCTCCGGGGAACTGCTGCCGACGTTGACGGATATCCGCGCCGATGTGATCGGCCTAGACTGGCGCATGTCGATCGGGGAAGGCCGCCGCCGGACCGGCGGGAAGTTTGCGATGCAGGGCAACCTGGACCCGTATATTCTTACCGCTCCCATGGACATCATTAAACAGCAGGCCAAAGATATAATCGACCAGGGGATTCAGGCTCCGGGGTACATATTCAATCTGGGGCACGGCCTGTTTCCCGAGGCATCGATCGACAAGCTGCGCGAATTGACCGACTATGTGCACGAGTATTCGGAACATGCGATCGAGAAGCGGAAGCCGAAATTGAAGTCATAATATCCATTTTTTTGAAGAGGTGAGCAATTATGCAAACAAAAATAGGCGTTTTGGTGATGTCTTACGGCACACCGGCCAATATGGATCAGGTTGAGGCTTATTATACGCATATCCGCCGGGGCAACCCTCCGACCGCGGAGCAATTGAAAGAGCTTAAAGACCGCTATGAGGCGATCGTCGGCGGCGTATTTCCGCTGCGGGAAAATACCGACAAACAGGTGGCGGCGCTGCAGGAAACGATAAACCGGCTGAATCCTTATGCGGATAAAGAGTTTGTCTGCTATCAGGGGCTAAAACACGCCAGTCCGTTCATCGAGGACGGCGTCGCCGCCATGGCAAATGACGGGATCAAGGAGGCGGTCGGCATCGTGCTGGCTCCCCATTATTCGGTGATGAGCATCGGCGGCTACATCAAACGGGCGGAAGCGAAGGCGGCGGAAACCGGGATCGCGATGAAATGCGTCCGCAGCTATCATCTGCATCCGAAGCTGATCGAAGCTTTGGCGGCCCGGGTATCGAAGAAGCTTGACCAATTCGAGGAAGCCGGAGCGCAGCGGGATAAGGTGAGAGTGCTGTTCAGCGCGCACAGTTTGCCGCAAAAAATATTGGAAATGGGCGATCCTTACCGGGACCAGCTCATGGAGACGTCCAAGGCCGTTGCCGAACGCGCGAAAGTGACCTCCTGGCAATTTACGTGGCAGAGCGCAGGGCGGACGCAAGAGCCCTGGCTCGGCCCGGACATTCTCGATACACTGCGCAGCCTGAGCCTGGAGCAGGTCGAGGATGTGCTGGTTGCTCCGGTCGGGTTCGTTTCCGACCATTTGGAAGTGCTGTACGATCTCGACATCGAAGCCAAGGCGATCGCCAAGGAGCTCGATATGCGGCTCGAACGGATCGATTCGCTCAACACCGATCCGCTTTATATGGAGACGCTTAGCGACGTGATTTTTACAACCTATGCCGGGAAATAAATGGGCCTAAACGAATCCGGCGCGTCTCGCGCCGGGAAATTAGGCCGAAAGAGCCCTTCGTCCAAAATAGGCGAGGGGTTCTATTTATTTCGGGTTACCTGATATAATAAAATCAATCATGTTCAGGAAAGCAGATGATAAGAGGAAAAAAGGGGTTTAATGATGTATCCACCGCGTTCGGAGAAATACAAGAAGCAAAAGCAGGAAAAGCAACGGCGGCAGAGCCGCTTTTGGCTTGGATTGAATTTATCACTGATTTTCATCATCGTTGTCTTGGGCGCTTATTTTTATTTATCCGACCGCACGATGCAAGGCGAACCGGGTACGGGCAATAATGATCTTCCGTCTTCCGGAGCCTTTGAGCAGGACGGCAATACGGCGGCCGGGAACGATCGGGAAGGCCAGGGCCAAGTTTCAATGGATTCCGGCGCTGAGGACGAGGATGTGGCGCAGATTCCCGCGGATCCCGGCGACGCTTCCGAGGTCGATCCGGCCAATGCTCCGGCGGACGAAGAAGGGACGCAGAATGAGGAGGGCGTACGGGATCCCGCCGACTCGGGGGAACGGCTGCTCATTCATTTTGCGGGGGACACGATATTCTCCGGCAAAGTCGCCGACAAATTGCGCAAAGAAGGTTATGATTATCCGTATCGATACGTCAAGGAGCTGTTTCAGAACGACGATCTCAGCATCGTGAATCTGGAAACGCCGGTCACGGACGGAGGCACGGCGGCGGAAAACAAAACCTTTGTATTTAAGTCTTCGCCCGAGGCATTGCCCGAGCTCGCCAAGGCCGGCGTGGAAGCGGTAAACCTGGCGAATAACCATACGCTGGATCAAGGCGTCGAGGGGCTGCTCGACACGATGGATCACTTGAAGCAAAATGGCTTGCTCTATGTCGGTGCCGGCAAGAACGGCAAAGAGGCATATGCACCCGTCTATATTGAGCGGAAAGGGATCAAAATCGCCCTATGCGGCTTCAGCCGCGTCATTCCCGACAAGTCTTGGGCTGCCGGAAACAATCCCGGCGTGGCCGCGGCTTATGATTCGCGCCAAGCCGTGAAGGCGGTCCAAACGGCCCGCAAGAACGCGGACCTGGTGCTTGTCGTGGCCCATTGGGGGAAAGAACGCACCACAAAGCTCGAAGATCATCAAACGGCGCTGGCCCATGAATTTATCGATGCCGGCGCGGACATGGTCATAGGCGGACATGCGCATGTACTGCAAGGACTGGAGAAATATAAAGGGAAATGGATTGCCTACGGTACGGGAAATTTTATTTTCACGAAATCGACGGATGCCAGTACGTGGGAAACCGCCGTGTTTGCCGCGGAATGCACGCGGAAGGGCGACTGCGAGCTGAAACTGATCCCGTTCAAAACGGAGCTGGCTCAGCCGGTGCCTATGACGAAGGAGGAAGGAGCGGAGCTGCTGGGAACGGTGGAGGCTCTGTCGCCGGGCGTCTCGATCGAGGCTACCGGCAGAGTGAGCGCCGCGGCGGTGAAGAGCATGGGATCCGCGGAACCGCCGGAACCTTCCGAAGTCTCCGACAATACTTGAAGTCTCTAAATTACCTCATGAGGAGCGTGGGAATGTGCCGAACCAATGCGTAGCTCATCGGGGATTCTCCGGAATCGCGCCGGAGAACACGATGGCGGCGATCACGCTCGCGATGGAGCAGCCGTATGTCGATTGGGTCGAGGTCGACGTCCAATTGTCGAAAGACGGCGTTCCTCTGCTGATACATGACTTCACGTTAAACCGGACCACGAACGGCCGGGGACCTGTGAAGGACAAGACATGGGCAGAGCTTAAGGCGCTGGACGCCGGGAGTTGGAAATCCAAAGCCTATGCCGGAGAGCGGCTGATCAGCCTCGACGAATTTCTGGACAAAATTTGCGGGCGGCTGAAAGCCAATATCGAGGTCAAAACCGAGGGCGATATGTATCCCGGCATCGAAGAGAAGATAATAACGGCCGTCCGCAAACGGCACATGGAACAGGATGTCGTCCTGACATCGTTCGAGCCGCGGATTTTGGCCAAGATCAAAGAAATCGGGCGGGGAATGCGCACGGGACTGATCATCGACGGCAAACCGAAGGATTTGCTGCTGCGGCTGCAGCTGCTGCATTGCTCATTCCTTTCGATCAACTACCGGCATTTGACGTCGGAGCTGGCCGGCAAAGCGGCCGGACGCGGCATCGAGGTGATGGCCTGGACGCTGGACGACGCCCGGCGGATGCGGCGGGTGGCCGCCATGCACAAAGACGTTCTCATCTGTACCAACCGCCCGGATATTTGGCGCAAGGCGATCAAGGAACCGGACGCAGATAGGGTTTAACCAAAGGATAATCGGGAGGCGCTTAGGATGAACAAGACGATAGCCAATGTATACTGTGTCGGCCGCAATTACCGGCTGCACGCCGAAGAACTCGGCAACGAGGTGCCGAAGGAGCCGCTGATCTTTCAGAAGCCGTCGCACGCGGTAGTCCCGATGGACAAAGCGGAGCTTGTCCTGCCGGAGAACCGCGGCGAAATTCATTACGAAACCGAGCTTGTCCTGCGGATAGCCCGGCGCTACGAGCCCGGCATGACGGTGGACGAGCTTGTCGACGTGATGGCGTTCGGCATTGATTTTACGCTGCGCGATGTGCAAAGCGTGCTGAAGCAAAAAGGGCAGCCGTGGACGGCGGCCAAAGGGTTTAAAAATTCGGCGCCGCTGACGCCTTATCTCGCTTTCCCGGGAGTCGGCCGCATCGCGGACGAGGACTTTACACTGCGGAAGAACGGGGAGCTGGTGCAATGCGGCAACGCCTCCAACATGATCTTTTCGCTGCAGCAAATTGTGGACTATATCGGGGACCGTTACGGTTTGGATGAAGGGGATCATATTTTTACCGGTACCCCGGAAGGGGTAGGGCCCGTTTTCCGCGGCGACCGGCTCGAGATTGCTTACGGGGCGAACGTACTGGGCGAATGTATAATCGCTTCCGGCCCGTCAGCCGGGTAATGATCATGACGGATTGGATCATCGGGGCGCTCTGCGCCCTTTTGGTCTCTGGTGCCGCCTTTTGGAAAGGATCGCTGTCCCTGTCGGGCATGATCGCGGCATGGGTCATGGGAACGGTATATTACGGAGCGGGCAATTTGTTTTGGTTTGGCCTGCTGCTCCTGTTCTTCATCACCTCGTCGCTGTTTTCCAAATTGCGCGGGGAGCGGAAGCGGGAACTGGAGAAATCGTATGCCAAGAGCGGGCGAAGAGACGCGGGGCAAGTGCTGGCGAACGGCGGCTTGGGCATGGCCGCCTGCATCGGAAACGCGCTGTGGCCGGACCCGGCATGGGCCTATGCCTTCGTGGGCACGATGGCCGCGGTTACCGCGGATACGTGGGCGACCGAATGGGGCGGGCTCAGCCGCAAGCCGCCGCGGTCGGTGCTGACCTGGAAGCCGCTGCCTGCCGGAACGTCCGGCGGCGTCTCTCTGCTCGGCAGCGCTGCTGCGCTGGTCGGAGCGATGGTGATCGGCGGCGCGGCCTGGACGCTGCTGGCGCTCGGCGGCGGCACGGGGGAGCCGGACACGGCATCCGCTTATTCTGCATTGCCCTTATGGCAATGGCTGCTGATCGGCGGGGTGTCCGGGTTTATCGGCGCGTTCGCCGATTCCGTGCTCGGCGCGACGCTCCAGCGGATGTACCGCTGCCCGGTATGCGGCAAAAGCGTGGAGGTCAAGGCGCATTGCGAAACAGCCACGCTGCAAGGCCGGGGCCTCGCCTGGATGAACAACGATATGGTGAACGCGCTTAGTTCCCTCGCGGCCGGTTTGATCGCCTGGGGCCTTGGCTTGATGCTTGTTTAAGAAAGTGGGAATAAACGATGAATATTATGACCGTCGAACATTTGACGAAAACCTATGGCGAAAAGGTGCTGTTTCAGGACGCTTCGTTTGGCATGGAGGAAAACGACAAGATCGGAATCATCGGCGTGAACGGTACGGGCAAATCGACGTTTCTCCGCGTTATCGCCGGACTGGAGCCCGCCGATGAAGGCCGGGTATCCGTCAACCGGGATACCCGGGTCACTTTTCTGGCGCAAAATCCCGAATTTGATCCAAACATCACCGTGCTGCGCGGCGTGTTTCAAAACGGCGGCCCCGAACTCGCGGCCGTTTCCGCTTATATGGAAGCGATGGAGGAGCTGGAGCTCCTGCCGGACGATCCGGGGCGGCAGGCCAAAGTGGCCAAGCTGAGCCAGGATATCGACCGGCTCGGGGCTTGGAGCCTGGAAAGCGAGGCCAAGAGTGTGCTCGGCCGGCTCGGCATTACCGAGTTCGGCAAAAAAATGGGCGAGCTGTCCGGGGGGCAACGCAAACGCGTCGCACTTGCGTCCGCGCTGATTATCCCTTCGGAGCTGCTCATTATGGACGAGCCCACCAACCATATCGACAACGAGTCCGTCGGCTGGCTGGAAGCGTATCTGCAGAAGCGGCGCGGTGCGCTGCTCTTGATCACGCATGACCGCTATTTCCTCGACCGGGTCTGCAATGTCATGCTGGAGCTGGATCACGGGCGCCTGTTCCGCTACGAAGCGAATTACAGCCGCTTCCTGGAGCTGAAGAGCGAGCGCGAGGAGCGGGAGGCGGCCTCGGAGCAGAAGCGGCAGAACCTGCTGCGGAACGAGCTGGCCTGGATCCGCCGGGGGGCGCAGGCGCGTTCGACCAAGCAGAAAGCGCGGATCGAGCGGTTCGAGAAGCTGCAAAACATGAAGACGGAATACAAGAGTACCGCGCTCGATATTTCTGTCGCCTCCACCCGGCTGGGACGCAAAATTCTGGAGATTTCCGATTTGCGGAAATCGATCGGGGACCGGCTGCTGATCGGCGATTTGACGTATACGGCCGTCCCTGGGGACCGCGTCGGCATCGTCGGCCCCAACGGCAGCGGCAAGTCCACGCTGCTCAATATGATCGCCGGACGGACCCAGCCGGATGCGGGCGGGATCGAGCTCGGCCAGACCGTGAAGCTGGGATATTTCACCCAGGAGCATCAGGAGATGGACGGCAAGCAGCGGGTAATCGAATTTATCAAAGAGGCGGCCGAGGTCGTCGAAACGGCGGACGGTTCGCGGATCACGGCGGCGCAGATGCTGGAGCGCTTCCTGTTCCCGCCCGCGATGCAGTGGACGCCCATCGCGAAGCTGTCGGGCGGAGAGAAGCGGCGGCTTTATCTCCTCCGCGTGCTGATGGGAGCACCGAATGTGCTGCTGCTGGATGAGCCGACCAATGACCTGGACATTCAGACGCTGACCGTCCTGGAGGCGTATCTCGACGAATTCCCGGGCGCCGTCTTCGTCGTATCGCACGACCGGTATTTCCTGGACCGGACCGTCGACAAGATTATGGCGTTTGAAGGCGGCGGAGTCGTCGCCGTTCATGTCGGCGACTACAGCGATTACGAGGAGCGGATTCAGGCGGGCGGCTCGGGAACATCGAGCGTCAATATTCATGCGGCATCTTCCGCCGCCTCCACGTCCAAGTCCGGGAGCACCGCCGACAACGCTTCCGACGGTGCGAAAGGAAGCGCCAAAGACCCTGCCCGCGGGGAAAAGCTAAAATTCAGCTACAATGAGCAGCGCGAATACGAGACGATCGACGAGCGGGTGGAGGAGGCGGAACAGCGTCTGGCCGGGATCACCGAGGACATGGCCGCGGCGGCCAGCGATGCGGTCAAGCTTCAGGAGCTGATGCAGGAGCAGCAGCAGGCGGAAGCCGAGCTGGAGCGGTTAATGGACCGCTGGGCCTATCTCAATGAATTGGCCGAGAAGATAGAGCAGCAGAAAAATCAAAATTAATCATTTTATTGGCAATATACGAAAAGCCCAATTTCTCACGAAAAATTGAGAAATTGGGCTTTTTATGATCCATTTTATTTAATTCTCGGCAACGGTTTTCTTTTGCTCCGCTCCCTCTTTCTTTTTGCCCGGCATGAACAGGGTCATTATGATAGCTATGATGCCGACAGCGGTGATGAAAATATAAGCTTCGCTTGCGCCAAATATGGAAGCAGCCTTCGTAATTTGCGCTTTGGAGAGCAAGCTGCCGGATTCGGCCAGTTGAACAGTATGATGTTTGGCGCTTATCGACATAATCGTAACGACCATCGCCGTTGCGATGGCACCCGCAACCTGGCGGACTGTATTCGTCACGGCGGACCCGTGAGCGCCCAGTTGTTTCGGAAGTGTATTCAGTCCGGCTGTGGTGATCGGCATGGTCAGCAAACTCATGCCGATTCGCAGAAGGATGGTTCTGAACATCAAATAGCCGTAACCGGTCGTTTCGGTCAGGCCGGTAACTCCCCATACGGCGGGAATGATGAAGATCAGGCCGATCAGCGCCAGCGGTTTTGCGCCGAATTTATCGAATAAGCGGCCGGATATCGGAGACATCACGGCGTTCAATAATGCGCCCGGCAGCATCAGCAAGGCCGTGTCCAGCACGGAATATCCTCTGCTGGATTGCAAGTACAGCGGTAGTAAAATCATATCTCCGTACATGATCATGGTTACCAATACATTAATGATTGTCGTGATCGTAAACGTTTTGTCCTTAAACACCCGTAAGTTAAGCATAGGATCGCCTGCAAGCAGCTGACGGCGGCAGAAAAGCACGAGAAAGAGGAGCCCCAGAGCCAGGCAGGAGAGCACCAGGGCGCTCCCCCAGCCCTTGTCGCCCGCACTGCTTAAGCCGTAAAGGATGCCGCCGAACCCTAATGTGGACAAGATGATGCTTAGGATATCGAGCTTTTGCTTGGAAGTCTCCGATACATTGACCAAGAGTTTATAGGATAGAGCGATCACGATGGCGACAAGTATGAACATGCCAATAAATATCCACCGCCATGAATACTGTTCAATAATGATCCCCGCCAAAGTAGGGCCGATGGCCGGTGCAAATACCATTACAAGTCCGGTCATCCCCATGGCCGTTCCGCGGCCCTCAACAGGAAAGATCGCAAGCACGACCGCCATTAACAGAGGCATAATAATTCCCGCTCCGGCAGCTTGAATGAGCCGTCCGATCAATAAAACTTCAAAACTCGGGGCGATGGCGTTAATCAAAGTACCCGCAAACAGCAAAAGCATGGAACTGATGAAAAGCTGGCGGGTGGTAAACCGTTTCATTAAAAAAGCCGTCACCGGAATCAAAATCCCGTTCACCAGCATAAATCCGGTCGACAGCCATTGAGCCGTTGAGGCGGAAACCGCAAATTCCTCCATCAAAGCAGGCAGAGCGACATTCAGGATCGTTTGATTCAGAACGGATAGAAACGAACCCAAGAGTAAGACGAAGAGAAGCAGTCCTTTCTTTACTTGTTGCTGAGGTTGACTCATGTTGAACTACACTTTCCTTTCCTATTTCATTATTGGCATCGAGTTGTATAATTGATACTGTGTCAATAAATCATAACATGAAAAAAATGAAAGTATCCATTTGCAATTTTCAAGAAAATGTATACTAATTAACGGATTTTGAATATATGTCGCAAAAGTCAAAAATTATAGACGAAGGGTTGATAAAATGCCTAACAATGAAAACGGAAAGGTCGATCCCCGAATAAAACGGACAAGGCGAATGTTTAAAGCTGCACTCATTTCACTGATCCAGGAAAACGGCGATATCAATAAATTGACCGTTCAAAATATTGCCGACCGGGCCGAATTAAACCGTGCGACCTTCTATTTGCACTATCGCGATATTGATGATCTCATAGAACAAATGCTTAATGAAATGCTTGACGAGCTGCATAAGACGATGAAGCCTTTATCCGAGGATAACCCGCCAATTGCAAAAGGTTCCCGTAAACAGGTTGTTGCATTTCTTGAGCTTTTTTATCACAATACGGGGCTCTATAAGGTAATGCTGGAGAATAAAGATTTTCGCCGCAGAGTGTATGAAATACTGCTTGATATCATCACGTTTTGGGCCGAAGACAGAAAAGCGAACGGGCGGCCGTTCAAGGTGCCGAACGAGATCATTGCGGCTTCGACGCTCGGCATCGTATCCTGGTGGTTGCAAGAAGGGACCACCTATAGTCCAAGCTATTTGGCTAACATGATCATTTCGATGGTTAATGGCAACTAAAAACACCTCCAATTCACCGGCCCGGGTGAACTGGAGGTGTTTTCTATATTAGCAGAGAACGCCGCTGGCGATGGACATCATCAGCTTGATCCGGTTGATCTGGTTGACCTCGCTCGCTCCGGCGTCGTAATCGATCGCCGCGATGTTGGCGTCGGGGTAGATCTCCTTCAAGCCTTTAACCATGCCGCGGCCGGTAATATGATTCGGCAGGCAGGCGAACGGCTGAATGCACACGATATTGTTCACACCGTGATCGAGCAGCTCCATCATTTCCGCGGTCAGGAACCAGCCTTCGCCCATCTGGTTGCCGACGGATACGAGGCGGCTGGCTTTGTCCGCCAGGTCATAGATGCTTTCTGGAGGAGTGAGGAACCGGCTGTGCTCCAGCGCTTTTTTCACCGGTTTGCGGTACATTTCCAAGTAACTGATCACCATCGGGTTCAGCAGCCCGAACATTTTGCTCTTGCCGAGCTGGTCCGCTTTGTAGATCGGATTGTACAGGCAGTAGAACATGAAATCGAGAAAATCGGGAACGACCGCCTCGCCGCCCTCGGCCTCGATGATGTCAACCAGCTTGTTGTTGGCGTCGGGATGGAACTTGATCAGAATCTCGCCGACGATGCCTACCCGGGGCTTGGCTTCTCCGGTCAGCGGCAGCGCTTCAAATTCGGCAACCATGTTCCGGATATTGTCCTTGTACTGGTTAAAAGAGAAATTTTGCAGCGAATGGCGGGCAATCGTCATCCATTTGCGGAACAACAGCTCGGTATCGCCCTTATGCAGCTCGTAAGGGCGGAAGCGGTAGAGCAGGCGCATCAGCAAATCGCCGTAGCACGAGGCGGCGATCAGCCGGTTGATCATTTTCAGATTGAGCTTGAAGCCCGGCTGGTTCTCCAGCCCGGAAATATTGAGCGAGATGACCGGGATTTGCTCCATCCTCGCTTCTTTCAGCGCCTTGCGCAGCAGGCCGATGTAATTGGTCGCCCGGCAGCCGCCCCCGGTCTGGGTCATGATGACCGCGGTCCGGTCCGGGTCGTACTCCCCGCTTTTCAGCGCGGCCATAATTTGCCCGATGGTCACGATGGCCGGATAACAGGCGTCATTGTTGACGAACTTGAGCCCTTCCTCGGTCGTTTCCTTGCTCGCCTGCTTTAGTACCTTGAGCCGGTATCCGGCATCGCGGAATACCGGTTCGAACAATTCGAAATGGATCGGCGAAACCTGCGGCGCCAGGATCGTGTAGCCCTCTTTCATTTGCTTGGTGAACGGCGCCGGAGCTGTCGGGGCCGTTCCGCCGCCCGGTGTCGTCATCGCCGCTTCACGCTCCCTCATGGCGGCGAGCAGGGAGCGCAGCCGGATTCGGGCCGCCCCCAGGTTGCTGATCTCGTCGACCTTGATCAGGGTGAAGGTTTTCCCTTCGCGTTCCAGAATTTCCTGGATCGCATCGGCGGTAATTGCGTCGATGCCGCAGCCGAACGAAGTGAGCTGCACCAGCTCCAGATCGGTCCGCTCCGTGACGGCATAGGCGGCGCGGTACATCCGACCGTGATAGGTCCATTGATTGACGATCGGCAGCCGGTACTTGACCGTACCGAGGTGGCAGATCGAGTCTTCGGTCAGCACGGCCAGACCCATGCCCGTAATCAGCTCGGCGATGCCGTGGTTGATCTCCGGATCGGTATGGTACGGATGCCCGCAGAGAACGATTCCCTTCGTGCCGGTGCGCTCCATATAGGCGAGCGTTTCTTCGCCTTTAAGGCGGATGTCCTCCTTGGCCTGCTCCGCTTCCTCCCACGCGTCGTCAAACGCGGTGTTGAGCTCATCCTTCGGAATGTCCGGGAAGGTCTCCTGGAGACGCTTGCGCAATACAGGTTCGGAATCGAAATTGAGGAACGGGCTGACCAGTTTCACGCCACCGTCCTTGAGGGCATCCACATTGGTGCGGATCACCTCGGGATAAGAGGCCACCACCGGGCAGTTAAAATGGTTGTCAGCGGACGTATCCTCTTTCTTCTCGTAGACGACGGCGGGGTAGAATATAAAGTCCACACGGCTGTCGATCAGGCTCTGAATATGCCCGTGCGTCAGCTTGGCGGGATAGCAGACGGATTCCGACGGAATCGTCTCCATGCCGCTTTCGTACAGCTTTTTGCTCGATTTCGGCGACAGGACGACCCGGTAACCGAGCTTGGTGAAAAAGGTGTGCCAGAACGGATAATTCTCAAACAGGTTCAGCACGCGCGGAATGCCGACCGTACCCCGGGTGGCCTCGTCAGCCTTCAGCGGGGAATAATCGAACATCCGCTCATATTTGTACTCCGTCAAATTCGGTAAATCGTTCTTCTCTTTTTTCTGGGTGGCGCCGCGTTCGCAGCGGTTGCCGGTGACATGGAAGCTTTTGTCCGGGAACCGGCTGACCGTCATGGCACAATTGTTGCTGCAAAGGCGGCATCTTGCATGGGAAACCTCGTAAGTGAAGGTATACAGTTCTTCCCGGGGCAAAATTGTGCTGACGCCGCAGCCGGAGTAACTCTCTCTAGCGATCAGCGCGCAGCCGTAGGCGCCCATAATCCCGGCGATATCCGGGCGAACGACCTCGCGGCCGGTAAGCTGCTCGAACGCCCGCAGCACCGCGTCGTTCAGGAAGGTTCCGCCCTGGACGATAATCTTTTTGCCCATTTCCTCGGGATTGCGGATTTTAATCACCTTTTGCAGTGCGTTCTTGACCACGGAATAGGCGAGGCCGGCGGAAAGGTCCGACAGGGTCGCGCCCTCCTTCTGCACCTGCTTCACTTTGGAATTCATGAAAACGGTGCAGCGGGAGCCGAGATCGACCGGCGCCTTCGCCTGCATCGCCTGGGCCGCGAACTCCGTTATGCTTAGGCCAAGCGTGCCGGCAAAGCTTTCGAGGAAGGAGCCGCAGCCGGCCGAACAGGCTTCGTTCAGCATCAGCGAGTCGATGGCTCCGCCGCGGATTTTGATGCATTTCATATCCTGACCGCCGATATCGAGAATAAAATCAACCTCCGGCAGGAAGGAGGACGCCGCTTTATAATGCGCGACGGTTTCCACTTCGCCGCCGTCAACGCGGAATGCGGTTTTGACCAGACCTTCGCCGTAGCCGGTCACATAAGAGCGGGCGATGTGGCAGCCCTCGGGCAGCAAATCGTAAATTTCGTTCAAGGCTTCGCGGACGGAAGCGAGCGGGTTCCCCTTATTTCCGGCATAGAACGTATGCAGGATCTGATCCTCGCTGCCGGTCAGCACGAGCTTGGTCGTCGTGGAGCCCGCGTCGATGCCGAGGAAGCACGGGCCGGTGTACCCGGCCAAATCCATGCGCGCGGCCGAGGCGGCCTTGTGGCGCGAGCGGAAGGCGGCAAGGTCCGCTTCGTCCTTGAACAGCGGCGGCAGCAGTTGGCTGTCGCCGCGCGCGGCGCTTGCGAAGTCGACTTCCCGCAGGCGCGCATGCCACTCGGCGAGCGGGCGGGACTCGCCGTCCGCGCCGTGCAGGCAGGAGCCCAAGGCGACGAAGTATTGGCTGCGCTCGGGGAAGAGGATTTCATCCTCTTTCAGACCGAGCGTCACGGCAAACCGTTCCCGCAGCATCGGCAGGAACGTCAGCGGTCCGCCGAGGAAGGCGACCTTGCCGCGGATCGGGCGGCCGCAGGCCAGCCCGCTGATCGTCTGGTTGACGATGGATTGGAAGATGGAGGCGGCGATATCCTCCCGCCGTGCCCCTTCGTTCAGCAGCGGCTGGACGTCCGTTTTGGCGAATACCCCGCAGCGGGAGGCGATCGGGTAGATCGTCTCGTGGCGGCTCGCCAGCTCGTTCAGGCCGGCGGGGTCGGTTTCCAGTAACGCCGCCATCTGGTCGATGAACGCGCCGGTGCCGCCGGCGCAGGCGTTGTTCATTCTCTGCTCGATGCCGCCGCTGAAATAAATGATTTTGGCGTCTTCACCGCCGAGTTCGATCGCGGTATCCGTTTCCGGCGCGACGATTTTGACCGCTTTCGTGCAGGCTACGACCTCCTGCAGAAAGGGGATGCCGGCAAGCTCCGAAAGGGCGAGCCCGGAGGAGCCGCTCATGCAGACGGTGGCTTCCGCGCCCGGGTACCGCTCCATAACTTCCCCGCAAAGAGAGAGGACGGCGGTTTGTATATCCGAATAATGGCGGACGTAATTTTCATGGATAATTTCCGATTGATGTATGGCGATGATTTTCGCGGTGGTCGACCCGATATCCAGTCCAATATGCAGTAGCATAATTTCACCTATTCCTGTTCCTGTATAGAAGTTGCAACGGTTGCGTGCGGTTCGTTCGGCTCGAGCGAGAACTTATCCCGGATGCTTTCCAAAGAAGAGAGGAAGATCGCCAGATGCTCCTCGGAAAAATCCTCAAGGATGCCCTTGAACACGCGGTTCCGCTTTTCGATCATTTCATCGAGGACGGCTTGCCCGCCCGGGGTGATTTGAATCCAGCAAACCCGCTTGTCATTCTTATCCTTGACCCGCTCCAGCAGCCCGTCTTTAACCAATTTATTCACCGCGATCGTGTTGGCGCCGGACGACAGTCCGACCTGCTCGGCGATTTGCGAGATCATGCTGGGACCGCTGCGCGATACCGCCAGAAGAATGAAAAACTTGCTTGGTAAAATCGACTCGCCATCATTAAAAAACAACCTGCCCATATGATGGGCTATGGCCAGCGTCGTCTCGCAGATTCCTTCCACGACATCCTGGCCGCCGCGATCCTGTAAAGCATGAGCATCGTCCATCGCCCGAAGCCTCCTTTTTGTCCAAAAAAGTTTTATGATAAAGTTTTATACTCAAACTTTATCAAGGCAAGCGCTTTAAACGCTGTAAAATTTATAACACCCGGGGCGCTTGAAATAAATTTTTCTGACGATGGGGGAAATGATCCGATGTGATCCGATGTGATCTGATCAGATCCGCTCCGATCGGTTTGGCTGTAACTTCCGATGCCTCCTGTAATCTTGCGGAGAGCAAAGTTCCTGCGATTATGCATCTTTTTCGCCGGACTGTCCGAGGCCGAAAGAAATTCCTGCAAAAGTGCATCCATTTTCGGGCCATGACCCCGTTGCAAGCAGATATCTGGTGAAAACCTGCACATTTGCAGTTTTTTTGACGTTTATGGCCTTATGGAAGATAAAAGCCTGCACATTTGCAGGAATTCTCGGCGGGAACCGCCACGTTTGGACTGGTGGAGGGGAGAAGGTAGGGGATAGGCACGCATATGAAAAGGGAGCGGTAATTAAAAAGACACCGCTCAACTAATAAACGGTGTCTTTATGGCTATGTGTGTTGTAAACGGGACGGCTAAGAGTCAGCGGATGACGATGATCTGCTGCAGGTCCCGGGAGTCGCCGTAGAGCGAATGCTCGGCGGCCTTGAGCTGGGCGGAGCCGTCGCCGTCCAGGAAGACGCCCTCTTTGGCGGTGCCCGGGGCAATCCCGGCCGCGACGGCGGCGCGGAATTCGGCGGCGGTGCAGCGGTCGCCGGTGGCGACCAGCCAGAGCAGGCCGGTATCGTCGTAGACGAGCCCGGAGCGCAGGCGCCGCTCGTTCGGGTAGGGCAGGTGCTCGCGGAGCATGGCGGCCTCCCAGCCGGCCTCGTCGCCGAGGTTCATGCTGACGCCGCCCTGAGCGAAGTAACGGCCACGGTCCGTTACCTCAAGCTCGTCGGCGGCCGAGACGACCTGAACCGAGAAGCGGCCGGCGGCTTCATCCCAAACGAGCGTGCCGCGGGGATACTTGGCGTTGAACCAGCCGGAGCCGTATTCTCCGGCCCGGCCTTTGACAGGCATGTCATTGTTCACCGCGATCGACAGCACGCTGCTCTGGTAGAAGAAGCCGCCGTTCAACCCGTACACGCGGTAATCGCGGAGCGGCCGGTCCGCGGCCCGCAGCTCGATATGCTCCGGCTTTACCGCCAGCGCGTAAAGCTCAACTCCGCCTCCCGCGGGCGGAGCGATATGATGGAATGTATAGTTGCGGGGAAGCAGATAACCGCTTCCCCAAGCCAGCATTCCGAAGATGCAGAGCGCCAGCAGCGCCGCGGCCCCGGCCGCCAGCGGCCACCGGCTGCGTGACGAAGCCGGCGCTGCCGCGGCCTTTCCGGCATCAGCCGGCAACATAGGCGGCAAGCAGTCTGGCCGTGTTGACGACCGCCTGCTTATGCGTTCTTTCCATGGCGTGCGACGCGTGCACGCCCGGGCCGATCAGCGCGGCGCGGATATTGTGGCCGCCGCTCAGCGCGGCGGAGGCGTCCGAGCCGTAATGCGGATAAATGTCGACCGCATAGGCGATCCCGAGCTCCTGCGCCAGCTCGATCAACCGGCCGGTCATCTCGTAATCGTACGGACCGCTGGAATCTTTGGCGCAAATGGAGACATCGGTCTCCTTGCAGCTCAGGTTATCGCCCATCGCGCCCATGTCGACGGCGATCATTTCATTTACGCCGTCCGGAATCCAGGACGCGCCGTGCCCCACCTCCTCATAATTGGAAATGAGGAAGACGAGATCATGCTTCGGTGTCCAGCCTTCGCGCTTGCTCGACTCCAGCAGACCGAACAGGGCGGCGACGCTCGCCTTGTCGTCCAGATGGCGGGACTTCACATACCCGCTCGGCGTGATCACCGGCCGGGCGTCGAAGGAGATGTAGTCGCCAACGGCGATTCCGAGCTTCAGCACATCGTCTTTGCCCGCTACCACTTCGTCGATGCGGACCTCCATATTTTGTTCCTCCCGCTTGAATGTCCGGGCATCGTCATAGACATGGACGGAAGGATGGGAGGACAGAATCGTGCCCGTATACACCTTGCCGCCGCGAGTATGGATTTGGCAGTATTCGTTCTCGATGCTGTTCATCATAAATCCGCCGACGGACGTGATCGCCAGCGTGCCGTTCGCGTTGACGGCGCGAACCATCGCCCCGAGCGTGTCGACGTGGGCGCTGAGCGCGATTTTGCGCGAGGAATCGCGGCCTTTCAGCTCCAGCAGCGCTCCGCCCTTTTCGTTCTGAGAGAACGGGATGCCGAGCTTCTCGGCTTCGGTGCGGATCAGGTTCATAATGTCCCGGGTGAATCCGCTCGGGCTGGGCGTGTCGAGCAGCTTCTTCAGCAGGTCCAGGATATAAGCTTCATTCGGTTGAATATTCATAGGTAGCCCTCCAAAATTTGAGATCAAGGTTGTAGTTATTCTTGGGACGGGGTCATATCTTCAGGGGCCGCCGCGGCGGTATCTCCCGGCGCCGGGAAAACATAACCGGTAGCCTCTTGGATATGTACGAGTTTTGCGTTTAAAGTCTTGACTTCTTTCTGTAGACGGTAGCCGCGATAAATGCCGAAGGAACCGATGATGATGCCGCCGAGCAGGGTGGAGCCGAGGATGAGCAATATCAGCGGCAGACTGACGGAGCCGAACAAAAGATTGACCTGTACGGGATCGACGTTGATCACGGCGAATACGGCGGTGATCAGCGCAAATACGAGCGCAAGGATTAATGACCATTGAATTTTCACGAGGGAACACCTCCTTCTTATTGACAGTATAAAATCCCCTGCCCCAAAGGAGCAAGGGATTCACTGAGTGACGGAAGCTTATTTCGTCAGATTCTCCATTTGTTCGATGATCTCTTCGAATACGCTCATCGCTTCGCGGATCGGCTGCGGCGAGGACATATCCACGCCCGCTTTGCGCAGGATGTTGATCGAGTAGTCGCTGCCGCCGCTCTTCAGGAAGCCCAGGTAACGGTCGACCGCGGGCTGGCCTTCCTCCAGGATTTGTTTGGAGAAGCTGGTGGCCGCCGAGAAGCCGGTGGCGTATTTGTACACGTAAAAGCTCGTGTAGAAATGCGGAATCCGCGCCCATTCCATCTCGATGTCCCGATCGACGTTCATCTCTTTGCCGTGATATTTCACGTTGAGATCGTAGTAAATCGACGACAGCTCTTGCGGAGTCAGCGATTCTCCGGTTTCCGCCCGCTCATGGATAATTTTCTCGAACTCGGCGAACATCGTCTGCCGGAATAACGTCGTCCGGAATTGGTCGGCGTAGTAGGTGAGCAGGTACATTTTTTGCTTCGGATCGGTCGAATGCTTCAGCAGGTAATCCATCAGCAGCGCTTCATTCGTCGTCGAGGCGACTTCGGCCAGAAAGATCGTGTACTGCGCATCCCGGTATTTCAACGCTTCATCGGAGAAATAGGAATGCAACGCATGGCCCATCTCATGGGCGAGCGTAAACATGCTGTTCAGATTGTCCTTGTGGTTCAGCAGCACGTACGGATGCGTTCCGTAAGCGCCCCAACTGTAGGCGCCGGTCCGTTTGCCTTCATTCTCGTAAACGTCGATCCAGCGGTTGTTGAAGCCGTCGCGGAGGACGTTCAGATAATTTTCGCCAAGCGGGGCAAGGCCTTCTTCCACCGTCTTTTTGGCTTCGTCATAAGTGATGTCCCATTTGTATTCTTCCACCAGCGGGGCGAACAGATCGTACATATGAAGCTCGTCGACGCCGAGCAGTTTTTTGCGCAGCTTCATGTAGCGGTGCAGCAGCGGCAAGCTTTCGTGAACCGTGTCGATCAGATTGGTGTAGACTTCCTTCGGGATGTTGTCGCCGTACAGCGACATTTCCAGCACGGACGGATATTTGCGCACCTTGGAATAGAACATGTTTTTGTTGACGTTGGCGCTCAATGTTGCCGCGATCGTATTCTTCTGCTTGCCGTAGGTTTCGTAAACGGCTTTAAAGGCGCGGCGGCGCACATCGCGGTTCGGACTTTCCAGGAACTGAATGTAGCTGCCGTGCGTCAGTTCGACCTCGTTCCCGTTCTCGTCTTCGATCTTCGGGAATTTGATATCGGCGTTGTTGATCATATAGTAAATGTTATTCGGCGCCTGCGACAGGTTGCCGACCTGGGCGAGCAGGGCCTCTTCGGTTTTACTTAACACATGCGCTTTCTCGCGCTTGATTTCCTGCAGCGTAAATTTGTAGTCCGCGAGCTCCTGATTTTCGATCAGCGCGTCTAGCTCGTTCTCCGGCAGGGACAGAATTTCCGGCGTAATATAAGAAAGAGTCTCGCCGATTTCCACATTCAGCTTCTTGGCTTTTTGGGACAGCGCTTGATATGTAGGGTTGGTCGTATCTTGGTCGTGGTGCATATGGGCGTAGACATAAAGCTGTTCCAGCTTCATCGAGATTTCGTCCTCCAGGGTGAAGATCGCTTTAATATTTTGCGCGCTGTCCAGCTTGCCTTCGAATTCGGCCACTTTCTTTTTTAACCCTTTGACTTCTTCCAGGGTTTGATCCCAGGCCTTTTGATCGGGGAACATGTCTTCCAGTTTCCAGGTATTCTCCATTTTGACTTCGGAACGCTTCGGTAATGTGTTCATCGGAATCCTCCTTTGGTTTGGGTGAGCTGATTCGGCCTCCGCCCGCTGTCCGGATGCGGCACCCGGCACGGCGGCAGCCATGATGGATACGGTCAACAGAAGGGGAAACAGGCGAAATTTTTGCATTTTAATAGGAAACCTCCCTTTGGTTCAAGAGACATTTCCCTAGTATGCCCGCAGTCCTTCCGCGTTATGATGTCATAAGCCCATGCTGAAGAAACTGTAAACCAACAAACAAAACGCGACGGCCACCATAACGATGGCAACGATGGCAAAGCCGCGTCTTAACTTGGGAGGGATGTTGTTTTTCGATAAAATAATTACGACTCCCAGCGCAAACGCGCAAATGATAAAAATAACCAAACTGTCCATGAACTAAAGCTCCATCCCTTAAACGTATTATGGTTGGCCGGCGCCTCGCGGCTTTATGCCGGAAGGCCGAAACATGCGTGCCGGCTTTAGACCTGCTGGAAAGCGTCCATGATGTCCTGCCATTCCTGTTCCCTGCCGGCAAATTCTTCCTTGGGGAAGCGGCGCTGCGCCCACTCCATTAAAGCCGGACGGCTGAGAAAGGTATGGGATTCCTCGCCCCACTGGTCGGAGATTTCGCGGAGGATGAGGTTTTTGCCCTGTACCTCCACAGTCATCATATTCCATTTGTCCTTTTTGTATATTTGATGTTTTTTGATCATGGTAACGGCTCCGATCTTGGCGACAATGAATTGCGGCCACTTTCTTTGGAAATATTTTTATGAAAATGATAACTCACGCCTTGCGGGAAAGCAAATGATTATGGATGGACAGACCCAATAAAAAGAAGAAAATTTACCGGCGATGACACGTTGCATTGTCTTGGGTCATAGAGTATAATATGGTTATTCGTCAATGATGACGATTATTTTTAGGAGGTTGTTCATTTGAAAGGTACAGTTAAATGGTTTAACGCAGAAAAAGGCTATGGCTTTATTCAAGTTGAAGGCGGCGAAGACGTATTCGTTCATTTCTCCGCAATCCAAGGCGAAGGTTTCAAAACTCTAGAAGAAGGCCAAGCTGTTGAGTTCGAAATCACCGACGGCAACCGTGGTCCTCAAGCTGCTAACGTAATCAAATTATAAGATCACTTCCGAATCAATTTCGGATCACTTATAAAGTTTGGTTCCAAGCACGATAACTGAAGAACACAGCTCTTATGGGCTGTGTTTTTTTTGCGTTGTTGAAGGAATATGATTCGGAAAGGATTTGGATATAGCTTGGAGAATATAAAGGTACATAATAATGAGCGCTTTGAGGAATAGGTGACAAGCCGTTGTCACTGATAGCATGTTAAGGTAAAGCTGGCCGGGAGGTAATGAAGCGGGATGAAGCGGATGGACCGGATGATGGCGATAGTGATGGCGCTTCAGCAGCGGGCGGAGACGGCCCAGTCGCTGGCGGACAAGCTGGAGGTGTCCAAGCGAACTGTGCTGCGCGATGTTCAAGCCTTGGCGGAGATGGGCGTACCGCTCTACGCGGTATCCGGACCGGGTGGGGGTTACCGCCTGTTGGACGGCTACCGGCTTCCGCCGTTGCAGCTTACCGCCGAGGAGGCGCTGACTCTGCTGCTCGCCTTGGAGGGCATGACCAAATACAGCGACGGTCCGTTCCGGCAGGCGGGCTGGACGGTGGCGGACAAAATCCGCTCCGTCCTGCCGGAGCAGATGCTTGGCCAAATTGCGCCATGGCTCAAGCATGTCGGGCTGGAGGTACCGGAGCGGCCCACCAAGACGCCGCATTTGCACGCTTTGGTGCAGTTTGCGGCGGAAGGCGCCTGGCTCCGTGTGCGCTATATCGTTCGCAGAACTATCGGCGCGAATTGGATTTGCGACCCGCTCGCGTCTATGCGTTAGGCGGCTTCTGGTATTGCGAAGCCTACTCCCTGCAGCACGGGGAGACGCGAACCTTCCGCGCGGACCGGTTTGAGGAATTGCGCAAGCTTTCGGCGGAGGAGCGCGCCGCGGCGGAAGGGCGGCCGGATTGTCGCGAAGCTTACCTACCGCGGATCGCTGTTGGCGGAGCAGGACGCCCATATGGGGCACTTGGTCAGGCAGACGGGCGATGAGCAATGGGAGGTTGATTTCCATTGCCCGGAGTCGGAATGGAATTGGGCGATCTCTTTCTTTTTTTGGCTCGGCCCGGATGCGGAGGTGCTGGAGCCCCGGTCCCTGCGGGAAGCTTTAAAGGAGCGGGCCGCCGGTTTGGCGGCAAGATATGTTCGTAAACTATGTTTGAGGTTGACGAAGGGGAGGAATCATCTATGGGCACCACTAATTCTCAAGTACTCGAAAGCGGCAGGAAGTTTATCTACAGCAGCGCGAGGCTGCTGGACCGGATGCGTTTCGCTTATCATTTTGAAGGCGGAAGCCGGGAGAAAGTACTGAACGCGCTACGGCTGTACCAGAATGCCGACGGCGGTTTCGGCAACGCTTTGGAGCCGGATATGCGCGGCCCGCACAGTCAGCCGGTGGCGACGGAGACGGCCCTGTTGGTGATTAAAGAAGTGGACGGGTGGGACAGCGAACTGATGGATGGCGTTCTTTCCTATTTGAAAGAAATTACACTCGAAGGAGGCGGCTTTCCCCGCGCCACGACGGCGGTCAACGATTATCCCCACGCCCCGTGGTGGACGACGGAGAAAGACGGCGTTCCGTCGCTGAACCCGACGGGGAGCATCATAGGAATGCTGCTCGGGCAGCGGGTGCGGAACGATTTTCTGGAGGAAGCGTGGTTCCTTAATAGTGTGGACTTCCTATGGCGTTGCATGGAGGAGTCCGTACCCGGTGATTACCACGACGCGGCGCAGTGGATGTCATTCCTGGGGAATGCCGCCCGGATTGAACCGGAAGAGCGGATCGCCAAGTATCGCTCTTTGCTCGACGATTGGCTTATGAGCCCCAACGGTATCGAGAAAAATCCCCACGCCGAAGGCTACGTGCATAAGGTGCTCGATTACGCGCCCGCTCCGGGCTCCTACGCTTCTCGACTCGTCAGCTCCAATGAGCTGGCGCTGCATCTCGACTGGCTTGTAGGCGCTCAGCGGGAAGACGGCGGCTGGCCGCTCAGCTTCCCGGCCGTTAGCCCGGCCGGAGAGCAGGAATGGCGCGGCTGGTTGACTGTGGAAAACCTGAAGATTCTGAGAGCGTATGGGCGGGTATAGCAGCTAAACAAGGAGAACCCCTTTTGAGATATTATCTCGAAAGGGGTCTTCCGCTTTCCCGACTGACACTAGCGGACATGGTGGCCGTTATTTTGCGCAAGGATGCTTTTTTCGGAATCTACCGGACACCACAACCTCTATTTGCTAACCTTCAATAACCGCACTATACCAATGATTCCGGCAAGCTGACAGAAACAACGGCGGCTTCCAGTAGCGCAAGTTGAAAATATCATAGCAAGAGATGTAGCAAACAAAATTAATGAAATACCAGTCGGGGAGACGAAAAAATTCGTTGTTCCAGTCAGTGCCTCAAAGCTTGTAGAATATAGGGCCTATAACCGAGGCGGTGGAAATGTAAATATTGGAACGTATTATCCAAGATAAAGAAAGAGTGAGCGACTAATGGAATACTCCCATCTTCAATCGTGGTATTGTCATCCAAGAGAACTATCAAGTACTGAAAAGGATTGGATGGCAAAAATGTTGGACGTTGACCTTCCATACAGGGATATTTTGAAGGAACAGGTGGAGAATTCAAAAGCTATTGGAGAGTGTAAGTGCGGTTGCAGAACTATAAATATTCAAGTAGATCAAACTGCTGCTCGAAAATTCCCATATTCAATAAGAATACCTGTAGAAATGTCAGTTACTGAAGAAGGAAAACCACCAATATTATTTTTACTGCATCTAATTGACGGATATATTCATGAATTAGAGGTATTACGAGTTGATTCCACTCCAATTATTGGAGATATTGAATTTAGAAATGCAGAAGTTTTGGTGAATATTGAATAATTTTTAAGTATAAAAGCTGTATAAAAACATGAGATGGTATTTATAATTCAAGAAAATAAACTTGGTGCCGTTTAGTTTTTCGGTACCAAGTTTATTTCGACTCTAAGCAGACTCTTGAACGGAAAAACCAGATCGAAAATTGGGAAATTGACTGTATGTGTAACTTTGCAGACTAAACCTTTGGGTAGCGATATTCAGGAAGAAGATATATCTAGATTACAAAAGAAGTTAGCAATGGAAGAAACAATGTCAAATCCAGCATCAGGTAAACCTATTAACGTTCCCATGACACTCGTAGGCCAAAGGAAGAGGGATGGGTTAAAATGGCTCAGAATGTTAATGAGATAGAAACACAAGAACTGGGCAGGTGGATGATTTTAAATTTAAAAACTAGGAGGAAAGTATGGAAGTACAATTAAAAAACGATCCGAAGTTATCTGATTTATCCTACAAACTTGGGTATACAAGTAAAACTAAATTTGATTTTTTGAAGCATGTCGGCTATCTTGTATTTGGAATCTCTATTTGGAATAGCGCATTACAATATCTTTTAATTGAGCATGAAGGTGGTTTGCCTTCTTGGTATCCTGCCGAAATATTTAGTTGCTTTGATATGTCACTTCCTTATAATTGGTACCATAAGTTTTATGGCTATGAAAATGAAACAGGAATTATTTCAGTATGGGGGTATAAAGAGTTAGTAGAGAGCCAGGATTATTATATTGGGTTACAGGAAAGGCAAGCTGAGGATATAAATATATTTTTAAAACACATCACGAAATGACCGAACCAATTTATCTAAAATTATTAAGCCGCTGACAAGCGGTTTTTTTTCTCATTACCCCAAGTAAAACTTTTACTTAATCATTTACTTACCCGCCGAAATAGTGTAATATGGAAATCGTGAAATAGGAGGGATAACGTGGCTACGATCAAAGAGATAGCCGAGAAGGCCAATGTGTCCATCGCGACGGTATCGAGAGTGCTGAATAACGATCCCAAGCTGTCGGTGACGGAGAAGACGAGGGAGCGCATTTTTGAAATCGCCGATCAGATCGGGTACCGCAAGAAAACGGTCCAGCAGGTGATCAAAAACGTGGCTTTTCTGTATTGGTTCTCGGAAAAGGAAGAGCTGGAGGACGTGTACTATAAAACGATCCGGCTGGAAATCGAGCAGCAGGCGGCGGAGCGGAATATCGAGCTGGTCGTGTATAAAATCGGCGACGGCATCGAGGCGATCCATCCGGAGACCGAGGGGTTTATCGCCGTGGGCCGGTTTTCGAGCAAGGAGTTGGAGTATTTACATAAAATCACGCCCAATGGCGTGTTTATCGACAGCGTGCCCGATCCCGACCATTATGATGCGGTGAGACCCGATTTACGCTGGATCACCCGGAAGGCGATCGATTATTATCTCGAGAAAGGGCACCGGGATATCGGGTTTATCGGCGGCGTCGATATCGACCCCGACACGAAGGAAGAGCGGATCGACGTCCGGGAAGAGTCGTTTCGCGACTACTTGGGCAAGCTCGATTTGCTTAACGAAGCTTACATCTTCAGGGGCAAGCATTTCTCGGTAAACGACGGTTACGAGCTGATGCTCGGGGCGATCGACAAGCTGGGGCCGAATCTGCCGACCGCCTTCTTCGTCGCGGCGGATCCCATCGCCGTCGGCTGCCTGCAAGCGTTGAACGAAAAAGAAATTTCGATCCCGGCCAGGGTCAGCGTGCTAAGCATGAACAACATCAGTGTAACCAAATATGTATCGCCTCCGCTAACGACTTTCCATATAGACATCTACGAATTATGCAAGGATGCGATATCGCTGCTGCTGGAGCGGATTATTGCCAAGAGGTCTTTGGTCAAAACGATTTATTTAAACGCTGAATTGATCGTGAGGAAAAGTACGACTTAACAAGCGGAAGAGCGGTAAATCTAACATTTACTGCTCTTTTTTTATTGTCCCGGAAAAGGGAGAAAATAGGAAAATGAATTTTACTAATTTAACTTAAATATTTTATCTTATAATCGTTGATATTTTACTAAAACGGTGCTAGTATAAATTGGTGTAAGCGTTATCCACTCACAATAAATTTGCACAGGGGGCAAACAGATGAAAAAGTTGGGACTGCTAAGTTTGACATTATTGCTTGTAAGCATGCTCGCGCTGGCCGGATGCGGCAACGGGTCCGAGAACGGGGCGACAGGCGGCTCCGGCGGCAACGCCGCGAATTCCGGGGAAAGCGAAGGAATTCAGTGGGACGCGGAGACGAACGAATATGTCATGGAAGAGCCGATTGCATCCGGGGAAGTTCCTTTGAAGATTTGGGTCGAGTATGAGGAATACGGAAAAGCCCTGCAAGAAGCTTTCGCCAAAAAATATCCCAATGTGAAAGTTGAGTACGAAATCGTACCGAAAGTCGACAGCGTGGAACGAATGGCGCTCGACGGCGAGGCCGGTAAGGGAGCCGATGTGTTTACGACCAACTACGACGAGCTGGGCAACGCCATCGACAATGCGACCGCCGCGCCGGTCGGAAATTATGAAGCTGCGCTCAAAGAAAGAATTTCCGAGCCGTTCATCAATGTGGTCACCCGAGACGAGCAAATGTACGGAGTTCCGATCTCGACGGAATCGATCGCGTTGTTCTACAACAAAACCCTGCTCAAAGAACTGACCGGCAGCGATGAGCCGGCGACCACTTGGGAGGAAATTTCGGAGCTCGCCCAAACCTATAACAATCCGGCCACCAACCAGTGGACGATCCGTTTCCAGGCCGGACAAATCTATTATGCCTATTCTGTACTGTCCTCGCTGGGCTGGCATTTGTACCAGGACGGCGATCTGGACAACCCGAACTTCGAAGCGCCCGAATTGAAAGCGGGTCTGGAATATTACAAAGGTCTTAGAAACATCTGGAACGTCAACTCGGCCGACGCGACCTATGATTCGATCGAGAACGAATTTATCAAGGGCAAAACGCCGTATGTCATCACCGGGCCTTGGGTATTCGCCGATTTCGATAAGGCCGCCGCAGAGAACGGCTTTGAATACGGCGTAACGAAGCTGCCGAAGGTGGCGTCCGGCGAAGAAGCTTCCTCGTTCTCGGGCATTTCGGTTGCGGTCGTATCCGGTTATACCAAATACCCTGCGGCAGCGCGTGTATTCCTGAATTTCATGGCCTCCGACGAAGGCGCGGCAGCGCTGCATCAGTCGACCGGGGCGATTCCGGCTCTCAATGAGGAGCACCTTAACAACGTGGAAGGCATTGCGGGCAATGAACATATTGGGGGGATCGTGGCCCAGTCCGAGAATGCCGACCTGATGCCGCAGGTTCCCGAATATCTGTACACTTCGGGCAATTCGCTCATGGTCAACGTGTGGGACAACCTGCTCGGCGTAGAAGAAGCGCAGCAAAAAGCGACGAAAGAATATACGGAAATGAAGGCGTTAGTGGAATAATCCGCGCGTGTGCCGTCTTGAACTTGGAATAAGGATGTGGAGAAGTGAACGAGCAGGCAGATCGAAGAGCGCCGCTGTGGATAGTTGGAATCTTCTCCTCAGTAATATGGGGAGCGGGACAGCTGCTGAACAAGCAGTTTCTGAAAGGTTTTATTTTCTTCTGCATTTTTGCCGGCAGTATAGCCGTTGAGATTTTAACGGGAAATTACGGTTCGATGCCGCACGGGTTTTCCTTACGGGAAAACGGCGGTTTCTTCCTGAAAGGGGTATGGGGGCTCGTTACATTGGGCACCCAGCCCCGCAAGATGGGAATCACCGGTCTCACCGAAGGTGATCATTCTATCGTGCTGATGGTCAACGGGATCATCGCGGTCATGGTTATCGCCATTTTACTGTTTTTTTATATTTGGAATATCCGGGACGCAGTGAATGGAAGAAAGAGAATCATCCAAACCGGGGTTTGGCAAACCTCGACCGAGTATTTTAAAAAGCTGTGGGAATCGATGTATGCGTACATCGTGCTTTCCCCTTCCATCCTGCTGCTGTTGTTTGTAAGTCTACTGCCGATCGTGTTCGGCGTTTTGATCGCTTTTACGGATTACACCCGGAACAATATTCCGCCGACGAAGCTGATTCACTGGGTCGGCCTGGATAATTTCATCACCGTCACCCAAGTGTTTTCCTGGATGCATACCTTCCTGGGCGTACTTAGCTGGACGATCGTTTGGGCGATTCTCGCCACGGTGACGACATATTTCCTCGGTTTCTTCCAGGCGGTCCTCATCAACAGCCCGCGGGTGAAATTCAAAAAGCTGTGGCGGAGCATCTATATCCTGCCATGGGCGATTCCCGGCATGGTGTCCGCGCTCGTGTTCAAATCGATGTTCAACGGACAATTCGGTCCGGTCAGCCAGTTCCTGGTCGATATCGGACTGACTTCCGAACGAATTTTCTGGTTCACGGACCCCAGCAATACGACCCTGGCCCGGGTCATGGCTCTGATCATCAATCTTTGGCTCGGTTTCCCTTATTTCATGGCATTAATCGGAGGTACGCTGACGAACATTTCCGACAGCTACTATGAAGCGGCGCGCATCGACGGCGCGACTAGCGGCCAGATGTTCTGGAAAATAACGTTTCCGATCGTGTACAAAGCGACCGCTCCGCTATTGACGATGAGCTTTGTGAGCAACTTCAACAACTTCGGGGTCATTTACTTCCTGACCGGCGGCGGCCCGGCCAATCCGAACTATAATTTCGCCGGCAGCACCGATTTGCTCATCACGTGGCTTTATAAATTGACGCTCGATAACCGGCTGTACAACATGGGCGCCGTCATGTCGATTATCGTCTTTTTCATCGTCGGAACGTTCTCTTTATGGAATCTGAGGAAATCGAAAACCTTCGAGGAGCTATGATGGTATGAATAACAAACGAAAGAGCCATTCGGGGAAATGGAAAACGGCGCTGATCTATCTGGAATTGATCGTCATGGCCCTGGTCATCATTTATCCGGTCATCTGGATTGTCGGATCCTCGTTCGGCAGCTCCAAGGGACTGGCCAACGCTTCGGCGATCCCGGCCAACCCGACCCTGCAAAATTTCAAGGACCTGCTGACCAAGACGGATTTTCCTTTATGGTATATGAACACATTAAAAGTCGCATTCGCCAACATGTTTTTCGGGGTGCTGATTTCCACCCTGGGGGCCTACGCCTTTTCCAGATTTAAATTCAAGGGGAAAAGAGCCGGCCTGCTCAGCATTTTGATCCTGCAGATGTTCCCAACCTTTTTGACGGCAATTGCGGTCTATATGCTGTTCTTGAACTTCGGGCTGCTGAACAGCCTGACGGGCCTTATCGTCGTAGGGGTTGCGGCTCAACTTCCGTATAATTTATGGCTGCTGAAAGGGTATCTCGACGGCATTTCGCCGAGCTTCGACGAGGCGGCGCTGATCGACGGCGCATCGCGCACGCAGATCTTCGTGCGGGTTATTTTGCCGTTGGCCAGTCCGATGCTGACATTCGTGGCGGTAACGCAGTTTGCCGCGCCGTGGATGGATTTTATTTTGCCGAAACTGCTGATTTCCAGCGAAGAGAAAAAGACGGTCGCCATCGGGCTGTTTTCGATGATCAGCGACGAAACGAGAAACGAATTCACCTTATTCGCCGCGGGCGCGGTGCTGGTGGCCGTACCGATCGCCGCTCTGTATATCGCGCTGCAGAAATACCTGATCAACGGCTTGACGGCCGGCGGGGATAAAGGCTAGAGAGAGGGAGAGAGGACCATGGAGCAGTTTTTTATGAAGGGTGCCGACGTCTCGATTATTAAAGAGGTTGAAGCGTTCGGCGGCGTATTTTATCTGGATGGTCAAGAGAAGGATTTGTTTGAAATATTGAGCGTTAAGGGCATCAACACGATCCGGCTGCGCCTTTGGGTCGATCCGTACGACGATGATAAGCAGCCTTATCTGGGAGGCACCAACGATCTGCAGACGACGATCGAACTTGCCAAGCGGGCCAAGCAATACGGTTTGAAGTTTATGCTCGATTTTCATTACAGCGATTTTTGGGCCGATCCCAAAAAGCAATCCAAACCGAAGGCGTGGCAATCCTTAAGCGGAAAGCAGCTGGAGGATCAGGTTTATAACTATACGAAGGAAACCTTGGAAGTGTTCAAGGATCAACATATCGTTCCGGAATTCGTGCAGATCGGCAACGAAATCACGAACGGAATGCTTTGGCCTGAAGGCAAGACGCAGAAATATCTTTTCGAAGAGCGGAAATTTGAGGACATGGACCCGCAGGAAAAGAAGGAAGGCTACGACCGGCTCGCCGGGTTGATAAAAGCCGGAGTGCGCTCGACTAGAGAAACGTTGCCGGAAACGGCGGGCCAAGTGATTTTGCATCTCGATTTCGGCGGCGCAAACGATCTGTACCGGGGCTGGTTCGATGAGATCACAGCGCGGGAAGTGGACTACGACATCATCGGGCTGTCCTATTATCCGTTCTGGCACGGAACCTTGGAAGATTTGCGTTCCAATATGGAAGATATCAGTGCGCGCTACAACAAAGACGTGCTTGTGGTCGAGACTTCTTACGGGTTCACCGGCGAAGTGCCGCCGGGAGGCGCGGCGATCTTTTCGGCCGAGCTGGCCGAGATCGGGGGATACCCTCCGTCCGTGGAAGGGCAAGCGGCGTTCCTGCGGGATCTGATGGCGACCGTGAAGCGGGTGCCGGAAGGGCGCGGGCTGGGCATCGTGTACTGGGAGCCTGCCTGGCTGCCCGTGAACGGCACGAGCTGGGCCAGCTACGCCGGGATGAAGTACGGCAACGACATGGGCGAAATGGGCAATCATTGGTCCAATCAGGCCATGTTCGATTTTGACGGCAACGCTTTGGATTCTTTGAATGTGTTCAAAGCCGGCCCAACCATCGAGGAGTAAGGAGCTAACTTAGATATGACGAAAAGGTGGAAGACGGTTCATCCCAACGTAAAGGGGCTGCTGCACGGCGGGGATTATAATCCCGACCAGTGGCTCGACTCACCCGAAGTGATCGACGAGGACTTCCGTCTCATGGAACTGGCGCATGCAAATACGTTCTCCGTCAATATTTTTGGCTGGAGCGCGATCGAACCGACGGAAGGCGTGTATGCCTTCGAATGGCTGGACCGCATTATGGACCGGATTGCCGCCAAGGGAGGGCATGCCATTTTGGCGACTCCGAGCGGCGCGCGGCCGGCGTGGCTCAGCGAGAAGTATCCCGAAGTGCTGCGGGTAGGACCGGGCCGGGTAAGGAATTTACACGGAGAGCGGCACAATCATTGCTATACCTCGCCGGTTTACCGGGAAAAGACGCAGCAATTAAACCGCATGCTGGCGGAGAGATATAAAGATCATCCGGCGCTGATCCTGTGGCATGTGTCCAACGAATACGGCGGCGAGTGCCATTGCGAGCTATGCCAGGAGGCGTTCCGCAATTGGCTTCAAGCGGAGTACAAGAACGACCTTGCGGCGTTGAACCATGCCTGGTGGACCGGGTTCTGGAGCCATACGTTTACCGATTGGAGCCAGATCGAATCGCCGGCGCCGCATGGGGAAAACCAGGTGCACGGACTGAATTTGGACTGGAAAAGATTCGTAACGCATCAAACGATCGACTTCTACAATAACGAGATCAAGCCGCTGAAGGAAATTACGCCGAATATCGCGGTTACCACGAATTTCATGGGCAGTTATCCTTATATGAAGCCGGATACCGGGCTCAATTACGAGGAGTTCGCCAAAGCCGTCGATGTCGTCAGTTGGGATTGCTACCCGGCCTGGCACAACGATTGGCAGTCAACGGCTTCGCTGGCGAAAGACGTGGCCTTTGTGAACGATCTGTATCGTTCCTTGAAGGACGGACAACCGTTCCTGATCATGGAAAGCACGCCGAGCCAGGTCAATTGGCACGGGATCAACAAGGCGAAGCGGGCGGGGATGCATAAGCTGTCGTCGGTGCAATCCGTCGCGCACGGCTCGGACTCGATTCTGTATTTCCAATGGCGGAAAAGCCGCGGTTCTTCGGAGAAATTCCACGGTGCCGTCGTCGATCATGTCGGGCATGAGCATACCCGGGTATTCGCCGATGTGGCCGAAGTAGGCGAATGGCTTGGGCAATTGCCGGACATCGCCGGAACTTCGGTACGGGCCGAGGTCGCGATTATATTCGACTGGGAAACGGAATGGGCGCTCGCCGATGCCCAGGGCTTCGGCAAGGACAAGAAATATATCGAGACCTGTCAGGAGCATTACCGCGTGTTCTGGGAAGCGGGAATCCCGGTAGATGTGATTACGCCGGACAAACCGGTGGATGGGTACAAGCTGGTCATCGCGCCGATGCTGTACATGATTCGCGACGGGTTCGCCGGGAAAATGGAGCGATTTGTGGAACAAGGAGGCACCTTCGTGACCACGTATATGACCGGTGTCGTCGACCGGCATGACCTGGCCTTTACGGGGGGCTTCCCGGGACCGTTAAAACCGCTGCTCGGCATTTGGTCCGAGGAAGTGGACAGCCTGTATCCGAGCGAGACCAGAGAACTAACGATGCGGGACGGCACGCGCTATCAGGCGCATGATTATTGCGAATTGATCCATGCCGTTTCCGCTGAAGTCGAAGTCGCGGCCCGCTTCGATTCGGATTTCTACGCCGGACAGCCCGCGATTACGGTGAACCGTAGGGGGACGGGGAAAGCGTACTACATCGCGTCCCGCAATGAAGCGAAGTTTCACGATGATTTCTATAAAGGGCTTATGGAGGACCTGGGGATCCGGCCCGCCCACGGGTTGAAGTCGCCGAAAGGCGTGTCCGTGCAAACAAGAACGGATGGGGAAACCGAGTATATCTTCGTGATGAATTTTACCGAGGAGACGCAACGCGTGGAGACGGACCGGAGCTATCGGAATGTTATTTCCGGGGAAATCATCCGGGAAGCCGTTGAATTGCCGCGGTATGGGGTATTGATTCTGAAAGCGGCTGTTTAAAACGACAAGTTGAACAATATTTGCTTATACACCGGAATAACAGGGCTGCCGTCATTATTTTGCGGCAGCCTTGTTCCATTTCCGCCGAGCTTGTTCAATATACTAACTTGACAACAACTTTTGAATCAACCAGGGCTTAATCAGCGGTATTATGAAGCAGTTTCATGGAATCGCCGAACTGATGAAATACGTCGAGCTGCAATAAAATAACGCCGCATGCGCATGGGCGGCGTTATTTCATTGCTCGTCTTTAACCGGCGGACTCCTCCATCGCGGGCTTCGTTTCCGTGGCGGCCGTTCCGGCCGGGACCTGATTCGGCAGCATTCGCGGCCCGCGGAAGAAATACCGGCTGGCGAAGCCAAGGCAAGCGAGCATAGCGAACGACATGGCGGTGAAATAGAAGTTCTGTCTGCCGAACTCCTCGAACACGACGCCGCCCAAGGTACCGCTCAGCAGCCCCGATGCACTGGACCAGACGATTGTGTACAAGGCCATTCCGGTGGCCCGGTATTCGTCCGGAATCAGCCGGGTGAGCATGCGGATGGCGGTGACATAGAACACCCCGAAGGACAAGCTGTGCAGCATCTGGATCGCGACGATCGCCACGGCCGAGTCCGCGATCCCGACCAACAGGAAGCGGGCGGCAAAAGCCAGGCTGGCGAACACGAGCAAGGGCAGCTCTTTGATTTTTTCCCCATAGAGGCTGAGCAGCAGGAAGATCGGAATTTCGGACACCGAGGAGGCGAACTGCGACCAGCCGATGATTTTCTCGCTGGCGCCAAGCTCGTTCAGCGTTACGGTAAGAAAGGCATCGTTCATCCGCACGGCGATGCCGAGCGAGAAGACGCAGCCGAAAAACCAAAGCAGCTCCTTCTGCTTCAAGATGCCCCAGATGCCGGAAAGATCCATCTTGGCGACAGGGCTTGCCTGATCTTTAATGAATAGGGTGATCAGCAGCGCCGCCGCAGCGATGGCGATCATCACTGTCATCGTGTGCGACGAGCCGACGAAGGAGAGGACATAGCCGATAACCAAGGCAAAGAAGGCATATCCGATCGAGCCGAAGATCCGCACGGTAATAAAGCTCTTGTTGTATCTTTGGGCGGCGTTTATGGCGATCGTGTCGGATAGCGGAAAAACCGGGTAATAGAAAAAGTAGAATATCGTAATGACCAGCACGACGACCGAGAAGCTGGTGGAAGCCGATAATACGGTGCATAGAATAATTTCCCCGATCAGAAGAATCAGCATAATTTTCTTGATCGTCCTGTATTTGTCGCTAGCGATGCTCCACAGCAAATTGGCCACCAGTGAGATCATGGGACCAAGGGCATACAGGATTCCGATTTGGCTGCTGGAGAAGCCGAGCCCGGCATAAAACTTCGGAAAGTAGGATGATACGAGCACGCTCGTACCGAAAATGGTAAAGGTAAAGGCGCGCAGCCAAGGCAGTTCAGGCCGGGCTGATGAAGAAGGCTTCATAGTATTTCTGTAGGCTCCGTTCCGGTTGATTTAGTTGTATCATGGATACTCCGCACATATAGATTTTAGTATAGCACAGACCCGGGAAAAAGGGATTAGAAACTGCGCCGGATCTGTGTATAATATGAGGCGCAGGAAACTGTGACTTTGTTTATTTGTGCAAAAAGTTGGATCATATTATAATTAGAATGATTTTTTAATATTGGTTTTTTAACAACGTAGCGGAGGCAGGCCATTGATTGAATTGGAGCAAAGCCGAAACCAGTTTCCAAGGGAGCCGATAAGGCTGATGAGCCGCGTGTATAAGTTTATTCTGCCCGATGTCCGCAAGGAACTGGATGGTTGGAGACACGAGGCGGACGCGATTCCCGATCCCGAGCTGAGAAAGCAGGCGCTTGCCAGCATAAAGACGAAAGAATTCCATTGTCAGGGCGGGGCGGTGTATGCCGCCGCCAATTTGGACAAGCGTGAAGTGTTGGTTCCTTTAATTGTAGCTTTTCAGACGATCAGCGACTATTTGGACAATTTGTGCGACCGGAGCACCTCGTTGGACCAAAACGATTTTCGTCTGCTGCACCGGAGCATGCTGGATGCGGTAGATCCCGGTACGGGTTTGCAGGATTATTACGCGCTTCGCGACGAACGGAACGACGGCGGATATCTTCACCGTCTGGTGCGGACTTGCCGGGACAATATCGCCAAGCTTCCGGGTTATGCCGCGGCCAAACCGTACATTACCGATTTGGTCGGCCTTTATTCCGATCTTCAGGTATACAAGCATATCGATCCGAATCTCCGGGAAGAAGCGCTGCTTCAGTGGTGGGAACGGCATAAGCACCGGACGCCGCAGCTGAGATGGAACGAATTCGCCGCAGCCACGGGGTCCACTTTGGGTGTGTTTATGCTGTTTCTGGCGGCAAGCAACCCGAAATTGGACGACGGCAGCGCGGAAGTCATCCACAGTTCCTATTTCCCGCATGTTTGCGGTCTACATATTATGCTTGATTATCTGATCGATCAGGCGGAAGACGAAATAGGCGGGGATTTGAATTTCTGCAGCTATTACGAAAACAAGGAAACAATGCTGAGCCGGATCGCTTTCATTGTGGAAGAGGCGCGCCGGGATATTAAGCGGCTGCCCGCTTCCTCGTTTCACCGGATGATTATCGAAGGGCTGCTGGGGCTTTATTTATCAGATCCGAAAGTTAGCGAGCAGAAAGAGATCCGCGAAGTTTCCCGCCGCCTGATGAAGCGAAGTCCGCTGATGCGGGTGTTTTTCTTTGCCAACAGCCGCTGGATCCGCAAATATCTTTAATAATTTTTAGGAGGAATCATCATGTCAGCAGTTAAAAAAATCGCAGTTCTTACCAGTGGAGGAGATTCTCAAGGCATGAACGCGGCGGTGCGTGCCGTCGTCCGCAGCGGCTTGTATTACGGCCTGGAAGTATACGGCATCCAGCGGGGTTACCAAGGCCTGCTTAACAACGATATCTTCGCTATGGATATTCGCAGCGTAGGCGACATTATCCAGCGCGGGGGGACGATTCTGCAATCGGCGCGCTGTCTGGAATTCAAGACGCCGGAAGGCCAGCAAAAGGGCGCGCAAATTTTACGTGACCGCGGTATCGACGGACTGGTCGTCATCGGCGGGGACGGTTCATACCAAGGCGCCGAGAAGCTGAGTAAGCTGGGCATCAAGACGATGGGTCTGCCGGGAACGATCGACAACGATATCTCGTTTACGGATCACACGATCGGCTTCGATACGGCGGTGGGCATCGTCGTGGATGCGGTCAACAAACTGCGGGATACGATGTCTTCCCATGAACGCGCGTCCGTCGTGGAAGTTATGGGCCGCCATTGCGGGGACATCGCGCTTCATGCCGGACTAGCCGCCGGCGCGGAAACCATTCTGGTACCGGAGGTGCCGTTCGATTTGAATGAGGTTGCCGACCGGATGAAACAGAACTTCGATAACGGCAAGAGACATAGCATCGTTATCGTGGCCGAAGGCGTGGGCAAAGGCGAGGAAGTCGTCGAAGCGATCAAGAGACGCCAGCCTTCCGTCGAGCCGCGTGCTACGGTGCTCGGACATATTCAACGCGGCGGATCGCCGACGCCGTTTGACCGCAATCTGGCCAGCCGCCTGGGCGACTTCGCCGTTCGCAGCCTGATCGCAGGGGAATCGAACAAAGCCTGCGGCATGATCGGCGGAGACATGGTGCTCACCGATATCGAGAAGGTCGTATCCACCAAGAAACAATTCAATATGGAGCTGTATGAGCTGGCATCCCGTTTGTCGCAATAATTGATCCTAAACAAAAAGCTGCCCTTGGAGTCATAACCGTTGACTCGAAGGGCAGCTTTTTTGTTCCCGGAACGGCGATCGACTGTCAGCCTTCGGCGGGCTTGCCTGCCGTTCCCTGCGCCATCCGCCTTTGGATGACGACGAGGCGGCGCAGCAGGAGTATCGCCGCGACACCGAGCCCGGTGATTAGGCCGACCCAATAGCCGTATGGGCCTTGGCCGGTATAATTGGCGAGGACAAATCCGAGCGGCAGTCCGATAATCCAGTAGGCCAGGAGCGAAATCCAAAAGCCCGGGTTGACGTCCTTGTAGCCCCGCAGCACCCCTTGCACCGGCGTGGCGATGGCGTCGGAGATTTGAAAGAAGATGGCGTACACAAGAAAATGGGTGATTAGGACAATGACCTCCGGTTCATTTGAATATAGTCCGGCCACTTTTGAACGGAAGACCATCAGGATGACCGCTGTGAACAACGAAAGGGCGACGGCGGTACCGACGCCGAGGATACCGTATTGCTTCGCGTCCTTGAGCCGGTTTGCGCCCGCTTCATAGCCGACGAGAATCGTCAAAGCGAGGCAGATGCTCAGCGGGATCATATACAGGGTCGAAGCGAAATTGTTCGCCGCCTGATGCGCGGCAATCGTCAGCGTATCGAACCGGCTCATCAGCAGGGTCACGGCGGCGAATACTGCGGTTTCGAAGAAAATCGCGAAGCCCATCGGCACGCCGATCTTCATCAGTTCCTTCCATTTGGCCAGGGATACGCCGTGCAGCTTGCGGAAGATGCCGTAGCCCGCAAAAGGCTCGCGTTTATGTACGATCAGCAGCGCCAAGGCGAAAATGCACCAATAGGTAAATGCGGTCGCGATGCCGGACCCGATGCCCCCGAGGCGGGGAAAGCCGAGACGGCCGAAAATCAGCACGTATCCGGCGCCGACGTTGATCGGCAGCGAGACGAGGGTGATTAGCATCGAAACCCGCGTTTGACCGAGCGAATCGATAAAGGAGCGGATGATGGTATATCCGAACAACGGAATAATGCCGGTCGAGATCGCCACGAGAAAATAAAATGCGACATGATGAACTTTCGGCTCCAGGTTCATGCTGTTCAGCAGCGGGGAGAGGACCAGCCCGCCGATAAGGAGGATGGCAATGCCGACGGCGACGGCCAGCCACAACCCCTGCATGACATGATATCCGACCTTGCGATGTTCCCCGCGGCCGACCAACTGGGAAACGATCGGCGTAATCCCCATCAGGATGCCGCTGAGTCCGGTTTGCACCGGCACCCAGATGCTGGACCCGATCGCCGCTCCCGCCAGATCGGCCGCACTGGCATGGCCGGACATCGTCGTGTCAAAGAAGGTCATGAGCGACATCGTGACCTGCGTAATCAGGATCGGAATCAATATTTTCAAAAATTGAACGTACTTCTGCTTCAGACTATAAGTTTGGTTCATAAGCGGTAACTCCGTTTCTTCGAGTGAAAACCCGGGCGGGAGGCCCGGGTTCGGTATGATTTAAGTATAGATCATATTAAGGATGATGGCTGTTTGCTTATTTACTAGTAATCCACACCGGACGTGTACCGGTTATTGGCGTTCCAGAGCAAATATTCGTCGATCTCCATCTCGCTTAAGGCGCGGATTTGTTCCTCCACCTCATGCTTGCCGTATTTCGTATAATGACCCTTGCCCAGCCAGCTCGCCGTAAAATCCTGAATCCAAGGGCGGATAATCGGCTTCTCTTCGCCCAGCGGGTCCAGCTTCTTCAGCGTATCCGTCACCGCTCCCTTGATCGTTTGGTACGGAGCCTTGTCCGGGTCTGTGGCGTTGAACCAGCCGGTCGTGTAATGGCTCGGATAGATCATCGGACAGATGATGTCGACCTGGTTCGAGATTTTCACGAAATCCTGTCCGATCCCTTCGGCGGCCGGAACCGATGCGGCGTAGCCGAAAATGTCGACCGACACTTTGATGCCCAAAGGCTCGAGCTGCTCGCGGGCGTACTGGACAAAAGCGGCGACGGTGTCGATCCGGCTGAGCTCGTTCTTCGTATATTTGAGCGAGTCGGCCCGTTTCTCAAAACCTTCCGGAAAGCGGACATAGTCGAATTGAATCTCTTTGAACCCGTGTTTCGCGGCTTCTTTGGCGACTTCTATATTATAATCCCATACTTCCTTGCTATACGGATTGACGAAGCTGTCGCCTTTGCCGTTGCTCCAGACGGTCCCGTCGGCTTTGCGGAACGAGAGCTCCGGATTTTTCTTGGCCAAAACCGTATCCTTGAACACGACGATGCGGGCGATCGGATAGATATCGTGCTTCTCCAGCCGGGCCATCAAGGCGTCGACATCGCCGATGAACGGCTGGGGCTTGCCCATTTTCTGAAGCGTGGGATTATCCGTTTTGTAGGTAATGTATCCAGCGTCATCCTTAATGTCTATGACCATGGAATTAAGCTCGGTGCTGTCGACCAGATCGATCAGCGTATTCAGTCGCGAGCCTCCGGCGCTGTACGCGGTCACGTAAATTCCCTTGACTTTGGGTGCTTCTTCCTGCTTAAGCGATTGTGCCATCGCCGCAGGAGACAACGGATCATCGATCCGCCCCGCCGCCGCATTGGCGGCAAAAGTGCTGTAGGCCGACTGCAGGATCGCCGGCATTCTGCCCGGTTCCGCAGGCTGATCGGCCGGGGTTCCCCCGCTGCCGGTTCCCAAGGCCAGAAGTAAAAGTGTCCATAGGATGTTCATGTTATTCTCTCCCTTGTATGCGCTCGCTTTAGATTATATCCGATGACCGGTTTGCAGAAGGAACAGCTTTGTCACCATTGGCGCTTCTCTCGCTTGACGCTGCAATGTACTTTTTTTAAACGAATCGCCCCGTTCTTAAACGGTTGTTTTCGGACCGGCCGGTTTCATGTGCCGAAAAAAAGCCGCTTCTTCCGCTTTTGCAGAAGAAACGGCTTTGGCGACTCGGTGTTTATTTAATGAAGAAATGCGGAATTTTGATGCTCGCAGATGCTGAATTGAATAATTTCCATCGCATCTTCCGGTTCCAGGACGGTCATCCCATCGCGCAGGACGATCATGGAGTTCAGTTCCTTCTGATCGAAAAAAGGCAGCATATCCGGGAACCACTTCATGACAATTTGCTCCAGTTTTACCGTTTCCATTTCCACATCCATCACCCTTTCCTAAAAGAATCATTCGTTGCCGGAATCATTCCTACTTCGGAAAAGCATACAGCCTGTGAAATAAGGTAAAGCTGACCATGATATGGAGATTTTGAAGGAACCGCTGCTATAATTATATCACCAAACCTCACGAATTGGAACGGTAAACGCGCGTCTATGAAGGCTAGCGCCTGCGGAACGAACCCATGACGCCGACGGTTTCCACAATATTGACAAACGCGCCGGGATCGGTAGCTTTGATGATTTCTTTCAGTTCGGTAAGCTCATAACGGGTCGTTACGGTCATGAGCATATCTTTTTCCTTATGGGAAAACGCTCCTTGCGTCTTGATCAGAGTTACGCCGCGCGGGCGGGTGAGCAGCCGCTCCCGCAGTTCCTCCGTCCGGTCGGTAATGATAAAGAGCGTGACTTTGAGATGGTGGATATGGATAAAATCCAGCACCTTCCCCGCGAGGTAAATGGAAACCATCGAGGCGAGCGCCAAATTCCAGTTTCCTTCCAGATAGCCCATCGCTAAAATGACCAGGGCGTTCAGCCCGACGAGGAACTGGCCGACGGGGAAATCCCGGTACCGCGTAACGATGGAACCGACGATGTCGAAGCCGCCGGAAGAGCCGCCGACCCGGAAGGAGAAGCCGCTGCCAAGGCCGACCAGTACGCCGCCGAATACGGCGGAGAGCAGCGTATCCGATGCCAGCGCCCTCTCCGGGATCAGCGACATGAACCAGGTCACGGCCACGACCGACAGCATGCTTAGGCCGATAAACCGCTTGCCGAGCAAGAACCAGCCGGCGATAAGGATCGGCACATTGTATGCCAAGTACATGGTGTTGATGCTGAGCGGGGAGAAGTACCCGGTCAGCATGGCGAGTCCCGAGACGCCGCCGCTGAGCAGATGTTGCGGAACGAGGAACAGGTTGAAGCCGGATGCGATGCAGGCCGCCCCGATCAAGATGACGATACAGTTCCTGATTTCCTTTAACACTAAATTCACCTCGCGATAATATGCAGTATCTAAAGCCTGCTTGCTAGTATTCTTTATTTGTTTTGTGCTATAATGTTTGAGATATTCTTGAGTAGGGATGGATTTCCATTTTTAAACAGTATTTGCCGTTCGTAAAGATTTCGTTTTCCAGTCCGCTATGTAAAATTTCCGGTGAGATTGGATAGTCTATAAACGTTTAATGCTACTTAAGAATACAGTCAAGTTTGTGGAATGTCCACTATAGAAGGAGTATGAACAATTTGAACACATTTGCAGATTTCGGCCTAGAGCCTAAAGTATTACAAGCCATAACCGAACTCGGATTCGAAGAAGCGACCCCGATTCAAGCCAAGTCGATTCCGATCGCTCTCACCGGGCGCGATTTGATCGGACAGGCCCAGACGGGGACGGGCAAAACGGCCGCCTTCGGCCTTCCGCTGATCAACAGAATCCCTAAAGAAGAAGACCGCATCGTCGCATTGGTTATGACCCCGACCCGCGAACTCGCCATTCAGGTAGCCGAGGAGATCGGCAAGCTGGCCCGTTTCAAAGGTACGCGCTCCCTTCCTATTTACGGCGGCCAAGACATCGTCCGCCAAATTCGCGCATTGAAGAAGAAGCCTCAAATTATTATCGGTACGCCGGGCCGTTTGCTTGACCACATCAACCGGAAAACGATTAAACTTGACGATGTTCAAACCGTGGTGCTTGACGAAGCCGATGAAATGCTCGATATGGGCTTCATGGACGATATCCAGTCGATCTTGAAGCTCGTTCCGGAAGAGCGCCAGACGATGTTATTCTCCGCCACGATGCCGGCGAATATCCAAAAGCTGGCTCAGCAATTCCTGAAAAATCCCGAGCATGTCTCCGTCATCCCGAAACAAGTCAGCGCGCCGCTGATCGACCAAGCTTATATTGAGGTGCATGAACGTCAAAAATTCGACGCTTTGACCCGTCTCCTGGATATGGAATCGCCGGAGCTGGCCATCGTCTTCGGACGTACGAAGCGCCGGGTCGACGAATTGTCGGAAGCCCTGCAAAAACGCGGATATTCCGCGGACGGCCTGCACGGGGACTTGTCCCAGAATCAGCGCGATAACGTGATGCGCAAATTCCGCGACGGCAGCATCGACGTGCTCGTGGCTACGGACGTGGCCGCGCGCGGTCTCGACGTATCCGGCGTATCGCATGTCGTCAACTTCGACCTGCCGCAGGATCCGGAGAGCTATGTGCACCGGATCGGCCGGACCGGACGCGCCGGCAAGGAAGGCGCCGCCTGGTCGTTCGTCACGCCGCGAGAAATCGACCACCTGCATTTCATCGAGCGCATCACGCGCCATAAGATTGCCCGTAAGCCTCTGCCAAGCATCGCCGAGGCGATCGAAGGCAAGCAGCGGATTACGGCGGAACGCCTGCTTGAGCTGGTGGAAGCCGGCGAGCTGAACGAATACAAAGGCATCGCCATTCAGCTTCTGGAGCAATACGATTCCGTGAACCTGCTGGCGGCCGCATTCAAGCTGATCACCGGCGAGAAGAATGAGAAAGCGAATATCGAGCTTACGCCGGAAGAACCGATCCGCGTGAAACGCCGGAATCCGGATATCCGTTCCAGCGGCCGCAAGCCGTCCGGCTACGGCAACCGCGGAGGCGGCGGGTATCGCCGCGATAACCGCGACGGCGGGAGCCGCGGAGGTTACGGCAGCGGCAAAGGCGGGTACAACAAGGACGGAGGACGCGACTCCTACCGTTCCTCGTCCGACCGCAAGCCGCGCACTTCGAACTACAACGGCGGCGACCGCAGACCGTCCAAACGCAGCGACAGCTCGTTCGACAATTAAGAAGCAGCTTTCGCAAAAAGTCGCAAAGAAGACGAAGCCTCACTTCGTCTTCTTTGCTTTTTCATCATTAGTACAGAATTGTACGGGTGATGATAACAAGCAGGATGAACAATACGAGAATTGTTCCAGTCGAAGTCCAGAAGTGCCCATATCCTCCAACGTGGGACATGCGATAACCTCCTTTTAAATATTAGGTGGGTTAAATACGTAATATTGTATGGAGGGCAGGGCGCCCCAGTTTAGACAATAACCCAGAACCGTCAAAATAGGCGCTGGATAGTCGTTATGCAAACATGCTATAGTATTACATATGGACAAGACTTAAACATATCGGAGGGAGATTTTTACTTGGAACCAAAAGGTTTAATGGGCGGGTTTTATAAAATTACGGAATGGATTATGAGAGTGGCCGGCAGCAATTTGCTGTGGCTCATCTGCTCCCTGCCATTTTTGTTTTTTGCGTTTACCGCTTTCTTTCTGTCGGATTTTGGGTCGGATTTCTACTACCAGAACATTATTTTTATGGCTGTTTTGACACCGTTTACACTGTTCCCGGCCACATCCGCGCTTTTTTCGGTGACGCGCAAATGGGTGATGGGGGAAGCGGATGTAGGTGTAACAAGAACTTACTTCAAAGGATACAAAGAGAACTATAAGCAAAGCATGATCGGCGGCATTTTCTACACCTTGCTCACGGCGATTATGTACTTTGATTACACCGTCTACATGGAACAGTTCAATAATCTGCAGTTTATCGGAATCATCATCATGGTATTCCTGGTGATTCTGCTGGTTTCCTTGTTCCACTTCTTCTCTATGGTGGCTCATTACTATTTGAAGACTACCCAATTGATCAAAAACGCGGTCTTATTGACGATTCTCAAGCCGTTCCGGATGCTGTCGACGGTGATTTGCACCGGCGTCCTGCTATTTTTGACCTACCGTTTCCCGTGGCTGATCTTCTTCGGTCTCGCCAGCCTTACCGCGCTGGTCGCTTTCTTTAACTTCTATGCGGCTTATAACAAAGTCCAGGAGAAAGTGGAGAAGATGCGCGCGGCCGAGGAAAGCACGGATTCGGAAGCGGCGGATGGTGAAGGAGACGGAGAGGGAGCGCTTGAACTTACTTCCGGTGAAGGCAAAGAGAAGGAGTAATTCCTTTATCTTTCGGCAAAAGATGAGCGAATTTGCTTGTCAGCCAAGTTTACTTTTGGCCGCCGGAGTCCTATAATAGGAATACGTCCTGCGATGTGCGTTTCGGTTCTATGTTATTTTGAACCAATGACAATGTCTCGGGAGACTTACATTGCGTCATGGCTGAAAGGCCCTATCCGCTTGTGATGCGGGGACTTCAAAAATGCCGCTGCGGTCACCCACCTGCTGATGCAGGTTCGAGATAATGTAACCGGACGGCATAGGCGGGTCTACTTTTTTACAGGGAGAGCACTTTGAAATCTTTGGAACACCGGAGGCTTCAAGGTGCTTTTTTGTGCCCAAAAAACGCCATGGAAAACTTTTGTTTGTCGCTCAACAATGCTAAACTATACATATAGTGAAATCGCATACTTGTTGGTCAGTAGGATAAAGGAGGAAGAGCGGTTTGTCATTCAAAAGAACGCTTACCGGCATTTTTCGCAGTCAGGAAGGGACGAGCGACCGCGCGAAGGTGCCCGAATTAAAAACACGATATTATCAATTATCGAAAGACAAAATTTGGGAGGAAGTATCCTCAACTTTAAAAAAGGTGCCCGGCTACAAAGTGCTGCATGAAGTGCAGTCCGTCGGGGAAATTACGCTGGAGAAGCGCAGCACGTTCGGGCGGACGATGGATCTGACCGTGTCGATCGTATCGACCGGACCGATGCGCAGCGCCGTCGATATCTATTCGGCGACCCGCGGATCCCTCGGCGATCTCGGCGCGAATTACCGCAATATTCAGCAGTTGTTCTCCGTTTTGGACAAGAAGCTGGCAGCCTATAAGGTCGTTTCCTAGGAGCGCCGGCCCGGAAATATCACATGAAAAAAACGAGCAGGGGAGCTGTTTCCCCGGCTCGTTTTTGGTTTGGAGCTTGTTTGTAATTCGGGATGTATGCGAAAATCAGGATAGCAAGGCCTTGACGGCCGCTACCGGCTTCTCGTAATCCGGATGCTCGGACATTTCTTTCAGCACTTCGACGTAGCGGATGGTGTCGTCCTTATCCACGACGAATACGGCGCGGTGATCGAGCGCAAATTCTTTGATAAGCACGCCGTAAGATTTGCCGAAGGAGTTATCCTTATAATCGGACAAGGTGATCACGCGGTCGACGCCGGCGGCACCGCACCAGCGGGCTTGCGCGAAAGGAAGGTCAGCGCTGACGGTCAGAACGACCACGTCGTCGCCGAGACCGGATGCTTCCTGATTGAAGCGGCGGGTTTGCGCGTCGCATACGCCCGTATCGAGCGACGGCACGACGCTGATCAGCTTGATCTTGCCGGCGAAGTCGCCAAGCGTGGCTTCCTCCAGCAGGTTTTTGCTTAACCGGAAATCCGGCGCTTTGTCGCCGACTTTGAGTTCGGGGCCGATCAGGGTGAGGGGGTTGCCTTTAAAAGTCGCAACGTTTGTGCGTTCTTGGGTCATTTATTTCTCCTCCTAGTCATGAGATAATGGGATACAATCCTAATTATAATCGTTTTAAAAAAAGAAACCAACAATAGTAAAAACATGTAAAGGAAGGTTCGCAATGATTTTTATCCGCTATGAGAATTTACGAAGCTATCTCCGCTATTACCCGGTGACCTGCCTGATTTTGGCCGCCAATCTGGCGATGTTCGTGTTGGTCGCCTTTAACGGGGGGAGCGATAATCCCCTGACTCAGTTGAAATACGGGGCATTAACCAATATCGAACCCTTGGCGAGCGAATGGTGGCGGTTGTTTACATCGATGTTTCTGCATTCCGGCTTCAGCCATCTGTTCTCCAACTGTTTCGCCATTCTCGTCTTTACTCCGCCGCTGGAGCGTTTGCTCGGTCACTGGCGGTATGCTGTGCTGTATCTAGGCAGCGGGATCATCGGCAATCTCATTACCCTGGAGATCTATAACCGCTCCTTGGAGCCACATCTCTCCGTCGGGGCCTCAGGAGCCGTATACGGGGTTTACGGCGCGTTTCTGTACATCGCCCTGTTCCAGCGTCATATGATGGATGAGAGCTCGCGCAAGACGCTGTACAGCCTGCTGATCATCGGGGTTGTATTCTCGTTTTTGGTGCCTCAGGTGAACTGGATGGCCCATTTCGGGGGCCTGATCGGAGGCTTCTTCCTCTACGGAATCATTATCCGGCTGTTAAAACGCCGTTGAACACCCGGGAGGTCCATGGTACATTAGAGATAAGCCACCACATTTGTGAGATCTAGTGAAATATTAATATGTAAGCCCTTTTATTTGTAATCGGCCCTAATTCGGATTTTAAGAGCAGATGCGAAATGGAGCGATCGGATTCGTGGAATTGAGACAATTGCAGTACTTTCTTAAAGTGGCGAGAAAAGAGCATGTTACCCAGGCGGCAGAAGAGCTGCATGTGGCCCAATCCGCGGTAAGCCGGCAAATTCACCAGCTGGAACAAGAGCTGGGCGTCAACCTGTTCATGCAAAAAGGAAGGAATTTACAATTGACGGCCGTGGGCCAGCTTTTTTGTAGCCGTGTCGAAGGCATTCTGAAGGACTTGGACCGCGCGGTCAATGAAATCCATGAGTTTTTGGATCCCGAGCAGGGCGAGATCCGGCTCGGATTTCCCAACAGTCTGGGGATCCATATGATTCCCAGCGTCGTGGCCGAGTTCCGCAAATTATATCCCAATGTCAAATTCCGCTTCAGGCAAGGGACTTACCCGACATTGATCCGCGATGTCGTATCGGGCGAAGTCGATTTGGCGTTTATCTCGCCTTTCCCGGAGAACCATGATCAAGTGGTCGGAAATGTGGTGTTGACGGAGGATTTGGTGGCGATCATCCCGCCCGGCCATCCGCTGGCCGGCGAGCAGAGCATCAGACTGAATCAGCTTAAGGACGATAAATTTATTTTGTTCAGCAAGGGTTATTCGCTTAGGCCGATCGTGTGGCAGGCGTGTCTGGATGCCGGATTCACTCCGAAAGTCGCCTTTGAAGGCGAGGAAACCGACACGATCCGCGGTCTTGTCGGCGCGGGCATGGGCGTGAGTCTGTTGCCGGAAATGGCGCTGTTTCAAAGCTACACGCTGCAGCCTGCGCGGGTAAGGATTTCGGATCCTAAGGTGACGCGAACGATAGGGCTGATTCACCGGGCGGATGAGAAATTGCCGCTCGTTGCCCAGTCTTTTAGAATTTTCCTGCTCGAATATTTCGGACTGCAAATCGATACTCCGCCGAGTCAATGACCGGCGGCTTTTTTTATTTTCCCCATACAAAGAAACGCCTCCGCTGCGGTGAGCAGCGGAGGCGTTTTGGTCTTCATCATTATTTCCCGGAAAATCACCTTACTCCCGGTTGTTGCCGCCTACGAAAATGAGGATGTAACGGACCAGTTCAAGCAGGGAGATCAGTGCGGCGGCCACATAAGTCAAAGCCGCGGAGTTGAGCACCTTGCCGACGCCGCGTTCTTCCTGCTGCGTAACAAACCCTTGCTGCAGCATGATTTTGCGCGCCCGGTTGCTGGCGTTGAATTCGACCGGCAAAGTTACGAGCTGGAACAGTACAGCGGCCGAGAAGAAAACAATCCCCAGGCCGACGAGGTTCAAAGCTCCGAACAGAAAGCCGGCCAGAAGCAGAAACGGCGCGACCCCGGAAGCAAAATTCACGACCGGGAACATTTTGTGCCGCAGAACCAGCATCGGATAAGATTCCTTGTGCTGGATGGCGTGGCCGACCTCGTGGCAGGCTACCGCTACGGCCGAGATCGAGCTTTCGTAATAAACCGGCTCCGACAAGCGAACCACCCGTTTAACGGGATCGTAATGGTCGGACAAGGTGCCGCGCACGGGTTCGATCGGAACGTCGTACAGGCCGTTCGAATCCAACATGCGTCTGGCCGCGTCATGGCCGGTAAGTCCGTACATGTTCGGAACCTTCGCCCATTTCTTGAATGTGCCCGATACCTTTACCTGGGCCCATAAAGATAATCCGAATGCCAACAAAATCGCGATAAGCATTACGTCAGAATACATGATTCATTCCTCCAAGATAGTAAACATGATGGTCCAGGAAAAACTATTCTAACTGAACGGGCCTTGACTCAATAGGAATCTTAACGCTTCGATGCAAGCCAGGCTCTGTGGCATTAAATTGGTAAATGCGCGGCGGGCCTGCCCCGGCTTCAGACTCGAAATGAGCGGCTCGAGTTCCTTGACCTCGCGTTCGAGCTGCTGCATATGGATCTCAAGGGAGCTGAGCTTTTCGCTGACATGCTCTTCCTGAGAGACATTGTCCCATTGCTTCAGCTTTTCCCGGATTTCCTCCAGCAAGTATTTTTCCTGTTTCATCTGGTTAATACGTTCCAGCCTGTTCAAGGTTTCAGAACTGTATAAACGGTAATTCTTCTGCGTGCGTTTCTCGGGCGAGATCAAACCGAGTTTGGTGTAATAGTCGATAGTTCGCTCGCTGACATCCGCAGCCTTCGCCAGCTCGCCGATGCGGTATAGTTTCATAACTCCAATATGATCACCCCTCTCCATCCATTCTATTCTTATTATAGAGGTGTTACGGCTTATAATTGCCGCTTTATATTTGTATAAATATGATAACCGAATTACAACCGTACAGTCAAACGTCATACTTTATATCTTTCAGTAACTAGACTTAATTACAACTATATCTAACATTGTATGTTATATATTGAGCCGTTTTTTAGTTTTTTTCAAAAAAACTATTGTCATATTTGCATATTTGGCCTTATAATCACCTTAACATTTTATTTTGTGTTAGGAAATATGACATTGAGGAGAGGGTCTCATGAAAAAGAAATGGCTGTTTGGATTGTTGGGAGCAGTTGCCGCATTTGCATTTCCCGTATCGGCGTTTGCGGCCGAAGGGGAAGTCACCGCACCGGTTCTACAGGTCGGGTTGAATGCCGTATTTGTATTCCTGGCCTGTATGCTCGTATTCTTCATGCAAGCGGGCTTTGCTCTTTTGGAAGCAGGTACCGTACGGATGAAAAACGCCGGCCACGTTGCCGGTAAGACGGTATTGACGCTAGGCATCTCCGTCGTCGTCTGGTGGGCGTTCGGTTTCGGCCTCGGCTTCGGGGACGGCAACAGCTTCCTTGGTACGACAGGGTTTTTCTTCGGCGGTGAACAAGCGATCGGATCGTTCAGCGTATTTTCTGAAGTCGGCGTTCCATTAAATCTGATGTTCCTGTTCCAAATGGCTTTTGCCGCGGTATCTCTGGCTATCGCCTGCGGCGGTATGGCCGAACGCGCCAAGCTTAGCGTATATATCATCTTCGGCGCGCTGTTCCTGATCATCATTTATCCGGTTGTCGCTCACTGGGTATGGGGCGGCGGCTGGCTAGGCGCTCTCGGCATGCAGGATTACGCGGGTTCGACGGTCGTCCATCTGACGGGCGCGACGGCGGCGCTGGTCGCCACGTTCTTGCTGAAACCGCGTCTTGGCAAATACAACAAAGACGGCAAGCCGAACAGTATTCCGGGTCACAACCAAGTGCTTACCGTTCTCGGCGTAATCATCCTTTGGATCGGCTGGTTCGGATTTAACCCCGGCAGCGCCTTGACGCCGCTGAATGACGGATTTTTCGGTTACGTCCTGGTGACAACGAATCTGGCGGCAGCCGCCGGCGCAGTTGCGGCTTTGCTTATCTCCTGGGCCGTTATGGGCAAATCGGATATTCCGAGCATGCTGAACGGGGTGCTTGCCGCACTCGTGGCGATTACCGGTTCTTGTGCATTTGTCGAAGCATGGGCTGCTATTGTCATCGGTGCCGTAGCCGGCATCTTGACTTTCTTTACCGCAAGATGGTTTGAACGGGCCGGATTGGACGATCCGATTTACGCTTTCTCCGTACACGGCATCGCCGGGGTATGGGGCGCTGTCTCCACCGGTTTGTTCGCGACGCCTGAGCTGGCCGACACGGTCGGCGTCGGCACGGCCGGACTCTTCTACGGCGGCGGTTTCGGACAATTGGGAGTGCAAGTATTGGGGGTTATCGGAACCTTCGCTTTCGTACTGGCGATTTCTTTCATCGTCCTCGGTATTATGAAATGGACGATCGGTCTCCGGGTAACGGAAGAAGAAGAAATGATGGGGCTGGATATGAGCGAGCACGGAACTTACGGATATCCGGAGCAAATGAGCCTGCTGAATCAAGGCTCGGCGGCTCCCACATCCGGCGTAAAGAACGATACGGCGATTTAAATTCCATATGAAGTTAAGAATTCGCGGGTCATCTATGAAGAAATGGGAAAGGGAGTCGGCCTATGAGTCACGAAACGGCGATGAGCCAGGTCAGTTTTCAAGCGATCCGGTCGGCTTCCGCTCCGGAGCTGCTCAGATCGGCGCGATTCGAAGTGCAGCAATTCCTGTACGACAGGTTTGCAACGACGAAGATTGCAGCGTGGAACCGGCAAGTCGGAGAGCTTCATAACACCGTAATGGCGCGGGCCGCAGCTTTATGTGAGCAGCAGTTGGATGAGGAGGGCTTCGGCTCTCCTCCTGCTGCTTATGCCTTTGTCGTCTTCGGCAGCGCCGGCAGGGAAGAACAAACGCTGTGGAGCGATCAGGACAACGGAATAATCATTGAGAATAAAGATGATCCGGCGGTTTCGGCGTATTTTGAAATATTCGGATCGCGGCTGTCGCAGCTGTTGGAAGCGTCCGGATACCCGCCATGCCCGGGGAATGTGATGGTTTCGAACCCGCTTTGGCGAAAGCGAGTCAGCGAATGGACCGGTCAGTTCGAGGCCTGGAGGGAGGAGCTTGGCTGGGAACAGGTGAGATATCTTATGATTGCGGCGGATATGCGCTTCATCGCCGGCGATTCTCGTCTGTACGACAACGTGAGGCAATCGATGTACGAAATATTCGAGCGGACTTCTACGCCGGACCAGGAATTTCCGGCTGCGGTTCTGCGGAATACGGTCCGCCACAAAGCCGCATTGAACGTGCTGGGACAGGTGATTACGGAGCAGACCGGCGAGCATGCCGGTGATTTTGACGTAAAATACGGGCTGTATCTTCCTATTGTCAATGCGGTCCGGTACCTGGCCGTGGAATACGGGATCAACGCTTCATCGACATCGGAACGGCTCGCCCAGCTGAATCAGCTGGAAGCCGTGCCTTACCGGTGGCTGGAATCCTGCCAGAAGGCGTTTCATACCGCGCTGCGCTTCAGATCGATGACTTCCTATACCGATGAAGACGGCGTTTTGTCGGGAACAGGGTATTTGCCGGGAGCGATTCTGCGGCAAAAGGAAATCAAATTGGAGCTGCGCGAAGCGCTCAGCACGGTGAAGCTGATGTACCGGACATTGCAAAGACAGCAAAGATACGCGGAAAGGAAATGGCTATGAAGGAACCGATGAAGGGAAACGGCGGATTTTGGGAGGCGTTCAAAGGAGGAGGGGTTTCCCCCCGGATCGCTTCCATGCTCGGAGCGCCCAGCGCGCAGCAGATCGCGTTTGTGCGCTCGCTGACCAAGGGACAGCGCCGCCCGGAGACGCTTCACGTTCCGCTCAGCCAGCTTAAAACCGCTGTATTCGATTTGGAGACGACCGGTTTCCACTATCATTACGGGGACGAAATTTTGTCTTTCGGCAGCGTGAAGGTCGAAGGGGAAGAGATCACGGAGGAGATTTATTACTCGCTGTGCAAACCGGGTTGCACCGTTCCGGAGCGTATTGTGGAACTGACCGGGATCACGCAGGAGATGGTTCAGGATGCTCCGCCGCTGCTGCAGGCCTTGCGGGAATTTATGGCGTTTGTCGACGACCGGGTGCTGATCGCTCATGGCAGCGCGCATGACAAGGCTTTCCTGGATGTCGCCCTTTGGAAGACGACTAAAGCCCATCTTGGCCACCGGGTGCTGGATACGATGATGATCGCTCAGAAGCTGGAGCCGGAACGAAAAATATCGTCGCTCGACGATTGGCTCGAGGTATACGGCATTCCGGTAACGAAGCGTCATCACGCATTGGAGGACGCCAAAATGACGGCCGGGTTATGGAAGGTCATGATCGGGCGTCTTAAAGAGATCAATGTAATTACATTAGGCGATCTGTACGCTTTTCTGAGCAAGTCATAGGCAGGCTGCTTAAAGAGAGAGAATCGTTGTCCTGCTTTACAACAGAATAGGCGCGAAGAACGAAGCTGTCCGGCGAACCGGGCGGCTTTTCTTTATAATACGGCTTTCCGTCCTCCGTCCGGAAACTTCCGATGAGATAAACCGACAGAAGCGAGCCGAAATGCTGCAATGCGTTGAGATCCGACTTTGAAGGAAGCGGAGGCGAAGACGGATGGGAATGGAAGATGCCGAGCAGTCCTGGGGTAAAGCAGCAGCGGACCCACTCCTCCGGGTTCAGCGCAAAAGCGTGCAGCGGATGATCCGCAATATTGGCAAGCGGCCGATATTCCTCGATCACCGTTAGACCGTGAGCGGCCGTGCCGAACAGCGCGCCACAAGCTTCTTGCGGGAAGCGTTCCGTGCTGTCTTTGACCAACTCGGCTCTTGCGGAGGAAACCAGCAATACGGAATGATCTCGTTTCGGAGGCATGGCACAAGCTCCTTTTAGAATAGTAAATAATATTTATTCTTTAATTGTAACTATTTATAAAAAGAGGGTACAATGAAAAGGAAAACGCAGTTTGCAGTTTAAACGAAAGGCGCATATTAACCATAACATAAAAGGAAGTTAGATGATGAAACGGAATTTGTGGATATTGGCCGGCTTGCTGATCCTGCTATGCGCCGCCTTGTACCAAAACAACAAAACAGGGATTTTGTCCGTGTTCGGCTTGGGCGATGAAACGAATTCCGCCGCGGCGGGCCAAGGAAAATCGGTGAGCCAATTGGTGGCCGAAAACGCGCCCAAGCCCGGATCGAAAGCGCCGGCATTCTCGCTGACCGCCCTCGACGGTAAAACGTATCAAGTCGGCGGAAAACGCGACAAACCGCTGCTGCTGAATTTCTGGGCTTCCTGGTGCGACCCTTGCAAGGAAGAAGCGCCGGATCTCGTGAAGCTGGCGGAACAATACGGCGAACAGCTTGATGTCTATGCGGTCAACGTCACCTTCTATGATAAGCTGGAGAACGCCAAGGAATTTGTCAAAAATTACGGGTACACCTTCCCGGTCCTGTTGGACGAGAAGGAGGAGGCATACCGCAAATATAACGGCATCGCCTTTCCGACCAATGTGCTGATCGACGAGAACGGGATGATCCGCGATGTCATCGTCGGCACGTTGTCTCCGGAAGAGCTTGAGGCCAAGATCAAAAAGCTGCTGAATGCATGACTTACCCGCAAAAAAACCGTCAGAGCGCTTATATCAAGCGGTTCTGGCGGTTTTTTGAATGTACGCGTCAATGATTGACCAGGCCATGGGCGGCGGTAGGAATCTCGGTGTAATCCTCGCGTTTCGTCTGCCCGATCAGGGCGTAGCGAAGGCTGTCCACAAGCGCTTCCCAGCTCGCTTCGATGACATTGCCGGAAACGCCGACCGTGCTCCAGGAGTTCCCGTAATCCTTGGATTCGATCAAGACGCGCACTTTCGAAGCGGTGGCATCCTTGTCGTCAAGCACCCGCACCTTATAGTCGGACAGGTGGATCTCCTGCAAGCCGGGGTAATAGGTGATGAGCGCCTTGCGCAGCGCATTGTCGAGCGCGTTGACCGGTCCGTTGCCTTCCGCGGCCGTATAAATGCTGTTCCCGTCGATGTTCAACTTGACGAAGGCTTCGGAAATAACCGGCTTTCCGGCCGATTTCTCGACCAGCATCTTAAACGATTCGAATACGAACAGCTCTTTCAGATCGCCGTTCGCTTCCCGCAGCAGCAGTTCCAGGGAGGCATCCGCACCCTCGAATTGGTAGCCTTGATGCTCGAGATCCTTGATCTTCGAAATCACCGCGCGCGTGTTCTCGTTCTCGGGATCGAACGGGATGCCGAGCTCCTGTGCTTTGGACAGAATATTGCTCTGGCCGGCCAGTTCGGAGACGAGCACCCGCTGCCGGTTGCCTACGGTTTCCGGAGCGATATGCTCGTAGGTGCGCGAGTCGCGCAGAATCGCCGATACGTGAATGCCGCCTTTATGGGCGAATGCGGCCGTTCCGACATACGGCTGGTTGACCGGCATGTAGACGTTGGCGATCTCGCTGATATAGCGCGCCGTATTGGTCAATTGCTTGAGCCGGTCCGGCTCAAGCACCTCGTATCCGAGCTTGAGCTGCAAATTCGGAATGATGGAACAGAGATTGGCGTTGCCGCAGCGCTCGCCGTATCCGTTCATCGTTCCCTGGATTTGCTCCGCGCCGGCGCGCACGGCGCTCAGCGAATTGGCGACCGCCAGCTCGCAGTCGTTGTGAGTATGAATGCCGAGGCGGGAGGTCGTGACCGTTCCGGCCAGCACGCTGACGATATCGTGGACTTCATGCGGCATCGTCCCGCCGTTCGTATCGCACATGACGAGCCAGTCGGCGCCGGCTTCCTCGGCTTTGCGCATTACGGCAAGCGCATATTCCGGATTGTTCTTGTAGCCGTCGAAGAAATGCTCGGCGTCGAACATCACCTCAAGCCCATGGCGTTTCAGATAGGCGATGGAATCGTAGATCATCGCCAGATTTTCCTCCAGCGACGTCTGAAGCGCCGTGTGGACGTGGAAATCCCAGGACTTCCCGACCAGTGTTGTCGCCTTCACGCCGGATTCGAGAATGCGGTTCAAGTTGGCGTCATGTTCGGCTTGGCTGTCTTTGCGGCGGGTGCTGCCGAAGGCGGTGATTTTGGCGGACAGGCGAAGCTCCTGCACGCGCTTGAAGAATTCGATATCCTTGCTGTTGCTGCCCGGATTGCCGCCTTCGATATAATGGACACCCAGTTGGTCCAGCTTCTTGGCAATCTTCAACTTATCGTCAGCGGAAAGGCTGATCCCTTCGCCCTGCGTACCGTCTCGCAATGTGGTGTCGAAGATAGATATGGCCTTTGACATGATGGATGTCTCCCCCTTTGGATGTCCTCTATTATATAAGTTCCGATTTGATTTCTTATTATAGCATTAGTCATTTCAAATGTAACACGGTTTTTGCCGACAAGCGGGCGGAAGATGCGGAAATGGCTGAATTTGGCGGCGTTAGTCCCGTGAATTGCGGGGAAACCTGTAAGCATATTGACCGCCATTCGGCAGGAGGGGTATGCTGATATAAGAACGTTAAACGAGGGGACGGTCAAGAAAGTGCCAGTAAATATCGATGAATACTATCCCGCCCGCGGCCGGGTTGTGCTGCACGTCGATATGAACGCGTTTTACTGCTCGGTGCACGAGGCGGAGGAGCCGGAGAAATACAAGAACCGGCCGACCGCGGTGGCGGGCAGTGTCGAGCTGCGCAAAGGCGTGATTGTAACCTGCTCATATGCGGCGCGGAAGCGCGGCATTTCCACGGGGATGACGGTAAGCCAGGGCTTAAAGAAATGCCCGGAGCTGATCGTGATCCGGCCCGATTTTCATTTATACCGGAAATATTCAAAGGCATTTATGAATATCGCTTACGAGTATACTCCGCTTCTGCAAGCCGTTTCGATCGATGAGTGTTATTTGGACATCACCGGCTCGAAGCAATTCGGAACCCCGCCGGACATCGCCCGGGAAATTCAATCGAGAATTGCGCATGAGCTCGGGCTCCCGTGCTCGATCGGCATCGGGCCGAACAAGCTGCTCGCCAAAATGGCTTCCGATATGAAGAAGCCGAACGGAATTACGGTGCTGCGCATCCGTGACGTACCTGAGCTGTTATGGGGCAAACCCTGCAACGAGCTGTTTGGGATCGGCAGGAAAACGGCGGAGAAACTGAAGCGGATGCGAATTCATACGATCGGCCAACTGGCGGCGGCGGACGAGCGGCTATTGGCCGAGAAGTTCGGCGTGGCCGGACATTGGATGAAGCAGGCCGCGCACGGACTGGACGACTCCCCGGTGAGGGAGGAGCGCGAGGCGAACAAATCCGTCGGTCATACGACGACGCTGCCGCGCGACATCAGCCGAATGGACGAGGTCCAGCGCGTGCTGCTGAATTTGGCCGATCAAGTCACGCGGCGGCTGCGGCGGCAGAAGCTCGTGGCCCAGACGGTGCAAATTACGATCCGAACGCCGGACATGAAGACGATCACCCGCTCGCAGAGCCTGGAGACCGTCATCGACCGGACGGAGGATGTATACCGCGAAGCGTGCAAGCTGTACCGGCGTCACTGGAGCGAAGAGAAGCCGGTGCGCCTGCTCGGCATCACGCTGCAAAATTTGACGCCCAAAGAGGAATCCGCCTTGCAGCTTGACCTGTTCGATTATGAACAGCAGCCGCGGAAGGAATCCTTGACCAAAACGATGGACCTGTTGAGGGATAAATTCGGAGAAAACGCCGTTTTGACGGCCGGGATGCTCTCCGACGATCCTTCGGCCCTGATCCGGAACCACAAAATTCGCGGCACCTCGCTGCAGACCGATTTCCTGCGCGAGCCCCGGGACGAATAAGTTATTTCGATAGGTATAATACGGATTTTGAATTGAATTTGTCTTCACTTTGTATTATATTGAACTTGGTGACAATCTAGGCACCGGACTTGTACCGTTTATTCAGGAGGCAGAAAAGATGGCTAAATATACTTGGGTTGAGAAAGACACCTGCATCGCTTGCGGCGCATGTGGAGCGACAGCACCGGATATTTACGATTACGATGACGAAGGCTTGGCCGAAGTCATTTATAACAACGACGCCAACCGTGGTGTGACCGAAATCCCGGAAGATTTGTTCGACGATCTTCAGGATGCTTGCGATGGATGCCCGACCGATTCCATCAAGATCGCGGATACTCCTTTCAATAAAGAGGGTTAATCCGCCGTCCGAACGGTTTTAAAGACATCCCCCGTTTTTAAGCGGGGGATGTTTTTTATTTTAGCATAGGCCCTTTGTCGTGATTTTCGGGTCAACCGGGGGCGGGCGCTTTTCATTCGGACCGGTTATGCCGATATAGTGAGTAGGAATTTCGATAACTATTATTTCCATGTGGAGGTTTCGATGAGCGACTCGGCATACCTCAAGCAATTCGTGGAGAATCACCCCAAGAACAAAATGGCCTGGTATCTGCTGGGCAAGGAATATGAGGCCGCGGGCAAGGAAGGCAAAGCGCATTACTGTTTTATTCAGGCCGGAAGCGTGTATGAGGCGTTCGAATCGAGCAAAGTGCCCGCAGATCTGTGGCGGGAATATCAGGAGAACCTGCTGCAGGAACAAAAACGAAAGGCCAAGCGGAGCTCCTTGCTGCGCAAAACCGGGGTCGCGTTTTTGCTTCTGCTGCTGATTTGGCTGCCATCCGCGGGGGCTCCGGGGCAATTCGTCCGGCAGGCGGCATTGGACCCCGATGCGGTCTCAACCGGTCCGGAATCCGCCGGTCCGGAGGAGGGAGGACAGAAGAAGCCTGCCTCTGCACAGACACCAGTACCGATGGCCGCGAGAGGCTATACGGCAAAAACATATTTCGGCAATGACGCGGACAAGGTGATCGCCCTGGGCGCGGTGTTGGATGACGGAAAGGCTGCGGCCGCCCTGGAGACGGCGGTTCTCGGCATGCAGCGGTACGGCAAATGGTCGGTATGGTCGGACGACATGCCGGTCGTGTACGCGGTGACGCAGAGCCCGGATACCGGCAGGGCGACGGTTCAATCCTACGATGCCGAAGCTTGTGCCTGCGAGCCGCCGGATGCTTCCGAGCTGCAGGAAGGCGCTCCGGAATGGATCGCCAGGCAGGAATCGCTGGCCGTACTGTCGTCGGCAATGTTTCAATACAAGCTGGCGAAAGGCACATGGCCTACGAGTCTGGACGAATTGACGGGGACTTTCCCGGATAATTGGCTGGCGGGAAGTGATCCCGTGATGCGGGAGGCGTTCGCCGCATTAAAGGAGAGGCTTGAGCAAAGTGAAGGAGCGGACGGCGCGGGGGCAAGCGGAGGTCAAACGGCGGGAACGATAGCCTCGGGGGCTCTTCTCCCGGGCGGGGAACCGTTTTTTGTACAGCCCTTGGAAGTCATAGTGGACAAAAAGCAGCACCGGCTTGCGGTCGTAAGCGGGAGTATTATTGTCAGAAGCTATAAGGTCGGGCTGGGCGGGGACAACACCCCGGAAGGAACGTTCCGAATTTCGGATAAAGTCATCAACCCGAACGGGCGGGATGACGGGGAATTCGGCAGCCGCGGCATGCAGCTGTCGGACACCAATTACGCGATCCATGGGACCAATGAACCGGACAGTATCGGAAAAGATGAATCCCTTGGCTGCATCCGGATGACCAAAGAGGATGTCGAGGAATTGTTCGACCTGCTGCCGAAAGGGAGCAAGGTGACGATTGGAAAGGGGATTCTTCCGAAGCTGGATTCGGTACCCGAAACGCGGTTTGCATTGGGCGACCGTCAGGATCAGACCAATCCCCGACGTACATACCACTGGCTCAATTAGATTTGCGTGATTACGATGACGGCGATGACCGCGATGATGAGCACGGCGACTACCGAGCCGGTCCAGACCAGCGCTTTTTTGTTCACTTCATCTTTTTTCTGTTGAAGCGTCGGCGGCATGCGTTTGGTTGACATAGGATTCTTCCCCTTCCTTGATAAATAAACAGGAGTATTTCTCCTCTATTGTAATGGCTTTCACGGCAAAATTCCATATCCCCGGTTACCGCTTTCCGGCGGCAATAAACTTTTCTTTTCCGCCGGAAACCGCTAAACTGGATATGGAGTTTTTTTTGCCAGCCATAGAGACGTTTAGGAGTGAAGCAGACCAGATGTTGTATCGCAACTTGGGGAAACCCGTGTTTTTTAAATTGGATCCGGAAAAAGCCCATCACCTGGTGATCGGCGGTTTACATACAGCGGCAAAAGTCCCGGGGCTGGTTCCGCTGATGAGCGGAATGTACGGAATACCCAAGGTGCCGGAAATGTCCACGGAGTTGTTCGGGGTTACGTTTCCTTCTCCCGTGGGGCTGGCCGCCGGCCTGGACAAAAATGCCGAAGCGGTGGATGGTTTCTCCGCCATCGGTTTCGGCTTTATGGAAGTCGGCACGGTTACGCCGAAGGCCCAGCCGGGCAATGAACTGCCGCGGCTCTTCCGCCTGCCGCCGGACGAGGCTTTGGTCAACCGTATGGGCTTCAACAACCGCGGCGCGGAGGAGATGTCGAGGCGGCTCGCCGCTTTGAAATCCAGACCGATTCCGGTCGCGGTCAATATCGGCAAGAACAAGGTGACGCCGAACGAGGAGGCGCATCTGGATTATCAGAAGTGCATCTCGGTACTGTACCCGTATGCCGATTTCTTTGTGGTGAACATCAGTTCACCGAATACCCCGGACCTGCGTAACCTGCAGCATGGGAGCGAGCTGTCGAACCTGCTTGCGGCGGTGAAGGAAGAGATGAACGCCCAGGCCCGGCGCCACGGCAAGGATAAAGCGGTCCTTGTGAAGATCGCGCCGGATGTCAGCTTCGAAGAGCTTGAATATATGGTCGATACGATCCAAAAGGGCGGAGTATCCGGCCTCATCGCCACCAATACGACGATTTCCCGGGAAGGGCTTACCCACGCGAACGCCAAGGAAACCGGGGGCTTGAGCGGCAAGCCGCTGCAGCGGAGATCGACCGAGATCATCTCCCGGGTTTACCGGCAGACCGGCGGACAGCTGCCGATTATCGGCTCGGGCGGGATTTTTACCGCGGACGACGCTTACGGGAAAATCCGCGCCGGCGCAAGTCTGGTCGAAATCTATACGGCTTTGATTTATGAAGGCCCCGAAATCAACCGCAAGCTGCACAGCGGATTAAGAGAGCTGCTGAAGAAGGACGGCTTTGCCCATATTTCCGAAGCGGTCGGGGCCGATCACCGATAGGGCCTTTAAGAAGATAGGAGGCACAAAGATGGACAGTAGGGATTGGGGAACTTTTTTGCTACCCTATGAACAAGCGGTTGAAGAACTGAAGGTTAAATTCAAAACGATGCGGTCAGAACTGAAAAAACGCGAAGAATACGCCCCTATTGAATTCGTTACCGGCCGGGTCAAAAAGATATCCAGCATTCTTGACAAGGCCAAGAGGCTGAATGTGTCGATGGACGATCTGGAAACGGGCATCGAAGATATCGCCGGCATCCGCATCATGTGCCAGTTTGTCGAGGACATCCGCCGCGTGGCCCAGTATATCCGGCTGCGCAAAGATTTGCGGGTGCTCTACGAGAAAGACTATATTACCAATTACAAAGAAAGCGGATACCGCAGCTTCCATATGATCGTGGAATACCCTGTACAGACGGCGCTGGGTCAGAAAAACGTGCTCGCCGAAATTCAGATCCGCACGCTGGCGATGAATTTCTGGGCGACGATCGAGCATTCGCTGAATTACAAGTATAAAGACAGCCTGCCGGATGAAGTGCGGAAGCGGCTTAAGAAAACCGCGGAAGCCGCCAACATTCTGGACAACGAGATGTCCAGCATTCGCCAGGAAATTCTGGTGGCGCAGAAGAGCTTCGAGGACGACGCCAACATCGTCTCCCATCTGCTTGACGCGATTCATCAACTGTATTTCTACCATCTCGTGTCCGAGGCGATCGAAGCCCAGGAACGGTTTAACAAGCTGTGGGAAGCCCGCGACATGGAGGGAATCAAGGATTTGTACGTCGGGGTAAAGGGCCTGCTCAAGGCTTCCAAAAAGGTGGAGGAGCCCGGCGATGAGCTATGAGCCGCTGTATGTGGCGTACCTGATCTATTTCAACCGCGACCGCGATTACTTCGAGTGCCATGAGGTGCTTGAGGAACTGTGGTTGAAACGGGACAGGGACCCCCTTTACAAGGGGCTGCTGCAGGTGGCGGTAGGGCTTTATCATTTTCGCAACGGAAACGTAAGCGGGGGAAGCAAGATGCTTCATTCCGCGGCCGAGCGGCTCGCGCCCTACCCCGCGGACAGCCTCGGGATCGATCTCGGGAAGCTGCGGAGCGAGGCGGCGGAATATGCCCGCAAGCTGGACGATTACTCCCGTACCCCGTTCGATTATTACGATCTGGACATTGTGCTGCAGGACCCCGGACTGATCGGGGCGGTAGAGACGGCATCGCCGCGGATCGCCCCGAATATTCCGCAGCAACGCGGACCTCGGCGGGGAGAGAAGCATCAGGAGCGCGAACGGATCATGGAGCAAAGAAACCGGGAGCCGGAGAAAAGATCGGACAATTAGGAATCGGCAATTCTCCCGTCGTATTCATGGGCCAGCTAGGATTATCGGCTGGCCTGTTTTTATGGGACAATTATAATTTGGGCCATATCCTATGGTACAATTAACATTGTTTTGAATAACACGAGCTACGGATTGGAAGGTAGAACAGCGAATGGCGGTTCAATTACCTGCGGCATTTGTAACCAGAATGCAAGCCCTGCTGGGGGATGAATACGATGAATTTCTGTCTTCGTACGACAGTCCGCGGTATGCGGGCATCCGGGTCAATACGCTGAAGATCAGCGTGGACGAGTTCCGGGCAATTTCCCCGTTTGAATTAAAAGCCATCCCTTGGTGCGAAACCGGCTTTTATGTCGACGAGAGCGCGAAGCCCGGCAAGCATCCTTATTATCATGCGGGGCTTTATTATATCCAGGAGCCGAGCGCCATGGCTCCAGCCGAAGCGCTGGACGTTCTGCCCGGCGACCGCGTGCTCGATCTGTGCGCCGCACCCGGCGGCAAGTCGACGCAAATCGCAGCCAAGCTGGGCGGGAAGGGGCTGCTGGTGACCAACGATATCAGCACCGACCGGACGAAGGCTCTGGCCAAAAATATGGAGCTCTACGGCGTGCGCAATGCCGTGGTGCTCAACGAAACGCCGGAACGGATCGCGGCGGCGTTCCCCCATTATTTCAACAAAATCCTGATCGACGCCCCGTGCTCGGGCGAAGGCATGTTCCGCAAAGACGAGGATATGGCGCGGCAATGGGAGACGCATTCGATCGCGAAATGCACCTTGATGCAGCGGGATATCCTCAGTACGGCCGCGGCGCTGCTGTCTCCGGGAGGAAGGATCGTCTACTCCACATGCACGTTCGCGCCGGAGGAAAACGAGGCGCAAATCGCCGAGTTCCTGGAGCAAAACCCGGACTTTGAGATCGTTCCGTTGGATGAGACGACCGGATTCTCGCCGGGACGGCCCGACTGGGTCGCCTTGCTTGCGAACGGAAGCGAGGTGCTCGAACAGACAGGCGCGCCGGTGCCGGAAATATCGGAAGCGGCAGTTCGCCGGACCGCCGGCTGCGGCCGGCTGTGGCCGCATAAGGTGGCTGGCGAGGGCCATTTCGTCGCCGTCCTCCGGCATAAGGGGGAGCCTGTACAGTTAAATGAAGCGGATCCCGCAGACGTGATGACGCCGCATTTCGACCAAGGCGGCGGCAAATCGCGCCGAAAGGGACGGCCTGACGGCCCGGGAGGCCCGGGGAAGAAGGGACCCGACGAAGCGGAAATGCTGGGGAGATGGCACGCCTTTGCTTCGGAGCAGTTGGCGGTGGAGCCGGCAGGGAGCCCTCTGCTGTTCGGCGGGAATGTATACTTGTCCCCGCTGACCCGGCAGCAGCTTAGCGGTCTGAAAACCGTACGCCCCGGCTGGTATGTCGGCACGGTGAAGAACGGCAGGTTCCAGCCGGGCCATCCGCTGGCCGCGGCGCTCCATCCCGAGGAGAGCCTCCGGGCTTTAGAGCTGTCGCTTCCGGCAGGCGAAGCGGTGCGGTATTTGAAAGGGGAGACGTTGGAGATTCCCGCTTCGCGGATCGCTTGCGCCCCGGGAATCAAGCCCAAAGGCTATGTTCTAATCACGGTTGACGGATACGCCCTGGGCTGGGGAAAATGGCTGGACGGGCTGCTGAAAAACGAATATCCCGCCGGCTGGAGGTGGACATAAGTCATGAGTGAAGGCAAAAAAACGCAGCGGATCGATAAAATTCTCGGCTATCTCGGATACGGGTCCCGCTCCGACATCAAAAAGATGACGAAGCAGGGGAGAATCGCGCTGAACGGCGTAACGGTCAAGGACAGCGGGGCGCAAGCGAACCCGCTTGCCGACCTCATCGAAGTGGACGGGGAGCGGGTGTTTTATCGGGAATACGTCTATCTGATGCTGCATAAGCCTCCGGGGGTGATTTCGGCCACCGAGGATTTACGGGAGAAGACGGTGTTGGATTTGATTCCTCCGGAGTTCCGGGTCTTCTCGCCGTTCCCCGTCGGGCGGCTGGATAAGGATACGGAAGGCTTGCTGCTGCTGACCAACGACGGACAACTGGCCCACGACCTGTTATCGCCGCGCAAGCATGTGCCGAAGACCTATCTCGCCGACTGCCAGGGAACGATCGGGGAGCGGGAAGCCGGGCTGTTCGCGCAAGGCGTGGAGCTGGACGACGGCTATGTGACGCTGCCTGCCGAGATGGAAGTGCTGGAGCGCGGAGCTTATGAGAACGGCGAGGCAAAGACGGTGATCTCCCTGACCATTTCGGAAGGGAAGTTCCATCAGGTCAAACGGATGCTTGAAGCGGTCGGATCAAAAGTGACCTATTTAAAGCGGGTATCGATGGGCCCGCTCCGGTTGGACGATGCTCTCCCGCTCGGTGCTTTCCGCGAACTCACGGCGGAGGAGCTGGAAGCGCTGCATTCTTATAAAAATAAAAAATAATGTTCGAAAAGGAGTCCAGGAGATGAAATACAAACTGATTGCCCTCGATGTCGACGGGACCTTGCTAAACGACAATCATGAACTGACGGCTGGAACGGCGGAGACGATCAAGGAAATCGCCGGCCAGGGCACGGAATTCGTCCTGTGTACCGGACGCGCTCCGCGAAGCTCGCTTCCTTTCATGCGGGAGATGGGCCTGGACGGCTATATCATCACGCATAACGGTGCTGCGACGGTGAATGTGCAAACCGAGGAAATCGTCCACGAGTTTGCCATGGACCCGCGGGGGCTTGAACGCTTCATCGATTATTGCCGCGAGAACGGTGTTCATTACGATATCAATACAACATTCTCCTTATATGTTCCGGGAGCGTCCAGCCTCGACGAGGAAGCGCTGGATATGTACAAGCTCTACCTGATCGTACCGGAGGATTTGCCGGAGTGGTCCGAATTCAACGAACCGATCGTGAAAATGACGGTCACGGCCGAGAAGGAGGAGCTTGACCGGATTCAAGCGGAATGGAGCCTCTGGCCGCAGGAAGATTTCAATATATTGCGCAGCGGCGATTTTTTCATCGATATTATGCATAAGGACGCTTCCAAGGGAGCGGCGCTCAAAAAGCTGGCGGAAAAACGGGGCATTCCGGCGGAGGAGGTCATGGCGATCGGGAATTATTACAACGATTTGACCATGCTGACCTTTGCCGGACTCGGCGTGGCTATGGATAATTCCCCGCTGGAGGTCAAAGCGGCGGCGAACGCCGTGACCGCCTCCAACAATGAAGAAGGCGTGAAGCTGGCGCTGCAAAAATACTGCCTGGAGCAGTCTGTTCAGTAACTGGCGCCTTGTCCCGCGTGACAGGTGGATAATTTATAAGGACCCGGGGAACAACCCCCGGGTCCTTATCTATTCGTCCTTATGTTATTTACAGGACCCATGCGCGGGAAATGATAACCAGCAAGATGAAGAGCACCAGTATGGCTCCCGTCGAAGTGAAGCCGCCTCCGTAAACTTCTCCCATCGTTAATCCTCCCTTATTTCGAGAATGATCCCCGTAATTTCCCGGGATATCGTATCATATGCCGGGACAATCAAACGGTATGGACATCGGTCGGGAAGGACGGTGAAAATAGGAAAACCGCCTTGCGAGAAAGGTTGAACTAACCCGTTTATTACCATGAACCTGTGAAATAGTTATGAGATAATGGATTGAAAGCGTTTAAATGACGGGAGGATGGAATATGCCGAAGTTTTTAATCCGCAGAATGGGGCAAGACGACAGCTTTGCCCCTGTCGCGGACCTGCTAAACACGATCCGGACGGAGCCGACAACCTCAGAATTATTGAGAGAGGAAGAGGAGCAAGTTCCCCCGGGCAAGCTGCATTATAATGAAGCGGGCGAATTGGCCGGTTGGGACCGGCCGAAATGGCTGGCGGAGGACGGGAAAGGCAATATCGTCGGCTTTGCGATGGTTTCGCGCGCACCATGGACGGAACCCGGCCTGATGGAATTCACGCTGGTCATTCGTCCGGAGGTTCGCGGCAGCGGAGCGGGAACAGCGCTGTACGACGTTACCTTGCAATGGGCGGAGGAAGTCAAAGCTTCACGCTTGATCACCCTTATCCGGGATCAGGACGAAAGCTCGGTTGCTTTCGCGAACCGCCGGGGTTATACCGCGGAACGCCACATCTTCGAATCCGTTCTGGATTTGTCCGCATTTGACGGCGGCGGGGCATTGTTTGATTCCATTGGCTCTGCCGAGCAAGCCGGAATCTCGTTCACCACATTGGCGGATGAACCGGGGGAAGAGAGCGAGCGCAAGCTGTACGAGCTGTATAAAGCCACGGAGCCGGATATACCGGGTTATTCCGGAGACTACCCCTGGTTCGAAGAATGGAGGAAGTGGACGATCGGAAGAGCCGGCGTCCGTCCGGAGTTGGTCCGGATCGCCAGGGACGGAGACCGCTTTATCGGCGTGGCCACCCTGCTGCAAAATGAGCAAACCGGGGCGATGTATCATGAGTATACCGGGGTGCTCCGGGAATACCGCTGCCGCCGCATCGCGCTCGCCTTGAAACTGCTTGCAGTACGGAGGGCGATGGCGAGCGGCGTTCCGTATTTGCGGACGAACAATGATTCCATGAACGTCCCGATGCTGCGCATCAACCGCGATTTGATCGGTTTCCGGGCTGAGCCGGGCATGTTCAAGATGGTGAAGAAGCTCCGCTGATCTAACCGTGTAACGGACATACGAGGTCTTATCCGGTTAAAATCGGCGATTTTTATGATCTTCCGGACACGGGAGACGTTATTTGGCTATTATAGCCGAAAAACATAACGATTCTCCTCCAATAACGGATCGGATGTCCGCTGGTTTGCCAAACCGGCGAATTCGGGAGAAATAGCGTCCCTCGCGTCCGTAAAGCGACAAACAAACGGGGTTGCTCGCAAAAGGTTCGTACCTTTTGGAGAGCAACCCCGTTTTGCTGTTTGGCGGACAGCCATCCGTCAACATTAAGGCCGCCGCAAACCCTTGGGCAGATGGTTTTTGAGCTGGCCGCCGCTCGCCTTGCCCCAGCCGAGCGGGAAGCTGCCGCCGCCGCATTGCACGGTGACGAGGCACCAGCCGCGCAGGGCTTCCGGCACGGGGAGCGTCTCCCCGTGCAGATAGGCCGCCGCGGCGGGAGAATCCGCGGCGAGCGCATGAACGCGGGCGGCATCCCCCGCGCTCGCCGTCATCGCCAGCGCATGGGCCGGCTGGAAGCGGCCTTTGCGGTACTCGCCGAGCGCCAGGCCGGCGCGCGGCACCTTCAGCCCGGACAGGCGCTCCGCCGTCAGGGACAGCCCGGCGCTTTGCGGCAGCAGGTACAGCGCCTCGCCGAACAGGACCGGCTCGCCGCCGGTTTCCGCCGCCGGGAAGCCGGGCAGCTCCGCCGCGGCGAACTCGCGGAACGCGTCCCAGGCCGGGCCGGTGTCCCGGGCGCTGCGGCCATCGCGCGAGTCCCGCCCGGGGCGGCCGCCCTGGCGGCGCTTACCGCCCCCCGCCGGTGCGGCCATGGCCGCGGTATCGTCCGCCTCGCGCTCCAGCAAGGCCACATAGTGGCCTTCGCCGTCCTGGCGCTGCGGCCAGATCCGCTTCTCGGCCGCCAGCTTGAGGCAGGGGTACGCCGCCAGCAGGCGGGCGATCGTGTCCTCGTTCTCGCGGCGGTTGAACGTGCAGGTGGAATACGCCAGCTTGCCGCCCGGCTTCAGCATGGCGACCGCGTCCTGCAGGATATCCCATTGGCGCGCCGCGCACAGCTCCACCGCATCCGGCGACCACTCCGTGACCGCGTCCGGGTCTTTGCGGAACATGCCTTCGCCCGAGCAGGGGGCGTCGAGCATGATCCGGTCGAACGCGAGCGGGAACCGGGAGGATAACTCCCCGGGTGCCGCCTGGGTGACCACCGCGTTGCGGATGCCGAGGCGTTCCACGTTCTCGGCGAGTATCCGCGCGCGCTGCGGATGGATTTCATTGCTGATCAAGAGGCCTTCGCCCCGCATTTTCGCGGCGATTTGCGTCGTTTTACCGCCGGGGGCCGCGGCCAGGTCCAGCACGGTCTCCCCGGGCTGGGGATTCAGCAGCTCGACCGCCGACATGGCCGAGGGTTCCTGAATATAATATAGTCCGGCGGCATGGTAGGGATGCTTGCCCGGACGGTATTCTTCTTCATAATAGTAGCCCGTATCGCACCAGGGGACGGGGCGGAGTCCGAACAGCCGCATAATGTCCAGGGCGGCGGCCGATTCGGGGCTCGCCTTCAGTGTGTTAAGGCGCAGTCCGTATGTCCGCTTGCGCTCGTAGCTGCGGAAGAATTGCTCCGCTTCGGCTTCGCCCAGCATGTCCGTAATGAAGCTGCGATAGGCTTCGGGCAGGGATGGCTTGGTCATTGACGATAACTCCTTTTTAACGACAATTACTACTTTCGCAGTTTATCATATCCTTTTTTAATCTCAAAAGGGGAATGGATGTTCCGCTCGGCCTATGGCATAATGAAAATAGTGAAAAGGCAAGCGGTTCATCCGCAAACATAGAAAGAGAAGAGCAAAGGAGAACCCTTATGAAATTGCTGCAAGCCTTGTTTTTCCCTCCGGAACAGCCCGGGGGCGTGTCGTCGATGATCCCTTATTTGCAAGACCGCTTTAGACCCCCGCACTGGGAGATGGAGCTGTTTTCCATACCCAAGCGGATTCGCAACAAGGGCAGCGATCAAGTGCAATTTCATACCTTCGATTGGCGTGAATTCGAAGAAAGTCCGGTTGTGCAAAAATACGTGCAAACCTACCGGGACTACCTCTGGTGGACCCGACTGCGCATTCAGAAAAATTACGATCTGATCCATGCCCATCATCCGATCGCCGGACTAGCAATGAAGGAGGTTTTTCCGGAAACCCCGGTGATTCAAAGCATTCACTCCAGTTATGAGCGGGAGCTCATTCTGAACGGGCGCATTAAGGAAAACGGGCCGGAGCACCGTTTTTTGACTTCCATCTACAAAGAGCTGGAGCATAAAACCGACCGCTTATACACGGTCTCGCGCTCTTTCCGCGAATACTTGAGCCCGTATGTCGATTATCCCGAAAATATCGGCGTGATTCCGAACGGATTCGACGAGAAAAGATTCAAGCCTGTGCCGCACGAGAACGAGGTGGCGCAGCTGGTTACGGTCTGCCGGCTCGTTCCGGCCAAAGGGATCGATATTCTGCTTCAGGCTTGCGCCGAGCTGAAAGCCCGCGGGCAGTCCTATGTCCTGCACATTATCGGCGACGGGCCGATTCGTCAAGAGCTGGAGGGAATGGCTCAGCGGCTGGGCATTTACGAGGATACGATCTTTTACGGCTATACGCTGCATCCCGAGGAATTTATGCCGTTTTTTGATATTTTTGTGCTGCCGTCCCGCGCGGAAGCGTTCGGCTCGGTATTCGCGGAAGCCGCGCTGTGCAGCCTCACCCTGGTCGGCTCCGAGGTCGGCGGTATCGCCGAGCAGATCGTGAGCGGCTCGAACGGGCTGCTTGTGCCGCCGGAGAACCCGGTCGCACTGGCGGACGCGCTGGAGAAAGTCATCGTGGATCCGGCATACCGCTATGAGCTCGCCAGATCGGGGTCGGACCACGCGAAGAACCATTACTCCCTGAACCGGGTCGTTCACGAACTGAAGAAACTGTACCTGCAATTTGACCGATGAAAGAGTGATTCTTTATGTCTGCGTTTCGTTTCATTCATGCCGCCGATCTGCATCTGGACACTCCGTTTACCGGAATGTCCGCCCTGCCGGATCGGCTTCGCCGCCATCTTCAGGAATCCACCTTCGCCGCGCTCGGAGAATTGGTGGAGCTCGCCGTGTCCGAAGCCGCCGATTTCCTGGTGATCAGCGGGGACGTATATGACGCCTCCGACTCCTCCCTGCGGGCGCAGCTTCGGCTTAAGGAGGCTTTGGACAAGCTGGACGATCATGGGATCCCGGTATACATGATTCACGGGAACCATGATCCGCTCAGCGCAAGCCGGGTACGTCTGACATATCCGCGGAATGTGACCGTCTTCGGCGGGACCCGGCCGGAAAGCGCGATCGCCGGACGGCGCAGCGACGGCGCGCCCGTGGCGGCGGTCAGCGGGATTTCCTATCCGACGGCCGCGGTGACCGACAATACGGCGCTTTTGTTCTCGCGCGATCCGCAGTCCCCGCTTTATCATATCGCCCTCCTGCATGCCAATGTGGACGGACAAGAGGGACATGATGCGTATTCCCCCTGTTCATTAAACGATTTGCGAAATTCCGGGTACGATTATTGGGCTTTGGGCCATATCCACAAGCGGCAAATCCTCTCCGAATCTCCCTGGGTCGTTTATCCGGGTAATTTGCAGGGCCGCAGTCCGAAGGAGACGGGAGCCAAGGGCTGTTATCTCGTCGATGTATCGGAGCAGGGCGAAGCGCGGCTCTCCTTCAGGGAGCTGGATCATGTCCGCTGGAGCGAAGCGGAAATCCCGATCGAAGATTTACATAGCGAAGAGGCCTGGAAGGAACGGGTCGAGGAAAAAATGGAGGAGATCCGCGACCGGCTCGCCGGGAAGACCGGCATTGTCCGGTTTACGTTTACCGGTCGCGGTCCGCTGCATTCCATGCTGCAGAGCGGGCGGGAATGCGCCGACCTGCTGCTGGAGCTGCAGCGGCGGGAAAGCCTGGCGATGGAGATCGATCCCTCCTGGTCTTCGCACGGCATCGTGTGGCCCGCCGGCTTTAAAGTGAAAACGGGGATGGACCTGGACCGGGGCCGGCTTGTACGGGAGGACAGCTTCCTCGGCGAATTGCTGCGTTATGCGGATAAGGCCGGGGCTGCGCCGGAATTGCGGGATGAGGTAATCGAGGCCGCGCTCGCTCCGCTGATGGAGCACCGGCAGCTGCGAAGGCTGATGAAATCGCTCGGGTCCGCGGAGAAGCTGGATTTGCTGGAACGTGCCGGGGAGCTTGCCTCCTCCCTGCTGACGGAAGAGGGGAGAAGGGAGGGCTTCGGCTCATGAGAATCGAGAAGCTCAAGGTCAGCGGCTTCGGTCATCTGCACGGGCTGGAGGTGGAGCTCGATGCGCCCGTTACCGTGCTCTTCGGCCCGAATGAAGCCGGAAAGAGTACTTTGCTCGGATTCGTCCGCGCCATGCTGTTCGGCATTCCCTCAAGGGTCCATGGACCGCAGCGTTATGAACCGGTCCACGGCGGCCCGCACGGCGGTTCGATCGCCCTTCGCGGCGAAGACGGCTCGCAGTGGCTTATCGAGCGCTATGGCCAGCCGCCGGAAGGATCCGGGTCCGGAGGCAAGGGAGAGCTGCTCAGGATTGCCAGAACCGGCCCGGACGGGCAAATCGAAACGCTCTCCCAGGATGATCTGCAGCGCGAGCTGCTCGGCGGCATGTCGAAAGAAATGTTCCAGCAGCTGTTCGCCGTTTCGCTGACGGAGCTGCAGGAGGTGTCGGCGCTGCAATCCGAGGAGATGAGCGCGTTCCTGTTTCACGCCGGCATCGGCGGGGGCACCGCGGTACTGCGCGGCGAGAAGAAGCTTGTCCAGGAGATGGACAAGCTGTACCGCCCGCGCGGAAGAAACCAGGAGGTGGCGCAGCAGGTGCAGGCCGTGGAACGGCTGGAACGCGAAGCCGGAGCCGCGAAAGCGCTGCTCCCCCGTTACCGGGAAGTATTGGGGGAGCTTGAGCGGGTCGATGCCGGGCTGGCGGAAGCCGAGGCGGAGCTCGCCCGGCGCGGCAGGGAGGCTTCGCTGACGCGGAAGGCGGCCGACAACCGCGCCGATTGGCTGAAGCGGGAAGCGCTGCGCATCGAGCTGGCCGCTTTGCCGGAGCGGGCTCCCTTCCCCGAGCAGGGGCTGTCCCGCTGGGAGGCGCTGCAGGCGGAGAAGGAGCGCTTAAGACTTGAGGCCGGAGAGCTTGCCCGGAAGATTGACGCGCTGCATAAGGAGCTGGAAGCGTTGGCTCCGAACCGCGACCTGCTGGAGCGCGAAGCGGCCCTTCGCGCTCTAGCCGAGCGTTTGCCGGGCTACGAACGCCGGCTGCAAGAGCTGGTCGAGCTCGAAGCCGAAACGAAGCAGCTCGGCGGCAAGCTGGGCCAATGCCTGAGAAGCATTCATCAAGACTGGACGGCAGAGACGCTGCGCGATTTTGCCGGAACGGTGGGTGAACGCGAGAGCATCCGCCAATACATGGGCCGTTTCCATACCTACGACAAGGAAATGGACCTGCTGAATAATGAACGGTTCAAGCTGGAGCGGGAAGTCTCCGCTCTGAAGGCCGCCGAAAACGGCGCCGTCCGGCGGCTGACCGAGAGCGCGGGGACGGCCGGGACGGAGTTTGCGCAACTGGTTCCCCGTGACAGGGAAGAGATCCGAAAGCTGTGGAGCGAAATCAGCACCCTGCTGGACCGCTGGCGGGCGGCCGCATCCGCCCGGCAGGACGAGCGGAGAGCCGCGCAAGCGGAAGCCGCCGCAAGCGAGCGCATCGACCAGCTCTACCGGCGCTTGCTCGGCGGTGGGGCGGCGCTGACCGTACTGCTTCCGGCCGCACTGTGGCTGACGACGAAATCCGGCTGGGGGACGCTGCTCGCCGCGGCGGTTCTGCTCGGCTTCGACGTCTTTTTGGCCTCCGGCTTATTGAAGGGAAGCCGGAACGCCGCGAACCGCCGCGCCCGCGGCAGGCGGGCAATGCCTTCCGCGGCGCCGGGATCGGCCGAGGAAGCGCGGCTGCAGGAGCTTCTGCCGCGGCTTGTCGCGCACCCGCTCACAGCGGCGGGGAGCGCTGCGGGCGCCGCCGCTCGGACCGTCCCGCCCGAACCGGAGCGCTGGGACGAGGAAGAGCGCGCCTTGCGCCGCCTGATGGAGAGCTGGATGCTGTGGGATCAGCGCCATGAAGATCTTGCGGCGCAGGCGGAGGAGTGCCGGCTTAAGACCGCCGGGGCGCTGCGGGAACTGGACAGCCTGGAACGCGAACTGTCCCGCAAGGATGAACAGTTCGCCGGGCTGGCCCGCGAGTGGGAGGACTGGCTGCGCGTGCGGCGCCTGCCCGGCGATTTGTCGCCGGAAGCGGCGATGGACGTGTTCCGCCTCGCCGAACAGGGCTGCGACTGGCTCGGGCGGCTGGACGCCTTGTCCGCCAAAACGGCCGCGGCGCGGGAAGCTGCGGACGCTTTCGAGCGGGATTGCCGCCGCGAAGGGCTGCTCGGCGAAGCCGAAGGCGCCGCATCTTCCGGCGAGCGCCAGTCTGCGGCCGCCGGGCTGCGCAAGGCTTTGGCCGAGCTCGATGTCCAGCTCGACTTAAAGGCCCGGCGGGAGCGGCTTCGCGATAAGCTGATCCCGCTGGAGGAGGAGCTTGGCCGGACGCGCGACAGGCTTGATGCCGTGACGGATGCCGAGCGCCATTTGCTCGAGGAGAGCGGGGCCGCCGACGGAGAAGCTTATTTGCGTCACGGGGCGGAAGCGGAACGGCGGCGTCTGCTTGAGGCCGAGCTCCGGCAGATCGAGCTGGTGCTCTTTGGCGCGATCGGCGGGGAACACCGGCCGGAAGTGGAGGAGCTGCTGCGCGGCCGCGAAGAGGAAGAGCTGGCCCGGCTGGCCGAAGCGGCCCGCGTCCGGCTCGAAGACGCGGAGCGTGCGCGCCAGCGGCTGCAGGAAGCGCGCGGCCGGCTGCTGCAGGAGCAAGAGAGCCTGGAGGCCCGCGGCCTTCAGGAAGATCTCCAGCAGCAACTCGCGGAGCGGCAGGCGGCCTTGGAGGAGACGGTGGACCGCTATGCGGTGATGGCCGTCACCCGCGAGCTTATCGCGCGGGTCCGCAAAATTTACGAGGAAGAGCGCCAGCCCGAAGTTCTCAAGGCGGCCTCCGGCTATCTGGAGGAGATGACCGGCGGCGTATACCGGCGCATTCTGGTAAAGATGGGCAGCCAAGAGCTGATGGCGGAGCACCGCGATCACGGCCCGATCTCAAGCTCTTTCTTGAGCCGGGGTACGGCGGAGCAATTGTATCTGGCGATGCGGCTGGCTTTGTCGGATGCCGTGGCCGGCCGGGTCGGCATGCCGATTCTGCTCGACGATCTGTTCGTCAATTTCGACGCCGCCCGGCTCGCCGGCGCGCTGTCCGTACTTAAGCGGGTAGCGGACAAACATCAGATTATCATGATGACTTGCCACGCGCATGTGATGGAGGGAGTCAAGGCCCGGTTTCCGGAGGCGGCGACGATCACTATGCGGTAAGCAATGTTAGGAAATGCCTGCGGAAAACCAAAACCGGCGGAAGGCTTTAATCTCTGCCGTCGCCCGTTTGCCGATACATGGCGAGCATGACCGCCCAGACCAGGCTGAACAGACCGAACACGGGATAGAGCACGGACAAGAGCGAGCTGAAGCCGAACTGGCTTGTCAGATAACAGATCAGCAAAATGCCGAGCGAAATCAGCCGGGGGGAAACCTTCAGGCGCTGCTTGAGCTGCAGGGTTACGCCGTACACGTCGGCGACAAAGGTGCTGAATATTTCCATAAAAATAAGCAGGATATAAACAAGCTGGATCGTCGCTCCGAGCTGGCGGGCGATATGGCCCATCGGGATTTCGAACTGGACGATGCCGGGCATATAGGCCGACAAGGCGAAATGGCCGGCCATCAGCATAAAGCCGACGCCCGCCCCGCCGAGAATGCCGCCCCATATTACGGCTTTGCGGCTTTCGGTGTGTGCGCCGATCGGGACGAGCACGGCTTGCGCCATGGACAGGTTAAAGGCGGTGTACATCAGCGGGGAGGTCCAAGCGGCGGCGAGGCCGCTGTCGGTGCTCAGGGTGAAAAACCGCGCCGCCCCCGGCGAACCCGCCGTATTGATGATGACCGCAAGCGACAGCGTAATCATCAGCGGGACGACGACGGAATTCAGCTTCATCACGCCGCCGATGCCTCGTCCAAGCAGCAAATAGGTACATATCAGCGTCACCCATAAACCGACCTGGTAATGGAGCCCCAGATGTTCCATAAATACCGATCCGGCCCCCGCCAGCATGACGCTGTTGACCCCGATCAGCACAATTAGCGTAAATAAGCTTACCCCTTTGCCGACCGTCTCCCCGAATAGCTTGCGGTTGAGGTCTTCATAGGAGGCGGCCTTGATACTCCGGGCGAGCAGCATCATCTTGGTCCCGAGCCAAATAAACAAAAAGGCGGACAGGAGGATCGTCAGCGCCCCCCATTTGCCGTAACGGGTAAAAAACTGCAGGATCTCCTGGCCTGTCGCGAAGCCGGCGCCGACGACGGTACCGATATACGTAAAAGCAATCTGCAAAACTTTGACGGCATTTTTCATGGTTTTCCCCCCGGCCGATGTGCTATATATAGTACAAGGTATGTTGTCCGGGGACGGGACATGACTTGAAACCCTAAATGAGATGAACGATGGAGGAAATGGAATGGACAAATTGAAACGGCAAATTACGGAGCACGGCGTAGTGGTTTCGGACCAGGTGCTTAAGCTCGACGCGCTGCTGAATCATCAGATCGATCCGCAATTGACGATGGAAATGGGGCGACAATTTGCCGAGCGGTTTCGGGATTCGGAAGTAACCCGGGTCGTCACGGTCGAATCCTCCGGTATCGCCGTCGCCTTCGCAACCGCTTATGAGCTGGGTGTTCCGCTGGTGTTTGCCCGCCGGAAGAAGACGCTGCTCGCCGAGCCGGATATGCTGTGCGAACGGGTGCCTTCCTTTACCAAGGGAATTGTGACGGATATTTTGATTTCCCGGGAATTTCTTTCGCCGGACGACCGCGTTTTATTTATCGACGACATTATCGCCAACGGGGATGCGGCCAGAGGGCTGGTTAAGATCATCGAACGTTCCGGGGCGGAATTGGTCGGGGCCGGGATCGTCGTGGAGAAATGCTTCCAGCCCGGAGCAAGTTCGCTGCGTGAACAAGGCGTCCGGCTGGAATCGCTGGTACGGATCGCTTCGCTTGCGGACGGGCGGATTACTTTTGCGGACTAAACTGGGCAAATATTTAATTCGTTCCAATTTTGCAACAGTTCTTTGCAGGCCTTCTTTTTTTCGTTATAATGAGGATTACTAGGGAGAGGAGGCTTACAAAATGGGGGAAGAATCTGTAGTAAAGGCAGAGTTTTTTATTGCTAAATTGTCCGAAGCCAAGATAACCTTTGAGCGTGCCCTGGACTGCAAGCATACGGAATTTGACGACCTTTATCCCTATATGCTCGAGCATCCCCAGTTCTTCTGGTATAAGCGCTATGTGGCGTGGTCGCAACTGCTGACGATCGCCGGGCTTTGCGAGGAGCTTGGTATCGCCTGGAAAGAGGAGTTCAGCCCTCAACAGGTCGGTTATTTGCAGCAGCGGGTTATGTCCGCGAAGGTGCTTGATTTCTGGTTCGAGAAGAACGACAGCAAGGAGCATGCGCAGCGTTAAAGGAATGTCCGCAGTCATATCGGCAATTCATTGAATTCATCATGAAGGGTTGCAATGCCCGTCCATGATATGAAAAGACTCCGTCAGTTTGCTGCGGGGTCTTTTTTTGAACTAATATTATAGAAGCAGGCAGTTAAAAATTGATTGCAAGAGGCGGTGATAACGATGATTTCCGATGAGGAATTGAATCAATTCCGGTTGTCCGGCGAAAAGGTCCGGGTCGTAAGAGACGCCATTCCCGAGAACGATATCCGGGGGATTGTCGTCGCCTGGGACGATACCCATGTGCTAATCCGCAAGCCCAACAGAAATGTGGTCAAGCTGGACCGCAGTTACAGCTACGCCCCTTCGCGCGAGCCGCGGGTTTCGCCGGAGGAATAGGCATATTTTTCGCATAGCGGGACAACGTAGTAAGGTAAGAAGCCAATCCCTTGCAGAAAGGAAGCTCATGCCTTATGTCACTCGTCAACGACAAAATCAAAGCTTACAAGGACCAAATCAGCGCTTACGGCGAGGCGGTTCCCGGAGCGACCGAAGCTTATCACGCTTTTACCGGAGCGAGCTTCGAAAGCGGCGTGCTGGACGCGAAGACGAAGCAGCTCATCGCGCTTGGCATCGCTTTGTCAACCAATAACGAAGTGTGCACCTATTACCATGCCGAAGAAGCGAGATCCAAGGGTGCTACCGAAGCGGAGCTATTGGAAACGGTGGCCGTCGCCTCGGCCGCGCTGGCCGGAAACGCGCTGTCCCAAGGCGTGATCCGCGTGCAGGAGGCGCTGTCCGAGACGCCGATTCATTAGGCGTACGGCCCTTTGCGCTATCGCAAAACTAGGTGGATAGACAGAATTTACCCCCTGAGCAAACCGGCATAGAACCGGGCTCGGGGGAGTTTTTTTATACCATGAAATTAGGGGTGGAGGGGGCCATATCATTTCCCAAATAAGCCCGGATTCGCGAGGAAATTTCGCTCCTTAGCGCGGGCCATAAGATTTTCATATATCCGCGAAAGCCCTTATAAGTATACTCGGCCTCAATTCCTTCTTCGTTTTGGTGAAATCCGAGCAGTTTAATTCCGCGTCTCTTGAACTCCGCCTGAATTTCCTGCTGCACCAGCGAAGCTCGCCGTTCCGCGTTATGGATCATATCCGTGTAGAGCTCGGGGCTTTTGAGCATGCCGCTCTCCTCCAGAATCCGGGCATCCCGCTCCAAAATGCGGCGGATCATACGGAGAAGAATGACGCTCCGGATCAATGCCAACTCGTCTTCCGAAATGCCGGGCACCGCCATTGAAAACACCAACTTTCCATTTGAAATGAGAACTTATGTTCCTATTCTATACAAAACAACGGCGAATTAAAAGCGGGTGATTAAAATTTTGTTGAAGGAAATTGTTGACTTTGGGCAAATCGGCGTGGTATTGTATATCTTGTCGCTGCGGAAATTGTTCCGTAGGAAGACATTAAGCGGTCGTGGCGGAATTGGCAGACGCGCACGGTTCAGGTCCGTGTGGGCTAACCCCCCGTGGAGGTTCGAGTCCTCTCGACCGCATCGTTTCTGACCGGTGAAAAGTTCGCAATTTGCTCTCGGAGCAGGTTGCGAACTTTTTTTATTTTCTAAACGATGCGGATTGCGTTGTTTGTCCTTGTTGCATATTGCAAGCGCATACAAACGGAGTTAGGATATTTGAGAGGTGAACCGTATGATCAAAGACAAAGCATGGTTTTCCGTTCTCTTGGTCTGTATATTTATTTTGGCGTATTTGTTTATCGGCTTTGCCCGTTATTCGGGCAATATCGGGGTCATCGTCAAGGAGCTGCAAGGGCATGCCGAAGCAAGGGAGCACCGTTATCATGTTGTGCTGATCGAGCAGGAGCGCTTCCACCCCTATTGGGAGATGATTGAGAAGGGGGCTGCCCAAGCGGCTGAACAATACGGCCTTGATATCGAATTCGCCGGGGCGGTGCGGAACAACATGACAGAGCAATTGGACCTCTTGGAAAAAGCGATCGCCGCCCGCGTCGACGCTATTATAGTGCAGGGCCTGAATGAAGAGAGTTTCAAGCCGGTGATTGACAAAGCGGTCAAACGGGGCATTCCTGTTCTGACGATCGATACGGACGCCCCGGACAGCCGGCGGCTTGCGTATGTCGGTACGGATAATGTCGCCGCCGGCGAAATGATGGGCCGGCTGGTCGTCAAGACGGCGGGCGGCTCAGGAAAGATCGGCGTCATCATCGGCAGTGAGATGGCCGAAAGTCAAAACCAGCGGCTTGAAGGGTTGAAACGGATTGTCGCCCAGTACCCGGGTCTAGAGATCGTGGACGTGCGCAGCTCCAACATCTCTCAAATGGAAGCGATCCAGCAAGCGGCCGATATGCTGCGCCGGCACCCGGAAATTACGATCATGGTCGGTACGAGCGCTACCGATGCTCTCGGCGTCATGCAGGCGGCAAAAAGCTTGCGACGCGACGATCTTCTGATCATCGGATTCGATAATCAGAAGGAGACGCTGGAGGCAATTACGAATGGGGAAATCCAGGCTACCGTCTCACAGCAGCCTTTCCTGATGGGCGAAATGGCCGTTCGGCTGCTGTACGAACATTTCCAGGGTAAGCCTCTCCGTTCGACCTACCATACGGAGGTAAAGGTGTTGAACGAGAGCAACGTGCAGGAGGGAGAAAGCCTGTGAGTATCCGTCAAAAGCTGATTCTGTTCCTGCCGCTGCTGGTGCTGGTGATGAGCTCCGTATCGTTTTTTTTGTTCGAGAGCGGGCAAACCGTGCAACAAAGCTATCATTTGATGATAAAGCGTATTTTGCTATATAAAGAAGTGTCTTACGAGGTTGGCGAGAACATGCGGTCGATGAACCGTTTCATTATGCAGATGGACGAAGAGAGCTTGCCGGAGGTGACCCGGCATTTGAATGCGGTGAAACGGCTGCGGAGCGACCTCGACGAAATGGAAATGATCGGCGAAAGCGATCTCCCCCTGGTCAATTACCGGAATATTATCGATACGTTTCTGGAGCAATCCGAGGGTATGATCGAGCAGATTGAATTTCAGGACTCCAATACGATGGCCGGACAATATATCGATGCGGAACAAACCCAGCGTTTTATCCGCGAGGAAGCTCAGGAGCTCGTTGACCTGGAGTTGGAAAATTATAAACCGATTTATGAAGAGATGATGTACGCGAGCGGAAAACTGAACAAGCTAGGCATTCTGCTCGTTATTACGGCCGCGGCTTTCAGCATTTTGCTGGCGATGTGGCTGTCCGAAAGCATTACCGGGCCGATCCGCCGGCTCGTCGCCACCGCCAAGCAAATCTCCAAAGGACGTATGGACAAGAAGGCGCCCGAAAGCGACCGTAACGACGAGATCAGCATTTTGTGCCGGGCATTCAACGGCATGCTCGACAACATTCAGCGTCTTATGGCGGAAAACATCCAAAGTCTGGAAAGGGACAGGCTGGTCAAGGAGCTGGAGCTAAAAACGCTGCAAAGCCAAATCAACCCCCATTTTTTGTTCAATACGCTGAACTCCATATCCAAGCTGGCCTATATTGAGGGCGCCGAGAAGACGAGCGATCTCGCCGTCTCCGTGTCCCGTCTGTTAAGATACAATCTGCAAAAGCTGGATCAGGCGGTTACGCTGCGCGAAGAGGTGGCGCATGCCGGTGAATATATGAGCATCCAGAAAGCCCGCTTTCGCGACCGGATTGTTTTTATGACCGAGATTAACGAAGAAGTGCTGGATGGCATGATTCCGTGCCTTACCCTTCAGCCGATCATGGAGAATGCGTTCGTACACGGGATTGAGGAGATGGAGGAAGGCGCCGTTCTGAAGCTGTCGATCGGGAAAGGGGAAGACGGGACCGTGGATATCGAGATTCGCGACAACGGGGTCGGGATGAGTGCGGACAAGGTGGAAATGCTGCTGCAATCCATACAGGAAGAAGCCCCCCGTTTTGCCGGAAACGGACAATCGACAGGACTGGGCACGCATAACGTATTCAAAAGGCTGCATTTGTTTTTTGAGGGCAGGCAAAAAATCGAAATCGACAGCAAAGAAGGGGCCGGAACGGTGGTCCGGTTCAAGCTGCCTTATTGCAATAAGCCACTTTACCGGGGGGAGAATCCTTATGTACAGCTTGCTGATCGCCGATGACGAAGCGTTGGAACGGGAAGGACTTGAATTGATGATCAGCCGTATGCTGCCGGATACTTTTCGGTTTTACCATGCGGAGAACGGACGGCGCGCCATCCAGATGGCGGAGGAGCAGCGGCCGGATTTTATTTTTATGGACATCAAAATGCCGGGAATTCAGGGACTGGAAGCGGTCCGGGAAATTGCCGCCAGGACGCCGGAAACGCCGGTCGTGATCATCACGGCGCATGATTATTTTGCCTACGCCAAGGAGGGGCTCGCGCTGGGCGTCAGGGAGTATTTGTTGAAGCCGGCAAGAAAGGAGGAAGTGCTGGAACTGCTGAAAAAGCTGATCCGGGAGGCCGAGGAAGCCAAACGGGCGAGAAATGAGCGGCTTGAGCTTCAGGAGAAGCTCTCCCGGCTGCTGCCTTTGGCGGAAAATGAGCTGTCCCTGATGTTAATGCTGGAGTGTGTGCAAGAGATAGACTTAACGCAGCTGGCCGGCATGCTGAATCTGGATTGGAGCAAGGGATACGCGATGGTGCTGTCGTTTTCCAGGCAAACCTCCAAGGAGTGGCAGACCTTTCAGCTTGTCAAAAAAGAAATCTACGAGGCCGTAAAGCAGTGGTGCAAGCCGACCTTGTCTTGTATCGTCAGCCCGATCCTGGGCCACCAATTGGCCTTGTTCGTTCCGTTCCCTCCGGGCCGTCCGGCATATACGCAGCGGATGATGGCTCTTGAGTGGGGCGAGCGGTTGCGAAGCCAGGCGGTGGAGCGGTTCGGAGTACCGCTGTCGGTCGGGATCGGGTCCGTACGGGAGGGGTGGGAAGGGCTCGGCCGTTCTTACCGTGAGGCGGTCCGTGTCTGCTCCGAGGATCAGGAGTATGCCAATGTTCTGCATTATAATGACCTTGAGGAAAGCTCGGGCCGGATGACGCTGCCGCCGGAGGAGGAGAAGAAACTGCTTGATGCGCTGCTTCGGCATGATAAGCAGGAAGCCGCGGAGCGCTTCAATCGGTGGTACGATCGGCTCGAGCGGCAAGAACGGCTATTTCCGCATCTGCGCGGGGAAGTGATCAGCCTTCTGCTCTATCTGAACCGGACCGTCCGGGCGGGGAACGGAGCGGAACTGGTTTCCGCCTTAAACGGATTCGAGGATTCCCGCTCCCTTCGGGAAGGGGCGCTGCGGGAGATCTTAACCTGGATCGACGGGTTGCGCGAGGAGAAGGAACGAAATCGCACACATGTGCTGCAGCGGGCGCTGCTTTTTGTAGCCGAGCGGTACAAAGAGGATCTTTCGATGGAACAATGCGCGGAATATGTCAATCTCAGCCCTTATTATTTCAGCAAGCTATTTAAACAGCGGACGGGGGAAAACTTCAGCGACTACGTGACCCGCCTGCGCATCGAAGAAGCGAAGAAGCTGATGGGAAAATCGCAGCATTTAAGCCTGAAGGAAATCTGTTATGAAGTCGGCTACAAGGACCCCAATTATTTCAGCCGGGTGTTCAAGAAATCAGCCGGGATGACGCCGACCGAGTATCGTCAACAAAACGGAATATGATATACCTTTCTCTTGTTTTTCCGAATGGAAGGTCCTCGTCCCTGACGAGGACTTTTTTGCGTTAAGCCGGGCAAATTTGTCCAGTGAAAACAGCCGGATTGTTTTTCATTACATTTGACGGCAATGAATTGAAGAGGATGCGCAAAGAAGTGCTGGGAATCGGCGCTCTGTCTACCGCGATCGGGTGCTACAATTTTTTTGTAAGCGCAATCATTCAAGTGATAACGAAAAGGGGCGAAGGAAAAAATGGGAAAACGCAGTCATTTTATCGGATTAAGTCTTGCGGCGGTGTTGCTGGCCTCTTCTCTGGCCGGTTGCGGGATCGTCTCCAACAGTGCCGCTGAGAACAATGCTCAAGGCACGGCTAAAGGCGCGGACGACGGAAAAATCGTCATCGGGATGTCCCTGGATACGTTAAAGGAGGAACGCTGGCAAAAAGACCGCGACATTTTCAAGGCCAAAGTGGAGGAATTGGGAGGCGAGGTGAAGGTTCTGGCGGCCAACGGCGACGACGCGACACAGCTCAGTCAGGCCGAGCAGCTGATTTCCCAGGGTGTCGATGTACTGGTCGTTGTTGCGCATAATGCCGAAGCCACCGCTCCAATCGTGGAGAAAGCGCACAAGGAGGGCATCAAGGTCATCGCCTATGACCGGATGATCAACAATGCCGAAGTGGACTATTACATCTCCTTCGACAACGTCCGCGTAGGGGAATTGCAAGCCCAGGCCGTCGTCGATCAAGCCCCGAATGGGAATATCGTCTATATCGGAGGAGCGGATACGGACAATAACGCACATATGTTCAAAGAAGGGGCCATGAATGTGCTGAAACCGCTGGAGGAAAAAGGCGACATCAAAATTGTATATGACCAGTTTTCCAAAGATTGGAAGCCTGAGGAAGCGCTGAAAAACATGGAGAATGCCTTGACCGCCAACGGCAATGATATTCAGGGCGTGGTTGCCGCCAATGACGGAACGGCCGGGGGATCGATTCAGGCATTGAATGCCCAAGGCATGGCCGGCAAAATACCGGTGTCCGGGCAGGATGCGGATTTGGCCGCCGTTCAGCGGATCGCCGAAGGCACGCAGTTGATGACGGTCTACAAGCCGATTAAGCTGATCGCCCATACCGCGGCGGAAATGGCGATGGCGGCGGCCAAGGGGGAAGAAGTCAAAGCGGATAAGACGGTCAACAACGGCAAAATCGACGTTCCATCCGTTCTGCTCGATCCGATTCCGGTAAACAAGGACAATCTGAATGTGCTGATCGAAGACGGGTTCCACAAGTTGGAGGACATTTACAAGAACATTCCTAAGGATCAATGGCCAAACCCATAATCGATGGATGATTGCTGCCGAAAGCAGCCAGAGTGCGAAGCCGGGGAGTAACGCTAATCTCCTTGGCTTCGCGCATCCCTCATGAACGGCCAAGGAGGAGTGTAACTTATGAACGTGTTGGAAATGGTCAATATCAGCAAGGAATTTCCCGGCGTAAAGGCGCTTGACGACGTCAATTTCAAGGTGCTCAAGGGCGAAATTCACGCCCTGTGCGGAGAGAATGGAGCGGGAAAGTCTACGCTGATGAAAGTGCTGAGCGGGCTTTATCCCGCCGGGACCTACGTCGGGGATATCCTTATCGGCGGCGTGAAAAAGCAGTTTCACAACATCACGGATGCGGAAAAGGCCGGCATTGCCATCATTCATCAGGAGCTTGCGCTCGTTAAGGATATGACGGTGGGAGAAAATATTTTCCTGGGTGCCGAGCCCAAGAAACGCGGGATGATTCAGTGGGATGAATTATATCACCAGGCTTCCCAGTGGTTGAACAAGGTCGGGCTCCGCATTTCGCCCGATACCCGGATCGGCAGCCTGGGGATTGGCCAGCAGCAGTTGGTGGAGATCGCCAAGGCGTTGTCGAAGCATACGCAAATCTTAATTTTGGATGAACCGACGGCGGCATTAACCGAAAGCGAAGTGGCGATTCTGATGGGGATCTTAAATCAGCTACGCAGCGACGGAGTCACCTGTGTGTACATTTCCCACAAAATGCCGGAGGTGTTCGCGCTGGCCGATTCAATTACGGTGCTTCGCGACGGGCGTACGATAGCCACGCTGAACCGCAAGGAGACGAACGACGATCAGGTCGTGTCGCTGATGGTCGGCAGGGAGCTGACGGAGCGCTATCCCCGGATGGAGCATACGCCCGGACAAATCGTGCTGGAAGTGCGGGACTATTTGGTCTGGCATCCGGAGAAACGCAATCAGAAGGTGATCAAGGATGTCAGCTTTTCGCTGCGGCAAGGTGAAATTCTCGGAATCGCGGGGCTGATGGGGGCCGGGCGCACGGAATTGGTCAGCAGCCTGTTCGGTGCTTACGAGGGCAAAGCTTCGGGCGAGGTGCTTGTTGAAGGCAAATCCGTGCGAATTCGCAAGGTGGCCGATGCCATTCAAGCCGGCATCGCTTTGGTCAGCGAGGACCGCAAGCGGCAGGGGCTGGTCATGGGCATGGATGTCAAGACGAACACAACGATGGCGACGATGGGAAAAGTGTCCCGATGGGGAGTCATTAACGATAATGAGGAAATGAAATGGGGCAACAAATATGTGCACGACCTGAAAACAAAAACGGCGTCCTTGGAAACGCTCGTCGGCACGCTGTCGGGCGGGAATCAGCAGAAGGTCGTTATCGGCAAATGGCTGATGTCCGATCCGAAAATCCTCATTATGGATGAGCCGACACGGGGGATCGATGTCGGGGCCAAATACGAAATTTATCATTTGATGAACCGTTTGGCCAGCCAGGGAGTAGCTATCATTATGATCTCCTCGGAGCTTCCGGAGGTTCTTGGCATGAGCGACCGGATTCTTGTCATGAGCGAAGGAAGATTCGTCCGGGAGTTCCACTGGCGGGAAGCGACCCAGGAAAATATTATGCAAGCCGCAACGGGAGGGAAATAGCTATGGAGCTTCAAAAGGAATCGGTTAATCAAAACGGCCTCGCCGGCAAAACGTCGTTCTGGAGCAGCCTGTTCGGAAAAATGGACGTCCGCGCTTATACCATGGTCGGAGCGCTTGTCCTGATCTGGGTGCTGTTCGGAATATTGGATCCGACATTTTTAACGGCAAGAAATTTGTCCAATCTGTTTACGCAAATGTCGGTGACCTCCATCCTGGCGATCGGCATGGTGCTCGTCATCGTGGCCGGGCATATCGACTTGTCGGTCGGCTCGCTCCTCGGCTTGACGGGGGGGCTTGCCGCCATATTCAGCAACTGGCTGGGGCTTCCTCCTGTACTCGTCATTATCGGTACCCTGGCGGCCGGGGCCGTATTGGGACTGCTGCAAGGCTGGCTGGTGGCCTACAAAATGGTTCCCGCCTTTATCGTCACGCTTGGAGGCATGATGGTATTCCGCGGCGCGCTGATGGGCGTGACCGGGTCGATGACGATTCCGGTGTCCGATCCGGTGCTGGCGCTGCTCGGGAATGCGTATTTTGCCTCAATGTTCGGGATCGTTCTGGGGATTCTGGCGATCGGAGCCATTGTCTATAGCACGCTGAGCAAGCGCCGATCCCGGCGCAAATACGGCTTTGAAGTTTCGCCTTTATCCGTCGACATTCTGAAAATGATCGGGCTTTCGCTGCTGGTAATCCTGTTCGTGCTCGTCATGAACTCCTATAAAGGGATTCCTTTTCCGATTATATTCGTCATCTTGCTTGCGGCGATCTTCTATTTTTTGTCCACAAAAACAACCTTTGGCCGGCACATTTACGCGATAGGCGGAAATATGGAGGCGGCCCGGCTGTCGGGGATCAATATCCGGCGAAAAACGATGTTGATATTCCTGCTTAGCGGCCTGCTGGCCTCGATCGCGGCGATTGTGCTGACGTCCCGCCTGGCATCCGCGACGATTACCGCCGGGAATATGGCGGAAATGGATGCCATTGCCGCGTGCGTTATCGGCGGAACTTCCCTTATGGGCGGTGCCGGTACGGTGCTTGGCGCGCTGATCGGCGCTCTGGTGATGACATCGCTCGATAACGGCATGTCGTTAATGGGTCTGGAATCGTTCTGGCAATATGTGGTCAAGGGCTCGATTCTCGTCTTTGCGGTATGGCTGGATATTTCCAACCGGAGAAAGGCCGTTAAATAAGGATAAGGACAAGAGGTTCGGAGCCGCGGAGGGCAGGCGAAAAGCTTTGCCCTCTCCTCTTTGTTAACGTATAATCGGCTTGTGGATTCGAGAGCCGGGAAATGGGACGATCCCTTTAGAATAATCGGTTCTCAGGGGGAGTGAAGCGGATGAACATACAGGCTTTGAACGGGGAACTGCTGGAGCGTTTTATCGATTATTGCCGGAAGCACAGAACGGAAGTCGACGATTCTTTTTTGTACGAAGAGGATTTAAGGGATTTTAATATCGGGAAAGAAAATCCTACTTATGTCGCTGTGAATCAGCATGGCGAAATCATTGCCGCGGCTTCGCTCATTAAAGATGCCCATCATGCGCGCGGGAAAAAGGCGCGTTTCCGCATTTTCCATTCCGAAATTGCGGATGCCGGGATTTATAAGCGTTTGCTGGACGAGTTATTGAAGCATGGAGCGGGCCTGGAGCAATTTTTTGTTTTTGTGCCTGTCGTCCGGACGAACATGATAGAAATCGTGGAGGAGCTTCATTTCGAGGTCGAGCGGTATTCCTTCATTCTTGTCAGAGAAGGGGCGTCGCCCGCTCCTTACTTTCTGCCCGAAGGCTACAGCCTCGTTCCTTTCTCACCCGGGAGAGATGAGCAAATCTGGGCCGATGTGCGGAATATCGGGTTTGCCAAGCTGAAAGGAAGTCAAACGCCGATCACGGCGGAGATGGTGTCCAAGATGGCGGCGGATGACGATTATATCGACGGCGGAATGCTGATTTTGTACCATCATGACCGGCCGGTCGGAATTGTTCGCGGCGCGGATGACGAATATGAGGGCGAACCGATTATGAATATCGGGCCGCTCGCGCTGATCCCGGAGTATCAGGGCAAAGGTCTCGGAAGAATGCTGCTGAGAGCGGCGCTGCATTTTGCCAAGGAGAAGGGCTATAACCGGACGATTCTTTGCGTGAACGCCGAAAACGAACGGGCCAAGGCGCTGTATTTACAGGAAGGCTTCGTACAAATGGAAGCCGCGGCAAACTACCGGTATGAGCTTGGATCGGGAAATGCTTAGCTCAAATGATTCGGAATATTTTACCTGTTGACCGGTTTGGTTATGGATGATATTATAAATTTCGTTGCTGCGAAATAATGCATCAGCGAAAACGCGGTCGTGGCGGAATTGGCAGACGCGCACGGTTCAGGTCCGTGTGGGCTAACCCCCGTGGAGGTTCGAGTCCTCTCGACCGCATTAAAAAGTTTCAGTCTATGAACTGAGGCTTTTTTACTTTATCATATGATCTTCAAAAATTCTCCGCGAGATACTTCCTCCTAATCTCCTAACTTCCGATTTTTATTCTTCTAGAACATTCAATTTATACAATTATTCAATTAACTTTCTATTCAACCAACAGATACATTAATATGTTCATAGAATATTCCAAGATATATTTGCAGATATCAATTCTGGCGATGAATTGTGAAAACAATAGCCTAAATCGAGGCGTTATCAGACTGAAACATACTTAAGACTTAAATTCCATAAATAATCCTAATAGCAGGTATTAGAAAACGAAGGGAAATACCGTCGCATCGGTCCTATGATTTTAATTTTCGTGCTTTTCTTTTTATACGATAAAGCAACTTCATGTTTCAATCTATTATCATTAATTTTAGCCTTTATCTGTTGAGTAACTCATTTTAGTTGCTAAAGCCCCTCATTGACCTTCATTTGTCACAACTAGCATTTGCTCATCACCATTATCCCACTCGAAGACCCGTCACGTTCGATGACAAAATTTCACCCTTGGCTGTGGTTTTAATATATTCAGCAAATTAAGAAGTTCATTAACCATTGAAAGCAGAAGTATAGTCTTGTGGATCGCGCTCAAAATTAGATATATGAAAAGAAAACACTAATGAGATAAAATAAAATTTTTAACTTTAAAACTTATTTATCGCTTCAAGTTTATAGTCTCATTTATTAATCGCTACACAACCAAATGCCCCAAGTCTTTTACTTAACTGAAAATATATATATTGGAGGAATCACAATTTCTGTGGAGAATTATGTAAATATAATGACACAAAGGATGGTTTAAATGGACCGGGAGACTATGTTTAAGTTAATCCAAAAATATACTCAAGATGTTCCCTTAATTCTAATTGGTACCGGCGGTACAATGCCTTATGGAATCCCAGGGATGTCTCAATTAGCGAGTTATTTAATAGCTCAACTTGATTCAAAATATGATTTGGATGATAACTGGAGGACATTTAAAGACCGTTTAATTAATGGAAAAGATTTAGAGAGTGCATTGACGGGATTAAACTTACTTGATGAAATTATGCATGACATAACAACAAAAACGTGGGAATTAATCGCTGACTATGATTTACAGTTATTTTACAGAGTTTTAAAGAATGAAATTACTCTGCCTTTAGGAAAGCTTCTTCATGCAATGTGTGTACCCCATCCAAAGCAAGTAAATGTTATAACGACAAATTATGATCGGGTAATTGAATATTCTTGTGATCAATTCAATATATCAATTAACACTCTTTGTGATGGACGTTATATTCGAAAAATTGACATTCAATTAGCTAAGGGAAAGTGTAATGTTAATTTATTGAAGGTGCATGGATCTTTAGATTGGTTCGAACATGATAATGGGAACATATACTCTATACCTCTACAACGAAAAATACCAGAACAAATGCATCCAAAGATTATTCCCCCAGGTTCAGAAAAATATCGTTCCATAGCTCAACCTCCTTGTAGAGATGTAATACATATTGCGGATGACTTTATTGCAAAGGCTCAAAGCTTTTTATGTATAGGTTACGGATTTAACGATGAACAGATACAAACTAATATAATAAGTGCCATTCGTAAAGATAAACCAATTGTAATTGTTACTAAAAAGTTATCGGATCCAGCATTCAGAATGATAACTAGCAATGCGTCTAAGTATGTAATAATTCAAGAAAGTGATACACCAGGACTTACAGATTTTTTTATGAAAGAAGAGAAATACTCAGAAAAAGGGGACCTGTGGAAACTAGAAGAATTTTTCAATATACTCTATTAATTTTATGGAGGGTTATAAATGGCCATTTTTGAACTTCAGGATGATCAATCTGTTGGAAAAGTACAAAGTGTAGATACTACTTCCGTTGTTGTCAAGGTCAATAAAAGTGACATGCTCTCAAAACTACAAGTAAATCATTTGGTTGTAATTCGTGCTTCTAAACGTGGTCAGCATCTAATTGGACTGGTTGTAAAAATAATGCGTAAATTTGATGAGGATGTGGAAGAAGATCAAGATGAACGTCCATGCTCCAATGATATCGTTAAAATAACTTTAATAGGAACTTTCTTTGATAAGATTGGTAGTATATCTAATCAGTTTAAGCGTACGCTGGAATCAGTACCAGAGATTGATGCGGATTGTTTTATCATGGATGATAGTACGTTAACGAGCTTTATGGGAGTGATATCCCAGAATACCGCTGATGCTGATAATCCTTTAAGTATCGGAACCTATACGCTTAATGATAATGCGAGAGCTTGGTTGGACGGGAATAAGTTGTTCCAACGACATGCCGTTATTGCAGGAAGTACTGGTTCGGGGAAATCATATACAGTAGCTTCTTTGGTCGAACAGATTGCAAAACTGGAATCATCAAATGCCATTCTATTCGATATTCATGGTGAGTATGCTCCTATAACTGGAAAAGGAATCCAACATTATAAGGTTGCAGGTCCATCAGATATCGTTAAGGATGGTATTATGTTTTTACCCTATTGGCTGCTAACGTATGATGAAATGTTATCATTGATGCTTGACCGCAGCGATAGTAATGCTCCTAATCAGGCGATGATATTTAGCAGATCGGTTTTACTAGAAAAAGAAGAACTTTTAAAAGAACATGGCAAATCATTTCTACTTGATAATCTAACGATAGATACTCCTGTTCCATATAAGATTAATAATCTGATTAGACATCTAGAGGATTTAGATACTCAAATGGTACCTGGAGCAAATAATAGAGAAAAACAAGGAGAGTTCTATGGTAAATTATCAAGATTTATTCAAAGGCTCTCGGCTAAAATACAAGACAAGCGCTTAAACTTTATGTTTTCAAGCGATCCTGCACTACTTTCTTATGATTACATGAATTTACTATGTAAGGAATTGATGTCACCTGCTTCACAAGGAGGTGGTGTAAAGATTATAAACTTCTCTGAAGTCCCCTCTGACATTCTACCGTTAATGGTTTCTTTAATTGCTAGAGTTGTGTTTTCTATTCAGCAATGGGTAGATAAAAATAAAATACATCCAATTGCTTTGTTTTGTGATGAAGCCCATCTATATATTCCTGCAAATGTACAACAAGGAGTGGAAGCTTCAAGTTTGTTGAGTTTTGAACGAATTGCTAAAGAAGGAAGAAAATATGGTGTTGGTCTTGTAGTTATTTCGCAAAGGCCTTCAGAGGTCAATCGAACAGTACTTAGTCAGAGTAGTAATTTTATTGCTATGCGTTTAACTAATGCAGATGATCAGAACGTTGTGAAAAAGCTACTTCCAGATAGTTTAGGGAACTATGCTGAACTTTTGCCAATTTTAGATATTGGGGAAGCCTTAGTAGTGGGGGATGCTAGTCTATTACCAAGCAGAGTTAAAATTGCTGAACCTACTCAGAAACCCGACAGTGCAACAGTTAGGTTTTGGGATAAATGGTCGAAGGAAATAGTTCCTGATGTAATTGAAAGTGCTGTAGAATCAATGCGAAAGCAATCTAAAATTTAAGCTAATCTATTTTAGTTTTACCTGGACTATGTAGTAAAGGGGCTTATTTTGTATGGGAATAAAGATGCCAAAGGCTTATCATAAAATGAAAGACCAAATAGTTAGCATAGATATTGCTGACAAAGAAATGAACGGATTTTTGCTATGTCAAACCTCAAAGTGTCGCGTTCCCGTAATCTTTGTGGATGCTTATAAGAAAAGATATGCCGATAAAACGGTCATGGTAGCCCCTTACTTTCGCCTTGCGTCAAATGATAAGCCACATTTGAGGGAATGCAAATATAATACATTAGGGCAGATTGAGGCCATTGCGAAGGACTCAGATGATAACGTTCTTCGTGCTATCGAAGAAGGCCACTATAGTTTTCGACTTAATGTCATTGATGAGACACTTAGAACGTTAAATCAATTAGCTAAAGACGAATCTAACTCTGATGAGTCAGCCCCTTGGGTTTCAATGCCTCCGGCAAAAGTATATACCAACCGGGGGAAATTAGACTCCTATCTTTCTACGATGCAGAAGATTATGAAACTCCGCTCTCTAACAGAAACACATGATGAACTGAGAGAAATTATTTCTTTACAGTACGGAAAGCAGACTATTAAATGGAGTCGATTTTATTACACATCGGATGATTTCAAGAAATGTTATACCTATATAAAAAGGAATAATGTTACCCATCCATTGTGCCTTGAAGGAATTATAAAAGAAATTGCACCTCCACAAGAGAAATTTAAGTTTCATGTCCTCAAACTCCGTTTCCCTTGGGTAGAACCGGATAATGATAAGATTATAAACTTAATTGCTGTGGAGTTGGTCATTCAAAATGATAAAGTGCTCAGTTATATCCAGTCAAACTCAAGTTTTTACAATGTGGCTGTCTATTCGAAATTTTATGTAAACGAGTCGAAGGTACACATAAAGCAAAATCAGGAAGGAACAAAGAAAATGAGGTTTCTAAATATTAAGGGGAATCTGTATCACCCTAAACAGATTGTGCTGTTTTAACTCAGGCTTAGATTGCTTATCAAATAGTACTATATGTTTAAAAGAACTCTTTTCCGGAAGAATTTCATTTTTTTAGAAATTACATTGAACATAAATTTAGAAGAATGATTGATATGATTCATACAATGAAGATACCTAATATAACAATGATGTAGGTATGTTAAAGCTATAATTAATGAGGAGTATGAAGTAATAAGTATCACTTGTGTCTTGATTTTCCATAGCCGAGGTAGTTCTGAAGAAAGGGAAACTTTTTTTCCCTTGAAATGAAAAGAACATATAGGTCAGACGTCCAAATTCTACTTCTCTTTCTACTCTTTCTCAGAACCTTTCGTCGCAATAATTTGAATGGAATATAGCCCATAAATTTGATTTTACAAAGCCTTTGATAGCTTCCAAATCCCTCCTCGGGGATTTAGAATTCAAGAGGTTCGAGTCCTCTCGACCGCATCATATGTACAACGAACAAGCTCTTGACTCGCTTTTGAAGCGGATCAGGAGCTTGTTTGCATTTTCGGGAAATTGGATCAAGTCGGGTTAGCGATTGACATGGGGCAAAAGAATCTGTTAAATTATTAATCGTAAAAATTACGAATAAGGAGTTGTTTTAAATGAGAGTTGTCATTACCTTGGCTTGTACGGAAACGGGAGACCGCAATTACACGACCAGCAAAAACAAAAAGACGCATCCCGAACGTCTGGAATTGCGCAAATACTGCCCGCGGCTGAAAAAATATACGCTGCACCGCGAAACGCGTTAATGCAGGGAGGAGATCAAATCATGTTGGCTGAACAGGCAGGCAAAAAAATTCCGGTAACGGTTCTGAGCGGCTATTTGGGCTCGGGGAAAACAACGTTGTTAAATCATATTTTGCACAACAAAGAGGGCCTGAGGGTAGCGGTCATTGTTAATGATATGAGCGAGGTCAATGTGGACGCCAATCTGGTGAAATCGGGAAACGCTTTGTCGAGAACGGAAGAGAAGCTGGTGGAGATGTCCAACGGCTGCATCTGCTGCACACTCCGGGACGATTTGCTGCGCGAGGTACAAAAGCTGGCCGGCGAGGGGCGGTTTGATTATATTCTGATCGAATCGTCGGGAATCAGCGAGCCGATTCCGGTAGCGCAGACTTTTACTTATGCCGATCCAGATTTGGAGATTGATTTAACGGCTTTGGCCCGGTTGGATACGATGGTTACCGTCGTGGATGCCAACCGTTTCTGGCGCGATTTCGCATCGGGAGAAAGCCTGCTTGACCGCAATCAGGCGGTTGGAGAAGAGGATTACAGAGATATTGTGGATCTTTTGATCGATCAAATTGAAACCTGCGACGTATTGCTGTTGAATAAGTGCGATCTGGTGGAAGGGAACGAACTGGACAAGCTGGAGGCCGTATTGAGAAGGCTGCAACCGGCGGCAAAAATCATTCGTACCGTGAACGGCGTTGTGGATCCCAAGGAAATTTTGAACACGGGTTTGTTCGATTTCGAGAAGACCAGCTTGTCCTCGGGGTGGATCGCCGAGCTGTCTAAGGAAGGACATATTCCGGAAACCGAGGAGTATGGTATAGGGTCGTTTGTATATCGCAGCAGAATCCCGTTCCACCCGCAGCGTCTCGGCCGGTTCATGAGCAATTGGCCGGCGGAGGCGGTTCGGGCCAAAGGATTGGTATGGATCGCGGCGCGCGGCGATATGGCGGCCTCGTTAAGCCAGGCCGGTCCTTCCATCCAATTTGGCCCCGCAGGCTATTGGCTCGCGTCGCTTCCGGAGGAAGAGCAGCGCGAAGTGCTGGCAAGTGAACCGAAGATGGCTGCGGAGTGGGATCCGGTTTGGGGGGACCGGATGACCGAGCTTGTGTTTATCGGAATCGGCATGAATCAGAAGGATATCGAGGAAAAGCTGGACCGTTGCCTGCTGAGTGAGGAAGAAATGAAGCAGGATTGGAATGAATTCGTAAATCCGTTGCCTTGGGTCGAGGCATGATCCGGCCGGTCAATCGCGGGTGAATATAGGAGAACAGCCGCCTTCCGGTTTCTTGCCGAAAGGCGGCTGTTTGTTTGCCGCTTCACGCTTTGCTTGAAATTTGGCGTGCTGCCGCGTTCTTTCTTTCCGTCAGGAAGTAGAAAAAGGCGATCATCGGCAGAAGCGCTCCGATCAAAGCGCTGAGGTTCCATCCCCCATGGGCGTAAGACCAGCCGCCGAGGCTTGAGCCGATCGCCCCGCCGATAAAGAAGATGGACATGAACAGCCCGTTCAGGCGGCCGCGCGCCTCGCTGCCCAGCGAATAAATCACTCGCTGGCCCAGGACAAGGTTGCCCGATACGGCCATGTCGAGCGTAACGGCGGAGATCAGAAGCAGGGTCAGCGCAATCGGCGAATGCCCCTGAACCAGATAGGCGAGCAGATAGGACAATACGCCAATGATCAGCGCCAAGCCCGTCATCGGCCGGGTGAGGCCTTTATCCGCCAAGTGTCCGGCAATGGGAGCCGCCGCGGCGCCGCCCACACCCGCCAGCGCGAACAGGGCGATACCCTGCTGGGACATGCCGAAATCGTTGGCAAGCCTTAGCGGCACCGCGGTCCAGAATAGGCTGAAGGATCCGAATAAGCAGGCTTGATAAAAAGCGCGGCGGCGCAGGGCCGGCGTTTGCTTGAACAATGTGCCGAGGGAAGCGAGCAATTTGCCGTAATGGACGGTGCGCTCAGGCCGGCGCTCCGGAAGCGCGCGTGCAAGGACCAGCGTCAGCAGGGCGATTACGCCGGCCGATAGGAAGAAGATGGCCCGCCAGCCCCAGAAGCTGGCGATGAGGCTTGCCGCCGGACGGGCTAGCATAATTCCCAGCAGCAGGCCGCTCATGACATTGCCGACGACGCGGCCGCGCTGCTCTTCGGAGGACAGGTAGGTGGCATACGGCACAAGGATTTGCGCAACCACCGAGCCCAAACCGACGATCAAAGAAGAGGCGAGGAAGAGCGGCGCATTTGCGGCGAAGGCGGATCCTAGCAAGGCGAGTCCCGCAAGGATTAGGCCGGTTACCGCGAGCCGCCGGTTCTCCACAATATCGCTGAGCGGTACGATAAACAGCAGACCGGCCACGTAGCCGATCTGGGTAATCGTGACGATGAAGCCCGCCGCGGACGGCGAAATGCCGGTAGCCGCGCTGATGGGACCGACCAGGGTCTGCGCGTAATAGAGATTGGCGGCGATGAGTCCGCAGGAAGCCGCCAGCAAAAACATCATCCAGCTTGAAATGCTGCCTTTTGCGATAGGTTGTGCAGATTTCATAATGATACATCCTCCTTAAAATAAATACTAAACGTTTAGTTCACTAATTAGATATTCAAATAATATACTGAACGTATCGTTTTGTAAATAGTCAATTTTCATTTCCTTGGAGATTTAGTAGAATGAACGTATAGTTTTTGTTGATCTTGATGATGCGCCAATGAACTGAAGGAGCGAGTTCTTATGAATACGAAAAGAGGGCGTCCGCGCAATGTGGAAACCCAGAAAGCCATTCTGTCCGCCGCTTACGACCTGCTGCTCGAGACGGGCTTCGCGGCGGTCACCGTAGAAAAGATCGCCGAGCGGGCGGGCGTCAGCAAAGCGACCATCTATAAATGGTGGCCGAATAAAGCGGCCGTCGTTCTCGACGGTTATTTGTCCGCGGCGAATGCAAGGCTGCCTCTGCCGGATACGGGTGACATGTTCGAGGATATCCTCTTGCATGCCGCAAACCTGACCCTTTTCTTAACCAGCCGGGAGGGTAAAATAATTTCGGAAATCATCGGCGAGGGACAATTGGACCCGGGGCTGGCGGAGGCTTACCGGACCCGCTACTTCCATCCGCGCCGGCAGGAGGGGCGGCAGTTGCTGGAGCGGGGAGTGAAGAGGGGCGAACTGCGGGACGACATGGATATCGGAATTTGTATCGATCTGATTTACGGACCGATTTTTTACCGGCTGCTGCTCACCGGCGAACCGCTGGATGACGCTTACGTGCGGCAATTGGTTACTTTGGCTTTTGAGGGGATTGCGCGAAAGCGGTAACGGCTTGGTCTTCCTGTCTGTTATGATGAATAGACTAAGTGAAACGACCTAAAAATCATCGCTTATGTCTCTATTCCGCAGCCTATTTTTCAGGAGGTGGTCCCATGGCTCAAATCACGAAAAAAGCGCTGGCGGCATCCTTGAAAAAGCTTCTTAGGGAGAAGCCGCTGGACAAGGTGACGATCATTGATATCGTGGAAGATTGCGAAGTGAACCGTCAGACTTTTTACTATCATTTTCGAGATATTTACGATTTGATCGACTGGATTTTCCTGACGGAGGCGCTTGTCTCGATCGATGATAAAAGGACGTATGCAACCTGGCAGCAGGGTTTTCTGGAAGTGTTTCACTACGTCCTCGCGAACCGGAGCTTCGTCTCGAATGTGTACCATTCGGTGAGCCGCGACCAGCTGGAGCGTTATCTATACAGTGTCACGTACGATCTGCTGATCGGCGTGGTGGAGGAGCAAGCGGCCGGGATGCGGGTTCGGGAGGAAGACAAAAAATTCATCGCGGATTTTTACAAATTTGCTTTCGTCGGGTTGATGCTGGATTGGATTCGCCAGGGAATGAAAGAGGAACCCGTCAAAATTATCGACCGGTTATGCGTCCTGATACAAGGGGATATCGCCAGGGCGCTGGACAAATACCGGATAGATTGAAAAAGTAACGGGCCTATTCAAGGTTGTTTAGACAAACCGGCCCTTGTGTCTTAAATCTAGACAATATAGCCGCGGTGTCGAAGTTTTCGGCATCGCGGCTATATTGTCTATTAAAGCCGCCTTCCCAAAGGATTATGCTGGAGTCATCAAAGACAGGGAGGTATGTGAAATGTATTACTCGAACGGGAACTATGAGGCCTTTGCCCGCCCGGAAAAGCCGAAGGATGTGGACCGGAAATCCGCTTATCTGGTAGGCAGCGGACTGGCTTCGTTGGCGGCGGCCTGTTTTCTGGTCCGGGACGGACAGATGAAGGGGGAGCATATCCACATTCTCGAAGAAATGAGCTTGCCGGGCGGCGCCTGCGACGGGATCAAGGATCCGCAGAAAGGCTTTATTATCCGCGGCGGACGCGAGATGGAGAATCATTTCGAATGTCTGTGGGACTTGTTCCGCTCGATTCCTTCGATCGAGACGGAAGGCTTGTCGGTGCTGGATGAATTTTACCGGCTCAACAAGCATGACCCCAACTATTCGCTGATGCGGGCTTCCGTCAACCGGGGGGAGGATGCCCATACGGACGGCAAGTTTACACTCTCCGAAAAGGCCTCCATGCAAATCGTTAAACTGTTTATGAGCCGGGACGAGGACCTCTATGACGTCACGATCGACGACGTATTCGACGAGGAATTTTACGCCTCGAATTTCTGGCTGTATTGGCAAACGATGTTTGCGTTCGAAAAATGGCACAGCGCGCTGGAAATGAAGCTGTATCTGCAGCGTTTTATTCATCATATCGGAGGGCTGCCGGACTTCTCGGCGCTGAAATTCACCAAATACAACCAGTTTGAATCGCTCATTCTGCCGATGGTGAAGTACCTGGAGGATCACGGGGTTCACTTCCAGTATGATACTCAGGTGACGAACGTGATTTTCGATATCAAGGACGGCAGAAAAGCGGCCAAGCAAATGATTTGCATCCATAACGGCAAAGAAGAGACGATCGACTTGATCGAGGATGATCTGGTCTTTATCACCAACGGAAGCTGTACGGAAAATTCCTCCCTTGGCGACGACGATCATGCGCCCGTCATGAATACGGAGCCCGGCGAAGGCGGCTGCTGGCAACTGTGGAAGAACATTGCCGCGCAGGATCCTTCCTTCGGCCGTCCGGAGAAATTCTGCACCAACATCGCCGCCACGAACTGGGAATCGGCTACAGTCACTACGCTGGATCAGCGGATTCCCCGCTATATCGAAAAGATGAGCAAGCGCGATCCGTTCTCCGGCAAGGTGGTCACCGGCGGGATTATTACCGTGAAGGATTCCAGCTGGCTGATGAGCTATACGATCAACCGGCAGCCTCATTTCAAGCAGCAGCCCAAAGATCAGCTGGTGGTCTGGATATACGGCCTGTACACGGACGCCCCGGGCGATTTTGTCAAAAAGCCGATGAAGGAATGCACGGGAAGAGAGATCACCCAAGAATGGCTGTACCATATGGGGGTTCCGGAGGCGGAAATTCTCGAACTGGCCGCCACCGGCGCGCATTGCATTCCTTGCATGATGCCGTACATTACCGCGTTCTTTATGCCGAGAACGGAAGGGGACCGTCCGAAGGTCGTGCCGGAGGGCAGCGTCAATTTCGCCTTTATCGGCCAGTTTGCCGATACCGTTCGCGACACGGTGTTTACGACCGAATACTCGGTGAGAACGGCGATGGAAGCCGTGTACACGCTGCTTGACGTGGACCGCGGCGTTCCGGAAGTGTTCGCCTCCTGCTACGATATCCGGGTGCTGCTGGATTCGATGGCCAAGATGCTGGACGGGAAGAAGCTGACCGATCTTAAGCTGCCGTTCGTGGCGAAGCTGGTCGAGAAGCAGCTGCTGAAGAAAGCATCCGGCACGATTATCGGTGAGCTGTTGGAGAGATATAAGCTGATCTGATTAAAAATTGCCGGGATACAAAAGCAAAGCTGGTCCAATAAGAAAACAAAGAGCCCGGTTTTCGGGCTCTTTGTGATTCAAAAGGAAGCGCAGCAGGCTTTATGCTTCTTGCCGCTTCCGCAGGCGCAGGGATCATTTCGTCCCGGCGGTTTGCCTTTGAAAATATCCCGTACATTGCGTTCATACAGCTCGCGGCGCAGCCGGTCGCCCAGTTCCCGCATCCTTTCGTCGGCGTAGGCGTAAACCTGCATATAGCTCTGACAGAAATAATCGGGATCGGAACGGTCTTCTTCCGGATTCCATTTCCGGTTCCGGGGGCAACCGCCATAGCACAAGCGCTGCCACCGGCAGGAGCGGCATTTCTCCGGCAGGGCCGGCTTCATCCGGTGGAAACGTTCGTAATTGGGATGGGCAAGCATATCCGCGATGGAATCGCTTCCAACATTGCCGACCTTCCATTCCTCATTGATATAGAAATCGCACGGAAAGGCATCCCCGTTCTGCTCCAGCACCAGACTTGTCGGGCATGCCGCGCGATGCACGCATGACTCCGCTTCGCGATTCAGGTATACGCTGAGCATATTGTCAAAGAAGCGGACGGATAGGTCGGGCTTGCCGTCCCGATACCATTCGTCGAACACTTCACAAAGGAAATTCCCGTATTCATGGGGCGTTATTTCATAGACGCCCGGCCTATCGACTTGCTGGGATCTGAAATCCATGCAGGGAATGAATTGAACAAAGTTGAAGCCTTGCTCCCGGTAGAATGCCATCAGTTCCTTGGCCTTGCCGACGTTGCCTTTATGAATGACCGTCAAAATATTGAAATCGACCCGGTGGCGGCGGAGATGGTCGATACCGGCCATAACCCGGTTGAAGCTGCCTTTGCCTGCGGAATTGACCCGGCGGGAGTCATGAATCTCCTGCGGGCCGTCCAGACTGACGCCGATCAGAAAATGATAGGTTTTAAAGAATGATGCCCAGCGATCGTCGATCAGCGTGGCGTTGGTCTGCAAGGAATTGCTGATGACCGTATGCGGCGGAGCATGCAGAGCCTGCCGATAAACGACTTCTTCAAAAAATTCGTATCCGGCCAGCAGCGGTTCCCCGCCCTGCCAGGCGAAGGTGGCGCTGCCTTGGCTGTATTGCATGTAATCTTTGATGAATTTATCCAGTACGGCGGAGTCGATCCGGTTGATTGTCGGCCCGGGCTTCCCTCCGCAGGTGCTGTAATAACAGTAGTCGCAAGCCAAATTGCAATCTTCCGATACCGTCTTCCACATGACCCCGATACCGGAATGTCCGCTTGTGATGCAATTGCCGGACATGGCGATCCCCTCCCGTCTTCATGTTGTTCTGCCCGAATCCGCTTTACGATCATTCCGAAAATGGCGCTTTCGCGTTCGTATTCAGTCGCCTTCCCATTCATCCAGCAGCATGATGGCCGCTCCGGCGGCCACGGCCTCTTCTTTAAGCTGTCCCTGCGTAAAGACCGGACTATACTCGGGAAAGTGGTACGTATTCTTCTTGGCAACGTCAATCGAAGCGTTAAACACAAGCTGGTGGGCCCCGACAAGCGGTCCGCCCAAAATGACGCACTCGGGATGAAGGGCATTGATCAGATTGGCCAGCCCGATGCCCAAGTAGGCTGCCGTTTCCGCAAATTGTTCCGTAACAAGCAGGTCGCCTTGCGCGAGAGCTTCGGTCATGGTGGCAAAATTAACGCGCTCCGGGGGAGTCCCGGACAGAAGACTGCTACGTCCGATCTTGAGCTGCGTGCGGACACGCTCTTCCAACGAAGGAACCGACACGAACGCTTCCAGCGCTCCGTAGTTCCCTTTGCCGTGCAGTCTTGGCCCGTCCGTCTGAATGATCATTTGGCCGACCGCGCCTTCCGTGTCGACGGCTCCCCGAACGAGTTGGCCGCCGGACATCATGGCCGAACGGATGGTAACCCCGGCATGCACATAAAGGATATGCTGATAATTTTCGGTCCTAAGCGCCCAATGCTCGCCGATCAGCGCCGTGTTTGCGCCGTTGTCGAGCTTGACCGGAATCCCCAGCCGCTCCGCAAGCATTTCGCAAATCGGAACGTTGGTCCAGGAAGCGGCCGGGAAGTATTCCGGCTTCAGGATGATCCCTTTCTTCTGATCCAGCGGACCGACCGCGCCGATTCCCATGCCCAAAACGTCGCCGGACGAGATACCGTGCTCGTTAAGAAATTCCATGGCGCTGTTTGCGACATGATCAACGAGAAGCTCTGGCGTCATGTTGCCGTCCATCTCCCACCTCGTCATGGACAAAGTGTTGAAATGCATGTCATACAGTCCGAGCGAGGAATAAATCCGGGAGATTTCCAGTCCGAACAGATAGCGGTACTTTGGGTTCGTCCGGAACAGAATCGGCTTTCTCCCGCCGGTGGAGCTGCCGAGCCCGGAGACGACGATCAGCCCTTGGGAAGACATTTCATCGAGCAGGCGCGTCATGCTGCTGCTGGTCAAGGCAAAGTGATTTAACAAATCAGCTTTTGAAGCGGTCCCGAGATAGGAAATCCGATCATAAACCTGCTTCTTTATCGAAGGATTGGAATGAGGCATCATAGCAGTACTTCTCTCCATTTCCAAGTTAATTAGTCGGGATACTAAAAGTATAACGGGACCCTTGGACCAATTCCAGCTATTTTCATCTGAATAATTGACTTAATTTCAAAAAGAAATTTTCATCACTAAAATTCGCCCGGCTCAATCTCTAATTATGAGACAATAACGGAAATTTTACAATAAAATTCATAACTTTAATCCAAAATGAAATTAATTATGATAAAATACAGATATCTTACTTAAGAAGAGCAGAAAGAGATCGCAGAGGGTGAAACGGGATGAAGCAGGGGTTAACCCGAAAAATGGAGTTGATTTGGAGTATTTTTTGCGTGTTTTTTAAAATCGGCCCCTCCACATTCGGAGGCGGATATGCGATGATCGCAACCATCGAACAGGAAATCGTACGAAAAAAAGGATGGATGAGCGAGGAGGAAATGGGGGACATGGTGTCGGTATCCGGTTCCGCTCCGGGCGGGGTGGCCGTCAACAGCGCGGCGTTTATCGGCTATCGTCTCGGCGGAGTTCCGGGAGCCGTGGCGGCCGTTACCGCAATCACGCTGCCTACATTCCTAATCGTCTTTCTCCTAAGCTATCTTAGCGTCGTATTTAAAGATAATGCGAAGGTAGAAGCCGCATTAAAGGGCATTCATGCCGCCGTAGTCGCTTTGATTATTGTGGCGGCGGGCAAAATGTGGAAGTCGGCCATTCTGGATGCGGCTACGTTGATTCTGGCGGCTGTGTCGCTGATCCTGCTGTTATTCACGGGTATCCATTCGTTTTATCTGATTCTGGGCGGACCGGTTGCCGGAATATTGGTGGTGTTATACAAGCGAAAGCGTGGGATGGATGTAGTCACGGAAAAGGTACGTACGGAGGAGAAACAGGAGCTGCAATTTCCCGAATATTACATCTGAAGGGTGATCATCGAATGCTGTGGCAGTTGTTTTTGGTCTTTATCAAAGTAGGGCTTATTTCTTTCGGCGGCGGCTATGCCGTCATTACGCTGATTCAGCGCGAGGTTTCCGAAAAGAGATGGGTGAGCGCCGCGGATTTTCAGGAAATCGTCGCTTTGGCCGGAATGGCGCCGGGCTCGATTGCGACCAATACCGCCACCTTGATCGGCTACTCGGAGGCGGGCATTCTGGGGGCCATAGCGGCAACGATCGGCATCATTTTGCCGTCACTGATTATCGTCATTTTTATCGCGGCTTTCTTTCTTAAGCTGCAAAGCAATGATTGGATCAGATCTTCTTTTTACGGATTGCGTCCGATCGTGACCGGGCTTATCATATATGCCGCCATCCATTTCGGGTTTAGCGGACGGACCGAATCCTGGCTGAGCTGGTCGATGGCGGGGACGCTGTTGATTTGCGCCGGATGCTACCTCCTGGTCACCAAATACAAAGTGCATCCCTTCGGCGTGATACTGTTGTCGGCTGTGGCGGGGATCGTGATTTTCTGAAAAAAAGCGTGAACGAAAGGATCGTTCCTTCGTTCACGCTTTTTCATTTTCGTCAAAGCCGCAATCAGGCGTGATGGATTCTCGGCATAGGCAGCGGCTCTTTGCCGAGCTCGGCCCATACGTATTTTAGCAAGAGCTCGGTCTTTAGCTGCCCGTAATCCGGTTCGTCCCACAGGTTGTGGAGCTCGTTCGGGTCTTCCTGAAGATCGAAAATCTCGCCGTAGCGCTGATTATAGTAGACCGTAATCTTGTAGCGCGCGTCGACATAGGTCTTTTGGTGAATAGTCGTCGGTTCGTGCCGGAATTCGCAAATGGCATGGTCCCGTGCCTGTTCCTTGCGGCCCAGCCATACGTCCTTCTGATCGACGCCGGTCATCGCCGGAGGAACCGGGAGATTGCAAAAAGACAAAAAGGTCGGTGCCAGATCAACGAGCGATTGGATCGCGTCCGAACGTCGGCCGGCGGGAACGTGTCCGGGATATCTGACGATGAACGGAAGCTTGATCAGGTCCTCATAATGGAATCCGCCCTTGGCCTGAAGACCGTGCTGTCCGAAGAAATGGCCGTGATCCGTCGTGAAGACGACGAGCGTATTGTCGGCTAAACCCAGCTCATCCAGCTTGTCGAGAATTTTGCCGATATATTTGTCCATCATGCTGATCATTCCGTAATAGACGGCTACCAGCTTCTTCTTGTCGTAATCCGTAAGTCGCGCTTTTTCTCCGTATTCGTAATAATGATGGGAACGGTAGCCGTGGATGCCGAAGCCCGTCTCCATAAGGTGCGAGAAGTCCGGGTTCTCTTCCTGCGTCATGCCGAAGTGCGGCGGATTCCGGTCATGCTCTCCGGGAACCAGCGAAGGGATACTCAGCTGATCCGGGTCGTACATCGTGTCCCATGGCTCCGGTACCAAATATTCGGGATGCGGATCGAAGAAGCTGGCCCATAAGAAGAACGGTTCCCCGGATTTCTTGTGCTCCTCCAGACGGGCATTGCTTCGCTCGGCGATCCAGGCATTGTAATGATATTTCTCCGGAATGGGCCATTTGTATGTGATGGAGTGATCCATCGTTCCGGTCGGAGGAAGGAAGTAATCCCTCCAATTGTCACAGCCTTGCTCTTCCAGCCATAAAGCGTAATGCTGGCCGACATGGGCTTCGTTCGTATGATTGCGGGCCAATTCCACATGGTCAAATCCGTAAAAGGGTTCGCGGAACCGGCTCCAATAGTCTAAGTCCTGTAAAATCGGGTATGCTTCCTTCGATTCATATTCCTCAGTGGATTTTAACGGCTGGAAATGGGCCTTGCCGATCAGCGAGGTCCGATAACCCGCTTGGCTAAAGTCTTCCCCGACCGTGTGGCGGTCCTCCAAGAGCTTCGTCCCCAGCGTCCAGGAACCGTGCTGGCTCGGATACATCCCCGTGATGATGGAGGAGCGGCTTGGAGTACAGGTCGGATTAGGGCAATAGGCCCGCCCGAACGTCGTTCCTTGCCGGGCCAGCCGGTCCAAATTCGGCGTGGAGATTTCGGGTTGGAACGCGCCGATCGTATTCCAATGCTGTTGGTCGCTTGTAATTAGTAAAATGTTAGGTCTACTGGACAATATTTATCGCCTCCTAGTATGATAATATGTAAATATAAAGATTTTATAAATAGCTTAGTGTTATGTAGGATTTGTCATTTTGTTATATTCGAGGAGAGGTGAAGAATGTCTGAAGAGGTGCGGAATTTGCAGGAATACGAGCATGAGTTTGCCGAGTTCATTTATTATACGCCCGGCGAATTGGATAAGGCGGCGCGGTTGTGGCCGGTCCGGGCGGGCCGCAGCCTGGCCAAGCCGAATTACAAGGTAGGGCCGAAAAGGATTGAGTGCTACAGCCTTCATTTCGTGCTTGGGGGGAAGGTTTGCTTCGAATTCGGGAATCAGCGTATGGTTTTGCAAAAAGACGATCTTTTCTGTCTGTTTCCGGGCCGGACTTATCATTATTACATGATCCCTTCGGAAACGCCTCTGCAGATGAGCTGGCTGGCACTGGACGGAAGCAGGGTCAAGCCTTTACTGGAGCTGTCGGGTGTTACGCCGGAAACGCCGTTTGGCACCAAGAGGATCACCTCAAGGCTCAGGGAGACTGTTGACTGTATGCTCGGAACCATGGCGGGATATGAACATTGGAACCCGGTCGTATCTCTGGAACTTCAGGGACTTGTCTGCAAATTGCTTGCCTGCCTGGCCTTGAATCCGTCTCCCGTCCATCGGGCGGAGCCATCCGGATGGATTCGGGAGTGTATGGATTTCATGGACCTTCATGCCACGGAGGGTATTTCCGTACAGCAGGCAGCCGAGTTTGCCGGCGTACACCGTTCGTATTTTTCCAATGTATTTCGAAGTCAGGTTGGGGTGTCCCCCCAGAAATATATGCAAAAAATCCGTATGGAGAAGGCGAAGCGCCTGCTCGTCGAAACCAACGCTACCGTGACCGAGATCGCGCTGTCCCTGGGTTATCCGAATCTGTATACGTTTACCCGGGCGTTCAAGTCCTATTACAAGGCTCCTCCGCTGAACGTTCGCTCGGCAGGCGGCGGATAAACGGGCCGACCCGATTTTTGAGAGCGCTTACTTTAAGTGATTTTCCCTTATAAAGGAGAGGCCGACATGACACTTTCATCGCTTCGCAACAAAATTTCACCGAAGCTGGGGATTCAGGGGAAAATATTTATGGCATTCGGGCTGCTCAGCCTTCTTTCCATTGTGACTATTACCGCCATTATCTATATCAACATGCGCGAGACGATCAAGCATAACGCAATTACTTCGGTTGCGGACAGTATCCGCCAAGCCGACGAGTCGCTCAATCTCATGCTGGAAGAGATCGATCGTCTGAACACCATCGCGGTCACCAACAAGAATACGGTGATCGATACGGTGCTGAGCCCCAGCGAGGAAATCAGCTACGAATGGTTTCTGGAGCAGAAGCGGATCAATGAGTTTTTGTCGAGCCTGATCGATTACAAGCCTTATATATCACGTATCGCCGTCATCGGGTTAAACGGAAAGGTATTCTTCACGGGTAACCCGTGGATCGACCGAAACTTCCTGAAGACGGAGACGATGGAATTCATGCTGAACAACGGGGAACGTCACGCCTATTTAAAGCAGTCGGGCACCTCGGACGCCATTTCCGTCGGACGCGTCATTCGATATAACCGGGAAACGATCGGCGTGGTGATGGTGGATTTGAACTATGACTTCATCCGCAATACGTACGGCGTAAAACCGACTGCCGACAGTGTCCTTTATGTGCTGGATGAACGAATGGAGCTCGTGTACCGATCCGATTCCGCCCCGGCCTCGATCTCGCCGCAAATGGAAAAAACGATCTATGCCAATCCGCAAGCCACGGGGACCATCCAGGAGGCAAAGGAACAAAAGATAGACGGCAAATCCTATATCGTCGTCAGCCGCCGCTCCGAACATACGGGCTGGATTACCCGGGCGCTGATTCCTCTCGATTCGCTTCTGAGCGAGTCCGTCAAAATCCGCAATCTGATCGTAGAAGTATCGGTTATCGTCTTTATCGCGGTGCTGATCGGGTCGCTGCAGATGTCCTCCCGAACCACCCTTCATATCCGCCGGTTGAAAACCATGATGATGCGGGTCAAGGACGGAAATTTATCTTTTCCGAAAACAGAAATCAACACGAAAGACGAAATTGGCGAACTCTATCGCGTGTTCATCAGTATGGTCGACGAACTGAAACGGCTGATGGAGGACATCCGGATCAGCGAACAGGCGAAGCACGAGGCCGAGCTCACCGCCCTGCAAGCGCAGATCCGCCCTCATTTTCTGTACAATTCCCTCAATACGATCAAGTATCTGGCCAAGCTGAACGGTGTTCCGAATATCGAGGAGGTGTCCGGTTCCTTAATTGAGCTCATGCGCGGCGTGCTCGGGAATTCCAACGAGTTCCTCACAGTCAGGGAGGAGCTTGATTATGTGAACTGCTATGTATCCATCGTGAAGTACAAGTATATGGGGCCGATTCCGGTCCACATCCAAGTCGAAGATGACGCTCTGCTGGACTGCCGGGTATTGAAGCTGATGCTTCAGCCTATCGTGGAAAATGCCATTCTGCACGGCATAGGCCCGTCCGCCAAGGGGGGATTCATTCTGATCCGGGTTTACGGGGAGAGAGAAGATCTCCTAATTGAAATTATGGACAATGGTCCGGGCATGTCCCAGGAAAAAATGCATTCACTTTTGGAGGAGTCCGGCAGGAAGGAAAGTCCGTCGCGCTTCAGCGGAATAGGCGTAAGGAATGTACATGAACGAATCTGTCGGATGTACGGGGAACCGTACGGAATAAAACTGTTCAGCGAAGAAGGACTGTACACGAAGGTCGAAATCAGGTTCCCCCAAATGCGGGCTGCCGAAAATCTCCCGGAAGAGGTGAGTTAAACTGATGTTTCAAGTGCTGTTAGTGGATGACGAACCTTTGGTGCACCATCATCTTGGGACTCTGTCGGATTGGAGGAGCCATGGCTTTGAATTGTGCGGCGAAGCGTATAACGGGACGATGGCCCTCCAAATGATTGAACAATCGCGTCCCCATATCGCAATTATCGATGTCAGCATGCCCGGCATGAACGGGGTGGAGCTGCAGCGGACGATCAAGGACAAGTATCCGGCGGTAAAATCGATCATGCTCAGCAGCTATGACGATTACGATTATGTGCGCGAGTGTCTAAGGAACGGAGCCGTCGATTATTTGTTGAAGCACCGTTTGAACGACCAATCGTTGATCTCCATTTTGAAGAAAGCGGCGCAGGAACTGCAAGCGGAGACCGGACTGTCCGGCTCCCGCCCGGCTTACGGTAGAGAGGAAGAGGGAAAGGGCATGAGCACTGAAATATTCCGTGAGCAGGTGGTCCAATTGTTGGCCGGAAAACCCGGAGCCGCTCATGAACTGGAAAGCTATGTGCGTCGGAGCGGCTTTTTTTCCGATGCGGTATGTTATGCGGCGGCGGCGGTGCAAATCGTCCCCTTCCTTCTTCTAATGGAATCGCGCAGCGATGTGCAGACGAACCGCCTGGTTCGCCAAGCCGTGGAGCTTATGCAGCAGAGTCTGGGCGATCTGCCTGAGCGGGCGGTGGTGTACGTGGAGAATGGCCGTCTTGCCGTGGTGTTCGCGTTCGGGGAGCGGAGCGAGCAGGCTGCCGCCAGCGAAGCGGGCCGGCTTATGAGCAATGTCAGCCATTCGCTGGAGATGTTCCTGAATTTGAAATGCACTTACGCCATCGGACATATTTGCGGAAGTCTGTCCGGACTCGAAGCCAGCTACCGCGCCGCCGAACGGGCCATCGATTCTTCTCCCTCCCCGCAGGAGCCCGGGAGCGGATCAAGCAGTCCCCGCCTTGCGCTTAGCATCGAGGAACAGAAGCAGCTTCTTCTGTCGATGGAGAGACTCGACAAGGAGGGGGTCCAGCGGTCGATCGCCGCTGTATTCGTCTCCATTCGGAAGCATCCGCTCCATTCGCAAAGCGTGCAGATGATCGTCAGTGAACTGCTCTCGATTGGGGAAAAGGCCATGCCTGCGGATGAAGCGGCGGCAGGCGGATTGCCGTCGCGTGAAGAGCTGGGGAATATCGGCAGCATGGCGGGATTGGAGCGATGGCTGCAAGCTTATTTTGCGGGCCTCATGGACCGGCTTCGGGAGCGTCAGGCGGCAGGGCCCTATTCGAGGCATGTGTCCCAGGCGATCCTGCTCATTCTGGAGCGGTATCATAGCTATGTCACCCTGGAATTGGCCGCCGGCGCGATCGGGTTGAATCCTTCGTACCTGAGCCGGATTTTCAAAGAAGAGACCCGGATGACTTTCTCCGAGTATGTGAACCGCGTGCGCATCGACGCCAGCCGCAAGCTGCTGGAAAGCGGCCGGTATACGGTCAAACAGATCAGCAGCCAGGTAGGGTTCACGACCTACAACTATTTTTTCAAAGTGTTCAAGGAACTGACCGGCATGACCCCGCATGCTTATATGTCGGGCTCGCGGGAGCGGAGTGAATCCGTAAAATAAGTGTAGTAAATAGTCAAATATGTGGAATTTACCGCCCGAACGGCTGAATTATAATGGACACACATCAAGGAAAACGCTTACAACATAGATCAAGTGACATGAAGAAGGAGGTCGTATTCAACATGCAAAAACATTGGAGAAGAACGGCGATGAGCGCGATGATCATTGCCGCTCTGACGCTGGGAGGCTGCGGCTCGGCCAACGGCGGCAACAAAGAGGCGGCTCCACAGGCGGCGGGGGATCAAACGGTCAGCAAGGAAGGATTTCCGATCGTACAGGAGCCGGTGCAGCTGAAGATGTTCACCCGGATCGCTCCCGTGAACGGACCGTTCAAGGACATGCCGGTGTTTCAGGATTACGAAAAAATGAGCAATGTCCAGGTGGAATTTATCGAAGCGCCGACCGACGGTTTCGATGAGAGAAAGAATCTGTTGTTCGCGTCCAATGAGCTTCCCGACGTCTTGTACCGCTCTAATATTACGCCATTGGAAGCGGTTCGCTACGGAGCGGGCGGACAATTGATTCCTCTGGAAGATTTGATCAAGGACTATGCGCCAAACCTCAACAAGCTGATGGAAGAGTATCCGGAAATCCGCGCATCGATCACTACGCCGGAAGGACACATCTATACGATTCCGGGTATCGTTACGCTGGATTCGGCCCGGACGGACAAGAGATGGATCAATACCGCCTGGCTGGAGAAGTTGAACCTTGAGGTGCCCGAAACGCTTGACGAGTTGTATGACGTACTGGTTGCCTTCCGCGATCAAGATCCGAACGGAAACGGACAACAGGATGAAATTCCTTTGACCTCCCGTGTTGTCGGACTGCCTATCGTGACTGCATTCAGCGGATCGTTCGGCCTGGACCTACAGTTCGGCTACAACGTTAACATTGTTGACGACAAGGTCGAAATCTGGATGGGAAGCGAGCGCAACAAAGAACTGCTCATGTACCTGAATAAGCTGTATGCGGAAAATCTGCTGGATCACGAAGTATTCTCCCATACGGAAGCGCAATATTTGGCAAAGCAAGGATCGGGAAATACGGGTATGTTCTTCGATCAGACGAATAACAATTTCCTGCCGATTTCGGATCAATATACAGGTATCGCACCGTTCGAAGGCCCGCACGGCGACCGCCAGCAAAGCCAAAACGCTCCGGTTCCGCGCGACCAAGGTGCATTTGCCATCACATCTGTCAACAAATATCCGGAAGTGTCCATGCGCTGGATCGACTATTTCTTCAGCGACGAAGGATCGACCTTGCTCCGCTTCGGGCGGGAGGGCGAGCATTATGAACTGGTTGACGGGATTCCAACCTATAAGCCTGAATTCTCGACAGCCGAGACCCAGCCGAAGCTTACGCCATATGCCGGCGGAGGTGCGCCTCATCTGATAAGTGAATATGTAGGTTCGTACATCAATCCTCCGCAAGTTCAGGATGCGCAAAAGGCGCTGGACCCGTATATGCCGAAAATCCGCTATGCGGCTCCGATGTTCGACGAAGCAACGGCTCAAAAGGTCAATATTCTCCGCAACGATATCGACAAGTATTATGAAGAGCAAAGCACGAAGTTCATCGCGGGAGCGCTCAGCTTCGACAAGTGGGATGAGTTCCAGGCTACTTTGAAAAAGATGAACATTGAAGAGCTTCAGCAAATCTATCAAGACGCTTATGACAAAATGGCTAAATAAGGCAGATCCTCTATGGGATAGGAGTGGATGTTCATGAAGAACGCAGAAATCCATGAGACTGCCGCAGCGCCCCGGTTCCAACCGGAACGGGGCGGCCGCCTTATCAGGCAGATTGCCAAGAGATACGATTTGTATCTCATGCTGCTTCTGCCGATCGCATGGTATTTGCTGTTCCATTACGGCCCCCTCTACGGGCTGCAAATCGCGTTTAAAAATTTCAATCCGGGCAAAGGAATTCTCGGCAGCAGTTGGGTAGGCTTCGAGCATTTTCAGCGTTTTTTCGATTCGTACTATTTTTGGAGACTGCTCTGGAACACGCTGTCCATCAATCTGCTCTCTTTATTGATCGCATTTCCGATTCCGATTTTGCTTGCCTTGCTCATTAACGAAATTCGGAGCAAATCCTACAGCAAGCTGCTGCAAAACATTACCTACATTCCGCACTTTATTTCGGTTGTCGTTATCGTAGGCATTTTAACCGTGCTGCTCTCCACGAACGGCCCGATCAACATGCTGATCCAGGCTTTCGGCGGATCGGAAATCCGCTTTATGGAGTCGGCCGAGTGGTTCAAGACGATATTTATCGGCTCTAATATTTGGCAGAACATGGGCTGGCAATCGATCATATACATCGCGGCGCTGAGCGGAATCAATCCGCAGCTGTACGAAGCGGCCAAGATGGACGGCGCTTCGCGTCTGCGGCGCATATGGCACGTCTCTCTGCCGGGGATCGTCCCGGTCATCGTCATCCTGCTTATTTTGGACATCGGGCAATTCATGAACATCGGCTTCGAGAAAATTTTGCTCATGCAAAACAACTTGAACCTGGAAGCGAGCGACGTGATTTCCACCTTTGTGTACACGACCGGGATTTTGAAGGGAGAATACAGCTACACCGCCGCAATCGGGCTCTTCAACTCCTTGATCAACCTGACGCTGCTGTTGCTGGTCAACCGGTTTGCGCGCAAAACGTCGGAGACGAGCCTTTGGTAATGGAGGAGACGAATCATGGCTAAAGAAACGGTTATGAAAGGCCCATCGGACGAACGCTGGTTCGATGTTATCGTATATCTTATCGCGGCGGTGATTATTATCATCGTGCTCTATCCTTTGGTATTTGTGGTCAGCGCTTCGTTCAGCGACCCTGCAAGAGTATTGAACGGGGAGGTCTGGCTGTTTCCGAAGGGCGTAACACTCGAAGCCTATAAGAATATTTTGGACAATGACAAGATTTGGAACGGCTACCGCAATTCGATTCTGTATGCCGTTGTCGGTACGCTCATCAATATTGTAATGACGCTCCTGGCCGCTTACCCGTTGTCCAGGCCGGATTTGCCGGGTCGCAAGGGACTGATGCTCATTATCACGCTTACGATGTTCTTCAGCGGCGGTCTCATCCCAAGTTATATGCTCGTCAAGAGCCTTGGCATGGTCGACACGATGTGGGCGCTCATCATTCCCGGGGCGATCTCCACGTACAATCTGATCGTGATGAGAACATATTTCCAATCCAGCATTCCTTGGGAACTGCAGGAAGCGGCACATATCGACGGCTGCTCCAACTGGCGGCTGCTGATCAGCATTATTCTGCCGCTATCGAAGCCGATTCTGGCGGTCATGGTCTTGTTCTATGCGGTCGGCCACTGGAATTCCTTCTTTAATGCGCTGATCTATATCCGCACTGAAGATCTTTATCCGCTTCAATTGGTGCTTCGGGAAATCTTGATGATCAGCCAGTCTGTGGGCGTAGACGGCGGCAACGTCGGGATGGAGGAGAAAATTCTTCTCTCCGAAAGCATTAAATATGCGGTCATTATCGTATCCAGTCTGCCGGTACTGATCATGTATCCTTTTGTGCAGCGTCATTTCGTGAAAGGCGTCATGATCGGATCGATTAAAGGATAAATGGCAATGGAGGGTGTAAATTGAACAACGAAGCGAAGATTACAATCGATGGCAACCGGATAAGCGAGCATACGGTCAATCCGTACCTGTTCGGCCATTTCGTGGAGGATATACGGGATCATATGGAGGCCATGTTGGCCTTTCCATTGAAAGACATGGATTTTGAGAGCGAAGCGGAGAACGCGCCGGGAGTGTCGGGCAGCTGGTATGCCTATACGAACGGACGCAATACCAAGTATGCGCTGGAGGCCGCCGCGCCGAAGCATTCGGGCCGCGCTCAGCGAATCCGCATTCTGAGCGGCGACGAAGCTTATGCGGGCATCGCGCAGAAGATTGCGTTAAAAGGAGCGTTGGAGTATTCGGTCAAGCTGGTTGTACGGGCGTCCATCGAGCTTAATTATGTGATCGTTGAAGCGGTGGACCGGCGCAGCCAGGAACGGCTGGGTCTGGAGCGCATCGAACTGGCCGGTCACAATTGGCGGGAATATAACGCCGTGCTGGCCGTCAGCCGGGATAGCGCCGATGCGGAGTTCCGGATTTATGTGCCCGCGGAGCATCAGAGATGGCAAGACAGCGTATCCACCGGCTTGCTCTGGATTGATCATGCGTCCTTGCTTCCGGTGGATCATGTCGGATTGGTGAAGCGGGAAGTCGTTGAAATGACGAGGGACTTGAATCCCGGCATGATGAGGCTGGCCGGCAATTATATCAGCGCCTACCATTTTGAGCACGGCATCGGTCCTGAGCTTGAACGTCCGGTCATGTACAATGAGGCATGGGGAGGTTGGACCAGCAAATATTTCGGCACGGATGAATTTATCCGGTTTTGCCGGGAGCTTCAGGTAGAGCCGCTGATCTGCGTCAACGACGGTTCGGGGACTCCTGAGGAAGCCGCGCAATGGATAGAGTACTGCAACGGAAGCGCAGATACGCCAATGGGGGCGAAGCGTGCCGCGAATGGACATCCTGAACCGTACGGCGTCAAATATTGGGAGATCGGCAACGAGGTATGGGGGGCCTGGCAGGTGGGAACCTGTACGGGTGAACAGTTCGCCCGGCGAACCGTATCCTTCATCGAAGCCATGAAAGCGGCGGACCCTTCTATCATTATCCTTGCCTGCGGACATACCGATCAGGAATGGAACCGGGCGGTGCTGGATATCGCGGGGGAGCGCATCGACTACCTGACCCTGCATTTATATCATGGATACAATCGCTTTGCGATGGACCGAGGTACCCCTGCGGAGGAGCGCTATAAAGCGATCGCCACCTTCCCGGAATGGACGCGTCACAACATCGAGGAGACGAGAGCGCAGATACTCGCCAATCCGAAGCACAGCCATGTGAAGCTGGCGATTACCGAATACAATACGATGTACTACCCGAACAACGTCAGAAAAGGATTGCCGGATGAGCATACGCTAGGCGCGGCGGTTGCCAATGCCGCCAACCTGAACGAAATGCTTCGCGCCAGCGATCTGGTGCATATCGGCAGCTTCTCCGATCTGGTCAACGGATGGCTCGGGGGCTGTATCCGGGTAGGCGATTATTACGCCGATCAATACTGCGGCAAAACGCCGGGCTGGAGCGGGCATCCGCTTACCGTTTACGGTACGCCGACTTATGAAGTGATGAAGCTGTACGCAAACCGCGATATCTCGCGGCTGCTCCCCGTTGACGTTAGTTGCGGCACATTTTCCGTTCAAGCGGACATAACGACTCCGGTCGAACTTGATGCGCTGCCGGATTTGGACATCGCAGCCTGCACGAACGAGGACGGGAGCGTCATCACGGTATTTATCGTGAACCGCAGTCTGCAAGCAGTGAAGGCCGGACTGAATCTGCGCGGATCGGACTTAACCGGAGGTACGCTTCTGTATGAAATCACGGGGGATTCCGAGCGGGAGATCAATTCCGTGTTTGAACCGGACCGCATCGCCTGCAAGGTGAACGTGGTGCCCGCAGAAGCATGGAAAGCCGGTTACCCGCTGCGCCCTACATCCGTGTATGCGCTGGAAATTAGAACCAAGCATGAAGCAGGAGGTACAGAATGACAACCAAGGCATATACCAAGGATTACCCCAGACCTCAATTCGTTCGTGACGGTTGGCTGAATTTGAACGGCGAATGGAGCTTCCGCTTCGATGACGAAAATGCCGGGGAACGCGAGAAATGGCAGGAACGACTAGCGGGAACTCATACGATTACCGTTCCATATACGTACGAAACGCAAGCGAGCGGAATCGGCATCGAGGAGTTCCATTCGAAGGTGTGGTATAGCAAATCGGTTCATATTCCAAAAGAAGCCGAAGGGAAAAAGGTCATCCTTCACTTTCAGGCGGTCGATTATTTCGCCAAGGTATGGGTGAACGGCGTGTTGGCGGGCAGCCATCAAGGCGGTTATGCGGCGTTTTCCTTCGATATTACCCCGTATTTGGCGTTCGGATCCGACAATGTAATCACGGTGAAGGCGGAAGACAGCGACGATTGTACGCAGCCGAGGGGCAAACAGCGCTGGACGAAGGACAATTTCGAATGCTTCTATGTCCAGACTACCGGCATATGGCAAACCGTCTGGCTCGAATTCGTGGCAGAGCAGCGGCTTGACGCGGTGAAAATGACGTCGGATATCGACCGCTCCACGGTCTCCTTTGATTATCGGGTACACGGGTTGGAAACGGCGGCGGGAAAGGTGCGGCTGGAGGCGATCGTGACCTTGAAAGGCCGGCCGGTGAAGTCGGTGAGCCTGGCGATCGACCGGCCTCGTCTGACGGTGGAAATCGATTTGGTGCATGAGGCGAACGGGCCGTGGAGGAAATGCCTTTGGTCGCCGCAGCAGCCGAATTTATATGACGTGGAATTCAATTTATACGTGGATGATAAGCTCGTCGATAAAGTATTTTCCTATTTCGGGATGAGAAAGGTGTCTATCGAAAAGAGCAAAGTCTTGCTGAATAACGTGCCGGTTTACCAAAGGCTGATTCTGGATCAAGGCTACTGGACGGAAAGCCATCTAACGCCGCCAAACGAGGAAGCGATTATTGCCGACATCGATCACATCCTGGAGATGGGTTACAACGGCGTGCGCAAGCACATGAAAATCGAAGATGCCCGCTTCCTCTATTGGTGCGATGTAAAAGGGCTGCTGGTATGGTCGGAAATGGCGGCGACCTTCGAGTTTCATGACCGCGCGGTCGAGACGTTTACGAAGGAATGGCTGGAAATCGTCGATCAGCAATATAACCACCCCAGCATCATCACCTGGGTGCCGTTCAATGAATCATGGGGCGTTCCGTCGATCCTTCGCGACACCAGGCAGCAGAAATTCACCGAGGGGATCTATCACCTGACCAAATCGATCGATCCTTATCGGCCGGTGATCACGAACGACGGCTGGGAGCATACCGTTTCCGATATTTTGACACTGCATGACTATGTCGAAACCGGCGACGGGTTCTTAAGCCGGTATTCGGGGAACAAGGAGGCCATAGTAAACAAAGAGACCACCTGCAACCAATGGAAATACGCCTTGGCTGACGGGTACGGCTACAAGGGACAGCCAATTATCATCAGCGAGTTCGGCGGAATCGCGTTCCAATCGGACAAAGGTTGGGGATACGGACACCAGGTCGTTACGGAGGAGGAGTTCCTGGACCGTTTCGAAGGGCTGACCCGCGCGATCAAAAGCGTGGATTATATTTGCGGATACTGCTACACCCAGCTAACCGACGTACAGCAGGAAATTAACGGACTCCTGACGGAGGACCGCAAACCGAAAGTTCCGCTCGACAAAATCAAAGAGATTAATCTGAACTAACCGAAATTCAAGCACAAGAAGCCCGCCCTGCGGATAAATGGATGCTGCCCGCCATTTCCGGGATGCGGGCTTCAGGTGATTCAACAAGGAGCAGGAAAGCCGCTATCGCCGCATGCCATTGAATCGGAAATTCGATTTATTGACTCCATGGTCAAGAACTGATATGATGCCTCTATGAGCAGACCAAGAGAATTTGATGTTGATCGTACGCTTCATCAGGCCATGGAAGTGTTCTGGACCAAAGGGTTCAAGGCGACTTCCTACGAGGATATAACCCGTGCGACGGAAGTGAAGAAGCAGAGTTTGTATTGCGTGTTCAAGGACAAGCGGGAATTGTTCCTTAAAGCGCTGGCGCTTTATCGGGAACAGACCATAGCGAAGCTGGAAGAACTGGCCTCCCGGGAGGTGTCGCCCTTGAAGAAGCTGGAGGCCGTTTGCGAAGCTACGCTGTATCAGAACGACGAAGCAATCCACAGGGGCTGCCTCATGGTTAATTCCGCGCTGGAATTCGGAGACGACGACCGGGAGGTAAGCCGCGAAATATCGCTGATGTTCGAACAGGTCGAACGAATTCTTGAGAAGATCATTTGCGACGGCCAGGAGCAAAGGCTCATTACGACGAGCCGATCCGGCAAAGAACTCGCGGATTATTTGAACAACGTTCTTCGCGGGGCGAAGGTGATGGAGAAATCGGGCGACCCCAGAGAGAGGATCGCTGAGGTGCTGCGTACGTCTTTTGCGCTGATGGCGCCTTGATCACGCTCCCGCTCGTCTGCGAGGGTTAGGCGGGCGATTTTTTTTGCAGTGTTATTGACCACGCAGTCAATAATATGCGATAAAGGAGGTGAGGCTTAAGGATTGTAAGAGCACAAATGGGAAAAGATAAAATCAGGAAGCGTTTCATCCTTATGAAACGTCATCCCGGTTATTTTTATGTCATGTTATTGACTATTGGGTCAAAAATAATGATAATCCATGAAAAACAAATAAAATCATTTGGAGGTAGTTATGACTTACTCTCAATCCGTTCAACCCTTGTTCCAGCCGTTTACAATCAAAGATTTGCAGCTGTCCAATCGCATCGTCATGGCGCCGATGACCCGCAATTTTTCCCCGGAGGGCGTGCCCGGTCCGGATGTGGCCGCTTATTACCGCCGCAGAGCAGAGAACGGTGTCGGTTTGATCGTGACCGAGGGCACGATCATTGATCATCCGGATGCGTCCAATCAGCAAAACGTACCGCACATCTACGGCGAGGCGGCATTAAACGGTTGGGCGAACGTCGTGGACGAGGTGCACGGAGCGGGAGGACGAATCTTCCCGCAAATTTGGCACATGGGAGCCCGTGGCCATGTCAACGATTATACGGAAGCGGAGATCGCCGATATCGTTCAAGCCTTCGCGCGGGGAGCGGCCGAGGCCAAGCCGATCGGCTTCGACGGCATCGAGCTTCACGGCGCGCACGGATATTTAATCGATCAATTTTTCTGGGAGAAAACGAATCAGCGCACCGACCGCTACGGCGGCGACATGATGAAGCGCACCACCTTTGCGGTTGAGGTCATCGAAGCCTGCCGCAAGGCCGTCGGACCGGACTTTCCGATTGCGCTCCGCTTCTCGCAATGGAAGTCGGAAGACTATACGGCCAAACTGGCGTCGACGCCGGCCGAATTGGAGCAATTCTTGAAGCCGCTGATCGAGGCGGGCGTCGATGTGTTTCATTGCTCCACCCGCCGTTTCTGGGAGCCCGAGTTCCCGGACTCCGAGCTGAATCTGGCCGGATGGGTGAAAAAGCTGACGGGGAAACCGACGATTACGGTCGGGTCGGTCGGCCTGGACAGCGAATTTACGAGTTTCTTTTCCGAAGGGAAGGGCTCGGGTGTCACCAAGATCGACGGGTTGATTGAGAGACTGGAACGCGGAGAATTCGATCTGGTGGCCATAGGCCGGGCATTGCTGGTTGATCCCTCTTGGGCAAGCAAGATCCGCGACGGCCGGTTGGACGAGTTGATCCCCTTCACAAAGGAAGCTGTGCAAACCTTGTATTAATCCAAGAGCAAAAACACCGGGAACCCGGTGTTTTTTTGCGTTACGGCGGGATATTCATGCGAAAGAGGCGCGGGGGGAGCTTAACGGAAAGGGGGAAGTATTGCTTGTTGATAAGGATCGGACAGTACCGCCGCGCCTTATGAATATTGGTTTAATACCTCTTCCGCCAGCTTCCGGATCCGGTCCGCCATCTCGCTTGGCTCAATCACTTTGGCCGAGGTGCCTAACTGATAAAAGTAGTTGGTGACAAACTCCAACTCCCTCTTGTCAATATTGGCCTCAATATACCCATAACCCGGATCGACCGTTACGATATAAGGCTCTAACCAAGGCTGGCTGCGGCATTGTCTGATCCCTTCCCTGGTCAGTTCCGCATATAGACGGACAGGAAATTCCGGGGATTGCGCGTTTTGGTAATCCAACCAGTCGGATAAATTGGACGGCGGGTCGAGCTTTTTGCCCGTAAGCTCCAATGACAATATCCGATCCGCACGGAACAGACGGATTTCGTCAACGGCCGGATCGAATGCCGGCATGTACCAGAAGCCGTTGTAGGCATACAAACCGAGGGGAGCTATTTCTTTCGGCGTATCGTCCGTTTTTGAAGCGTATTCCATTTTTAACATTCGATTTTCCGCAGCGGCCTCGATAATTTCTTTGAGAAATGGAGAAGAGACGCTTCTTGTCGGCGTCCAGAACGATAAAACGGAATCGAGACGGGCAACTTTGTTTTTCGTATCATCGGGCAGGCTCGCGCATATCTTTCTCGAAACGGATTTCATGTCGATGGCAAAAGGCAGCGTCGGATAGTACTTCAAGGACTGGAAGGCAAAGAAAATGGCGAACGCCTCGTTCTCGTCCATTATGATCGGCGGCAAAAGTCGGTTGTTCAGTATTCGATAACCGCCGCCTCTGCCCGGTTCGGTGTACAGCGGAACCCCCATTTCGCTTAAATCCATCAAATACCTGTGCGCGGTCCGCACGGAAATAGCGAATTCGTCGGCCACTTCCTGTGCCGTAAACCGGCGCTTGGCATTCACATACATCATCAGATCGAACAATATCTTGGCTTTTAACATCATTCTCACCTCGTTGAAACCATGTCAGTTATTGTCATGTTTATAGTATATAATTCTCGCTGAAGATTGGCAAAAGAAAGGAGTAAATGATGGACAACCGGGATTTCATTCGGGTAATCGGAGCGAGAGAAAAAAATCTAAAGGGAATTCATCTGGCTATCCCGAAAAAACAAATTACTGTATTTGCAGGCGTATCCGGATCGGGGAAATCCGCGCTTGTATTCGATACGATCGCGGCGGAATCGCAACGGCAATTGAACGAAACCTACTCCAGTTTCATCCGCAACCGGCTTCCGCATTACGGCCAGCCCGAGGTGGAGGCTATTGAAAATTTGCCAGTGACCATTGTCATTAATCAGAAGAGAATCGGAGGTAACGCGAGGTCAACCGTCGGCACGGCGACGGATGTCCATGCTTTGCTGCGCCTGCTGTTTTCCCGGTTCGGGAAGCCGTTTGCCGGCGATTCGAGCGTCTTCTCCTTTAATAACCTGCAAGGGATGTGCCCGGAATGCGAAGGTTTGGGGAAGGCGAAAACGATCCTTGTCGACCGGCTGATCGACAGGGAGAAATCGCTCAATGAGGGGGCGATCCTGTTCCCGACATTCAAGCCCGGCGAGGTCCGGTGGAAAAGATATGTTTGTACGGGGCTGTTTGACAACGACAAGAAGCTGAAGGACTACACGAAAGATGAAATGGATACGCTGCTGTACAAAACGGGATTCAAGCCGCTGCATCCGACGAAGGACTGGCCGCCGACTTCTTTCTATGAAGGCGTCGTTCCGCGAATCAAGCGAACCTTTTTGGATAAGACGGATTCGAGAGACGCATCGCGGTATAAGGAAGCGATCGATCGCGTGGTGGCGGAAGCGAGCTGTGCCGCGTGCGGCGGCGGCAGATTAAATCAAGCGGTGCTGGCATGCAAAATAAACGGAAAAAGCATCGCGGACTGCTGCAATATGCAAATCAGCGACTTGATCCGGTTTATACAAACCGTTCGCGAGCCGGAAGCGCAGGCCGTTGCGGAAGCGATTGCGAAACGGCTGACCCACCTTATTTCCATCGGGCTCGGATACTTGCATCTGAACCGCGAAACATCCAGCCTGTCCGGCGGCGAGTCGCAGCGGATCAAAATGGTGCGCCAGCTCGGGAACAGCCTGACGGAGCTTGCCTATATTTTCGATGAACCGAGCATCGGCCTACATCCGCATGACGTCAGCAGGATCAACCGTTTGATGCAAGAATTGCGGGATAAAGGCAACACCGTTCTGATCGTAGAGCATGACCCCGATATCATGCGGATTGCCGATCATATTGTCGAAATGGGCCCGAGAGCGGGAACGAGAGGCGGCTCCATTGTATTTGAGGGAGATTTGGCCCGTTTATTGACGACGGACACCTTGACGGCCAAGGCTCTCAAGCGTAAACCCGCACTTAAGCATGAAGTCAGAAATCCGGCCGGATGGCTTGCCATCGAGCACGCAACGGCGAACAATCTACAAGATATAAGCGTTCGTATTCCTGCAGGAGCTATGACCGTAGTTACAGGAGTGGCGGGATCGGGAAAAAGTACATTGATCAATCTGGAGTTTGCCGGACGCCATCCCGAAGCGATTTTCATTGATCAGAATACGATCGGCGCTTCCAACCGCTCGAATATGGCCACCTACACCGGGATTTTTGATGCGATCAGGAGCCTGTTTGCCCAAGAAAACCGCGTGAATGCCGGGTTGTTCAGCTTTAATTCGCAGGGAGCTTGCCCGCATTGCAAAGGATTAGGGACGGTTTATACCGATTTCGCCTTCATGGACACCGTTGCTTCCGTTTGCGAAGCTTGCGGTGGCCGCAGGTTCACGGACGAGGTGTTGGCGATGACGTTTCGCGGTAAAAATATAAGCGATATTTTGGGGATGAGCGTCGATGAAGCGGCAGACTTTTTCCATGAAAAAGAAATCGCCTCAGTACTTGCAAAATTAAAAGAGACAGGGATCGGTTATTTATCGTTAGGGCAGCCGCTTAGCACCTTATCGGGCGGGGAGCTGCAGCGGGTTAAATTGGCCGCGGAGCTTGAAAACAGCGGGAATATATATGTACTGGACGAGCCTACTACGGGACTCCATATGTCCGATGTCGAGCGGTTGATCCGCATAATGAACCTCTTGGTGGAACAGGGCAGCACTTTGATTGTGATCGAGCACAATCTGGACGTCGTCTGCCAAGCCGATTGGATCGTCGATCTGGGACCCGGCGCGGGGGAGGATGGAGGAACCGTTCTGTTCCAAGGGCTTCCGAAGGATATTGTCGATTGCCCTGCTTCGCTGACCGGCAAATACTTAAAGAGAATGTTGGAAGGCCGCTGAAGGGAATTCCGAGAGGGCCGGAGCCGATTGGGGTTCCGGCTCGGTTTGTTGCGGTAAAGTTGTGCGCTACCTTCCCGCCATAACCGTAATCGAGAAAATATGCAAATTGGGGCAGTAAGGAAGCTTGAGCACCGAAAGAGGCTTGTCTTCGCTGATCGGAATATCATTGGCAAATACGTGACCTTCCTCCGGTGCAAATGGAATTTTTTCCTTTCTCTCGATCGGCGCCTGAATGGCAACCTCTTCGCCGTACCGGGGAGACCATGCCCAATCGGTTACCTTAATATTAAGGAAATCGGTTGTTCCGTCCGCGAAGATAAGCTCCAATTCTCCCTCCGGGTCTCCCCATTCTCCACAGCATAACAATCGGATTGTATTTCCGTGTAATTCGGGAAGCGGAACAGCTTGTCCGTCACAAGAAATATTGTCATAGCCAAAGCCGAAACGGGCAGCCATTTGAAAATTCGCACTTATATCGCTTGATAAAAAGACATGCTCCTCCAACCGCATGAATTCTCCTCCGCCGGTTAAGTCCGCAGCGGAGCCTTTGGCCCCGAAAGCCTGATTATTATAGAAGGGTTCCAGGTCAATACGATAAGCCTTACCTGTACCATGATTCTTTTGAGCAATTGCAGGTCTAACCGTTTGTTCTCCGGATGAAAGACCCGGGTTGGCATTCGCAATCGGCCCGATATCAAGAGCAAGCAAGAAGCGGGCGAAATCCTCCGATTTCAGCTTACTCAGGGCCTCCGCATGCAATTGTTCCAATATCGACAGCCTGTCGCGGATATAATTGAGGTTGATTTTGCCGGTCAAATCGAATTTCTTGATCACCGAGGCAAGGTTCTCCGCAATCTTGGCAATCTCGGTCACCAGTGTGATCAGTTCCCGTTCGGCATCGACGGTTACGAAGAATTGCCCGGTGACCTCCATCGAACCGGAAAAAAAAGACAAGGCATTAAACAGCTTGTCCGCATAAGAGGAGCCGTCGGTATCCGAACCTGATATTTGTTGTTCCAGCAAGGGGACGACACATCCGAAAAATTTCGAATGATCTGTTGGCAACGCTTTGTACCAATTCACATACCTTTGATTAAGCAGCTCATAGTTGGGCGGGATTCGTTTAAATGTAACGGATTTCCGGATTCCCGAATGATAGGCTTCACGAAGCGTGGACGATGCGTATTCGAAGAAAGAGTAATAGGTTTGCACCTCGTCGAGGATGGAAAATACGGCTTCCTTTTCGGAATACCCGCACAGCATGATCCAGTGCATGCCATGCCTTTTTCGGTATTCGTCACGATGCGGCAGGAAATAGGGATCGATCGCCACAAAGGCGATTTCCCCTTGCCGGGCCAATTGGTCCATGGAAGCCGTCAAATCGTCAAACCCGGGTTCATAAGCTGTTTTTCTTAACCCGAACGCCTCAAAATCTCCTCTAAGCATGATCGGCGAGGAATATTTGAAACGCGACAATCCTTGCACAATCATTTGATCATAGATCTCATTGGTATTTTCGAAGCAGTTATAGAATAGCAGTTCAATTTTAAATTCTTTAAATTTGAGATAACTTACAATCTGAGAGTGAACGCAATCGAAATACTTTTGATCATGGCGCCGAAAAGGTTTTTCAAGGAGTTTCCCCATTTCAATACCTCCATTCGACTACATTAAACTGTTTTACCAGCCTCTCTTGGAAGAGATTACAAGAATGATTTGTGGATGTCAAGATGGTTTCAAGCGGTTTATAAGCAGGAATTTGCTAGGAAAAATAAGTTGTAAATTTCCCTTTTCCTCATTATAGTTAGTTTGTTGGATATACAAAGTTTGGCAGCTTAAGAATCGGGGCTATGGGGAGAGAGAAAAGTGATTTACGGATTTTTGCTGTTATTGTTGGCGAGCTTTTTTCAGGGCAGTTTCGGACTTGGGATGAAGAAGTACCGGCCTTTTTCCTGGGAAGCTTTCTGGGTGCTGTTCTCGGTGGTCGGCATTCTGCTGATTCCGATCGGCTGGACCTGGCTGGAGGTTCCGGAGTTTATGGACTATATCCGCGAGACTCCCGCGGAGGTGCTGGGGCTGGCGGCTTTTTGCGGACTGCTGTGGGGGATCAGCTCCATTTTGTTCGGCAAGGCGGTCGATACGGTCGGCGTTTCCTTGACCTATGGCGTGAATATGGGAATCTCGGCGTCGCTGGGCTCCCTGATTCCCCTGATTATTTTCGGAAATATTCCGGTGCTCCGCTCCTTCATTCTCCTGCTTGTCGGCATGGTCATTATGCTGGTTGGGGTTGTCGTCATAACGAAGGCGGGGCTGGATAAAGAGAAGAGCCTCAAGACGAAAAGTTCTCCGCAAGGGAATGCGGGGGCGAAAGCGGAAAATTCGCTTTCCAAAGGGTTAATTATGGCTTTCCTTGCCGGTTTGGGCTCGGCCGCGATGAATATCGGCTTCGCCTACGCGAACAAGTCGCTGGATATTGCCGCGAGCCACGGGGTCGCGGAGATCAACGCCAGTCTGATTCCGTGGGTAATTACGCTGTCCGGCGGCTTTGTGGCGAATTTTGTGTATGCGCTGTTAATGCTGATCAAAAACCGGACCTATCGCGATTATACCGCCCCTGGGTCGGGAAAGGCTTATGTTAAAGCGATTGTGACTTCGTTCGTCTGGTTTTTTGCGCTTGGTTTATACGCCAAAGCCACCGTTATGCTCGGTCCGATCGGATCGAGCGTCGGCTGGCTGGCTTTTAACGGGCTTGCGCTCATCGTCAGCAACGCCTGGGGCTTAAAGGACGGGGAATGGAAAGGGTTTGCCAAGCCGAAGCAATGGCTGCTGGCGGGCAATGCCATCCTGATCGTGTCCTGGATCGTCGTCGGCATTTCCAATGCCCTGGCATAGCTGCAAATCTAAATTTTCGGCCATCTTCCTCATAGGGAGATGGCCGCATGTGTACGTTATACAAACAATGGATTTATTCGTTCAAATAAGTATTAATCCTGTTTGCCAGCGACCCTGCTACGGCAGCGGCTGATTTGCTGCCGGAGAAATAGTCTGTTGTCGCTTCGGCAATCATACTTAGCACCTGAGGGTCACGGTTGCTGTATTGACTGGCTGTTGACAATAAGCCCAACACCTTCTCAATATCCTCATCGCTAAAAGTCGGCGTTATTACGCTGCCATCCTTGCTTCTCATCGATATTTGCGGACCGTCCGCGCCGTCCCCGCTTCCCGATCTCGCCAGCATTTCCTGTGTCTCTGCCAGCTTAGCCTTGGCCGCCGCTTTGTTAACCGAAAAACTTCTCATCGCAGTGGAGGATTGCATTTCTTCGGACAGCAGGAATTGCACAAACGACCAGGCCGCCTCTTTCACTTGTGATTTGGCGTTCAAAGAGAGCACCCGGCTTGATTGGAACGGAATACCCTTCGCTGCGTCCTTGCCGGTTCCGGGTGGCTTGATCCAAGCTTGCGGGCTGCCGTCACTTCGCGGGAGAAGCGCGGCTTCCATCGGACCTGTCAACGTATGGTACTGAAAGCTGGCATTTTCCGGTCCGATCCCATCCGGGGTTGCAAGATCGTTATCATAGAGCCGTTTTATATTTTCCATGTACGTTTGAAACAGCGAGGCATCGAAAACTGCCTTATCTCCGTCTCTTTTGACCAGTTGGCCGTATACCGCTTCCGCCAGATTTTGCAGCAATTTTTCCGGCGTGATCATGGCAATACCGAATTTACCTTCGGCTTTCGCCGTTTCCAGCAGTTCAATGAACTGGTCCCAGGTCCATGTATCGTCGTTCAGGCCGTTTTGCTCCACCAGGGAGGCGTCTCCAAGTAAGAAATCCAGCGAGAAATCGATGGGAATTCCGTACCAGCCATCGCCTTGCGAGACGCCGTACAGAACATTTTCGTAATAGCCGGCTTTATCAAACCCGCTGTCTTGGGCTGCAAGCTCGTTCCAGTCCGCCAGAAGACCCTTGTCCACATACTCGTCAACAGGGAGATATTCGGTCGAAATGATGTCCGAGGCCTTGCCCGACATGAGGGCGGTATTGACGGTGTTCGCATATTTCTCCACGTCCTCCGGCTTCGGCCCGCTATCCGCGTCACCTCCCGATTTTATTATCACCTTGTCGCCGCTGCTCGTGTCCGCCGGCACCAGCTCCGAAATCTGAATATCGATGCCGGGATTGGCGGCTTCGAATTTCTGCTCGGCTTCCGCGAGGAACCTGTCTTTGGTCATAACGGTTATCGTAACGGCCGTGATATTGTCCGGAGCGCTAATTCCGCCAGCAGGGGAGGAAGAAGACCTGTTCCCGGATTGTTCCGCTCCGCCCCTTCCTCCCGAGCAGGCCGCAATCGCGGCTGACAGCAGCATTAAGGAGCCGATTTTGCAGGCTCGCCTCCATATTTTCATGTTCCATTCATTCCCTTCGTGAATTGTTAATAACGCACGCGATCCCCGTCGCCGATCGGCTCGCTGGACTCTGTGACATATTTGTCGCCGGGCATCAATCCGTCGATAATAACGGTGTCCTTGTTCTCGTCTTTGACCGTTATATAGGTTTTACTGACATAATAGGCAATGCCGAGCGGTCCGTCCTTTTCCGTTACGATAAATACGTAATATCCGTTGTTATCCGACTGGAGCGCGGATTTCGGAATCTTCATCCCGAAAAAGTCGCTTTGATGCGTGATGTCGACGGAGGCCTTGAGTCCCGGCTCCAGCGCGGCATCTTTTACGTCGAATGTAATTTTTTTGTTGCTTGCCCCGTATGCTCCGCTTTCGCTACTGCCGGTGTCCTCGATTTCGGAGATGACTCCTTCGATGGTCCGCTGCGGTGTTTCATCGAGCTTGACCTGTACCGTGTCGCCGATGCGGAGTGCGGAAGCATCGTCACTATCGGCAACCGTGGAAAATTGGTAGCCGGAGGCGGCACCGGCGATTTCGACGGCCGGTTGTCCGGGCGAGGCGACGCCGCCCTCGGCGGCGTTGACCGCGGTGACGACGCCATCCATCGGCGCCTTGAGGGTGCCTCCTTCCGCTATTTGCCGCTCCAGTTTGGCAACGGCCCGCTGCTGCACTTCCAGATCAAGCCGACCGGTCTCCAGTTCGCGTTTCATAGTATCAATGGCGTCTTGATCTTCTCCGCGGAGCGCTGTTTTCAACTGTGATGTCAACGTTTCCAGCTTAAATTCCAGCTGCTTGCGCCGCGCCTGCTCATCTTCCAGTATGCTTTCAGTCCGAGTGGTGTCGAACGTGACCAGCGCGTCGCCCTTTTGCACCCGGTAGTTCTTGCTGACGTGGATCTGCTTGACCGTCCATTCCGCTTCGGGATACAACAAGGCGGTGTATGCCGGCTGAAGAAACCCGTCTCCCGATACATTAAGATCAAGTCCGCCCGTTTCCGGCTCTTCGACGGCAACCTTTGGCAGGGACAGCCCTTGAATCGTGTTGGACAAGAACGTCAGCACGAGCAACAGAGTGAAGAAAAGCATAATACACCGGCGCAGCCGTTTTTTGCGCTTATGCAAGTCCGGCATGTTGAACTCCGGCATGTTGAAATTCATACCTGCACCTCCTTCCGGGTTCACCCTTTGATCCCCGACATTTGGATGCCTTCCACCAGATACTCCTCGCCGTAAAGGAATATCAGCACCATCGGGGCCATGTACAGCACGGATGAAGCGAAGGCGACGCCCCGCGATCCTGCCGCGATATCGGCCAAATAAAGCGAGAGCGGCTGGGATATTGGATCGCCGAGAAACAAGAGCGGCTGCTCGACCATGTTCCAGTTATCCACGAAGGATAAAAGAATGAGCGCGGCGACGCCCGGTTTGGTCAGCGGTAGGGCGATATGCAGGAAGGCGCGGATATGGCCTGCGCCATCGATTCTGGCCGCTTCGAGATAAGCGTCCGGAACGCATGCCATAAACTGCCGCATCAGAAATACGCCAAAGGCGGTAAAGATGCCGGGGAGAATAATCGCTCCGTAGCTGTTCAAGAGGCCGAGCTTATCGGCTACCAGATAATTCGGCACGAGCGTAACCTGGAACGGCATAAGCATCGTCAGCAAATAGACGAAGAACAGTCTGTTCTTTCCGGGAAAAGCCATTTTGGCGAACGCATACCCCGCTAAGGTGCTGACGATACACTGGCCGAGGATGATGGGGAGCGTCAGCTTGACCGAATTCCAGAAATGCAACAGATACTTCGGCCGCAATAGCAGCACCTCGCCGTACTGGGACAGTGTGGCCGTTTCCGGGACCAGCGTAATGTCCGAATTTGTGGGCGGGGCGGACGGGGCGGTATCGCTTGCGCTTAGCGCCTCGTAATGCCGTCCGATCTCCTCCTCGGCCATGAACGAATTGGTTACCGTCAGCACGACGGGAAACAGGACCGCAATCGCAATCAAGCCGAGGAAGACGACTTTTAAGGCGATACTTGTTCGACGCAGCGTAAGGCTCATGATTCGAGCGCCTCCCTTGACTTTCTTTCGCCCCGGAACAGGACAAACACCGTAATGCCGATTACGACTGACAGCAAGACGGCCGCCGCCGTCAGCTTCGGATACTCAAGCGATCGGAACATGTTATTCATGAAGTGCTGCAGCAAATAAATGGAATCCTGCGGATACGCTCCGGCGACCAGATACGTTTCGCGGAATACTTTGAACGACTGGACGATACTCATGACGAGCACGAAGAAATTGGTCGGCGCGAGCCCCGGCCACGTAATGCTCAGAAATTTGCGCACAGCCCCCGCTCCGTCGATCGATGCCGATTCGTATTGCTCCGCCGGTATGTTGGATAAGCCGGCAAGGAATAAGATGAGGTTATAACCGGCATTTTTCCAGATGAATACGATCAGCATAACGGCAAACGCCCACTTCGTATTCATCCAATCGACAGGGGACAGCCCCCGGTCGAGCAGGAAACCGTTGATAGCCCCGTTCCAGTGAAACAGCGTTTGCCACACCAGAATGACGGAAGCGACGGGAACGACCAGCGGCAGCACAAATATCGTCCGAAACTGTTGGCGAAAGGGCAGGTTTTCTTTCAAAAGCAGCGCGAGTCCCAGGGATACCGTAAACAGTAACGGAACACTAATGCCGGCAAACATCAGGGAATTGAGAAACGCCTTGCGGAATGAACCGCTGGCCCACAAGGCTTCGTAATTGCCAACCCCGACGAAATCGCCGTTCACGGGATTGTCGATGAGCGAGTAGTAAACGACGTACCCGAACGGGATGACGAAAAACAACAGAAACCCGCTAAGGCTCGGGGCCAGGAACAAGAGTGCGAACGGAGCATCCCGCCGGTATTTTTGCGAACATGACTTCAAATGATCTTCCCTCCCATCAGGCGCATCTTTCTATGCGCAGGTCTCCACTCGCCTTTCACATTTTATCCGGGCTGTGTGACAGCCGTGTGACAGGCTGCGGCGTGACAAAATAACTGTGACTCGCTTACAATGAGGCTGTATGAATGGAAAGGATGGATGGGAGTGACCGGCGGATATGAAACCGAAAGTGCTGATTGTCGAGGATGAACGGCGCATCCGGGAGTTAATCATCGATTTTTTGGAGGAAGAAAATCTCGATTGGTGCGAATGCGGGAATGGCGATCAGGCGCTGAGCGCGTTCCGGCGGGATAAGCCTCAGCTCGTCATTCTCGACATTCTGATGCCGGGGCTGGACGGGTACGATGTATGCGAGGCGATTCGCGGCGAATCGGATGTGCCGATCATTTTCCTGACCGCCAAATCGGAAGAAGAGGATATATTGCTCGGGTACGATCTCGGTGCCGATGATTATATAACCAAACCGTTCAGTCCGAAATTGCTGACGGCCAAAATTATGGCGCTGCTGAAACGGGCGGAGCGCTCGAGAGTTGTTCACGTTCCGGCAGGCGGAAATGAAGCCCGGTTATTGAAGGTGGGAGAAGAATTGGTGGTGGACCCGGAGACCCGGGAAGCGGTGCTGAACGGCAAATCGCTGGCGCTTACCCCCAAGGAATTCGATCTCTTGCTCCACTTCGTACGGAATCATAATCTAGTGCTTACGAGGGACAGACTGCTGGATGGAGTATGGGGGTATGATTATATCGGGGATGTCCGGACGGTGGACACTCATGTGAAGCGGCTGCGGCAAAAGCTGGGCGACCGGGCGGGATGGATCGTTACGATGAGGGGCGACGGCTACCGGATGAAGGTGACGCCATGAGCCGTATGACCCAATGGAAGCATTCCGTGGCGTTCCGGCTGTTCGCCGTTACTTTCCTCGTCGTTATGCTGTTTCTCGGCGGGCTGCTGGCGGCGCTTGCGGGGAGTTTTTCCTCGTTTTATGAACGGAGGCAGATCAAAGACATTACGGCGCAGATTAGCGGCATTCGGGACCGGTATGTGCGGGAAGGCATGCCGTCCTCGTCGGGGGGCGGGTTCCCTCTTTATTTCTACCGGTTTGAAAATGATTATTACGCGACTATATCACTGGTTACCTTGGAAAATGGCAAAACCATTGTCCGGCGGACCGCTCAACAGCTCGATGCCGACGACGGGTTGAGCGATATGCTGCCGACGCCCTTCCAGTTATACGGGCCGGACGGGCAGTTTAACAAGCTGATGCTGACGCTTCAACAATGGCGGCAAGACGGTGATGCGGTTCAACGTGTTATGTACGATCAGGCTACGCTGGTATATCGCCCGGAAGGAACCGGCGAGACGGAAAGCGGAAGCGATCAACTGGTCGCACTGGCACCGCTCGAGACCGACGGGCAGGGCAACGGGACCTTGCTGTTTGCCGTTTCCTCCCTCCAGCCGGTCATCGGAGCCGCGCGCGTTATCCGCGATTTCTCCTGGATCGCGTTTGGCGTCGCCGCGATGCTGGTGCCGATCCTCGCTTTACTGTACGCGGGCATTCTTACCAAGCCGCTCCGCTCCCTGAATGCGTTCGCCGGGAGGCTGGCGGCGCTTGATTTCTCGCGCCGCACGGGTTGGGTCCGCAAAGACGAGATCGGGGAATTGGCCCGCACGTTTGATTTTCTGGCGGATAACTTGCAAAGGACGCTGGGAGAACTTCATGAGGCGAATGACAAGCTGCGCGAAGATATTGAGCGGGAGAAGGAGCTGGAACGGATGCGCCGAAATTTCGTGGCCGGGGTGTCGCATGAGCTGAAGACGCCGCTCAGCCTGATCGGCGGATATGCGGAAGGGTTGCAGGACAATATCGGGTCCGGCGAAAAGCGGGAGAAGTATGCGGAAATCATTCTGGATGAGACGCGGCGCATGTCAACGATCGTCGCCGATATGCTGGACCTATCCCAGCTTGAATCCGGCCAGTACCGGATCAATCGGGAGAAGTTCGATCTCTTTGAATTGCTGGCGGAATCGGCCGCACGCGCGAAAGCGATCGGCGCGGGGAGAGACGTCAAGGTGAAATTATGTCTGCCGCCGGAGGAGGACACCGCCCCCGTCTCGGCCGACCGTTCCCGTCTCGGGCAGGTGCTGATCAATCTGCTGAGCAATGCGGTTCGCCACGCCCCGGCAGGAGGGAGGGTCACGCTGGCGGCTTCCCGCAGTGACAAGGAATGGGAGATTGCCGTGCATAATGAGGGGGAGCCCATCCCCGCTGAAGAGCTTCCCCGCATTTGGAGCCAGTTCTACCGAGTGGACAAGGCGCGCAGCAGGGAAAGCGGCGGAACCGGGATCGGGCTCGCGATCGTGAAGCAAATCCTGGAGTTGCACGGAAGCAGCTACGAGGCGCGGAATGAGCACGGTGGCGTGACCTTTGCCTTCACGCTGCCCTTAAACGCAGGAGAGCAGACGGGGCGGCTATCCGCAGGTTAGCGCTTCAAGCCGAGCCGTATCACATTGCGCAAGTCATTTCGCGAGGTTATCCAGAAGATGCGTTTGTTTGGATCCGCCGTGCAGCTCGCGGTACTGTCCCGGTGTCATGCCTTCCTGCTTGCGGAACGAGCGGATGAAGTTCTGCGAGTTGTTGTATCTTAACCGGGCCGCGATATCCTTGACCGGCATATCGGTCTCCGCGAGCCATTTTTTGGCCATTTTGAACCGGTACATGGTAAGGTATTCGCTGAAATAGGACTGGGTCTCCTTACGAAAAATGCTGCTGATATAGTTGGCATTGTAGTGAAGTCGCGAAGCGCACTCCTCCAATGTAAGATCCGTATCGTAATAATGATGCACCAGATCGATGATCTTCTCGGAGATATTGTGGTACTGGGCGTTTTGCCGGCTGTTGAAAATTTTAATGAGCGGATAGATGATCACGCTCCAGAACCAATCCTCGATTTCCGCCACGGTAGGCAGCTCCAGCAGCTCCTCGTATAGCGAGCCGTTTGCGTGATATATCTGATTCAAGCCGATGCCGGATTCCTGCATCATGATGAGCAGATTGTTGAGCAAACGGGTCAACGGAATTTGGTATTCCTGCGGAGTCAGCTCCTGGGCGAAAATCGATGCGAACAGTCCGCGGACCAGCTCTTTCGCCTTCTCGGTTTCCGCGAGTTTAATCGCGTCCATAAGATCGTTTTCTTTATGGGTCGGATAGTTCAATTTCAAATAATGCATGCCGGAGTTGATATTTTCGTACTGAATGATGACGCCTTTGCCCAGCTTGATCCGGTATTTTAACGCCTCGAGTCCTTCCTTGTAGGCGATCGGTAGTTTGTGGAAGGAATGGAACGAAAGGCTCAGGCCGATGCTTACCTGCAGCTTAAGACAGCTGTTGATTTCCTGCTGAAGCTGTTCGGTCAAGGAATACAGCAACCGATGGAAGACGGCTTCGTCCTGGTCCACGCTGCCGATCAGCGTCACGATGACCTGATCCATAATGACCGGAGCCAGCCGATTATCGGGGCTGACCAGTTCCTCGATCATATTGTTCGCGGCAAACAGCAGCAGGTTCAGATCCTTTTTCTCATAGGCCGAATTGTCGCTGAAATCGATCGACAGGGTAATGACGGCCATCGTCTTCCATTCGCGAATCTGGCGGCCGTAGCCGAATTGCTCCAGCTTGTCGAGCAGCTCGTTCTTTTTGTAATTGCCGTGGAAGGCTTGGGTCAGGGAAAAAATACGGACCTGCCGGATATGCTGGCTGATTTCCCGTTCCAGCTGCGATTTGGATTGGAACAAATGATGAACCTGCTCCCCGATCAATTGAAATTCATCGGCATGCTTCGTTTTAACATCGGTTTTGCGCTGCCCCATCTGATTCAACAGCCTTTCGATCGGCGTGTACATGCTGCGTGAGCCGACTCGGGCGATAAGAATGGAAAGCAGCAGCATGAACGCGCAGACGTAGAATGTATAAAAGCCGATTTTATTGGATTCCTTCGTCAGGCTGGCGATCGAGGTGACGGACAAATACCCCCACCCGTTGAGCTGGGACCGTAAAAAGCTGACGGAATACTCTTTTTTGTTAATGGTCGTCGTAAATTGCCCGGAAGCTCCGGCGTCGGCGGAAATGAGCGAAATATCATCTTTCGTGAATCCGCCTTCTTCAATCGGCATGCCGATAAGCGAGGAATCGGGATGGATCAGGATCCGGTTCCTTTCGTCGATGACGATAATATCGTCGAGCGGCTGCGCATCCGGATTGGCGGCGTCCTGCAGGCTGCAGGCCGGAATATTCGCCAGCGCCAGACCGTACTTGTGCAGCTTGTTGGTCGGGAGCTTTTTAATGAGACTGATGCTGTAGTTGCATTTTGCCGCGCCGACGCTTTCCTCGCTGTAGAACCAGGAAGAAGGGGTCAGAATCCACGTGGTATTGCTGGAAACCTCCAGCAGATTGGTAAGCTGCTCGTGGTCTTTGTATTCGTTCAGCCGATACAGCCCGGAATTTTTGATCATCCAGTTCTGCTGCTTGTTCAGCAGCACGACATCCTCCAGCCTCGTATCGAAGGATTGCATATTGCGGATTTCGGTGCGCAAATCGTTGTATAATTTGAAATCGCTTTCATTTAACGGGCTATCAAGCGCTTTTTTGAGCACGCTGGAGTTTACCACTTGATTCAAAGTTTGATTGACCGTAGTAAGCTTCCGCTCCACGTTGGAATTAATTTGTGCAATCAGCTCCATTTTGCTTTCGTTTACGTTCTTCTGAATTTCTTTGGTTGAGGTCAGATAGGAGAAGGACCCGATAAAGAGTACGGGAAGCGTACTGATGACAAAGGCAAAGATCGTCAGCTTGCTCAAGAAGCTTAATGGTCTCACTATAACTCAGCACCTTCATGGATAGATAGTCACTAGTCTTAGTGTATGCAATTTGGCAGATAATAACAATAATCATTTTCCGGACCGATAATCATTTCATCGATTGTTACGGTTAAGCTGTTAATTCCCCTAGCCAGAGCATGTATGATGTATATATGAAGGAAGGAGGACATCATGAATGTCTGGAAAATCCAAAGAGCGAACGAGAATCCAAATTTACCGCTTATTGCTGATAATTCCGATCTTGCTTGCGGGCGCTTGCGGTCGGGGATCCGGGGAGCCCGTTTCCGGCGACAGCGTTCCGTACATCTCGATTTTGGCTCCGCTTCATTTCCCGCAGCCGCCTGCCAAGGAGATTATGACGGAAATCGAAACCTTGTCCGGAGTGCAGCTCGATGTCAGTTGGATCCCTGAGGGGGTCTATACGGATAAAATGAATACGGGGCTGACGACCAATTCGCTCGCCAAAGTGACGTTTGTGAAATTTTCCGACTACAATTTGGTCAAAAACGCGATTCGTTCCGACGCTTTCTGGGAGATCGGGCCATATCTCCAGGATTACGACAACTTGAAAAATCTGGATTCCGCCATTCTCGAACAGGCTGCCGTAGACGGCAAAATCTACGGGTTGTATACGGAACGTCCTTCCTCCAGACAAGGGGTCATCATACGCAAGGACTGGCTCGATCATCTTGGGCTCGAAGAGCCCCGGACGCTGGACGACCTATACGAGGTCATGCGGCAGTTTACATATAACGATCCCGACGGGAACGGGAAGCGGGATACAATAGGGGTCGTCGACCGGAATGATCTTGTCTACGGGGTGTTCAAGACGCTGAGCTCCTATTTCGGCGCGCCGAACAATTGGAAGGAAGAGAACGGTCATTTCATTCCCGAATTTATGACGGATGAGTATATGGACACCATGAATTATATGAAGAAATTGTATGACGAGGGCATCATGAACCGGGATTTCGCCCTGACCAGCAAAGAAATTCAGCGCGACCGGTTTATCCGCGGCGAGGCCGGCGTCTTTATCGGCAGTATGACCGACGTGCAGCGGCTGTCCATCGAGGCCCGATCGCTCAACCCGGAGGCCGATTTTACGCTGGTCAACCGCATTGCAGGGCCGTATGGGTATAAGGTATGGTCGATTCCCAACTATAACGGCTTGTTCCTGTTCTCCAAGAAAGCGATTCCGACCGAGCAGGAGCTCAGGCAGGTACTGAAATTTTTTGACCGGACGATGGATAAGGATATCGCGAATTTGATGATGTACGGGGTGGAAGGGCGGCATTATGAAATCGAAGACGGAAAGGTGATCCTGCCCGAGGAAACCTCACAGCTTCGCGTCAATGAAGTAAACCAGCTCTATTCGCTGATGATCGCCGATATCGGCAACAAGAACATCATGGAGGTGGCGAAAAAGGAGCAGCTGACCGACCTGGCCGACCGGCTTAGCAAGGATAACGAGTCGTTTCTGGTCAACGATCCGACGGTTGCGCTCAGCTCGCCGACCTTTGACGAGAAGAATGCCGAGCTGTCCGCGCTGATCGCGGATGCGACATATCATTATATCCTTGGAAATATCGACGCCGACGGCTTCAGGCAGGAGATCGAGCGATGGAAGATGAACGGCGGAGAAGAGATTATGAAGGAATACGATGAGGCAAAAGCCTTGCGCCAACCTTGAATGATAGGTTGGGCAAGGCTTTTTTTATGGGATTTCCCGGGATCATAATCACGATAATCATTACTCCAGATGCCTTGTACCGCGCGGGCTTTCTGAACAAATGATTGTATTCGTAATTTAACCGGGCGTGTATGGTGAGGTTGTAACCAATTCCAATTCAAATGGAGGTCAACTTGGAATGAAGAAAAAGTCATTCACCATCTTGCTGACGGCATTACTTACGCTCAGCATGGCGCTGTCCGCCTGCTCCGGCGGAGGCGGCAACAAGGAGGCGACGGCCGATCCATCGGCTGCTCCCGCCAATACGGGTAAGGATGAGACGACGTCCGCTCCCGAAGAACCGACGAAAATTACGATTATGCTTCCGCTGAACACAACGGAAACACCGCCGGACACCATTAAGAATGAAATTGAAAAATTGACCAACACGAAATTGACCTATCAATTCTTCCCTGCTGATACGTACGAAGAGAAATTGAATACGTCCTTCGCCACCGGCTCCTTGCCGCAGGTGACTTATTTGAAAAACTCGACCACCTTCATTCAAATGAAGGAAGCGATCAAGGACGGCCAATTCTGGGAAATCGGACCGCTGCTTAGCGAATTCCCGAATTTGAGCAAGCTGAAACCTGAAATTTTGAATAACACCAAGGTTGACGGGAAGCTGTACTCGCTGTACATCGGCCGTCCGCTGGCGCGGCAGGGCATGATTTACCGCAAGGACTGGGCCGACAAACTGGGCCTAGGCGCACCGACCAACGTGGATGAACTGTTCGCCATGGCCAAGGCGTTCACGGAGCAGGATCCGGACGGCAACGGCCAAAACGATACGACGGGGGTCGCCGACCGGAACGAGCTCGTGTACGGCGCGTTCAAGACCGTGTCATCCTGGTTCGGTACGCCTAACTACTGGGGTACCAAGGATGGCAAGCTGGCGCCGGAATTTACATTCCAACAATATATCGACACGATGGACTTCTTCAAAAAACTGCGTGACGGCGGTTATATGAACCAGGACTTCGCGGCGACGAGCAAAACGGATGCCGTCAATATGTTCACCAGCGGCAAAGCGGGGATGTATATCGGCGGCTCCATGCAGGACATCGACTCCCTGCATAAGGATTTGATCAAAAACGTCCCTGACGCGGTGCTCGATACGCACAGTATGGTAGCCGGTCCCGACGGGAAATTCGCCCAATGGATGATTCCCGGCTACAACAACATCGTCCTGTTCCCGAAATCGGCGATCAAGGATGAGGCGGAACTCAAAAAGATCCTCGCTTTCTTTGACAAGATGATGACTCCTGAAGTCGCTAATGTGATGTACTGGGGGATTGAAGGCGTTCACTATACAGTGGTAGACGGCAAAGCCAAGGCGGCGGAGGACAAAGAGCTGATCGAACGCGAAGTCAAAGGCTTCAAGGACAGCGTGATCGGGGAATCCGAAACGAACGGCATGTACGAACCTTATAATGAGCTGCCGGGCCGGATTCATGCCGAAGAGCTTATTTTGGAGAACGTCAAGGTAGGTGTAGCCGACCCGACGGCCGCGCTGGATTCGCCTACGTACATGGAAAAAGGCGTCGAGCTGCAGCAAATCATTACCGACGCGACTTACCAATATATGTACGGCCAGATCGACAAGGCCGGCTTCGAGAAAGCGGTCGAGGACTGGATGAACCGCGGCGGGGCCAAGATCGTCGAAGAATATAACGCCGCCGCTGCCGCTCAATAACGGGTAGAGGAAGCTAATTCCGAAAAGGCCATTTGAGCCTTCTGTTCAATGGCCTTTTCGGTTCATTACCGCGACCTGCCGTCCGGCAGCCAAGGATTCGAATTATCAAGTAGAGAGGAAGAATCATAATGCAGGAAGTCACCGCTCGGCCCGACACAACCCTCCAATTGCGGCCCAAAAGCGAAAAGCGGAAACATGAGCTGAGAAAGCGGCTGTGGCGCAACAAATGGCTCTATGTGATGCTGCTTCCGGGAGTGCTGTATTTTATCATTTTTAAATATTTGCCGATGTACGGGTTGGTTATTTCATTTCAGGACTACAAGCCTTATCAGGGGATATTCGGCAGCGAATGGGTAGGGCTTGAGCATTTTCGCAGATTGTTTACGGAGCCGGAGTTTTTTAATATTTTGTGGAATACCATCGTGCTGTTTGCCTTGAATCTGTTCATCTATTTCCCGGTCCCGATTATCCTCGCCATGATGCTGAATGAACTGCGGGGCAATTTCTTCAAACGGCTGTTTCAAACCCTCGTCTATTTGCCGCACTTCATGTCATGGGTCATTATCGTCTCGATCTCCTATGTCATGGTGACGATGGACGGCGGGATTATTAACGAGCTGCTGGTATATTTCGGAATGGAAAAAATCAATTTCCTGCTCAGCCCCGGCTGGTTCCGGCCGATGTATATCATCCAGGTCATCTGGAGAGAGGCGGGCTGGGGAACGATCATTTATCTCGCCGCCATCGCGGCCATCGACCCCGGGCTCTACGAAGCCGCACGCATGGACGGTGCGGGAAGAATGCGGCAGATCTGGCATATTACGCTGCCGGCGATTCGCGGGGTTATCATCACCTTGTTCATTTTGAAAATCGGCCATGTGCTGGATCTCGGATTTGAACATGTATATCTGCTGCTGAACTCGATGAATCGGCAGGTGGCGGAAATTATCGATACGTATGTATATACCGCGGGCTTGAGACAAGGGCAGTTCAGCTACAGCACCGCGATCGGATTTTTCAAATCGATTATCGGCTTGATCATGGTCATGCTGGTCAACAGAATCTCCAAGAAAATGGGAGAAGAAGGCGTTTATTGAGATTGCAGGAGGAATCGTAAATGGTAGAAGACAGATCGATAAGCGGCCGAATTTACGCCGCGATCAACTTTACGCTGCTTGCCGTGATCGCGCTGATTACGGTGCTCCCCTTCGTCCACGTCGTCGCGGGATCATTCACGACAAGCGCGGAGCTCGCGGCTCACAAATTCGTGCTGATTCCGAGGATATGGAGCTGGGAAGCGTATAAATTCATTTTTTCTACGAACACGATATTCAGAGCGATGGGCGTATCCATCGGGGTTACCTTGATCGGCACCTTGTTCAGTATGTTGATCACCTCTCTGATGGCTTACGGCCTTGCCCGCAGAGACCTTGACGGGCGGAACGTCATCAACTTTCTGGTTGTATTCACCATGCTGTTTAACGGCGGCATGATTCCGACCTTTCTGGTGGTGAAAGAAATGGGCCTGATCGACACATACGCAGCGCTCATTCTGCCTTCGGCCATCAGCGCGTTTAATATGATTATCTTGAGAAACTTCTTTCAGAATATCCCGGAGGGGCTGGAGGAATCGGCGAAAATCGACGGCTGCAGCGATTTCGGAATTTTGTTTAAAATCGTGCTGCCCTTGTCCATGCCGGCTATCGCGACGATCTCCCTGTTCTATGCGGTTACTTACTGGAACACCTATATGAGCGCGATCCTGTATTTGGACGACAGCGCCAAATGGCCGATCCAGGTGTTGCTGAGACAGATCGTCGTCCTGGCGAGCGGGATGGATCACAGCGCGACCCTGGACGGCACGGTTCCGCCGCCGGATCAGACGATCAAGATGGCTGTTATCGTAGTGGCCACGCTGCCGATTCTGATGGTTTATCCGTTCTTGCAGAAGCATTTCGCGAAAGGCGCCATGCTGGGTTCGATGAAAGGCTGATAACAGGCTGATCCGTAAGGAAGCCGTGGAGAGAATATGTATATTGGAAGGAGCTTTGAAATGACGGTTCGTCGTCCGGACACACCGATGGAATGGGCCCGAAAGGCCTGCGATTCATTAATGGACACTTACGCCGCGGGCAATCTTCCCCCGGCGCACCGTTGGCATTACCACCAGGGAGTATTTCTGTGCGGCATGGAGCTCTTGTGGGAAGCCGTTCAAGATGACCGCTATATCGAATATATTCAGCAATATGTGGACGATCTGGTTGACGATCACGGCAATTTTTATTTTGCCCGGGACGAACTGGACGCCGTGCAGGCGGGACTTCTGCTCTTTAAGCTTCACGAGCGGACGGGCAAAGCGAAATACAGGGTTGCCGCGGATAAGCTGCGCAACCTGCTGCTGACGTTGAACAGAACCTCGGAAGGCGGCTATTGGCACAAGGATAAGTACCCGAACCAGATGTGGCTGGATGGGCTTTATATGGCCGGCGTATTCTCCTTGAAATACGCCAATGTCTATGCCGAGACCGCGCTGCGCGAGGTCGTGTTGCATCAGGAACGGCTGATGCGCAAGCATATGAGGGACGAAGCTACGGGCCTGCTCTATCACGCCTGGGACGAGAGCCGGCGCATGCCGTGGGCGAGCCCCGATACGGGCTGTTCGCCGGAATTTTGGAGCAGATCGCTCGGCTGGTACGGGCTGGCTTTAAGCCAATTCCTCGACCTGCTGCCGGAGGGGTACCCCGGACGTGAGGAGCTTGCGGAGGTGTTGTGCGATTTCGTCCGCGCGCTGATCCGCTATCAGGATCAAGAGAGCGGGTTGTGGTATCAGGTCGTCGATAAGGGGGACAGAAGCGATAATTGGCTGGAGACTTCCGGGTCCTGCCTCTTCGTATATGCGATCGCGAAGGCCGTAAAATCCGGCCTCGCGGAGGGTGATGCTTTGGCCGCCGCGCGGAAGGGCTATGAAGGCCTAACCCGGGTTGTGGAGTGGGATGAGCAGGGGCGGCTTCTGCTGCCTGACATTTGCATCGGCACCTCGGCCGGCGATTACGAGAATTACGTCACCCGTCCGAAGGTGAAGAACGATCTGCACGGGGTCGGAGCTTTCGTCATGGCATGCGTGGAGATGCAGCCCTTGATGACGCGGGTAGGAGCGAGTGAATCATGAGCCTATACAATATTGCCGATTACGGAGCGCAAAGAGACAGCGGCGTCCCGGCAACGGACGCCATCGCCGCCGCGATCGAGACGGCCGGCCGGGCCGGGGGCGGAACGGTGTACGTTCCGGCGGGAACCTATGTAACCGGGGCGATCCGGCTGAGAAGCCATATCGAACTTCGTCTTGCCCCGGGGGCCGTCCTGTCGTTCAGTACGAATCCGGACGATTACCCGGTCGTCGACTCCCGGTGGGAAGGGGTGCGGCGGCAGGTTCACGCCTCCTGCATCTACGGCGAGGACCTCGAGCAGGTATCGGTGACCGGCGGCGGCACGCTGGACGGGAACGGGCAGCCATGGTGGGATAAGCACAGGAATGCTTCGCCGGAGCTGCATTTTCCGCGGCCGAAGCTGATCAGCTTCGACCGCTGCCGGCGGGTGACGATCGCGGGCGTGACGCTCGTAAATTCCCCTTCCTGGACCGTGAATCCGATTGCGTGCTCCGATGTCACGATCGATAATGTGTCGATTTGTAATCCGGCCGATTCGCCGAATACGGACGGAATCAACCCGGAATCGTGCAGCAATGTCCGCATCGCGAACTGCCATATCGATGTCGGGGACGATTGCATCGCGATCAAGGCGGGCACTGAAGATACGAAGGAACGGATCCCGTGCGAGAATATCACGATTACCGGCTGCACGATGATCCACGGGCACGGCGGCGTCGTAATCGGCAGCGAAATGAGCGGGGATGTCCGCAATGTCACGATCGGCAATTGCATCTTTAAAGGAACGGACCGCGGCATCCGCCTGAAATCCCGGCGGGGCCGCGGCGGGACGGTCGAGGACATCCGCGTCGGCAATGTGGTGATGGAGGACGTGATCTGCCCGTTCATCATGAATCTCTATTATTTCTGCGGTCCGCGCGGAAAAGAGAAATACGTCTGGGATAAGAATCCTTATCCCGTGACGGAAGAAACGCCGAAATTCCGGCGGATTCACTTCGCCCATATTACCGCGCGGGAAGTTCACGCGGCGGCGGGGTTCCTGTATGGGCTCGCGGAACAGTATGTGTCGGAAATCACATTCGATAGTATCGACATTTCCATGGCGAAGGACGCCGTCCCCGGCAAGCCTGCGATGATGGCGGGGATCGAGGATATGAAGCGTCGCGGGTTCTACCTAGGCAATGTGAGGGATGTACGGTTTAACCGGGTGACGATTGAGAATCACGAAGGCCCGGCCTTTTACATCGAAAACGGGGAAGATGTGGAAATCGAAGGCTGCCGATCGAAGAATACGAGCAAGCCGGAGAAGCTGGTCGAGCAAGTGACCGTGAATCCTGCGGATCAGAATTTCACCGATGCCGAATAAACGGATTGTATTCGGAGGCGGGCTCGGATAATCGGATACCCGCGCGAAAGGAGCCGCTATTAAATGATTGTAGTAGGCAAACCCTCCTTCTGTGATTTTCAGACGATTCAGGAGGCGGTGAATTTTCTGGAACAGGGGTCTTCCGGGGAACAAGCAACGCTGTGTATTTTGTCCGGGATATATGAGGAGCAGGTACGGATCTACCGCTCGGACTTGCGCATCGTCGGGGTGGGCAGCGTTGAGATTACGATGAACCGCTGCGCCAAGGAGCGGGACGAACACGGGGAGGAAATCGGCACGTTTGCGACGCCGACGCTGTTTTTGGGCGGCATCCGCCTCGTCGTCGAGAACCTGACGATATCCAATACGGCCGGACCGGGAGAGCGGGTCGGTCAAGCGGTCGCAGTGACCGCCTATTGCGATCAGGCGATCTTCCGCAGTTGCTCCTTCAAGGGGTATCAGGATACGTTGTTTACGGGGCCTTTGCCGCCTAAGCCCAGGGAACGGCCGGAATTCGGCGGCATCCCGCTCAAGGAAGAACACGAATCGTACCGCCAGTTGTATCAAAATTGCTATATTGAAGGAACGGTCGATTTTATTTTCGGCGGAGCCACGGCTTATTTTGAGCAATGCGAAATCCGCAGCCTGCAGCAGCCGGCAGGGAAGAAGGGTTACATCACGGCGGCCTCCACGCCTCAAGGGCAGGCTCACGGCTATGTGTTCAACCGCTGCTTCCTGACCGCGGAGCCCGGCGTATCCGAGGTATTCCTGGGGCGTCCGTGGCGCGAATTTGCCAAAACCGTATTCGTGGACTGCCGTATGGAAGACCATATTCATCCTTTGGGCTGGGACAATTGGAGCGATCCGGCGAACGAGAAGACGGTATGTTATCGGGAATATGTTCCTTCCGGGGAGATGGCTGCCGCTTTGCGGCCGAAGCGTGTTCCGTGGGCCGGTTGTTTGGCGGCCGAAGAAGGGGATACGGATTATCGCAAGGAGCATATTTTTGCCGGAAGCGACTTTTGGAAGGGATGACGCTTCCCGGGACATACCGGGAAGAGGAAGACCTGAGAGTCGGGCGGCATAGCTGATCAGGATGGCAAGGAGTTGTTGAGTGTGGAACGGAAAGTTTTATCCGGCGGACCGGAGGTCATTACGCTCGGGGAATCGATGGGGCTGATGATCCCGCGCGGCTCAAAAGGGCTGGAGTACAGCCCGGAGGTGGAAATGTCGTTCGGCGGGGCTGAGAGCAATTTGGCCATCGGCCTGGCGCGGCTTGGGATCCGGGCGGGCTGGTGCGGACGGTTGGGCGACGATCCGGTCGGCCGCCGCATCCTTAAGGCGCTGCGGGGAGAGGGCGTCGACGTCTCTTGCGCCCCGCTGGCCGAGGGCGAGCCTACCGGATTGATGATGCGCGAGCAGGTCGGGAATAAGAGCTCGGTCTACTATTACCGCCGGGGTTCCGCCGCGAGCGCCATGCGGCCCGAGCATTTGGACGAAGCGTATATCGCCGGAGCGGATATTTTGCATCTCACCGGAATTACCGCGGCAATCAGCCAATCGGCGAGAGATACGGTGTTCGAGGCCGTCGCTTTGGCGAAGCGGCATGGAACCAAGGTCAGCTTCGATCCAAATCTTCGTTTGAAGCTGTGGAGCGCCGAAGAAGCTCGGCCGGTGCTGCTGGCGCTGGCGGAGCAGGCCGATTATTTCCTGCCGGGATTGGATGAGCTGAAGCAGCTTTATCGTAAAGAAACGCTGGAAGAGCTCCTTCCCGAGCTGGGTAAAATGTCCGCCGTGCATATCATCAAGGGCGGGCCCGGCGTGACCTACCTGTTGGAGAATGGTGAACTTAAGGAAGTGCCTTATTTTAAAGTCGATAAAGTCGTGGATACGGTCGGCGCGGGCGACGGCTTTTGCGCCGGTTTTCTGGCCGGGCTGAGACAGGGGCTGTCTCATGAGGAAGCCGTGCGTCAAGGCAATCTGATAGGCTCGATGGTGATTCAAGCTCCCGGCGATTGGGAGGGACTGCCCACCCTGGCCGAGGTCGAGGCCGCTTTGACCGGGCGGGGGCATGTGGAACGGTAACCTTTCTTTCTAACAATTACTTGTTGACTAGCTTGAAAATGCGTGCTAATATATATTCTGTTGCTGCAAAACATTGCATGTGACAGAATATGCGGTCGTGGCGGAATTGGCAGACGCGCACGGTTCAGGTCCGTGTGGGCTAACCCCCGTGGAGGTTCGAGTCCTCTCGACCGCATCAAGCCCTCAAACAGGCCTCTTCCTTGGAAGAGGCTTTTTATTTGGCCTCCGCAATTAACTCTGACGAATGATTATTGATCACTTCTCTCGGTTTTAAGGCTTTTTTTCTTCTGCGCTCCGGTCAGCCTCCACCGCTGCATTCAACTCATCCAAATAGTATCCTTGGTATTTACTGAATCTGCTCTTTCATGTATTTGTGCTTGTTGGCATTGGTTTTCAGATGTGTCGGTTCCGCAATGAGTACGCGGCGCCCACCATTTAATGGGAAATGGCTTAAAGTAGACGGTTCTCGACAGCCTAAGCCTCTGACTCAGAGACTTTTCACATTTGCATATTAATTTTGAATCATTCAATCCGCTTGTCACTGGCATTGGAGGGTAAGGTAACTTCCCGCTTCTCGCTTCTGCAAACCCTTCGTTTCCAAAAAAACGGAAAACCAAGTAGGCTATCCGTTTTTTCAACAGAAGATATTCCCGAAGTAAATAGCTCCGAAGTGATCGTAGTTAATGAAACAGCGGCAGTTTAGGACCTTATTCTCGGTCCAAAGCTGCCGCTGCTTAGATCTTAACATCCGCTTAGATGCTCTTTATGAGGAATGAATACACTGATGTGCTCCTCAAGAACTTGTGTTTATTTCCATTGCGCGATTTCGTGAATTGGGAATCGAACGGGAGGGCGGCCTTCGGCTGCCGCTTTGCCAATCGAAATAATAATGATTGGGATGTAACGCGCAGCATCAAGTTCAAACGCTTCCGCAATCTTTTCTTTGTTAAACCCGGCCATTGGATTGGTAGCATAGCCATGTGCGTAAGCTGTTAGTAATAATTGCATAGATACCAGTCCGCTGTCAACCATAATGGATTCACGCTTTTCTTGAACGGAGAAACGATCAAATAGCGGTACGACAGTCGAAAGGATTTTTTCTTTCATTTCCTGCGGCATGTGGCCCAGTTCTACTGCCTTGCCGTAAATTTCATCGGCACGGTCGGCAAACTGGAGATCGCCAAATACGGCAATGACAGCAGATGAGGTATAGATTTGCGTTGAATTAAACGGTGCAAGCTCGACCAATTTCTCCTTGGCTTCCTGACTTTCTATAACAACAAACCGCCAAGGCTGCAAATTGAACGATGAAGGCGCAAGAGTTGCTTCCTTCAAGATTTGGCTCATTTCCTCCCGGCTGATTTTCACCTCCGGATCGTATTTTTTTATGGTACGTCGATTGTGAATAACCTCGTTAAAATTAAAATCCAGATTAGATGTAGACATCATTTTTTTCCTGCCTTCTTTTGAATTATAGAATATCGGGAGAAGCGGTAGGGTTGCCGACAAGCAAACGGTCGATAATGTCGGTTAGCGCTTTTCTTTTCGCTTCATATTCTTGTTCACTCCAGTCAAAAATACCTTTGTCAAACCAGAATGAAGCGCCCACTAATAAAAACTCCACAGCCAATTCTGGTTGCCGAACATGGAATATTCCTTCTTCTACACCTAGTTGAACGATCTGTCGAGCGAAGGGGAGTAAAGCCATAATCTCGGCAACTATCCATTTCTGATGCAATGTACTGTTGATTTCTTGATGGAGGTAACCAAATACATCCTCGTCTTGTTCGTTCGGGAAAGCATCCGTAAACATACGTGTGAGCTTCTCAAGAGCATTCCATTGCGAACTTTCAACCAAGTTCTTTACTTTTTCGAGTCGCGTGGCCAACGTACGCTCGCAAGCGGCATTGACGACTTCTTCTTTGGACTGGAAATAGTAGTAGAACGTTCCTTGTGCAACTCCGATCTTCTTGACGATATCGCTGACCGAAGTCTGTTCATAGCCCTTGGAGGCAAATAGCTCCATTGCGGCATTCAAAATCTCATCTTTTCGTTCCTGTGGATCCTTGGAGATTCTGGGCATGTGAAGACCTCCTTTTTATCACTCCTGTCATAACTTAATATATCCAATTGACTGAATGTCAGTCAATGTTATAGACTTATTCTATCAATCGACTGACAGTCAGTCAATAAAAAGATCTGGAGGATTTTCATGAACAAACAAAAGATTTTATTCGTGCTTGGACTCTCTGCCGCGATAGTTTCTCTTGCGCAAAGCTTGTATGTCCCGTTGCTCCCCGACATGCAGCGTGACTTTCACACTTCCTTGTCTATGGCCAACCTCACCGTTACATTATTTACGATCGCGATGGCCGTGATGCAGGTAGTGCTCGGACCGGTTGTAGATCGAAACGGTCGCAAAAAAATTCTGATTCCCGGCATGATTGTATATGTATTGGCTACGATTGGCTGTATATTTTCTTTTTCGATTGAAACGTTGCTTATCTTCCGTGTTATTCAAGGAATTGGAGCGGCTGCTGTACCTCTGATTGCCGCAACCATGATTGGAGATATATTTGAAGGAAAGAAGCGGGCCGAAAGTATGGCCACATACCAAATGATCTTAGGAATCTCACCTGCAATTGGCCCTTTGATTGGCGGCTTAATCGGATCAGTGTTCGGATACTCTGGAGCCTTTGGTTTTGCGGCGGCAAGTGCTGTTATCATTACGTTTATCGCTCTGTTCCTACTCCCTGAAACCAAACCGACAACTTCAACCCCAACTGAAAAACAGTTTGGGCTAAAGGCATTCGGACGAATTTTTCAAAGTAAGACCGGCCGTGTCGTGTTGTTGAGTGGTTTTGTTCTCTATGATGTCTTTTACACATTTATAGTATTTCTGCCAACAATATTGGAGTCCCAATATGACTTGGGTGCTGCGAACATCGGCGTTTTTTCGCTTGCGTTAATGGCTCTTAATCTTGTCGGCAGCAAACTAAGTGGAAAACTTCAAACCAAAATCGGTTCTGTAATATCGTTGTTATGGGTCAGTTCCTCTATTGTGGTATGTCTTGTGATTTTTATTTTTGCGCTAAATTTTCGCTTATAACACTGCTTATAGCATTAATGCTTACTGGCTTTGTGAGCGGATTGGCTATGCCTACGCTGCCTACCCTATTATCAGCAGAATTCGTTCAAGAGCGAGCAACTGCGATGGGGGTCTACAACTTTGTTCGTTACTTGGGCATGGCTGCAGCGCCGATGATCGGGAGTGTTTTATATCCTCTTGGGGGCACGGCCTTGTTAATCGGGGTAACGGCTGTTTTTGTTGGAGTAGTTGTATTTGCCACTCGTAAATTATTGCCATTGAAGAATAAGCAGAGAGCCTGACTTTCAAGACTGGTTCTTATCGGTAAAACGATGTCTGCAAGAACGATAAAAACTCATTAATCCAGGTTACCTCTATAAAAAACAACATGAAAGTAACAATAAGGTTTATAGGATATATTTAACCGATCCTTACGATTAAGAACTAAAGGCCGCGAACGACATCTACGAACTCGGCGGCTCTAAGGTAACGATGCTTTCAATGAGTTCCATTGGGTTCGAGTAAAAACTTAACCTGCGTTCTGCCACCTGTTTGTAGAGCTCATTCAAGCTATCCACTCAAGCGCAATCTTTAAAAGATTTCAATGATTGTACAGGTTAAACGTTAAGGCATAGGTGAGGTCGCTGTAGAGCGACCTTTTTTATGTCGTGGCACAAAAAATTTTTCTTTAAAATTTTTGTAATCGGTATCAATCACATATTTCCCCCTTTTATTCGACATATAACGCCATAAAGAGCCAATATATGACATTGACATTAATATACTTCATTTGATAGGATCAATAAAAATTTATAATTCATACATGAATAGTTGGTTATAGAAAGGCGGTTCATTCCATCATGCAGCAGTCCTCATCGGTGACCTCCGTTTTTGCGCAGCCATATTCCGTATATGGAAGTCTGGAACAGGCTTTCGCTCAACAGTCAGCGGCAACCGTATCCCGAATATATGAGAGTCATGAGGAGCAAACGGTCGCTTTTTTTCTGATCAAAGGAAATAAGGAGGGACCGACCGTATGGATTCAGGCTGCACTTCATGGAGACGAGCATGACGGCATTATTACCTGCGCCAGAATCCTGGCCGATATTTCGCCAGAGCAGCTTCGCGGAAACCTGATATTATGCCCTGTCACGAACCCGACAGCCATGCTTGCGGGAACGAATGCAAGCCCGCTGGACGGTATCAACTTGAATCGGGTTTTCGGTCAAAACGCTAATTCCGATTCTTACTCCGGTCGCTTTGGTCGCTGGCTGGCGGACAAGATCTTGGCCCATACCCATTTTTTGATTGATCTGCACGGCGGTGGCCGCTGGTTGGATGTATGCCCGTTCGCGATGGTGGCAGGTGACCACGAAGGCGCATTCCATGATAGCTTGGCAGCCTTAAGGCAGGTGCCGCTTACGGCCACGTATATATGCCAGTCCGGAACCAAGGGAATGTTGATAAACGAAGTGTGCCAAAAGGGGATTCCCGCCGTGCTGCTGGAGAACGGAGGCGGCAATCGTTGGACAGATACCGCCGTTCATATGCATCTATACGCTGTGCGCATGATCCTGGACCAACTTGGCGTTTATTCATCTGGATTAGCGCCGCAGGCAGAAGCGATTCTTCACGCAAATCATTCTCCTGCCCGGATAACAGAGATTGCCGAAATAAGGTTTGAGACGAGCGGCATACTCACGTTCAGCCGACAAGCAGGGGAAAATGTTCGGCAGGGGGAAGAGCTGATGCGCATATTGTCATACCCGGGGCTGGAAGAGAAGTCCATAGCCTGTCCCGTGGAACATGGTGTCATTTTATCCATTCATGCAGCATCGACGGTCCATAAGGACGGTTATGCGGTCATGCTGGGCAAATTAGCATAATTTTTTTTAACGGGGGTTGTACATCATGAAATCGAGCAAGTTTCTCCTTATCCTGACACTGCTGGCGGTTTTCGCTGCAGGATGCTCAACAACAAGCAAATCGGAAGCGGGTGGGGAGGCCGCAAGTGAAGGTTCGGAGCAGAAACTGGAGATCACGATTGCCAGAGCATTTGACGTGAACGGCTTGGACCCCGGTTTTCTAACCGAAAATGCACAAGTCGTGGATAATATCTTTGACACGCTGGTCAAAAGAGATGAGAATGAAAATCTCGTCCCGGGTCTTGCGACAAGCTGGACCCAGATCGACGACACGACTTGGCAATTCAAACTGCGCGAGGGCGTAACCTTCACCAATGGTGAGCCGTTCAATGCCGATGCTGTTAAATACTCGCTTGATCGCGTACTTGATCCCGCGAACAATGCGCCGACTGCTAGCTACGTCTCCACAATCAAAGAAGTCAACGTCGTTGATGAATATACGGTCAACGTGGTGACAAAGAAACCTGACCCGCTTGTGCCAACCCGGTTTAATCGTTATCCAACCGAGATCGTACCTCCAAAATATGCCGAAGAAGTGGGACAGGAGCAGTTTGCTCAAAAACCGGTCGGCACGGGTCCTTACCAGTTCGTAAGCTGGGATAAAGGGAGCAACGTGGTGTTGGAAGCCAACGCTAATTACTGGGGCGGAGAACCTGCTGTCAAGAAAGTGACTTTCCGTTCCATCCCTGAAGCTTCGACACGTGTAAGTGCACTGTTAAACGGTGAGGTTGATCTTATCACAGCCGTATCTCCAGAAGATCGCGAAAAGATTGAATCCTCCTCTACAGCCCATCTATCCACTGTGGAACGCGCAGGTAACACCGTTTACGTCGGCTTCAAAACCGATGTGAAGCCATTTGATGATCCGAAAGTTAGACAAGCGCTTAACTATGCGATCGACGTGAAGTCCATCGTTGACAATGTGCTTCAAGGTGCTGCCGTTCAGACGAACAGCTTAATCGGCCCGAAAGACTTCGGATACGCGGGCGAACCGGAAGGGTATGGCTACGATCCAGAAAAAGCTAAGCAATTGCTCGCCGAAGCAGGATATCCGAACGGATTCTCCGCAACGCTGGATACCGTAAACTGGTATATCAAAAACACGGATGTGGCACAAGTCATTGCAGAACAACTGAAGGCTGTCGGCGTAAACATCAAAGTCAACAATGTGGAAAGTTCGGTGTATCGAACGCTCGTACCTGCGGGCAAACAATCCGACATGTACGTTCTAGGCTGGAGCAGTACCAACACGCTAGATGCAGACGCAGCGATCTACGCCATCCTTCGTTCAGGGGAGTCCTATTCGACCTATTCAAACAAGGACGTAGATGCCAAGCTGGATGAAGCGAGATCGGTTACAGACGAGAATCAGCGCAAGCAGCTTTACCAACAAATTCAGGATGAAGTGTTGATAGATGCACCACGCATTTTCCTGTACCAGGAGAACCAGTACTATGGCGTATCCGATCGGTTGAAATGGGACGGCCGAGTGGATGGCTCCATTCCGGTATCTACCATTACAGCAAGCAACAAGTAAATCGGCTGGCGTCAATGCGACCTGGCCATGACCGGATGGGAGTGTTAACCATTGAAGCATTACGTGCTGAAACGTTTGGGACAATCGGTACTTGCAGTCCTCGGTGCGGCAACACTTGTATTTTTCATTATCCGGTTGTCGGGTGATCCGGCGCGCCTGATGCTTCCGCCTGAAGCGAGCGAAGAACAGGTGACCGCGCTTCGGGAGAGCCTTGGCTTTAATCAGCCCCTCTGGATGCAATACATCGATTATCTGAAAAATCTGCTTACCGGCGATTTGGGAAATTCCCTGTATTACAAAGAATCCGCACTGAAGCTGGTGCTCGAACGGATGCCTGCAACCGTGGACCTTGCCATGTTCGCCATCATTATTGCGGTCACTGTCGGTTTGCTTGCCGGCATCGTGTCGGCTTACAAGAAAAACAGCTGGATCGACTATGTTGTCAATGCATGGATTTTCTTAACCCAATCGCTCCCGGTATTCTGGATCGGGATCGTGCTGATCATGATCTTCGCCGTTAACCTGCACTGGTTGCCGACTTCCGGCAACCGGGGGTTGGAATCGATTATTTTACCGGCGTTGACGCTGGCCGCATACCCGATCGCGCCGATCGCCCGCACCATGCGGGCATCGCTGATTGAAGTGATGGACAAAGGCTATATGATTACCAGCCAGGCTCAAGGCTTCTCCAAACCAAGCCGGATCTTGAAACGCGGACTCAAAAATGCGTTTTTGCCCGTCATTACCGTCATCAGCCTGGAATTCGGAGTCATGATCGCCGGCGCAGTCGTGACCGAAACGATATTCTCGTGGCCGGGCGTGGGGCAATTGATCATTCAAGGCGTCAGCAACCGCGATTTCCCGCTGGTGCAGGCGAGCATCCTCGTGATCAGCATCATATACATCGCTATTACGCTGTTGACGGACCTGATCTATCATCGCCTTGACCCGAGAATTAAAGTGCATTAAACGAAGAGAGGGATATCCATGAAAAAACGATCTCTGCTTCGCGCCAATGCCAAAGGCATTGCCAGCATTGGTTCGTTGACCGTCATTTTCGCGCTGACGGTTTTTGCCCCGCTATTCGCGCCGTTCGATCCGTACAGGCAATCCTTGCAGGATATTCTTATCCCGCCAGGGAGCACATATAGCGGACACGGAGGAATAAGTCTGCTGGGTACCGACCAGTTGGGCAGGGACGTGCTCAGCAGATTGTTGTACGGCGGCAGGCTGTCGCTCTGGATCAGCATCATTGCTGTAGCGATCTCCAGTGTGCTGGGTAGCGTCATCGGAATCGTTGCTGGATACTTCGGCGGTAAAACGGATGCGGTATTAATGCGTCTAGCCGACATTCAAATGTCCATTCCAAGCATGCTGCTGGCCATCGTTATGGTCGCTGTGCTCGGATCGGGCTTGACGAATATCGTCATTGTACTGGCGGTAACAGGTTGGGTGACATTTGCTCGGGTCGTTCGCAGCCAGGTGCTCTCCCTGAAAGAATTGGAGTACGTCGAAGCAGCCAAAGCGATGGGCGTGCCGAGTATCAGCATCATGGCGAGGCATATATTGCCGAATACCCTGTATACGATCGCCACGCAGGCCGCTTTGCAGATGTCTCATATGATCCTGCTCGCAGCAGCATTAAGCTTCCTCGGGCTCGGTATTGACGTGTCTACACCGTCTTGGGGCGGCATGGTGAATGACGGCAAAAGTTATATCAGCTCGGCATGGTGGTTGTCCACGATTCCGGGCATCGCCATTGCGCTGGTCATCATGACCATTAACTTGTTCGGCGATTGGCTAAGAGACCGAGCTGAGTTTCGATGAACACGAACGATGCGAACGGACAAGAATACTGCCTTTGCATTGGCAGATAGGAGGCTGAGGAGCGTGTACTTCATATCGCGAGAACGCATCGAGCAAAGTGGGATAGCAGATCCCGTGGTCGCGCAGCGTCTGATCGAGCGAACCTTCTGGCAGAAGGCACAGGGGACGGCCGTTGCCGCTCAGGAGGTAGCGATGGCTGCCGGAGCGAGGGAAGCGGGGGCATTCTATTCCCTGCCTGCGTATCTGGCGGAAGAAGGTGTAGCCGGTCTGAAATGGACTTCTCATGTACCACAACCGGATCACCGATTGCCATATACTCACCCGGTCGTTTTGCTCAATGAACTGGCCACGGGCAGGCCGCTTGCCCTCCTGGAGGGCGAGTTGATCAGCGGACTGCGCACAGGCGCGGTATCGGCTACAGCGATCAAAGCCTTGGCCGGATCTCAAGCATCATCGCTGTTCCTCTGCGGATCGGGATTCCAGGCGGGTCACCAGCTGCGCAGTATTGTACCTTTCATGCCCGAACTGAAGGAAGTTCACGTGTGGAGCCGTACGGCGCGCCATGCGGAGCAATTGCTGCAGAAGCATGCAGCCATGCTCGGAGAACGCGGCATTCATGCTCGCGTGCATCAATCTCTGCCGAAATGCCTCGATTGTGCAGAGGTGGTGATCGGCGCCACGGCCGCTTCGGTTCCATACCTGCATGCGGAGCACTTCGTCCCAGGCCATCTGTACCTTCATATCGGCATGCGCGACATTGATCCGAAAGCCATCGAATTATTTGACAATATCGTGTGTGACGACTACGAAGCCGGCGTTCCGTCGAGCAGCCAGTCGCTATTCGCGCTTGCGCGAAAAAAGCCGGATATTGTCCGCAAGGTGACCTTGCTGGAATCGCTTCTGGCTGAGCCCGATCAAGCAAAACAACGGCATCCGGAGCGTAAAACGATGTTTAACGCGTTCGGTCTGTCTATATTCGATCTCGTGCTTGCCTATGAAACCTTACAACGGCTTCTCGAACAGCCGGGAGCGAATGTGGTGCAGTTCGACCTTAGCAAGGAGAGAAGTAAATGACAGATAAACAACTCCTACGTATCGAGGAATTAGGCGTTCGCTTCTCTAAGCGTGATCAGCACATGGACGTACTTCACAATATATCGTTCGATATCCGCGAAGGCGAAATATTATGTCTTGTCGGTGAGTCGGGGAGCGGAAAGAGCGTGGCCGCCAAGTCGATTATGCAGCTACTGCCCCGGCCTGCCGCAGAATATGCCCATGGGCATATCTGGTTCAACGGTCTGGACCTGTTGACGTTAGACGAGAAGCAGATGGAGAGCATACGCGGCAAGCGAATCGCTATGGTATTCCAGGATGCCTTGAGTGCACTGAACCCGGTTTATACGATTGGAACGCAAATGGTGGACGTCATTCGTTTGCATGCTTCCGCTCGGATCAGCAAAAAAGCCGCGCTTGAAGAAGCGAAATCGTGGCTGAGGCAAGTAGAAATCCGGAATGTGGATGAGGTCGTGAAGCAATATCCATTTCAGCTATCCGGAGGAATGAGGCAGCGCGTAATGATAGCGATGGCCTTGTCTTCAAGACCGGAACTGCTCCTCGCGGACGAACCGACGACAGCACTGGACGTGACCGTGCAAGCACAAATTTTACGGCTGATTCAGAAGCTGAAAAAACAATATGGCATGACCGTATTGTTCATCACTCATGATCTTGGTGTTGTTCACGAGATTGCTGACCGGGTCATCGTAATGAGACATGGCAATTTGGTTGAAGAGGGTACGAAGGAAGACATATTCCACCGACCTGAACATCCGTACACGAAACAGTTGTTGAACAGCATGCCCCGCATTTATTTTGAGGGGGTGGACTCATGAACAAGCCCTTGCTAAAAGCTGAAGGATTAAATAAGGTATATCGGACGAAGAGTGGCGCCGATTTTGCGGCCGTTCGGGATGTTTCGTTTTATCTCCAACAAGGGGAGACGTTGGGTATTGTCGGTGAATCCGGCAGCGGCAAAACAACGGTTGCGAAAATGGTCGCTGGCATGATTCCTCTTACATCGGGAACGATTGCATTGGGCGACAAATCCTTGAGCAGCACGAAGCGAATTCGCTCCGTCAGACGCAGCATCCAATATGTATTCCAGGACCCGGTGTCGTCTCTAAATCCGAGATGGAAGATCCGTGACATTTTGGCCGAGCCGCTGAAGCTGTACTTTCAGCTCGGCGCCAAAGCGATTGACAGTCGGGTTGACGAACTTTTGGACGATGTCGGGCTGCCCAGGGAGTACAAATCCCGTTACCCGGGAGAGCTGTCCGGCGGACAATGCCAGCGGGTGGGCATTGCGCGGGCACTTGCGGCGGAACCCGCCGTCATCGTCTGTGATGAACCGACCTCGGCACTTGATATGACGATTCAGGCACAAATTCTGGATTTGTTAAAAAACCTTCAGCAAAAAAAGGGAGTTTCTTATCTGTTTATTGCCCACGGACTTGAGGTCATCTATAGCATTTCGCATCGCGTCATGGTCATGAAAGAAGGACAAATCGTGGAAGAGGGCGAGACTAAACATATTTTCCATGATCCGCAGCATGATTATACTCGGTCGCTGATTAAGGCGATCCCGCGAATCGATATTCCGCCATTCCAATAAGCAGTCGAACGATCCGTGCGCTTTTTTATGTCGCGTAACTTTACATGAATCAAGAGGAGGAACTTAATATGAGCAGTGTGGTACCCGCATTACAATACGAAGAGATGTCTCAGGAAGCCAAGGATTTCGTCGATGAGCGGATCAAAAGCGGCAGTCGCGTGACGAATATGGTCAAAACACTCCTATATTCGATGCCTTCCTTCAAGGCGATGGAATTTTACCCGGTACGCAATGAATTACAAAAAATCATCGGCAGCCGTGCGGTTTATTTTTACTGCTATGCCATTTCGACCGAGAACGAGTGCCTCATTTGCTCCACCTATCATGCCAAACTTCTTCGCGATCTGAACATCAGCTTCAATGAATTCGAATTCACCGAAATTGAAAAAGTACTGATAGATTATGGTCGTGGATTGGTCAACAATCCGAACTCCATCGATGAATCCATATACGACAGATTAAGAAAGGAATTCACATCGGAAGAGATTGTGCTAATCACCACTGTCGGATGCAAGATGATCGCATCCAACATTTTCAACGAGGCGATGAAGGTTGATCTGGACGAATATCTGTTCGAGGTCGAATTTGACAAAAACATACTGCCTGCCAAGTCTTAATCTTACGGATTGAGCTTGGGATTTGAAAAAAACATGATCGCTAAACGGCGGTCATGTTTTTTTCTAGTTCATGCGTTTAGCCGTCATACGCCTGGCCTGGAGACGCAGATTGGAACGGATGCCGGAGTCCAAGGCGCTGCGGCATGTCGGAGCATGGCAACTTTACGGCATCGTGAGCGGTCATATTTTTATCGGCTTACAGCCTTCGGGCGGCATTCATGAGGATCCCGAGTAAGCAAATGAAAGGCCCGCAAATCGCTATCTGCAGTTTGCGGGCCATTATGATAGTCATGCGTTGTAAAACTGGTCGGCTAAATCTTTTTTTCAAGGATAAGCGCAAAATATTCCATGTTTCTTGTTAAGAAGTCTTTGTTTTCAAAGGATGTATTTTGGATTTGATTATCCATATCTTTTAAGAAAGATGCCATATTCGAGGTATTCGCCTCTTCAAACCGGTTCTCGATTTTCGTGTTTTTCAAAACCTTGTCCACATTTTCGGTTTCGGCCCGGTATTCCTTTATCCATTGAGGGTTTTGGGCCATTTTTCGACTGAAATCCATCATGATTTCGGTAATACTCGTGCCGCTGCCGCCATTATGAATATCTTTAAGCGCTTCGGTTATTTTTCGACTGGCTTCAGGGTCGTACTTCTTCATCAAGTAATCGATATCAATATAATCTTCCGGTGCGCCTTCGGGTCTGCGATGCAGTTCGATATAGCTGGCCTGACCGGTCTTAGGGTCGACGGTTCTTGTTTGGGCGTACGCCGCGATCCTATTCATCGTAGAAAGGAACTCGTCCGCTTCACCTTCGGTCATGTAATTGTCCGCAATATATTTCGCCTGGGCCAGTCCGCTCTCAAGCAGCGCCGCTCTTTCGCCTTCATCCGAGACGGAGCCGTCGGGAATGAAATTTTGGCTGATTAAGAAATTTACGGCTTCTTCCACTTCCGGCGGCTTTCCGTTAAGCAATTGATTTAAAGAGGAATCAATCTCCGAAGTGAAGATCGGTCTTACCGAAAAATTATGTTTAATCTCGCCGACAGCCAATTCCCTGGCGCCCTCTCCGGCAGCCAGCCGCTTGGCCGCCTCGCTGATTTCGATTTTATCGTGTCCCGGAAGAGCGGGACCTGTTTCCAGTTTCGTTGAATTCGTATCTCGATTTGTAGTGTAGAGTCTTGGAAGTGATGAGATAACGTTACTTTCGATTTTCATACCATACCTCCTCATCAACTTTCAAAAATACCATGGATATACTTATTTATCGGTTATACCTCCTATTTTTTAACAGGAACAAATTTTTGGGTTAGGGGCTCAAATATCGGGCTCGTCTCTTACTTGGATAAACGGATGTTATAATGTTGCCGACAATAAAGCGGAAGCGACAGGGAGGACGGATATTCCATGTATGAAAAAACGAGCCGGACGCGGGTAAAGGGCTTCTTGCGCGCGGAAGGAAGAAAAGTGGTAAACGGGGACGGGGAAGAGATCATTCTCACCGGCTGGGGGCTCGGCAACTGGCTGCTGTGCGAAGGATATATGTGGCTGTCGCATCACAGCCGTTTTGACCGGCCGAGACGGATCGAAGCGGCCATCTCCGAGCTGGGCGGCAGCGATTATGCCGAATCTTTTTGGAAGCGTTTCTGGGATAATTATGTAACCCGGGACGATATTCGCCTTATGGCGGAGCAAGGCTACAATTCGGTGCGGATTCCGATCGGTTGGCGTGTGCTGATGGAGGAAGGGCCGGGGGTAGTCTGGAAAGAGGAAGGCTTCAAGCTGATCGAACGATGCCTGAATTGGTGCGAGGAGTTCGGGCTATATGCCTTCCTCGATCTGCACGGCGCGCCCGGCGGGCAGACGGGGGCGAACATCGACGATTCGGCCGACGATTACCCCCGCTTGCTGACCGATCCGGACAGCTGGCATAAAGGCGTCGAGCTGTGGAAGGAGCTCGCCCGGCGCTGCCGCGACCGCTGGATCGTCGGCGGTTACGATCTGCTGAATGAGCCGATTCGTCCGGGGGCGATGGAAGGCAAGCATGAATTTTACCTCGTGGAGCGGTTGGCGAGGTTCTACGAGGAGGTCATCGCCGCGATCCGCGGGATCGACCCTCTTCACATGCTCTCGGTGGAAGGGCATCATTGGGCAACGAATACGGCGGTGTTCTATAAAAGATACGATCCCAATATGGTCATCCATTTCCACCGGTACGCCTGCATGCCCGGACGGGAGGCATACGACGAATATTTGAAGCTGTCCGAACGTCTGGACCAGCCGCTGTGGCTCGGCGAATCCGGCGAGAACGACCTGGAATGGTTTGCCGCGATGTATCCGCTTGCGGTGTCGCTCGGGATCGGCTATAATTTGTGGCCATGGAAGAAGATGGACTGCCGGAACTCCCCTTACTCCGTGGACAAACCGGAGGGCTGGGAGGAGCTGCTGGCTTATACCGAGGGCGGTCCGCATCCGGGTTATGAACGGGCGCGGCAAATTCTGGACGGGTACCTGGAAAATATGAAGGTGGAGAACTGCACGGCGCATCCAGCCGTGACGGCCGCCGTCTTTCGCCGGCCGGGCTGCCGGGTGCGCGGCACGGACTTCGACGAGCTTCCCGGCAAAGGCGTGTCCTACAGCGGAGTTCGGCCGGAGGGCAATCTATATAAATACCGTTCCGACACCGGGATGCGGATCTTATCGATCACCGATGAACCGCAAACCAGGGAGTTCGTCTTTGACAGTGGCTGGAAATGGCTTGTCCTCGAACTTGGAGAAAAGGAATTCGCCGCCTACAGCTTCACTTCCGTCGCTGAAGGCGATGAGGTGACACTGGAGCTGATTTGCCGTGAAGCGGCAGTGGTGACGGTGCTTCAGGACGGCCGGGAACGGGTGCGGTCCGTTCTGTACGGCGGCGAGGGGAACGCCAACATGCCAAAGACCGTTAGCGCCGCGCTTGAGGCCGCGGAGAAGACGACGATCACGGTGAAGATCGACAGCGGCAGCATTGAGCTGCATGCCATCAGCATTAATGAATGAGAAATTAGCGTAGTTATCGGCAGATTTTTTGCACCTTACAAATTTATCTCATTCCAAGTAGGTTATATGTAAGGTTACGACTATTTAATGAAGGTTGAGACAGATCGGTACAACATCCTATAAAGGCTCATTCCGACCCGGAACAAAGGGGAGGGAGAGCCTTTTTTTATGGAGGCATTCCTTCCTAAAAAAACAATTGGGTCAATTGAGAATGAAAAAAGCAATCGCTTACATGTGATATATATGTTAGATTACATTACGTAGGATTTGACGAATTTGGAAACTATCAGGAAATTGGCCTGATTTCGGCGTTAAGTTAATTGACGCAGATCGTTCTTGAAAATATTATGAATGCAAATGAAAGTAATTTACAGCCAGCAGACTTACACACAGTGACAAGAGAGAGAGCGATTGGAGAGAGGGGGAGAACCGAGTATGGAATCCGGAAGATGCGGCGGTACCGGCGAACTTGAAGAAATCAGCCGTCATCCTTGCTACAACGAAGAAGCGCACCGATATTTTGCCCGGATGCATCTTCCCGTAGCCCCGGCCTGCAATATCCAGTGCCGGTATTGCAACCGGAAATTCGATTGTGTCAACGAGAGCCGGCCCGGCGTGGTGAGCGAAGTGCTCACACCGGAGCAGGCCGCCCAAAAAGCCGTCGGCGTAGCGGCCCAGTTGATGCAGTTGTCCGTTGTCGGCATCGCCGGACCGGGCGATCCGCTCGCCAATGCGGACCGGACCTTCGAAACTTTCCGCAAGGTCAGGAGCCGTGTGCCGGATGTGTCGTTATGCTTAAGCACCAACGGTCTGACGCTCATGGAGCACTTGGACGACATCGAGGAATTGGGAATCCGGCACGTGACGATCACGATCAATGCGATCGATCCCGATATCGGCAGCGACATCTATTCCTGGGTTTACGACAGCGGTATTCGGTATGAGGGAAGAGAGGCGGCGGAGCTGCTCATCTCGCGCCAATTGGCCGGACTTAAAGCCTTATGCGAGCGGGGGGTTTTATGCAAAGTCAATTCCGTGTTAATTCCGGGGGTCAACGATACTCACCTGCCGGCGGTCTCCCGAACCGTGAAGTCGCTGGGGGCGGCCATTCACAACGTAACGCCGCTCATCGTCGCGCCGGGGAGTCCATACGAACAAGAGGGCCGGCGGGCGCCCAGGCCGAAAGAGCTGCATGCGCTACAGGAGATCTGCGGCGGCGAGGGGATGAAAATCATGCGGCACTGCCGCCAATGCCGCGCCGACGCCATCGGGCTGCTTGGCCAGGACCGCAGCGCGGATTTCACCTGGGAGAAGATTGAGCAGGCGCCGCCGCTGAATCCCGAAGCCAGGGAACAATTGCAGGCCAGTCTGGAGGAGAAGGTGAGACAAAGGATGAACCGGCGGAGAGACCGGGAATCCCGGCCTTCGGACGACACCCAAGCATCCCGGGTGATGACGACCGTTGCGGTCGCTTCCAGGGGAGCGGGCAAAGTGAATCTGCATTTCGGCCATGCGCAGGAATTTATGATTTATGAAAGCGACGGAGAAGTCCTGAAATTTATCGGCATCCGCAAAGTCCAATCCTATTGCCACGGGCGGGCGGATTGCAACGGGGATAAAGAGGAAACGCTGCGGGAAATATGCTCCATCCTCAAGGATTGTCAGGTATTGCTCTGCTCCGGTATCGGCGATCATCCGCGCAAAACGCTGCAGTGCTGCGGCATTACACCGCTGGTACGCAAAGGCGATGCGGAGGCGCTGATTCTCGAGAGCGCTAAATATAGCAATTATTTTCAAAATACACCTATTTCGAAAGGATGATGTAACGTGAGACAAATCGCTTTTTACGGGAAGGGCGGAATCGGGAAATCGACGACTTCGCAAAACACATTGGCCCAGCTGGCCACGAAATTCGGACAAAAGACGATGATTGTCGGCTGCGATCCGAAAGCGGACTCGACGCGGCTCATTCTGAACACGAAAGCGCAGCAAACGGTGCTTCATCTGGCCGCGGAACGCGGAACCGTGGAGGATCTGGAGCTCGAGGACGTAATCCAAACCGGGTTCGGCGATATCCAGTGCGTGGAATGCGGCGGCCCGGAACCGGGGGTAGGCTGCGCCGGGCGGGGGATCATTACGGCGATCAACTTTCTGGAGGAGCAGGGAGCGTACGACGGACTTGATTTCGTCTCTTATGACGTACTCGGTGACGTCGTTTGCGGCGGGTTCGCGATGCCGATCCGCGAGAATAAAGCGCAGGAAATTTACATTGTCTGCTCGGGTGAAATGATGGCGATGTACGCCGCGAACAATATCGCCCGCGGGATTCTGAAATACGCGAACAGCGGCGGCGTTCGTCTGGGCGGCCTGATCTGCAACAGCCGGAACACGGACCGGGAGGATGAATTGATTACCGAGCTCGCGCGCCGGTTGAATACGCAAATGATTCACTTCGTGCCGCGGAACAACGTGGTGCAGCATGCCGAGCTGCGCAGAATGACGGTGGCTCAATACTCGCCGGAGAACGCGCAAGCGAAGGAATACGAAATTTTGGCCGACAAAATTCTGCATAACGATATGCTGACGATCCCGACGCCGATCTCCATGGAAGAACTGGAAGACCTGCTCATTAACTTCGGCGTCATTGAGGATGAAGAGAAGCATGTTCAAGCGATACTCGGGCAGCAAAAAGCGGTATAACCGCTTTTGCCGGGCGGTTCGCGATAATGACCTATAAATGAAACAAAAAATATAGCAAGGAGGAGGGGGAGCCATGAGTACGGACATCGACAGCAAACAAAAGCTAATCGACGAAATGCTGGAAGCCTATCCCGAGAAGGCCAGGAAAGACCGCAGCAAGCACTTTGAGGTCAATACCGAAGAATTGATCAACTGCGGCAAATGCGCCATCAAATCCAATATGAAATCGCGCCCGGGAGTCATGACGGTTCGTGGCTGCGCCTACGCCGGCTCCAAAGGCGTGGTCTGGGGGCCGATCAAGGATATGGTGCATATCAGCCACGGCCCGGTCGGCTGCGGCCAATACAGTTGGGGAACGCGGCGGAATTACGCCAGCGGTACGCTGGGGGTCAACAACTTCACGGCGATGCAAATCACGAGTGATTTTCAGGAGAAAGATATCGTGTTCGGCGGAGACAAGAAGCTGGAGGAAATCTGCCGGGAGATCAAGGAAATGTTCCCGCTCGCCAAAGGCATTTCCATTCAATCGGAATGCCCGGTCGGGCTGATCGGCGACGATATCGAGGCGGTGGCCAAAAAAATGTCCAAAGAGCTCGATATCCCGATTATCCCCGTCCGGTGCGAGGGCTTCCGCGGGGTGAGCCAGTCACTCGGCCATCATATCGCGAACGATGCGATCCGCGATTTCCTGATGGGCCGCCGCGAGCTCGAAGAATGCGGCCCATATGATGTCAGCATTATCGGCGACTACAATATCGGCGGGGACGCCTGGGCTTCCCGGATTTTGCTGGAAGAGATGGGGCTCCGGGTGATCGCCCAGTGGTCCGGCGACGGCTCGATCAACGAGCTGGCGATCGCCCACAAATCGAAGCTCAATCTGATTCACTGCTACCGCTCCATGAACTATATGTGTACAACGATGGAGCGCGAATACGGGATTCCGTGGATGGAATACAATTTCTTCGGCCCGACCAAGACGATCGAGAGCCTGCGCGCGATCGCCGACCGGTTCGACGATCATATCCGGGAAAATTGCGAGAAAGTCATCGCCAAATACCAAGGGCAAATGGATGAAATTATCGCCAAATACCGCCCGCGTCTTGAAGGTAAAAAAGTGATGCTTCTGATCGGCGGCCTTCGTGCCCGCCACACGATCGGCGCTTATGAGGATCTCGGCATGGAGATCGTGGCCACGGGTTATGAATTCGCCCACAAGGACGATTATACGCGGACCTTCCCCGATCTGAAGGAAGGAACGATCATTTACGACGACCCGACCGCTTACGAACTGGAGGAGCTCGCGCAACAGCTCGATATCGACCTGATGGGCTCGGGCGTCAAAGAGAAGTATGTGTACCATAAAATGGGTATCCCGTTCCGGCAAATGCATTCATGGGATTACAGCGGCCCGTATCACGGGTTTGACGGTTTCAAGGTGTTTGCCCGCGACATGGATATGACCCTGAACAGCCCGGTCTGGAGCCTGCTGGAGAAACCGCAAAGAAAGGCGGTGGGCGTATGAGTAAGGGGCCAGAAATCTACGATTTCAATACCCTGTTTCTACAGGACGAATATCAGGAGTTAAAGGAGCGGAAAAGAGCCTTTGAAGCGCCTTGCACGGCTGCGGAAGTGGAGGAGGCGGAAGCTTACTCCAAATCGGAGGAATACAAGGAGAAGAATTTTGCCCGGAACTCGCTGGTGGTCAATCCGGCTAAAGCCTGCCAGCCGCTCGGCGCGGTGATGGCCGCGCTCGGCTTTGAGAAAACCCTGCCTTTCCTGCACGGCTCCCAAGGGTGCACAGCTTATTTCCGCAGTCATTTGTCCCGGCATTTCAAAGAGCCGGTGCCGGCGGTTTCCTCGTCCATGACGGAAGACGGAGCGGTGTTCGGCGGCATGCGGAATCTGATCGAAGGCCTTGAGAACAGCATGGCGCTCTATAAGCCGGAGATGATCGCCGTTTCCACCACCTGCATGGCGGAGGTCATCGGCGACGACCTGAACGCTTTTATCGAGAACGCGCGGCAGGAAGGAGCGATCGGAAGGGAAGTTCCCGTGCCTTACGCGAACACGCCAAGCTTCGTCGGCTCCCATATCACGGGGTACGACGCGATGTTGAAGTCGATCCTGAGCTACCTGTCAACGCGCGAAGGAATTCCCGCGGCGACGGAAGGCGACGTGACGAAGCTGAATCTCATGCTCGGCTTCGAGCCGTATACCGGAAATTTCGGCGAGCTGCGGAGAATCATGGCCGCGTTTGGCGGTGGATATACGTTCCTCGGCGACCACAGCGGGAACTTCGATTCGCCGGCCAAAGGCGAATACAGCTACTACTATGGAGGAACGAAACTTGCCGATGTGCCGAAAGCGGCAAGCGCGCTCGGGACGCTGTCGCTCCAGAAGTACGCGGTAAAGAAGACGCTGGACTATATCGGCGAGAGCTGGGGGCAACCGGTCATTTCGATGCCGACGCCGATCGGCATTAAAGCCACGGACCGGTTGCTTCAAGCGATCTCTGAGCTGACCGGACTTCCCGTGCCGGAGGCGCTGACCGAAGAGCGCGGCAAGGTGGTCGACGCCCTGACCGATTCCCACAATTATCTCCACGGTAAACGGGTGGCGATGGCCGGGGATCCGGATCTGCTGCTCGGGCTGATCGGATTTTGCCTGGAGGTGGGGATGGAGCCGGTGCACATTGTCTGCACGAACGGCGATAAGGAGTTCCAAGAGGAAGCGGAGCGGCTGCTCGCATCGAGTCCGTACGGAGAAGAGGCGACGGTGCATCTCGGCCGGGATTTGTGGCATATGAGATCCCTCATGATCGGCGAACCGGTCGATTTGGCGATCGGCAGCTCGCATCTGAAATACGCGGCGAAGGACGCAGGAATTCCGCTGGTGCGGATCGGTTTCCCGATCTTTGACCGGCATCACATGCACCGCTATCCGATCGTAGGTTACCAAGGGACACTTAACGTCTTGACGCTGATCGTAAATACGGTATTGCAGCAATTGGATGATCAAGCGCCGGAATACGGCCTTGATCTTGTGAGATAAAGGCGTAAAGCTAAACCAACTTGGAAGCAGGGGAGTGGGTAGAGTGGAGGCGACTTCAAAAGTACAGGTACACGATTCGGATTGTTTGAATTTGAAGCCGAAGTCCCAAGCTTGTCCGCGCCCGAAGCCGGGGGAAGCCGCCGGAGGCTGCGCCTTTGACGGCGCGCAAATCGCGCTGCTCCCGATTGCCGATGCCGCGCATCTGGTGCACGGACCCGCCACCTGCATCGGAACGAGCTGGGAGAGCCGGGGCAGCTTGTCGAGCGGCCCCCGGCTCTCCGAGTACGGCTTCGGGACGGCGCTTGGCGAGCGGGATATTATCTTCGGCGCAGAGAAAAAACTGGCGGACAGCATCGATTATATCGCCGGACGCTTTAAGCCGCCCGCGATCTTCGTATACTCGACCTGCGTCACCGCTTTGATCGGCGAGGATCTGGACGCCGTTTGCGGAGCGGCCTCCCGGCGGTTGGGGCTGCCCGTGATCCCGGTCAACAGCCCCGGGTTCGTCGGCAGCAAGAACCTCGGCAACCGGCTGGCCGGCGAAGCGTTGATGCAGTATGTCATCGGCCGGAACGAGCCGGAGAGCTTGACGGGCTGCGAAGTGAACCTGCTCGGCGAATACAATATCGCCGGAGAATTGTGGGATATCGAACGGCTGATGAACCGGGCCGGGATTTCCATCCTGTCCCGAATTACCGGGGACGGACGATTCAAGGAGATCGGCTGCGCCCACCGGGCCAAGGTCAATATGGTCGTATGCAGCCGGGCCTTGTTGGGCTTGGCGAAAAGAATGGAACAAAACTACAAAATCCCTTATTTCGAGGGCTCATTCTATGGCGCAAAGGAGACCAGCTACTCCTTGCGCCAAATGGCTTATTTGCTGAACGACCGGGAGATCGAGCAAAGGGTGGACCGCCTGATCGCGCGGGAGGAAGCTCGGGTCGCGGCGGAGCTGAAGCCCTACCGCAAGCTGTTCAAGGGGAAGAAGGCGATATTGTATACGGGCGGCGTAAAAAGCTGGTCCGTTATTTCCGCATTAAAGGAGCTGGGCATCGAGGTGGTCGGCGTGGGAACGAACAAAAGCACGGCCGAGGATGTCGGCCGGATCGTCGACCGGATCGGCGAGGACGCCGATTATATCGCCGAGGGCGGGGCCAAGCGGATCTTGAGAGCCGTCAAGGAGCGGAAGGCGGACCTGATGATCGCCGGCGGCAGAAATATGTACGTATCGCTGAAGGAGCGGATTCCGTTCGTCGACATCAACCAGGAACGCCATACGGCTTATGCGGGATACGACGGACTGATCCGGCTCGCTGAGCAGATCGGCCACGCGCTGCTGCATCCGGTATGGAAGCTGGCCGAGCGCCCGGCACCATGGGAGGAGGTTGACCCGAATTATGGCCGTTAAACACACCGGCAAACCGGTCTCGGTGAATCCCCTGACCGTAGGTCCGTCCCTCGGCGGCGTGCTTGCCGTGCAGGGCTGCTACCGGGGAATCGCCCTGCTGCATGGCTCGCAAGGCTGCGCCGCCTTCTCGAAATCGCTCTTGACCCGGCATTTCCGCGATACAATCGCGGTGCAGACGTCGGCGCTGCAGGAGATGGACGTCATCTTTGACGCCGACCGTAATTTGGAGGAGGCGCTGAATGTCGTCATCGCCAAGCATCAGCCCGATTTGATCGCTGTGATCGGCACGGAGCTGACGGATGTGTCCGGAACGGACTATACTGCATTTGTGAAAAAGTACATGCGCGAGCGCGCTCTTCGCGATTTGCTGCTGGTCCCGGTGGCGCTGCCGGATTTCGGCGGCTCGCTGGAAGCGGGCTACGCCGCCGTCGTGGAAGGAATTATCGACGGGATCATCCAGGGCGAAGGAGGGAAAACGGCGGGGAAGCCGATCGCCGGGCAAATCAATCTGATCCCGGGCTCTTGCCTTACGCCGGGAGACGTGATGGAACTGAAGGAGATCATCAGCGATTTCGGTTTTGAAGTGATCACGGTGCCGGATCTGTCGACCTCACTGTCGGGCCATTTGCTCACCGGCTTCTCGCCGTTGTCGCGGGGCGGCGCACCGCTCGTTTCCTTGAAGCAGATGCTCCGCTCGCGCTACACGATCGCCATGGGGGCGAGCATGGAACGCTCGGCGCGGAGGCTGCAGAACGCCGCCGGCATTCCTTACAAGGTATTCACCGGAATGCACGGTCTGGGGGCTGCCGACGAGCTGCTGACCTTTCTGCAGCAATTGAGCGGGGTTCCCGTGCCGCTGCGCTACCGGTGGCAGCGCGAAAACCTGCTCGACAGCATGCTGGACGCCCACTTCCATTATGCCGGCGCTTCCGCGGTCATAGCGTTGGAGCCCGACCACGTTCTATCCATGGCCAACTGGCTCGGGGAAATGGGCGTCACGATCAAGGGGCTGGTCGCACCCTGCGAGACCCCGCTATTGCGGGAGTCGGAGCGGACGGTGTGGGTCGGAGACATCGACGATGCCGAGGAATTGGGCCGGGGAGCCGATATCTGGATCGGCAATGGCCACGGCAAAAAAGCGGCGAAGCGGGCGGGAGCGGCTTATCTCCCCGCCGGTTTTCCGGTGAGCGACGAGCTCGGCTCCTATATGACCGTGAGCGTCGGGTACCGGGGGGCGATGGAACTGGTGAACAAGGTCGGCAATCTGTTAATTCGAAGGGAGGAGGCGCGGCATGAAGGTCGCTTTTGCCAGCGATGACGGGCTTACAGTGAACGCCCACTTCGGTCAGAGTACGCAGTTCGTGATTTATAATGTGACAAAGGATGGGGTCGCCGAATTCCTGGAAATCCGCTACATTGCTCCCGATCGCGGCGGCGGGGACGAACACGGTAAAATAGAAGCCCGCATCGCGGCGATCGAGGATTGTTCGCTCGTATTTCTGATGCAGATCGGCGCATCGGCGGCGGCCCGGGTCACCCGCAAGAAATTGATGCCGGTGAAGGTGACGATGGGCAGCAGCATCCAGGGCCAGCTAGAACGGTTGCAGGAGATACTGCGCGGCAAGCCGCCGATGTGGCTGGCGAAAATTTTAAGCGAGGAAACGATAGAGAGCTCATAATCTTAGGAGGGGAAAGCGATGGCGGAGCAGGCGTTTGACCATGGGTATTTTGATGGGGAGACGGAAGTTCCTGGGGAAGGAAAGGACAGAGCGAAGGGATGGGATGAAGAGCGCCTTGGCGATCTGTTCGCCCGCAGTCTGGACCGTTCGCTGCAATTGAATGATCCGTGGGGCAAGCATACGGGTTTGCCTATGGATCAAAGAGCGGAGAAATTGTTTCTGTGCACTCCCGAGCAAAAACGGGAGCTCATGGCCGACTGCCATGTCTCCCCGATCATGCGGACCCAGGTGTCCGTATTTTTTCAAGCGGTTGCCAATACGCTGGAGCAGGTAAGCGGAGACATCATGCAAAGCATGGTCGAGGTGAATGACGAAGGTTTTGGCCGGGCGCTTGTGTATTCCGGGCGCACGGTGCTGGTGGCCGACAGTTTTCGCGGCGGATTTCCGTTTCCATTTGCCAAGTATGACAAGGCGCTGGTTTATGGGGTCTCCTGTATACGCGAAGGATTGCAAAACAGAGAGAGATTCATGGAATTGCAGCGATCTCCATTCTCTTAAAAACGGCGGGCAATCGATCGTTAGCGAAGGGCGGTGAGCGGATGGAGAGCGATAAGGCGTTTGGAGACGAGATGGAGAGGTTTTCCCGGCAGCTTCGGCTGCTGGGGGTAAACGGCCAGCGGAAATTGGGGCAAGCGACGGTCATGATCGCCGGCATCGGCGGACTCGGGGGTACGGCGGCCGTCTACTTGGCGGCGGCCGGCGTCGGGAAACTGATTTTGGCGCACGAGGGAGTCATCCATTTGCCGGATATGAACCGGCAAATCCTGATGGACTCCGCGCGGATCGGCGAGCAGCGGATGGCGACGGCGATGGCGCAGCTGCGGCGGATCAATCCGCATGTGCGGCTTGAAGGCCATCCGCTCAAGATAGAGTATGAGACGGCGAAGCCTTGGATCGAGGCGGCGGATATCGTGATCGACGCCAGGTACGACTTCCCCGAGCGGTATGAGCTGAACCGGCTCTGCGTCGACTGTGGCAAACCGATGGTCGAGGCGGCCATGTACGGCTATGAGCTGTCGCTGACAACGATCGTGCCCGGGGAGACGCCGTGCCTTGCCTGCGTGTACCCGGGGCCGCCCCGAGATTGGGAGCCCTTCGGGTTCCCGGTGCTGGGCGCCACCGCCGGAATGGCCGGCTGCCTGGCCGCGATGGAGGCGATCAAATGGATTGCCGGAACCGGCAAGCCGCTGCTCGGCATTATGCACCGGTTCGATACGCTGAATATGGAGAGCTACCGCTTCGGCTTAAAGCGGCGGGACGATTGCTCTTGCTGCGGGTCCAAGAACCGGGATGTCCATCGCACTGGTCCCGGAGTTGCCTACAAGGACAAAGCGGTGCTTTAACAATTTGATTCAAAAGGAGCGAGGAGCCGTGAAAAATCTGCGGATTTGTGATACGACGCTGCGCGACGGGGAACAATCGGCGGGGGTGTCCTTTACGCTGGAGGAAAAGCGGGACATCCTGGCCCAATTGGCGGGATGCGGCGTCGAGCAGGCGGAGGTCGGCATACCGGCCATGGGCGCGGAAGAGCAGCGCCACATCTACGCTTTGCGGGACATGGGGCTGCCGATTCGGCTGCTGACCTGGAACCGCGCCGTGCCGGCCGACATCGACAAAGCGCGGGAAACCGGGGTCGACTGGTGCCATATTTCCGTCCCGGTCTCCTCGGTGCAACTGGCGTCCAAGCTGGGCTGGACCCGCCAGGAGGCGCTGCTCCGGATTATGAAAGCCGCTGAATACGGAAGGAGCCGGGAGATGACCGTTTCGATCGGGATGGAGGACGCTTCGCGCGGCGACCCCGTGTTTTTGACGGAGCTTGTAACGCAGCTTTACGAGAAACTCGGAATCGTCCGTTTTCGCTATGCGGATACGGTCTCCCTGCATCATCCGGCAAGCATCGCGGACGGGATCGCTTCGCTGAGGGCGGGATTGCCGCGCGAAATCGAGCTGGAAGTGCACTGCCACAACGACTTCGGCCTGGCGACGGCCAATACCTTGAGCGGCATTGCCGCCGGGGCGGATTGGGCGAGCACGACGGTGGCGGGGCTCGGCGAGCGCGCCGGGAACGCCGCGCTGGAGGAAGTGGTGATGGCGTGGCGCCATCTCTACGGCGGCGAATGCGCCGTGAAGCCGGGAAGGCTTCAGGCGCTGGGGGAGACGGTGGCGCGGGCGGCGGGGCGCCGGCTGCCGGAAGCCAAGCCGATCTTGGGCTCGCTCGTTTACACTCACGAATCCGGGATCCATGTGGACGGCTTGGCGAAATGCGCGGATACCTATCAAAGCTTCGACCCGCTGGAGCTGGGGCGGGAACACCGCATTGTTCTGGGCACCCACTCGGGGCGCAGCGCCATCAGCTATGTGCTGGGGCGGGAGGGGATCGTTCCGGATCCCGCGATCTCCGAAAAGCTGCTGCGGCGCGTTCATCGGTACGCCCGCGAGCGGAAGGAGACGGTAGACGCGGGGAAGCTGCTGCGGTGGTGGGAGGAGTGCAGCAAGGAGCTTAAACCGAATGCGGCCGGGTACACGGTGAAGTGAATCGAAGGATCGAAGACGAACAGGTTCTTGCAGCGGCATTGTTGCCGCTGTACAAGAACCCGTTTTTGCGCTTGTCTCCCGTTTTTCGGGCTTATGTATCCGCAAAAGGCAGCACTACGATAGTCTCGTAACATTTTGCTTCGGCCTTCGTTTTGAGATAACCGCCGTATTTCTTGGCAATCCGCTGAATATTGGTCAGCCCGAGCCCGTGATAATCCGGGTGCTTCCCGAAGTCCTGGGCCCTCTCTCTCGTCCGGTCCTGGCGCGAATTGAGTACGCGGACAAAAAATGCCTGCGTATTCGTGGACATAAACAAATTGATGAACCGTTCCTCTTGGCTGGGTACGACCGAAGCGGCTTCGATCGCATTATCCAGCACATTGCCGATCACCACGCAGAGATCGTAACGATCCAGCTTGATCGCTTCGGCGACAATGCGAATGTCGTACTTCACGGCAATGTTGTTGTCCTGGGCCATATTCAGCGCATGGCTGACCAACGCATCGACCACCAAATTCCCCGTTTCAATCCGCAAGTAGGCATTGTTAGTGGCATCGAGGATTTGATTGATATGCCGGACGGCTTCTTCGCTTTTCTGTTTGAGAATGCAAGCGCGGATATATACCAGCTGTTTTTTTGTATCATGGATAATCCGCTTGATGCTCCGGAAGGAGTGGGCCGTTTTTGCATAAGTGTGATCCTGGTAGTCCATCTGCTTTTGCAACTGGTTGTTTTCCTCTCTTAGCCGGTTTTGCTCCATCACGCTGTCGAACAGGAAGAAGATCAGCAAATTGATGCTGAGTATTCCGATCGCGGATAAGATGCTCAACCAATTTCGCTGGGTATAAAAGAATAGCGTGTTTAAGATGATCAGGCTGAACAACAGCATAAGCCCAAGCATGAAATAATAGTGCCCGTTTAGCTTGTAGTCGGCTCCTTTCCGCTTAATATAGCGGAGAATAAGAATAAAAAGCAGCATCAGGCAGGTGGATGCAAACAATACGAGCTGCCTGCCCTCCAATTCGTTCAAGGTCACGGCATGCTCCAAGGACCGAAACCAGGAGAACAGATAATACGATAACAGCTCGGCCGCGGCACCCATCAGCAGGAACAGGAGGGAGAAAACAATGCGTGTCTGTATCCGTGCGGAGTAAAGCAGCGAAATCAGAAAGGAACTGGTGACGGACACGAGACCGGTCAGCAAGACGGGGAAAGCAACGGCGGATGACGCGAATAAAAGGCAGCCCGCGACAAAATAGCATATCCCGGTCCACCAGCCGGCTTTCTCCGGGGCGTGGAACAAGACCGTAAAATAACAGCGCAGCAGGAACAATTGCAGCAGTGTATTAACGATAAAGAGTCCGTTATTCAGCAGCGTCATCGCATATATCCTCTTTCATCAAATTGATCGAGCCTGAAGCGAACGTAAGCCTCGGTCACGCCTTTTTTGCGGGAGCGGCCCAAGGGGAAGGACTCTTTGTTGCACATAACAACCCTGTTTGCCTTGAATTTGTGAATATGCTCGAGGTTGACGATCGCGGACCTGTGTATCTGATAAAAACCGGCATCCAATTTGGCGGATAGCTCGGTCAGGGTTAATGTGGAGAGATAATCTTGATGCATCGTGATGATTTTCACGTGTAATTTACCGGCTTTGACCGCGGCGATGACCCGTGAGGCGGGTATCATGACTTCTCCGTCGATGGTCTTGATGGCGATATGCCGGCGGATAGCGGCGTTGATATAGCCGGTGGCCCTTTCCACAAGCGATTTAAGAGATTCATAGGATACGGGTTTCATTTCGAAATGATAGGGCTGCACCGAAAAACTGTCTGCCATATACTGGGGGAAATACGTCAAAAAGATGATTTGCACGCTGTGATCCGGCAGGCCGCGGATTCTTTGGGCGGTGTCGATCCCGCTGAGCCCGTTCATTTCCACATCCATAAAAAGCAAATGAAAAGCGTACCGCCCGTGCCGGCCATAGTGAAGCAGCAAATCTTCTCCGGATTGGAAATACTTCACTTGAAATTGCAACGGAAGAGTCTCGCCATAGCGAGCAAAAAATGACCTGAATTGCCGATGGATCTCCGGATCATCGTCACAAACGGCGATGCGAAGCATGCAGAGGCTGCACCTCCATTTCCTCTTCAACCATATATTTCAACTATATCAAAAACAACCCTGAAATACCTTACATGAAATGCTGTTCATCCTATAAAACTTGTATTTAATCCTTATACTACCATATTTACCTATAATATGCTATATTAAATAAGGGGGATGGAAGGATGATAGATTACTTTGTTAATAGTATTGCCGCGAAGACGGTTTCGCAGGGAATCGTCAGCAAGGAAGACGAACCGATTTTGCGTTACGGATTGCAGGCGATGGCGGAGGTTACCATTATTCTGATTACCGTGTTACTCATTTCCGCGGCATTCGGAATGATGACCGAAGCGATGGTATGGATGGGAACGGTGATTCTGTGCCGGAGCTTCGGAGGAGGATATCACGCAAAGACTTTTAAACAGTGTTATGTCGTATCCGCAACCATCTTTACGCTGACTCTGCTGACGGTCAAAATGATGCATTCCTATTTCCTGCCCTTGGGAATTATAAGCATCGCCGCCTCTGCCATTCTTCTATTATATTTGCGGAGCGCGAAGCGCGATCCGGAAGGCGGGAATGAAGAGGAATCATCCCGGTTCGGCGGAATCCTCAAGGCCGTTTACGCTTGCTTTGCGGGATTCATGCTCTTTTCGCTTCTGGTGTGGGGGATGAATTCTTACGTAATAACCGGTTTATTGGGCTTTCTTGCCTATCTGTTATCGGTTCTTATTCAAAACCAAAGGAGAGGATAAAGATGAAGCTTGCCAAATTGCCTTTGAAGGCGCTGAGCATGACGGCCGGATTGTTTGCGGTGATTGGAGCCAATACCCTTTGCTGGTGGTTCGTCCATGATCCGGAGAAACCGGAAGAGCTGAAGAAACTCCGGAAATTTTAATTATCCCGATTCATGAAGTGCAGCCAATAGGAGTATGCGAGAGAATAAAACTCTCCTTTTATCCCCGTCATACATAATTGAAAGGTTCATACTTTAAACGTGAAGAGGTTCATTGATTGCCGGTTGAAATGCGGCAAACAATGAACTTTTTTATTTCCGGCATACCTTTCGCCTGTCGGCGGTCCCGGCGCATAATCGGCCATGAGACAGTCATAATAAAAAAGATGACAACTTTAGATTTTGCTGGAAAGGCGGTTGGTGACGGGATGACGCTGGCGGAGTCGTTTTTTTATTTTCTGGCCTATTCGCTGCTTGGTTGGGTTTTGGAAAATGTATACAGCTATGTAACGACAGGCGTGTTCTGGAAGGAAGGTTTTCTTAAAGGCCCTTATAAGCCGATGTACGGCTTTGCGCCTTTGCTGTTGCTGTTGTTAGCGGGAACGGTTCGAAACTGGATTTCATTGCTGGTTCTGTGCATCGTGATTCCGACGGCGGTGGAATATTTGAGCGGTTATCTGCTGCTCGGTTTGTTCGGACGCAGGTTTTGGAATTATTCGGGTCACCGCTTTCAGCTTCACGGCCATATCTGTCTGCGGTTCTCGCTCTATTGGGGGCTGCTTTCGGTGATGGTGCTGCGGTTTGTTCATCCTTACATGGAGCGGATCTACAACGGGCTGAAACCGGCTTGGGATATAGCGGGACCGATTTTGCTGCTTCTGCTTCTGGCCGATTTGACCTGGACCTTCAAGGTGAGAAGAAGCGAATGGAAGCAAAGCCCGGTTTGACTTTACCAAGCGAAGATAAACTTAAATGAGGTGAGTAAATGCGGTATTGGAAAAAACGCAGCGTTGCAAACCGGACATGGGTGCCATTTTGCCTTCTGCTGATTCTGGCGCTGGTGTCGCCGGCTTCTCCAGGCGGTTTAGCGACGGTTGCGCATGCGTCCCCCGAATCGAATCCCATTCCAAAGCAAAATCCGGACAAGCCGTCCGTTCAAACCGAACGGAGGCTTGCGATCATAATCGATGACTTCGGTAACGCCATGGGCGGGACGGAAGACATGATCAACCTGCCGGTCAAGCTGACGGTGGCGGTGATGCCTTTTATGCGGACGACGGCGGAGGACGCCAAGCGGGCTCATGAGCGGGGACACGATGTGATCGTGCATCTTCCGATGGAGCCGAAACAGGGCAGGGCCGAATGGCTAGGCCCGGGGGCGATCCTATCCAAGATGAGCGACGAAGAAGTACGCCGCAAAGTGGAAGAAGCGATCGACAATGTGCCGTATGCCGCAGGGATCAATAACCACATGGGCTCCAAAATTACGGAGGATAAGCGGGTTATGGGGATCATTCTGGAGGTTTGCATGGAACGGGGGCTGTTCTTTGTCGACAGTAAAACGAATTACTGGTCAATCACTTCGGAGCTAAGAGCTTCCAAGGGACTGCCGGACCTTAACAACGATATCTTTCTGGATGATGTGCATAGTATCCGCCATATTACCGGCCAATTGCGGAAGGTGCAGGAATTGCTTGATCAGAAAGGAAAATGCGTGGCGATCGGGCATGTAGGGGTAAAAGGAAAGATTACCGCCGCCGCGCTGCAGCAGTCTATCCCCGAGCTGAAGGCCAAGGGAGTGAAATTTGTCGGCATATCGGAATTGGCCCGGGAATATTACATTCCCGGAACCCATTCGCGCCCGGGATTTACATTACCGTGAAATATTCGGCAATGCCTTGATAGATCGCCTCGGCGATTCTCTGCTGACCGCGCGCGCTTATCAGCATGGCGCGGTCTTCGGCGTTGCTGAGGAATCCGGTTTCCACGATGACGGCCGGCGAGTCGATATGCCGCAGGAGATAAAAAGGCTTGCCCAATTCGGGAATCCGGATGCTGGGCATTTCGTACAGATCGCATAGGGAATGCTGAAGCGAGTTGGCCAGCAACGCGCTTCTTCCTTCATCCTGGTGCAGCACCAGCGGGCCTCGTTTGGTCTTGTTCCGCCCCCAATTGACATGCAGGCTGACGACGATGGAAGAGGGCACCTGTTCACTCAGTTCTTTCCGTTGGGCGAGATCCCTCATATGCCGGGAACGGTTGTTCAGCCAGCGGTTTTCATCGCTAAGCGCATAGTCTCCGGTCCGGTTCAGAATGACGCGGTAACCGTGGCTTCTCATTACCATATAAAGGCGCTGCCCGATCGCCAGGTTGATGTCCTTCTCCAGAATATCGCCGTAGGAAGTACCTCCGTCGATTCCTCCATGGCCGGCATCGATCAAAATGACCGGTTCGGGGAAGGCATGGCGAAAATCATAATCATTCCCTCCGACCGAAGGCGCCGCCGGTGAAGAGGTGGAAGCGGGGCAATTCCATATGTTTAGCCCGATTAAGGCGGCGGCGAACAGGAATGCGATTCGTTTAATAATCATGGTGTCCATTCTCACCCTTTTCGGCTTCATATGATCAGCATTTGTTTCGGATATAGCTTGAGCGTTTGGCTGAAAAAACATGCATCCGCGTCGAGCGCCGTTTACAATGGCTATAATTTGAGCAAACTACAGTTGTGGATACGATACTGTGTACTTTAGGGGGAACGGTTAAAATGGCTACGATTAAAGGCGACGAACTGGTAAAGTACATCACGGAACGGGTTGTCGATTACGTGGAAACGCCGCGGGAGGCCCGCCGCGAGCGCTCGAAGGGAAAAGAACCCTGGAGCAGCCGTTGGTTCGGCCTGATCCCGATCTCGCTCTCGCTGTGGGTCGGGAAAATTCCACGCCGGCGCGAGCGGGAGAAGCAGACTTCGCGTCACGTGAAGCAAGGATAATTATTCAAGCGAACGGAAATAAAAAGCAGCAGACTCCAAAGCGCGGAGTCTGCTGCTTTTTTTCTATCACGGCGTTTCCGGGTAAACGACAAAGTCGCCGCTATCTTCAAGCGCACCGAGGGCGATCCATCTGCCGGAGTTCTTCGTACCGGTAAGCGCATAGATCGCAGAGATGCCGCTGCCCGTCTCGTCGTTCCATTTCTGATAGCCATAAATCGGTAAAGGGATATTATAAGTGCGGTCGGCGCCGGTAGCGGCGAACACCAGGCGCCGGTTAGCTTTCAATAATTGTTCGAAATTGCTTTGGCTCAGGTCGAACGCATCTCCCGCCATCCATAAAATATTGCCGTACGGATCGAAGGGCTCCGCAAGCCGGACGGTTTCTCCGGCCTTTAGGGCGGACTGTCCGCTCCCGGCCGCCTCTGTCGGCGGGACGTACCGGGCCGCCTGTCTGTTCCAGCTGCCCGTGGTCTCCGGCAGCAATTCCCCGGTCACGGCGTCGAGGAAATGGACGGTCCCGGGCTTGCCGGCCAGCGTGATCATCCACTCCGCCAGCACGGGACCGCCGTAGACCGGGGTAACGGTGTGGCCGGAGGCGCCCCGCGAGGGAAGCCCAAGCCCGGCGAGGCCGGATTCCAGCGCCGGAGCGGCAAAGACCGAATGCGGCCCGAGGCCGTATTCGACAAGCTTGTATTCGCCTGCCGACGGCGTGGCGGAAATAATGAGGTAACCCGCCGCCGGGTTGTCGGCGGGAGCGGAAGCCCGTGGGCGGACGGTGACCAGCCAGCTGTGCGTGCCGGGCCCGAGCGGCTCGATGACGGTGTCCGCATGAGCCCAGCCGGTAAAGGGCTCGGCCTGGGACAGCTGCTCGATCGCGCGGGCGGCAAAATTCCGCAGCTCCTTCGGCGCGGCCGGTCCCTCTTTGCCTGTCGCCGCCAGCGCCGGCGCGTCCTCTGTTGCGGCGAAAGTATAGGCGGTCTGGAGCTGGGCGCTCCCTGTACTCAATACCCCCAGACAAAGCAAAATTTTTATGATTTTCCCCGTTTGGGCTGAAATATTCAACAAGTTATCACCTCACGCTTCATATCGATTGCTTGTCCATTGTAGCCCGGGACAGGCTGAAAAGTGTGCTGTAATCTGTCGCGCGGCCGGGCCCGGGGAAGCTTCTATTTTTGCGTTATTTTAGCGAGCCGGGTCAGCCTCTGCTCATCGCGGCGAACGCAGGTGAAAGATGCCGCTGCCGAGAGCCGATACGACAATTCTCGGCTCGTATTGCCAGCGGATTTCCCCTTTGCGCGCTTCATACTGCTCCAGTACGGCCAGCTTTCGCTCTTCGTCCGGATCGTTAAGCAGGTCCTTATAGTAGGCGTCGATCAGCGCCAGCTCCTCGCCGAGCCTGTCCCTGGCCTCGTCGGCCCAGGAGCTGTCGTAGCTCTGCAGGATCTCGCCGATTCTCGCTTCCAGCGCCTGCCGGCCTTGGGGAAGCGAGAAGCTGCTCGGCGCGATGTGCATATTTTCCGGCATACGGGGGATAAGCGCTTTGCCGCTCAGCCTTGCGCCGAAATCTTCGTCGATCCGCCCGGTCAACAGGGATACGCCGATGAAATGCAGCTCCTCGCGCTTCATATCGCAGCAAAAATCGATTTTGTAGCGAACGCCGAGCCAAGGCTCGTACGCGGCCGGAAGCAGGGTGGACCGCTGCCTTGGGCCGGGATCCTCGAACAGGTACACGGTCCGTCCCCCCTGTCTCGCGGCGGCAAAAATCTGCTTCAGCCGCGGGCTGCCGAAGTACAGCTCCTCCTGCTGGATCCGCCCCGGCCCGAGGATGGGCAGCGGCCTCACCGCGCCGAAATGCCGCGCAAGCAAAGGATCCTCCTGCGCCGGAGCGGCGTTGTTCGCCTCGGAAGCCTGCTGCATATTCCGGTGGCGCTCGGCGTCAAAAATGAACGAGAAGGTCATCGTCTCCGGCGGCGTGCCGGTCCGCTCGATAAAGCCCCAGTAATAGGGGCGGTTCGTCAGCTCGCGGTCGGCGCGGGGCGACAGCTTGACGGTGACATGGTACGGCGATTTCTCGAGGAATTGGCATTCCGTCGATTCCAGATAGGTCATGACGAACTCGCGGATCTGTTCCTGTGTCATACTCAAAGGTAGCTCAACCTCCCATCAGCCGTTCTTCGAGTCCGGCGCTCCCGCTGTCCGCTTCGCCGCTGCCCATGCCGGCCTCGGCTTCCAGCTCCTCGCGGATGGAGTGCAGGGAACGGCCGAGCGAATCGACCCGGCTGGCGATTTCGGCTTCAGTGCCGGATTCCAGCAGGATTTTGTAGATGCTTTTTTCCAGTGAATCCTGTTTCTCAAACCGTTCCAAAATAACGTCGAGCTGCCCGATAACCATCTCGAACATATTGATTTTCTCATGCAGAAGGTTCAGGATATGCTCCTCGATCGTCCCTTTGGTCGACAGGTTGTAGATATGGACGTCATTCTGCTGGCCGAGCCGGTGCACTCGTCCGATCCGCTGCTCGACCCGCATCGGGTTCCAGGGCAGGTCGAAATTGATGATCTGGTGGCAAAATTGCAGATTGATGCCCTCGCCCCCGGCTTCGGTGGCGATCATGACCTGGGCCCGGCCGCGGAACAGGTCCATCATCCAGTCTTTCTTGCCCCGGTTCATGCCGCCGCGGTAAGGGACCGCCGTCAGGTTCCGGTCGCGGAAGTATTTCAGCAGATACTCCTGGGTGGCGCGGTATTCGGTGAACACGATTACCTTTCCCTCCATGCCGCGGATGAGCTCCATCGTTTTCTCCGCCTTGCTGTTGGCTTTGATCATTTTGATCAAGTCGACGAGCTCCCAGATTTTATCGCGAATCGGCGAATCGGGCGCCAGCTTCTTGGACAGGTTGACCAGGGTGACGAAGACCGCGTCCCGGCTGCTACACACTTCTCGTTGCAGGGTAACGAGCGAAAGCATGCTGTTCAGGTCGCCGCCGGCTGCATTATATTGGTCTTTGACAAAGGAAGTGACCCCGGCGTATAATTTCATTTCTTCGGGCGAAAGCTCGACATCGATATTTTTGACATTGCGCTTCGTGAATTCCAGCCCGCCGTCGCCGCGGCGGTTGCGGATCATGATTTTGGCTAGCTCGCCTTTGAGCTGGCCTTCGTTTTTCGGCACTCTTTTGTCGAATACGAAATTGGCCGCAAAATCGTTCTGCCCGCCCAGCTGTCCCGGTTTAAGCAGGGTGATCAAATTGAACAGTTCGCTCAAATCGTTCTGCACCGGGGTGGCCGTGAGCAGCAGGCAGTATTTCTTGCGCAGCTTGAGCATGAACTGGTAGTTGGTCGTTTTTTTGTTCTTGAGTTTATGGGCTTCGTCGATGATGACCATATCGTATTCGTTGCCGAGCAAAATCTCCCGGTGCGGGTCGCGTTTGGCGGTGTCGATCGAGGCCACGACGATGTCGTTCTGCCAGGAATGCTCCTTCTTCTGCGCGATCGCGGGAATGGCGAATTTCTGGTTCAATTCGCGCACCCATTGCAGGACCAGGGAGGCGGGAACGAGAATGAGGGCTTTGCGGACGAGTCCGCGAATGATATATTCCTTCAGGATCAGTCCGGCTTCGATCGTCTTGCCGAGTCCGACCTCGTCGGCCAGTATCGCCCGGCCGCGCATCTCGAACAGCACTTTGCGGGCCGTTTCGGTCTGATGCGGCAGCGGGGTGACCTGCTCTTCCGGCAGGTGCTTGAGGCACAGCATCTCTTCGAAGCTCGTTACGAGCGAAGCCGCTTCGGCCTCGCCGGCGAGGTTGAACAGCTTCCAATCGTCCCAAGGGCCGCCCTTGTCCATACGGGCTTCCAGATCGTCGTACCAGCTACGGTCGAATTGGACCGGAACGGCATTGACGGCTTCGACTCCGGCACCGGCCTTGGCTTCCGGTCCGGCATAATCGGCGCGGCGATCCGCGGCGGAACCTGGAGGATGCGGATTCATGATGTAAAACCTCCCTTATCGTAAGCGGCTGAGGCCGTTTCTTTTTTCTTGCAGAGTTAGGTGTAGTATGGACGAAAAAAGGAATCTTCATAACCTTGCGGCGGCTTTGCGTCGGGTGGAAGAGGCGGTGAGCAGGAGGCTTGCGGGGAGCCGATTTGGAAATTGTTTCAGTCTCGTTTCATGTGGAGCTGTCGAAAAAAGGAGCAATTCGGAGTAAAATGATGATCTTAAGGGCTTGGCCCATTTTTTAGGCTAAAATTTCATCTTCAATTGCTGTGACAACGAGATATTGTATAGTATAATGGTAATCGCACACAATATGTTGTGATTTTACATATTATATACCGTTTCTTTCGTGTGTATGACGGTTATAGTTTGGTAGGGAAAACGGCCAAAAAGAGCTTGAAATATGGCTGATTCGGCCTGATTCGGCCGATATGGTTCCCGCCAGAGTAACCGATATTTTTTTGTTTCGGCTGGAAATTGCGAACACTTTACGGTAGGGGGGAATTGGTGCTGAACGCTCCCGGTTCCGTTGATGCGAGCGAGAATACGGATTGTAGATGTATTGGCGGGATAAGGATAAGAAAAAGGGCCAATTCGACCGTTATTCGCAGGAATGGGGCAATTTTCGAGAATATAACGGCATTTTAGGAGCTTATTTGGACAAGAATGGCGATTTTTACTCGTTTTTTTAGGGAAACGGCTGAAATAGCGTGATTGAAATAGTGTCCTAAAATGCCGCTATGTGCAAATTTGATCCGCTTGAACCCGGCTTAAGAGGTAGAGGGGCGGAGAGGTTCTCGTTCAACAAAATTTAGCTTATGCTTTCGAAGCAAGTTTTGTTTCGAAGCAATTCTTGTAGCATATGTTCAACAAAATTTTTAGGAGGGTGTTTTCTTTGAAAACTGTGCAGAAACAGACCCTGGAAGGGCTTAGCGAGAAAATCTTTTTGGACCGGTACGCGTGGAAAGACGCGGATCCCAGCCATGCCAAGGTAGGCGACGTGGTCCTCGTCCTGACGAAAGACGATCCGAAATTCCCGACGAAGGAAGTCGGCGAAGTCGTGGCCCGTAACGGCCGGACCGTCACCGTCAAGACGCGCAAAGGCGAGCTCGTGGAGTCCGACGTCGAGAAGCTGACGCTGAATATCGAGAAAACACCGGAAGAAATGTGGGACCGCCTGGCGAACGCCATGGCTTCGGTGGAGGAAACGCCCGAGCTGCGAGCGGAGTGGGCGGAGAAGTTCCGCTATATTCTGGACGACTGGAAGCTGGTTCCGGGCGGCCGGATCGCGGCCGGTGCGGGCGCGAGCGATGAACTGACGCTGTTCAACTGCTATGTGATCCCGTCGCCGAAAGACAGCCGCGGCGGCATTATGGAAACTCTGTCTGAAATGACGGAAATCATGGCCCGCGGCGGCGGCGTCGGAATTAACCTCAGCTCGCTGCGTCCGCGTCGCGCCGTCGTGAAGGGCGTCAACGGTTCGTCTAGCGGCGCCGTATCCTGGGGCGGCCTGTTCAGCTACACGACCGGCCTGATCGAGCAAGGCGGCAGCCGCCGCGGCGCGCTGATGCTGATGATCAACGACTGGCATCCGGATTTGCTCGATTTTATTACGGTCAAACAAACGATGGGCCAGGTAACCAATGCCAACCTGTCGGTTTGCGTCAGCAACGATTTCATGAAGGCCGTGAAGGAAGACCTTGACTGGGATTTGGTATTCCCGGACACGACCGAAGAAAATTACAACGAAATTTGGGACGGCGATCTGGAGAAATGGAAAGCGGCCGGCCATAAGGTGATCCATTTCCGCACGGTGAAAGCCCGCGAAATATGGCACACGATTATGGAATCCGCCTGGAAATCGGCCGAGCCGGGCGTCGTATTCATGGAATATTACAATCAAATGTCCAACAGCTGGTACTTCAACCCGATCATCTGCACGAATCCGTGCGGCGAACAAGGGCTCCCGGCATGGGGCGTCTGCAACCTGTCGGCGATGAACTTGTCCAAGTTTTATGATGAAGCAACAAATGACGTCGCTTGGGACGAACTGGCGACCACGACCCGCTATTCGGTGCGGTTCCTGGACAATGTCATCAACAAGACGCCGTATCATTTCGAACAAAACGAGAAGAATCAGAAGAACGAGCGCCGCGTCGGCCTCGGCACGATGGGTCTGGCCGAGCTGATGATCAAGCTGAAGATCCGTTACGGCAGCCCGGAATCGCTCGTCTTCCTCGATAAACTGTACGGCTTCATCGCGAAGGAAGCGTATCTGGCTTCCGCCGACATTGCGGCCGAGAAGGGTTCGTTCCCGGCATTTGAAGCGGACAAATATTTGCAAAGCGGATTTATGAGAAATATGACGGAAGTGTACCCTGAAGTCGGCGAGGCCGTCCTTGAAAAAGGCATCCGCAACGTGACGATCATCACCCAGGCGCCTACCGGCAGCACGGGGACGATGGTCGGCACCTCGACAGGCATCGAGCCTTACTTTGCCTTTAAATATTACCGTCAAAGCCGCCTCGGCTTCGACGAGCAGTTCGTGCCGATCGCGCAGGATTGGATGGACGCCCATCCGGGCGAGAAGCTGCCGGATTATTTCATCACGGCGATGGACCTGTCCGCCGAGGATCATATCCGGGTGCAAGCGGCCATCCAGCGCTGGGTCGACAGCTCGATCTCCAAAACGGCAAACTGCCCGTCCGATTTCACGATCGAAGACACGAAACGGTTGTATGAGCTGGCGTTCGATCTCGGCTGTAAAGGCGTAACGATTTACCGCGACGGCAGCCGCGATACGCAAGTTCTGCAAACGGAGAAGAAAGAAGATAAAGCCGAAGCCAAGGCAGAAACGGCAACGGATACCGGGGAATCTGTCGACACGTCGATCGGGGAAGGCGCTTTGGAGGCGGAATTGGAGACGCTGGAAGGCTTGAATGAAAGCCTGGCGGTTTCCGAGGAAGCCGAGAAGAAGCCGGTTCTCGACAAGCAATACAAGAAGCGCCCGCAAGTGCTTCACGGCGCTACTTACAAGATCAATACACCGTTCGGCATGGCTTATATCACGATTAACGATCTGAACGGCATCCCGAGCGAAATCTTCCTGAATGTCGGGAAGGCCGGCTCCGACGTATTCGCCATGGCGGAAGCTTTGGGCCGCGTATGCTCCCTGTTCCTGCGCTACGGCGATCACGGCCACAAGGTAGAGCTGCTGATCAAGCACTTGAAGGGCATCGGCGGCTCCGGCGCCATCGGCTTCGGCCCGAATCGCGTGGAATCGATCGCCGACGCGGTGGCGAAAGCGCTGGAAACCCATGTGCAAAACGGCCCGTACGACGGCCATGATCCGGCTCCGGTCGCCGCTACTGTGGCGCATCATGAGGATCATGATCATGCGGCGAATCAGGGTTCTGCCGGAGGCTCGCATGCTCATCACGGCGCGGCGGCGACTTCCCGCGACCTGTGCCCGTCCTGCGGCTCCGCCTCGCTGATCAACATCGAGGGCTGCAAAACCTGCAGCAACTGCGGGTATAGTAAGTGCTCGTAAGGTTTATAAGCGAAAATGTTTTTACAAATATATAAATAGTTAATGAAAAAGGTTAGATCAAAGATACGCCATATATTAAATAGAAAAGATTTAGTTCCATAAAGATTGAAGACCACCGTTTAAGCGGTGGTCTCTTTTGTTGTTTGCGCATCGCCTGAAGCAAGCCTCCGTCTACCGCCACGGATTTGGAAGAACAGAAAGAACAGCGTAATGAGCAGCGGATAAATCATCGCCCAGCCGGTAAACGGAAATACGGCGGCCGTGGCCGCAAAAGATATCCAACTGATGACAACGCCGGCCCGGTTGCCCTTCAGCAAACGGATTCCGGCCGCGCAGCCGCCCATATAGGTCAGAATAAATGTCGCGTTTGGAAACTGGATCAGCGTGGCCAGGGATAGCGTTCCGGTTCCGTAGAGCAGCATTACAACCGCGAAACAGAGCATGAGGAAAATCAGTGCTCCCACCGGCGTATGAAATCGCAAGGACAGCATACTCCACCATTTGGGCGCTTTTCCCTCGCGGGCCATTGCGTAGGCGACCCGGGCGGCTGCCCCGGAATAAGCGATGATACTGGCCATACAGATAAACAGCCCGGTAACCCCGGCGATAATTCCTCCCCAGGAACCCAGCGGCTGGCTGATAATCCAGACCATCGAAGACTCCGAACCGCTCTTCAAATAGCTTTGCGTACCGACCGTAGCCAAAGCGGACATGAAATATAATATGCCTACGATTATGGCGGCGGCGGTTACCCCTTTGATCGCCGCTTTTTGCGGATCTTTGAATTCCTCGGACATGTGGGACACGGCTTCCCAGCCGATAAAACACCAGAACAGCATCGATGCCGCCTGTCCGACACTAAGCCACCCGTGAGGCACAAACGGCGTAAAGTGAACGCTCTCCATCCTCGGCAGCGCCGCCGCGAAGGAAAAGATCAATACGGCCGCGATCGCTATGACGACGGCAATTTGTATCTTTCCGGCCAATTGCATGCCGATCCAATTGGTGAAGAGGCCGATAGCCAGCATTGCAGCGGCAACAGCAATTTTGGCTCCTTCGCCTAAACCTAACGCGGCGGTCAGATATCCCGCTCCGGTCAAAGCGGCAACGGGCGCACCGATCGGGACCGACATCAGAAAAAACCAGCCGATAAGCGTTCCCGTCCGCTCTCCGTAAGCCAGCGTCACGAAATGGGAGACGCCGCCCGCGTTGGGATATTTGGCGGACAACAAGCCCATGGACAAAGCCATCGGAAGAATCAGCAGCGTCATAAATCCCCAGGCGAGCAGTGAGGCCGGCCCGGCCATTTCCGCCGCCAGTCCCGGAACGATCAATACGCCCGAGCCCAGCACGGCGCCGATATAAAGGGCAATCGCCTGCGGCAGGCCGATGCCCTGTTGTAGCTTAGATGAGGTTTCGTTCATTGTGCAATCCTGCTTTCCTTGTGTTTTTTTCTAGCGTATCAGATAATTAATCCATAGGAAAAACAGAATTATTGAATTTAATCCATCTGAAATTCCGATGGAAGGAGGGCTCTAAATGGAATCCCGCCATTTATTCACGTTTCTGGTGGTGGTCGAGACAGGCAGTTTCACCCGTGCCGCACAAAAGCTGGATTATGCGCAATCGAGCATAACGGCGCAGATCCAGACGCTCGAATCCGAAATTGGCCTGCCTTTGTTTGACCGGATCGGCAAAAAGATTATTTTAACCGATGCCGGACGCCGGCTGCTTCCCTATGCGCAGGAGATTTCCAAGATCCACGACATGGCCAAAAATGCTCTGCACATGGAGGCCGAAATAGCCGGTTCCCTGAAAATCGGCGCTCCGGAATCGCTTGCCGCCTTCCGTTTGCCCGAAGTGATCCGTGAATACCGTTTGCGTTATCCTCAGGTTCAGATCATTTTGAAGCCGGGACAATGCTGGGAACTGAGGGACATGGTCCGTTCGGGAGGATTGGATGTGGCTTTTTTGTTGGAGCCGGAGGTCGAGGACAGGGACCTGCATATCGAAACGCTTGTACAAGAGCCGATGGCGCTGGTTGCGCCGGCGGATCATCCCTTGCGGCATGAGGCGGAGGTCTTGCCGGCCAGGCTTAAGGATCAAACCATATTGTATACCGAAAGCGGCTGCTCTTACCGCACGTTATTTGAGCATGTACTCAACAGCCATGGCGTTTTTCCCGACCCCAGTCTGGAATTTTGGAGCATTGAGGCGATCAAACAGTGCGTCATGTCCGGCTTGGGCTTGTCTTTTCTGCCGTTTATAACTGTCCGTAGCGAGCTTAGGGAAGGCAAGCTGGTCAAGCTGAACTGGAACGATGAATCCCAGCGGGTAGCCACGCAGCTCGCTTATCACCGGAAAAAGTGGAGATCGCCCGCATTGGCGCAGTTTATCGATATGATCCAGGAGCGTGCCGAACGTTGGCGGGATGAAGCGGCAATTTGACCGGTTCTTTTGCAGACTGCCATAGCCTCATTGGCCTTTCCCGGTATTACCGGGGGAGGTCTATTTATGATGAAGTTGCTTCTGCTATTGAGAAACGCGTAGTAAAATGGATAAAACACGGGAAAAGGAGTGGAAGGAATGGAAGCTTTGCGGCTGGGTGATTTTACGGAATACCGTTTTCTATCCGGCGTTCAACTATCCCCAAACGGGAAGAACGCTGCATTTTGCGTGAAGAAAAGCAATCCGGAGAAAAACGGGTACCTTTCTGATTTATGGATCAGCGATGTAATCAGCGGCAAAACCCGGCAGTTTACGGGGATGGGGGATGTCGGTTCCGTGCAGTGGCTGGATGATGAGACGCTGTTGTTTCAGGCGAACCGGGAATCCAAGGGGAAGGAGCCGAATCCGTTGGAGCCTCAAACCCATTTCTATTCCCTTCGCATCGATGGCGGTGAAGCGCTTAGGGCATTTACGCTTCCGCTTCAGGTCACGGAAATGGTGCCGCTTGGAGGCAGCCGCTGGGCCGTTTGCGCTACATATGACAACAAGCTTCCCTCCCTTGAAGGTCTGTCAGATGAAGATAAGGAGAAGGCCCGCAAAACCTATGAGGCGGAGAAGGACTATACCGTATTGGACGAAATTCCTTTTTGGCAAAACGGCGAGGGAATTACCAATAAGAAGCGCAACCGGCTGTATCTGTTTGATTCAGCGGACGGCAGCCTTCTCCCGATCAGCGGCGAGTTGTTTAATGTATCGTTATTGAAAGGCAGTAAAGACAAGCTGCGATTGCTGTTTGCGGGGACTGAATTTTCCGCCAAAATGGAGCTGACCGAGTCGTTATGGACCTATGACTTGACTAGCAACGAAACCCGTGAACTCATTCCGGCTGGAAAATATCAATTCTATATCGCCGAGTTTCGCGGGGAAGATATCGTCTTTGCCGCATCGGAGTGCCGGAAATTCAGTATTAACGAAAATCCTACCTTTTCCGTGGTTGATCGAAGCGGGCAGATCACGCGATTTGCCGATCCTGATCTTTCTTTAGGAAATACAGTGGGTTCAGACAGCAGGCTGGGCGAGGGAAGGAGCTGGCTCGTAACCGATGAAGCCATCTATTCTATCGTGACGGATCGCGCTTGCTCCCGGCTCTGTAAAATCGCCTATAATGGAGAAATTGAATGGATCAGTCAAGCGGAAGGTTCGGTTGACAGTTTTTCACTGCTGGACGATACCTGCGTGTTTATCGGGATGCGGGGGCAGCGGTTACAGGAGCTGTACCGGTTAGACCTGCGTACGGGAGGGGAAACCCAACTAACCCATTTTAACGATGAAGTGTTGCGGGACAAATACGTTGCCGCTCCTCAACCGCTTTCGTTTGTAAATCAAGACGGCATCGAGATTGATGGCTGGGTGCTATTGCCGAAAAATTATGACGCAAGTCAAACTTATCCGGCGATTTTGGATATTCACGGCGGGCCGAAGACCGTTTACGGGACCGTGTTTTTCCATGAAATGCAGCTTTGGGCGAATGAAGGGTATTTCGTGCTCTTCAGCAATCCGCGCGGCGGCGACGGACGGGGGGATGATTTTGCCGATATCCGCGGCCGTTACGGGAAGATCGATTATTCGGACCTTATGGAGTTCACGGATCGGGTTCTGGCGGCTTATCCTGCGATCGACGTCAACCGGCTCGGCGTGACCGGCGGAAGTTACGGCGGTTTTATGACCAACTGGATTATCGGACATACCGACCGTTTTGCCGCAGCCGTTTCGCAGCGCTCCATTTCTAACTGGATTTCGATGTGTTGTACGACCGATATCGGGTATTATTTTGCAACCGATCAAACGGCATCGACGCCTTGGGACAATTTGGAGAGCATGTGGGAGCAGTCCCCGCTAAAATACGCCGACCGCGTTACAACGCCTACGCTGTTTCTCCATTCCGACGAAGACTTCCGCTGCTGGCAGGCGGAGGCGCTGCAAATGTTTACCGCTTTGAAAATGCACGGCGTGGATTCACGGCTATGTCTGTTCAAGGGCGAAAACCACGAGCTGTCCCGCGCGGGGAAACCGGAGCACCGGATCCGCAGACTGACCGAGATTTCGGAGTGGTTTAAAAGGTATTTGAAGAAGTGATAGAAGATAATTCGCAAGGGATACAGTGAATAAGGAAACATTTAGTTCCAAAAGTATTGGAGACTACTGCTCAGGCAGTGGTCTCTTTTTAGTTAAAGAATGGAGCGTCGGATTATAAGTGTAAAATTTTTAATGGGAGGGATTATGCAAATGTCCATTAGTGATCGTGAAGAACAGCATTTGAAAAGCTCCCCGTTATCATTGAGGGCAATCAGTTGTATAAATCGTATCCCGAGTTAATCACGCTATGCTCACCTGATGACTATCGTTCATTACAGCTATATGAGCATTTGATGAAACGAAAAGGATACAGCAAAAAAACAATCAGAGCATATATAGGACATGCAGAGCGCTTCATGCGACAATCAATTCGCATTCATATATAAACCAGGCGATTAGCGCTTTGCGTTTTTTGTTCCGAGATACGTTAAATATCCGAGAAATCCCTAACCATTGGGTTCGGCCCAAACGTAATAAAACGCTTCCGACCGTGCTTTCGGAACAAGAGGTTATGGCTATTTTTGAATCAACCTCAAATTTAAAACATCGATTGCTGCTCACTTTAGCATATTCCTCCGGGCTTCGGGTAAGTGAAGTAGTACGTCTCCCGATTGCGAGACATTGATTCATCCCGAAAGCTCATTCATATCCGGCAAGGTAAAGGTGGAAAAGACCGTTATAGCCTACTCTCTAATGCAGTTTTAGAGATACTGCGAGAATATCTGAATTCCCATGCTGTAACGGATTATCTTTTCCCTGGCGGAGATAAGATTGACCGTCATCTTTCTGAACGCACCGCACAATATGTATTCGAGCAGGCCAAAAGGAAAGCCGACATCCCCAAAAGGGCTTCTATTCACACTTTGCGGCATTCCTTTGCCACACATCTGCTTGAAGGGGGGACGGATCTACGGCATATCCAGGAATTGCTTGGTCATGCAAATGTGAAGACCACTCAGATTTACACACATGTCAGCCGGAAGGATCTGAATCGAATCCAGAGTCCATTAGATAGGATCATGGATAATAAATCCAAAGCCAAAAAGGAATAAACCTCATTTGCGTCAAATATACAAACAAGGAATATTATACGAAATCGCAAATCAAGCATTTTTGGAGATATTGGCGAATTCGGAGAAAAGACGTTATGTGAAATGGCAGCAAGATAAAAAGAAAGGAAAAAAAGATCATGAGAAACATTAATATTTCTTATATTGCTTTAATAGTTTCAATAACCGGGTTGTTAGTTTCTTTCATTAATGTAAACAGACAGAGAAAGGCTGCATATAAAAATGAAACCGAAAAATTCAAAAGAGACTTAAGATTAAAAGCAAATGATGAATTTATAGAATTGCTGTTTCAATTTCTTGAGAATACAAAAGAAATTCGGACTCTTAGTATTCCATTTGATGAGAGATACCTAAATACTGATATTAAAGTCAGAACAAAAGAATTTGATGAGAGATTTTGGAAAATTACAAAAACTTGGATTAAGTGCCATAGTGCATTAGAGACTTTTTATCTGAAACGCATTGTTGTAATAAAACAATATAGTGATTTGTACATAATAATAAGACAATCTGGAATTGAACTGGATAAAGCTCTGTGGGATTTGAAAAATGATTATATAGGAACAGAAGACATAACACTAATAAAAGATAAAGTAAATACATACCAACTAAAGGCTGAAAAGTTTATAAGTCTCCTTGAGGGAAGTATACAAAAGTTGCAAAAGGATTTTCTAGGGGATTTATTTGAATAGACTACTCGGAGAGGGCTGCCACATCATATAACATTGCATTCACGCTGCGGGCCATATAGCCCTGGGTCTGCCAGAAGAAAAGTCGAGGAAGTTGGGGCAGGCAGACAACCCTACGAACCTAACCGCGTCGCGGCCGCCCCATTGGGGCTTAAGGTTCTCGGGTTCGTGAATACGGGAACGTTAACCGAAATTGCTGAAACATCAATAAACCTAAACCCATCTGGAGGAAAGATGACAAAAAGATTGATAGAAATATTTGAAATAGCAAATAATAATTTCATTCAAAATGATTTAGAATTATTAAATTCTGAAGTGTCAGAGCGAACACTTTGTGGAGCGCTTATGATTCACTTATATGAAGTAATTAAGAAATCAGAGTTTTCAAGGTATAAAGTTGATGTAGAGTACAACCGCAATAAAAACGGGAAAGTAAAGACTCATGTTAAAACCATAAATGGACCTAACGATATTATTGTAAAGATAAACTGTGATCTAATTGTTCATAGTCGAGGCAACATTATAGAGCAGGATAATCTCATTGCACTTGAGATGAAAAAATCGAATAGGAAACAAAAAGATAAAGATGATGATAGATCGCGGTTAGTAGCTTTGACTAAAGATAGTTATGATGATATTTGGTCATTTGATGGTAAGACTTTACCAGAACATGTTTGCAGATATGGTTTAGGAGTCTACTATGAAGTCAATTACAAAGAGAGAGTCATATTAATAGAATATTATAAAACCGGTTATATGTTCAAAGAATACAAAATGAAGTTTTAACAACAAATGATTGAATTTTGAAAGTAAATCGAAGAAGTCAGCAACTTCAGTTAACACCATATTCACGCATCGGGCATTCGCCCTCGGTCCGGTACGAAGTTAGAAGTGAATCCGGAGAGGGATTTCAGTTTCAGGGAAGCGAGATCAGCCGGACACATCCGCACCGACTAACTGCGCAAGCGCAGCCGGCTCCTGGCGGAGCCTTAAGTCGGTGGGACGTCGTGAATACAATAACGTTATACGACAGGGTCTGAAATAAAAAGAAAAAAGCCCGAAGGCTCTTAAAGTTTTGTGATATGTAATTCATTGAAGAGATATAAGGCATCTTTAAATCCCTGCAGATATATTTTTCTTTCTAGAATTGCTTGTATTGAGATTTGAGCGTCTTCATAGAGGAATAAAGTATGTTGCAGGTTGTCGGGGAGGGATTCTCGTATTGTTTTGAAATACTGTACAGAATCATTTGATATTTCCTTGAACTCGGAGTTATTGGTTTTTATCTCATTATATAATGACTCTAATCGGTTACGAATCAGTGGATCAATCAAGGCCTCAAAAGAATTGCTCAAAAATCACACCTCCCAGGCAGATTTATATTTGCGAAATAAAGTTTAACTTCTCGAATATTATTTTACCATGATGAATCTTTATGTCAAGAGAACATAAAAATAATTTTGCTTACACAAATATTGTTTAATATAATTAAAGAAAAATTCAACTACCTTGTGAGGGATTTAGCAATGATAAGTTATAAACCATTACAAAAATTACTCATAGATAGAGACATAAAGAAACAGCAGCTATTAAAAATGACTGGAATATCGTCGGCAACAATGGCTAAATTGAACACGAATGAATACGTCTCTCTAGAAGTGATTGATAAAATCTGTTCAGCATTAAACTGTCAACCTGGTGATCTATTAGAGCATATCCCTGAATCTAAATAAGGAATAAAAAGAACTTGGAAATAAATGATGGGGGGGAATTCAAAGAAGAACCCCGTCGTATAACATTGCATCTACGCTGCGGGGCATTCGCCCCTTGGTTGTCAGATGTGAAATCAAAGAAGAATACTCAGACAACACACGACCCGACCTAAGATAAGAGCTATCTAAGGTCGGGTCGCGTCGTAGATGCGGAACGTTAGGTGAAATAACCGGAGAGCGATTTTATGGAGGTATCTCTATGAAGTTTTCATATGAACTCGATAGTATTGGCTGGGCCAATGTTTCTTTAGAGATTAATGATGAACAATATGACTTTTCTCCAAGTTATTTAACAAATGCATTAACAGACTTTTTAAGGGCTTTAGAGGTATTAATCCCTGAAGTAACAGAAAGTGATGAGATCAAGAAAGTTACAAATTTTTCGTGGAATTCGGAGCCGGCAGAACACGTATGGACACTGACTAGGAAGAATGAAATTATTAATTTAGAAATACATGAATATGAAGATGGAATAGATTGCGGGAAGAAGCAAGTGATATTTAACCAAGACATAAATCTTGAAAAATTTATCAAAGCAGTAGTCAGTAGTCTTACAATCTTATTAAGAAAGCATGGGATCGTGGGTTACAGAAAACAATGGTACTCAGAAGAATTTCCTTTAAGTAGTTATCTCATGTTAATGCAGTATTTAGCTGACAAGAAGATATCTATAACTAAATATAACGTAAATGAGTGGAATGAACATTTAAGATCTGATATTGAATCTGAATTTGAGTTGATTAAAAAGCATATGTAATGATTTGAATGTTGTTCAGGTTGCCGGTTACTTCAGCTAAAACCATATTCACGCATCGGGCCATCCGGCCCTCGGTCCGGACAGAGGAATTTCGGAGAAATGGGAACAGCCGGACAACCCTTCACTGGCTAAGTCCGTCGGATCCGGCGCTGGCGCGCCTTAAGCCAGTGAGGGTTCGAGAATACAAAGACGTTAGGTGAAATACCATAAATAATTTGGAGGTCAAATTTCAAGATGCTGAAACTAAAAGAAGAATCTCTCGATTGGTCTTTGAAGCATATTAATAAATACGGAGATTCCTATGTTTTTCCGAAGCTTTTTGAATTTGAAGCAATTAATGAAAATTGGCATGATATAAAAAAACATCTATTAGCTATCGATGTTTACTCTAATGGAGTAAGGCCATATAGAACTACTATTACACCGAAGAGCAGTGTCGGCTTTCGAATATGTACTCAATTAGATCCCCTAGATTCGATAGTGTATAACGCACTAATTTATGAGATACATGAAGAAATAGAAAATAAAAGGATACCAGCTGTGCATGATATCGTGTACTCATTTAGGTTAAATCCTGAGAGTGAGGGCACTCTGTTTGATACTGAATATAATTGGAAGAAGTATGAAGAAAAGACGAAAGATTTATTGGAATCAGAAGAATATTCGTATGTAGTGATGACAGATATTACAGACTTTTATCCAAGTATATATCTACACAATATCGAGACTCATTTGCGCGAATGTGTAAAGTTAAGCGGAAAGAATGCTCATGCTGAAACTTTAATTAATATAATTAAAGCTATGCACATTAGTCAAACTCATAAAGGACTTCCAATTGGCCCTCAGTTTAGTCGCCCAATAGCTGAGCTTGTACTAAATGAGATCGATCAGATACTTATTGATAATGATATTGTGTTTATTAGATATGTCGATGATTATCGACTGTTCTGTAAATCTGAGAATGAAGCGTATAAATCTTTAGCGTTCTTGGCACAAAAATTGTATGATATTTTGAACTTAAAATTAAATGAACAAAAAACTAAAATTCTGACCACTGATAGCTTTATTTCTAAGCATCTTTATTTGTATAAAGAAAGAGAAAAAGATAGGATAATCGAAGAATTCTATGAATTATTAGATAAGCTTGGAGTTAGTAGAGATTTCTATGGGGAGATTGATCTTTCTTCGTTAGAAGAAGAAGAAATAGAAAAACTTCAAGAGTTAAATATATTTGAGTTACTAGAAGAGGAACTCAGTAAAGATGATTTTGATATAGGTTTTGCTAAATTTCTTATCGGAAATTTAGCGCGCTTTGATAATACTGAAGTAGCAGAGTTAATATTGACAGAAGAAAATATGAGAAAGTTATTTCCTATTATTAAAACTATTATTAATCACCTTGAGCTAGTTAGATCTTATGGCGAAGAACAAAAGCACGAAATTGGAAGTAAAGTGATCAGTCTGCTTCAAAGTAGTTTTATGAGTGAGTTAGAGTTTAATAGGTCTTGGCTATTACATCTATTTTCTAATAATGACGAATGGAACAATGAGAAGTATTTTTCAGAATTAATAAAGAAATATGATGATAATTTTACAGTTAGAGAGTTGATTTTAAATTTAGGAAGATCAAAAAATCATAGATATTTTAGAGAAAACAAGTTTAGTATAATTTCTGATCCTTGGGTTAAGAGAGCTTTTCTAGTAGCAATTAGTTGTCTACCAAAGGATGAACGAAATCCTTACTATAAATCAAGAAGTTTGACCCAAAGGGATCTTTTGGAGCAAGTAGTAGAGAAATGGGCACAGAAAAACCCCTTTTAGAATATCTAAGAAGCATGGTACTTCACCTAACATTATATTCACGCTGCAGGGGTATTGCCCTTTGGTTGACAGGATGCATTACCATGGAAGAAGTTCCAGTCAACAAACGCCCCAGCCTAAGAAAAGAGCTATCTAAGACGGGGACGTTTCGTGAATACCAAAACGTTAGCTGAAATTCAAAAAGGAGATTATAAATGAAAAAAAGATTAGCTACTTATCATAATAAGCAGATAAATGTAATTAGAGGCTTAAAAGATGATGAATATACTCTACTAAATGAGCACATTGTTAGAATCAGAGAGTTTGAAATGAATTACAGACGAATTAATTATATTGCGCAAGCCTTAAAGGATTTAAATGTATTGATGTCCGACAGATTAAACAAATCTATAAAACCAAGTGATTTTGATACTAAGCTTTATATAAATATAATTAGTTTTCTAACTCTATTTAGAACATTTTTGGATCATTGGGAGACATACATAAAAAGAACCTATGGAAATAAATCGCTAGAAGTTACTAAATTTAAAGATTCTACTTCATTGGAATATGATAGATCATTCTCGTATCGTTTTATATATGAACTAAGAAATTTCAGTATCCATTGTGATATTCCACTAGACAATGTAAATATGAAATTGAATGAGGAGACAGAAGAAAAAACAATTAACATTTTTGCGAATAGGGACCAGCTATTAACTGTTTACGATTGGAAGCTTGTAATAAAAAGAGATCTGCTTGTAGGTCCACCAAATATTGATTTGTATGAGCATTTTGAGAGTGTAATTGAATCTGTAATAAATATACAAAGAGTTGCCATAAATTTATGTGACACAAGAAAGTTATTAGAAGCGGCGATGGGAATATTAAAAATAAAAGAGGAAAATAGTATGGCTTCAGATTTTATCATTATAGAATATACAGGGTTAAATAAAGATAGTAAGCCTGAAAATATTAATATTGAACATATCCCGATCGAATTCGCTACTTATGTGATTACTAATATTTTAAAAATAAAATAATGTAGGTTTATCTGGAAATTTTTAAACTTCAGCTAACAACGTATTCACGCATCGGGGCTTACGCCCCTCGGTTGTCAGATGTATAATCATGGAAGAGGCTCTGACAACAAACGACCCAGCCCAAGATAAGAGGTATCTAAGGCTGGGTTGTTTCGTGAATACCAGAACGTTAGCTTTAGCTGAAATAACCGAAAAGTGAAGAAGGTGAAGAACTAGTGTTTAACCTAGAAGCAGCAACAGGAAAATCGTTCAATGCACTGAATAATTATGTTTCAGAGGTAAAGAACAAAAATTCTGCAACCGCTGCTGCGACCTTTATTATTCATAATGATCGTATCGTGAATGAGTGGTATTCAGGAGTACATGATAATTTTTTAGAAAGTCGATTAGTTGATGAGGAATCACGATTTAATGTTGCTTCAGTCCGAAAGACATTTTTAGGGTTTGCTACTAGTCTTGCATTGCATCAAGGGAAGATCAGAAGCATTGATGATCTTGTAGTCGACTACTTAAATGACTTGGATAGGGAAGTATTAAATCATACTACAATAAGACATTTATTAACCCATACTCATGGACTGGAGAGTCTCGATAGAAGATTGTTTCTTCAAGGGACAGACTGGAAGTACAATAACGTCGGTGTTAATTTGCTTATCGAGATCATTCGGAAATTATATAAGATGCCCTTAGCACAATTAATTGAAGAATGTATATTTTCACCTACGGGATTTAATCAAACCGGATGGTGCAAAGATCAAAATAATAAATTAGTTTGGCTGAACGAACAATACAAAGATGATCAGGGTAGTGAAGCTAACTTATTTATTAGCACGAGAGAATTAGCTTATTGGGGTTATTTGCATTTAAATAAGGGAGCTATAAATGGGAAACAGTTATTAGCTAAAGAAATATTCGAACAAACCACTTCCATTATTAGCCTATCCGAATTAAAACCTGAATTACCAAGAAACGGATTTTTTTGGTTTATACAAGATGAGCCGCGTTCTTTAACGGAGTTAGGCAATAAACTTCCATCTGGTTCTTTCCAATCCTTAGGTGCTACCGGATGTGCATGTCTTGTCATCCCTAAGTATAAAACTGTGGCGGTAAGAATGTATAATCAGAACGGATCAAACCCAGAAGGATATGATTATCTTGATGATATAAAAACATTTGGGAATTTGGTATGTAAGTGCGTAGAGGACCAATAAATGTGAAAGTGGTTTCAACGAAGTCGGTTACTACAGATAACAACGTATTTATGCATCGAAGCTTACGCTCCTCGGTTGTTAGATGTATAATTATGGAAGTGGCTCAGACACCAAACGACCCAGCCCAAGATAAGAGCTATCTAGGGCTGGGTCGTTTCGTGAATACAAGAACGTTATCTGAAACTGCTTTGCAAAACTCTTTGAGAACGTGGATTTATTACTGCATTTAGACAATTGACAAAGTAAATGCAAGCTATCGTATTCAGAATACAGCTTCTTACTCCAACGCATGTTGACATTAGATGATAAAGGAGAACTAAGATGTACGACTATATCAAAATTCCAGAAATCACTGACGGAATTAAATTTGAATCATTAATACATGATCTTTATGCTGTGTATCTTGAGAGAATTCAAAAGAATGGAAGGTCCGGTCAAAGTCAAAATGGCGTTGATATATATGGCTATGATTCGAAAAAAGAATTAGTAGGGATACAATGCAAAGTAAAGTCTAAAGCAGATATAAGTGATAGAGGTTTTAGAAGAAGTCTAATTTCAGAGATCAAAAGCGAAGCTGAAAGGGCATCTAATTTCAATAAAAATCTAAAAAGATTTCTATTTACTACAACTGCTCCAAGAGATTCCAGTATTCAAAATGAAATAATTGATTTAGATAAAGAAGTGTACACGCTATATGGCTTCAATATTCAAGTACTTTTCTGGGATGATATAAGTGACATGTTGACTAGACAGAAGCATAAGGAAACCTTTATTAAATATTATAATGATCTAATAATTCGCGAGGAGATTATTGGGGCGGTTAAGTCAAAAGTATTAAGTCTTGTAGTAGGTATTGCTTCGCCCGAGAACTATTCTGGCTTCAGAGATGTAAGTTTATATCAGTTAGTATTAGGATATATTCCTAAACTCAATAAATATCCCAATGGAATTGAATACTACTCTAATTCATATATTTTGGGATGTTTCCAAACGAGGGGCATGGATACTTTCCTTATACCATGTTATCCGTCTGATTTAGAATATGTATTCGGCAAGAATAGAAGTTATAGAGATGTTTGCACTATAGTTGAATGGATAAACTCCATTGATATAGATAAGGAAATTAGTAACGAAACAAGGGAATACGAGTATTTATGGTCGGAAGAACGTTTTCAGGAATATATAGACCGATACGTTGCAGATTAACTATGTAATATATCTAGATAATATTGATTGAACAGTAATTTGTTTGTTATTCAAAGAAGAAGCAGCATCGGATAACACCATATTCACGCATCGGGCCATCCGGCCCTCGGTCTGGGAGGGGGAATTCGGGGAAGTCGAGTCAGCAGACAACCTTGCACTAGCTAAGTCCGTCGGACCCGGGGCTAGCGTCCCTTAAGCCATGAGGGTTCGTGAATACAAAAACGTTATCCGAAATACTCTAAAGAAAAGAAAAATATGAATATTAATTGAATAGTTCAATTGATTTAAAGAGGGAACCCTTTAATGATGAAACTCATAAAAACTAGCTTAACATTCATTTGCTTAGCAGCATATGTTCAACTTATTAGTTTGGTCTCGTTTGATGTTGCTAAGAGATATTATCCTTTTTTCAATGAATTAGATCCAGATAACGTATTTATGGTATTAGTCATTCACCATATTTTACAGGCATTAATAACGTTGTTAGCTATTATCGTTATTTCCAAGTTGCTGAATATACGTTTTAAGGATTTTGGGTTTAATTTAAATAAATTTAGGTATTCTATTGTATTTGTTTCTGTATTCCTTGGCGTATGGATCCTAATCCAAGCCGTTGTTGGCATTTATCTAATAAAACAGGTTGGAGTTTCTCCTGGCTTCACATTCCCGCTCAACTTCAGAAATTATATAGGCTATTATTTATTTGAGGTTCTTTTATCAGGAACAAGTGAAGAATTCATGTTTAGATCATTAGTAATAACTCTAATGTTGAGTTTATGGGGAAAGTATTTTTCCAATAGTAAAAGATTATCAATCATAGTTATATCTGCATCTACATTAATATTTATGATAGCTCATATTAATTTTAGTTTATTTCCATTTAAGATAACTCACTTTGACATACTTCAACAACTAACCTGTTTGGCGTCCGGTTTATGTTTTGGGTATTTGTTTATAAAAACAAAAAGCATTGTAGGATGCATGATTGCCCATAATCTGTTAAATGGTATTATAACATTCATGTCATTGCTGTTTGTTTTATCATTTAGTTGATGAATTGAAAGGTAAGTTAATTCGATGAAGTGAGCACATCGGATAAACACCGTATTCACGCTGCGGGGCTTACGTACCTTGGTTGTCAGATGTATAATCATGGAAGAAGCTCAGACAACAAACGACCCAGCCTAAGATATGAGTTATCAAGGCTGGGTCGTTTCGTGATACGAAGTCGTAAGGTGAAATAAGTAAAACTGAATTTTTGATGGAAGAACTAATTTGAAGAAGGAACTGTTCTTTATGATTAATGGTTACTTAGAAGGTCTAAGCAATTTGGTTACATTCTTTGGAGTTTGTTATGGACATAAGTATCAATTTATCGAATTAATGGATTGCAGAAACTTAATAATTGGAAGGACGAGTTGTTTTTAATTAGCGCCAATTGGTTTTTTTCATTATTTCGAATGCAAGATATTAAAGTTAGATATGGACAATTTGGTAGTAATGATCTTAAATCAGCCGAATATGATAAAGAATTCAATGATGTAAGTAATAGGTTAATTGAGTTGCTAACTGAATTCTTTGATGTATTTGATGTTGATGCCTACAGATTATTGACCGAAACTGAATATAAGGACGAATTTGATTGGGAACAGATTTATTTTCATGTAGATAATAAGATGTATGTCCTCGATCTATATCAGTGGGGTTAATCATAGAAACCACCTACTTCACCTGAACAACGCATTCACGCATCGACTAAGATAAGATATCTAGGGTGATGAGGGTTCGTGGATGCAAAACGTTTTTGAACCAACTCTTTTAAGTAGTTCGAAGGAGAGTTTAGAAGTGCAAAATAAGATATCAGTTGAGAATATGAGCAGCATATATGTTAAGGAGCCTCATCCAACTATATTAATTGATGGAAAGCCTTTGGATATAATGTTAAATGAAATTTGCCCAAATGAGTTGGTTTTTGGGTTAATTCCAACAATGGTAGATTGGATGAATTTTGATGAAGAGTTTAAACTAGTTGAGAATGTATTTGCCACAAGCCACGAATTAAAGATCATACCGATTCTAATGTGTCCGGATGATTGCGATTTATCTTGTACACTAATTGTTGCGGAAGAAAAAACTACACAGGATCAAGTAAAATGGAATCGAATTGGAATAGATATGAATAAGCCTAATGAACTGATTAACCAGAATAGATTTCTAGAATCTGGGGTTAAGTGGTTAGATAAAGTTCCAATAATGACATTTAGTAAAGAAGAATATATAAAATCGCTGGAGAAGATATATAGAAGAGCAAATTGATGAGTTTCGAAGATGCCAGGTGCACCGACGCATCGGGTTTTTGCCCCTTGGTTGTCAGATCGGGAAACATTTTAGAATGGTGTGAAAATATGCTAAAAGTCATGCTAGAAAACTTGCAGATTTTGTTCTCTGTATCATTTGGGTCTTTAATCCTGATTGGAGCAGTGGCTTTTCTGGCCGTTATGTTTATATACGCTAGAAAAGATACAGAGTTAAGTTATAGAAATAGGATCATCTTATTTTTCTATGTTGTCATTGCAGTCATATTAATAACTATTTTTTGTTTGAGTTTTTTGATTTTTTCCATGCATTTGTTATTTGCTTTGATTTACTTTTTTTGTTGGATCTTTGGTTTGAACCAGGTTATTTCTAACTATTTGGCATTAACAGTTACTTTTATCGGATTCTCTTTCATCCCTAAAAAAATTACAAAACCTATTTTGAAGTTATTTCCGACGGATTTTTATAATGATAAAAATGTGATGGCAAATATTCTTGTTGGATTTTTAGATGTTTTAAATATTAAAACAATAATTTATTTATTTTCGTTTATATTAGTGTTTTTAGCTGGGATAGAGTCGTTAAGCGGTATGGTGATTTTTCATAATGTCCTATTATGGATCAATATTAAACAAATTGTATTGGAGAGCGTCGTTACGTTTATTGCCTTTGATAGATTTTATAAAGCGATTGTTGAAGATTTCAATAAAAATAAACCAAAAATAATATCTATTTATAATATTGTTACTGATTATTTGAAAAAAAGTTAGCAGGTATCACGTGAAGATCACATGTCGGGCATACGCCCTCGGTCCAATTCTATTAACGACATTACAAAGAGAGGATGGGCGGCACTAACATGGAAAACGTATCAGATGCAGTTAAATCAGAATCTATAAAATCCTTTCAATCGACAATCCGCAAATCCAAAAACGGCTTGGCTCAGATGACTGAAAAAGGCGCCAGTACTACTTTAATAAGGAAACGACTCAATGCTCTTTACATTGGCTTAGCCATGCTGGAAAATGTTTGGAATCAAAAGCCTCATAATTATAACCAGGAAGATATAGCAGAAGCTCGTAATACTCTTAATGGCTTATTCCCATCCCTTGAAAACGTTTATTCAAAGTCAAAGGCAGGTAGTCCGCAAAGAACGCTTTTAGAACGAAGAATTAAAGCTTTGGAATTGGCTGTTCAAGCTATTGATAATCATTCCAAAGAATAACGAATCAGTAGTCAAAAGCTTAATAAGTAGATCGGGAGAGAAAGTACTTCCGAATAGCGTTTCGTGACTTACAAGTACGTTCGACGACAACAATGTAAAAAAATAAAAGGAGGGTTGTATTATGTCAAATCTTTTCTCCATACATAAAGGAACAAACGAAGAAGCGAATTATGTAAGAAATCAACTTATTGAATATAATGCCTTATATGCGCCAAATGGAATCTACGAAGAAGTCAATCTGTGTTTGAAGTCCGATAATCGAGATATAATTGCAGGGCTTAACAGCGCGGTATGTTGGAACTGGATGGAGATTGACATTCTGTGGGTTGAAGAGAAGCATCGTAAACAAGGACTTGGTAAAAGGCTATTAAATGAAGCCGAAAAAATAGCGAGATCAAAAGAGTGTACTTTCATTAAATTGAATACATTTAGCTTTCAGGCTCCTGAGTTTTATAAGAAGTATGGATATAAGGAAATTGCAATGATTGAGAATGCTCCACTTGGAAGCAATCATTATTACTTCAAAAAGGACTTGGTAGTTTAAATAAATGAGAATTAAACAAACTACTTAACTGGAGGAAGATTATGAACATAAGAACGATTAATAAGAATGGAGTAGAGATTGCCTCCGTTACCAGCAGTGAAGTATTAATCACTGATGTCCAATCCGCTTTGGATCTTATAGCGACGGTTAGTTATGAAGTTGGAACCAACAAAATCGTTTTAAACAAGTCGGTTATAAGTGAAGATTTTTTTGACTTGAAGACGCGGTTAGCGGGGGAAATCATTCAAAAATTTATAAATTATCAAACGAAAGTTGCCATTGTCGGTGACTTTTCGACGTATCAAAGTCAAAGTCTAAAAGATTTTATATATGAAAGCAACAAGGGAAAGGATTTATTTTTCTTATCGGATGAAGATCAAGCTATTGAAAAATTGTGCAGCATTTAAAATCACAAAAACTTGAAGGTTTACGGCCGGCTCCTGGTGAGCTTTAAGCCGGTAAGGCACCGCTACAATCATTCGAGCATCAGGCGAGCTTCTTCGGGGTTGCAGGTGAAGGAGCTGCAACGGCTGACTTCCGTTTGGTCAGGTCCGCCTTGCGCTGAAGCATGCCGAGCACGAGATCGGCGACAATCGCCAGGACCGCGGCAGGAATGGCGCCTGCAAAGATTCGCAGGGAGTTGTTGCTGTTCAGTCCCGCATAGATCTCCCTCCCCAAACCGCCTCCTCCGACGAGGGGAGCGATCGTTACAACGCCGACGGCGATGACGGCCGCAATGCGAAGACCCGACATGATGTACGTCAGGGAAAGCGGGAAACGCACTTTGACAAGTAGTTGAAGGGGGCTCATGCCAATTCCCTTTCCGGATTCAAGATAGCTGGCATCCACCTGTTTTAACCCGACGTACGTATTGCGTGCGATTGGATTCAGTGAGTACAGGAAGAGCCCAACCATGACCGTTTTCGTTCCGAGTCCCAGCCATAACATGAGCACCACGAGCATGGCCAAGCTCGGTACGACCTGAAGGATGTTGGTGATAAACAAAATGATTTTAGCGGCCCATTTGCTTTTGGAGCAGAGGATGCCGAGGGGCACCCCGACGATAAATGCCAGTCCCAGACCGATAACCACCATCGTAATATGCTGGATGAAATACTCCCAGAGCAATCCTTGATTTCGTGAGACGTACGACAAAAAGTCTGCAAATGTTAGATGTTCGTTTTCCATGCTTTCTCTCCTTTAGCTTTTTAAGAGGCCCTGCTCTTTTAGGTACGCAATTGCGACCTCCCGCTCGCTTTTCTTCTCAATGTCAACCTGATAATTAAGCGATACCATTGTATCTGCATCCAGAGCACCGATTAATGGTGCTATGGCATCCTCAATTTCAGGATGCTTCTTCAAAAGGTCTGAACGCAATACCGGACTTGCGTCATATGGAGGGAAGAACTGCTTGTCATCCAGAAGGGTTTGCAATTGGTAGGCCTTCAGCCGGGAATCCGTAGAATAGGCCAATACGATATCCACCTGCCGATTGGCTACCGCGCTGTAAACCAGACTGATTTCCATAGGGAAGATTTGCCCGAACGTAATGCCATACGCCTTGGAGAATGCCGGATACCCGTCCGCGCTTCGCTCCAGCCATGTGGTATCTACCCCAAGCTTCATATTGGACATGTCTTTTTTGATATCGGAAATTTTGCTATAGCCATTGGTTTCGGCTAGATCCTTTCTTACCGTGAAGGCGTAGGTGTTCTCAAAACCCAAAGGGTCCATCCAGGTAAGACCATAGTATTTCTGAAATCCTTCTTGCGCTTCCTTCAACACCTTGGCGCGGTCTTTGGTACCGCTGATCGGGAAATGCTTGTTGAAGATCTCACCGGTATATAATGTCGCCATCTGGACGTCGTTTCGTATCACCGCATTGAGAACCAATGGACTTGATGCCAGATCCGGAATAATATCCACCTTCAGATCGGTTTGATCTTCAATCAGAGCTTTATACATCTCGGCCAAAATCTTGGTTTCAGTAAAGGTTTGAGTGCCGATCGTAAGATCACTTTGAATTCCGCAGGCGGAAGTTAAAGCGGCAAGAGCCATCATGCAGACGAGCATAGGAATCCATTTCAGCTTTTTCAGTTTCATCACTCCTTCCTTATTCCGTCCGACTCGCCGTCCCAAATTGATGATGCTCATATGGCAGCGTCCCGGGTCTGATTCTGATGGTAGTGCTTGCTTAGCCAGCCTTCAACCAGACCAAGCAGACCGTCGGCTACAAGTGCCAGGAGAATAGCCCCGATGCCGCCGATGAATATCATCTCGGGCTTGTTGACACCAAGTCCCGATACAATAAGCTGGCCTAAACCCCCGGCACCAATGAGGGAAGCCAGAGTCGCCCAACTGATGATGTATACCGTCGTAATGCGGATACCGGACATGATGTAAGGAAGCGATAAGGGAAGCTGAATCCTCAAAATTATTTGGGCGGTACTGTATCCCATCCCCCTGGCCGAATTGAGCACACTTTTATCCACGGCATGAAAACCGTCGTAGGTATTCCGCAAAATCGGCATCAGGGAGTATAGAAAAAGCGCCAGTATGGCCGGCTTCATACCAATGCCGAGCAAAGGAATCAGAATTGCCAGAAGCGCCAGGCTCGGTACCGTCTGAAACAGGTTCGCAATGAAAAAGACGATGCTATTGATCCATCCTACCCGGTTGTATACCAAAAGAATGCCGATCGGTACGGCAATGATCGTTCCCGAAATCACGGCAGATGAGGAGAGGACCAGATGCTCCTGCAAGGCTTTCAGAATATCCGGAAAGCGATCCGTGATGAAATTCCAGAATGCGTTCATCTCACTCATCCTCTCCGTTCGGCTCCGGAGGAACTATCGTTGGATAGACTTGGGCCAAATGTTTAACGATACTGCCTCTTGTAATGAGCCCAAGGAACCGGTTGTTGTTACTGTCGACCACAGGGAGATTACTGAGCTGGTGGCTGTCCATGATCTCGATCGCCTGCGGCAGCGTGCTTCCCGAGGCAACGGAATAACGGACCGGATGCATAACGTCCGCCACGCTCTTGTCTTCCTCGCCGTATTGGTCGAGAACACGGTAGATCGAAACCGCTCCTTGAAGCTGCCGGTTACGGTCCACGATCAGCAGCGAATCAACCCGCTTCATTTCCATCATCTTGATGGCTTCAGCCAATCCCCTGCTCGGGAGTGCCGTGACCGGATTCGTAATCATCACTTCATCGACAAGCGGAATTTCATAAGCGCTCTCGTTTTCATTTTGCAGACGTTTCGAACCGATAAAGTCACGTACAAATTCATTGGCGGGATGTCGTAAAATGGCCTCCGGCCTACCTTTCTGAATCACTTCGCCATCTTTCATCAGCACGATGGTATCCGCAATTTTAATGGCTTCATCCATGTCATGCGTAACAAAAATAATGGTCTTATTGAGCTCCTGCTGAAGCCGGATCAGTTCATCCTGAAGCTGCTCACGGCTGATGGGATCCAGTGCGGAGAACGGCTCATCCATAAGGATGATATCCGGATCGGCCGCAAGCGCTCGCACGACGCCTACCCGCTGCTGTTGTCCGCCGCTTAGCTCGGATGGATAGCGTGTGCCGTATGTCGTATGGTCCAGCCCGACCATGTCCAACAGTTGGTTTACTTTTTGTTCTATTTTGTCCATATCCCATTTCTTCAGACGCGGAACCACCCCCGCATTCTTGGAGATATTCATATGCGGAAATAATCCGACGCTTTGAATGACGTAGCCGATATTGCGCCGCAGTTCAACCGGATTTAATCCGGAAATATCCTTACCGTTGATCAGTACTCTGCCCGAAGACGGCTTATTGAGCGCGTTGATGAGCTTCATCGTTGTCGATTTGCCGCAGCCGCTCGGTCCGATGAGGACGGTAATTTCCCCCTTTTTGAATTCAAGATTAATGTCTTTCAACGCATGAAAGCCATTGTCGTAAACCTTGTTCACATGCTCCAGTGCTATCATTCAATCGCCCCTTTACAAGCAGTATCCTTATTATGCGGAGCATTTGGCATATCATCCATGGAGACCCAATTTTTTTTGGAACCGGTTGAATTTTACCTCCGGCAGAGTAGTTGATTCTGCAACCCCTAACGCCATACAATATCAGTGAAGTCAAATGTGAATAGACAAAGAAGATGCTCAGACAACAAACGACCCGGGCCTAAGATAAGAGCTATCTATGGGATTTAGAGACATTAGAATATGAGATGATAGAATAATCTGTATGAAAAACATACGAAAGAAGGGAATATTATTGAATTCGATTGAAGGACGCTTAAAAGAACTTGGTAATAAGCGAAAGATAATGTTCTAGGGGTTCGTCGCGTAAAAATGTTACGGGGATGTGTGACTATGACTGATTTGAAAATTCGTAAAGCAGTTGAGAATGATGAAGCTTTTCTGTCGGAAATGTTGTTCCTTTCATTATTTACCCCTGAAGGTCAAGAGCCATTTAGCAAGGATATTTTAACTGATCCATCCATCTCAAAGTATGTAGACGGTTGGGGACGAGATGACGACATTGGCTTTATTGCGTTGATAGATGATGAACCTGTCGGATCTGTGGCAGCACGATTTTTTAGTGAAAATAACAAAGGATATGGATTTGTCGACTCGAAAACTCCGGAATTAGGAATGGCAATTAGGACGGAACATCGCGGTAAGGGAATAGGCTCTGTATTGTTAAACACGATCCTGAAAGAATTGAAAGATCGGGGAATAGATTCTGTTTCCTTAAGTGTTGATCCCGGAAATCCGGTGTTACGGCTTTATAAAAGGTTTGGATTTATTCAGGTGGGGATGGTTGGTACGTCAATTACAATGATAAAAAATCTTTGAAATTTACTTTTTTTCAAAGCCATAAGAACGCTTGTGCGCATATATAAATAAAGGTAAAATATAACTATTAGTTCAGAAAAGAATATTCTGACAACACACGACCCGGCCTAAGGAGAAAGTTACCCAAGGCCGGGTCGCGTTGTAAATGCGAGAACGTAAAAAGAAAGGAACGAAACAAATGAAGAATTCATATTCAATAACCGACCTTGAGCGATTCATAGTTGTTGCAAAGAGTAAGACATATGTAGGAGGGGCTCAAAAACTATTACCTTATAGGCTGGCGTCGAAAGATATACAGTTTGCAGATCATGAGTGGTCTTACCATGACAGTTATTTTGGCGACCAAGATTTCATTGGTCAAGAAGTCGTGTACTTTCATGCAGAGCCGGTTTGGGCCATGAATTATTATGGCTACATTTTGGATACCGAATTGATAAGCTCTCAAGAAGCAGGAAAGATGATTATGAATAGTTTAACGAAGTTGTATGCTGAAGGACGTTTTCTTGGCGGCTTTGAAACATCGGAGGATGAGCTGAGATATGATGATAGTAACGAAGGAGATATTAGGCATTTTAAAGGCAAGGAGAGAATATTTCGAAATCATATCCAAGTCTATGAATTAGTCTATCATGGAGGTTTGATTAAATAGACAAGAGAGTGGAGCTTATGATCAAAAGACAATGGATCATGAAATTTGTATGGATGCACAAATGGGTATTTTTAACCGGGTTCATCATCACTACATTAATGACGTTGACCAATTTGATTTATCCGTTCCTCAAAGATCGATAAAATTATCGAGATATTGAATTTAGAAGTAGATAAGAGGCCCTATAAGAAAATTGACGAGACAGATATCCATGTTGAAAATCTGAAATTCACTTATAAGGGCAACGATTCATTTGTTCTTGACGGTATTTCGTTCTCCGTGAGTAAGGGCGAGCATCTGGCCATCGTCGGGAAAAGCGGCAGCGGCAAGTCTACCATCTGCGTAACAGAAACGAAACGTATGATTTGCTTTTTCAAAATCAGTATCTAGCGGGTTAAAATGCAAACCATAGCCGAATCCCGAGTTTTGAGCAGGTACGGACCGGATTGAAGTCAACAAATAAGCTGAACCAGTCGTGGTATCAGCTTATTTGTTGTTTAAACTATTTTACGCTCCCCCACAAGCTTCCGCCGGGAAGGGGGCAAGAGCGTTCTTTTAACCAGGCGACGACAGGGATGATGCAGCCGCAAACTCCGCAGGTCGTTTTGTCCAATAGTTTGGGGCAAGTTTCGCAAAGGCGGAGTCTCTCATGATATTGTTCTTCGTTTACTCTAAGCTCGGGAGCGAAAGCCGAAGTTTTCAAAAGGCGTTCCATCTGGCTGTTCGTTATTTGATAATTGCCTCGGCAAGCCTTGCAGGAATTGTCCGCCATCACTTTGCCTTATGCCTTAGGCTTAAGTTCCAGTGTGGTGATTGACATCGCAGGCAGGGTCAGAGACAATTTATTGTTTTCTACGCCAAAAGCTTCGAATGATTTCGGAGCAACGGCCTCCGGTTGATCAAACGTGTTATGGGCGTCCATTTTGTCGCCGGCAAGCGTAATTCCGGTGATGGCCAAGCGCTCTAAATCGATGCCCCGGAGGTCAATAATCGGATTGGCTTCGGCATGATGCTGTAAATTGCATAAGCTGATGTGAATCGCTCCTTGCGCATCGCGCGACGCCGTTGCGGTTACCGCGGGGATTTCGGTGCCGCTGTCGTCCAAGGTGTAGCTTCCCGGGTCCAGAGACAGTTCAAGCAGGTCGGCGTCCTGATGGACTTTATACATATCGAAGACATGATATGTCGGCGTTAGAATCATTTTCTCTCCTTCCGTAAGGATCACGGCCTGCAGGACATTCACGGTTTGAGCGATGTTGGCCATGCGAACCCGATTGCTGTGCTTATGGAAAATATTGAAGGTCACCCCTGCGACCAATGCGTCGCGAATCGTATTTTGTTGATACAGGAAGCCCGGATTCGTACCCGGTTCGACGTTATACCAGGTTCCCCATTCATCCACAATCAGTCCGACACGGCGTTCCGGGTCATATTTGTCCATAATCGTACTATGACGGGTAATCAATTCATCCATACGCAGAGCTTTCTTGAGGGTCGTGAACCAGGCTGTTTCGTCGAAACCGGTCGCTTCACCTTTATCCTCCCAGGAATCATTCGGCAGTGTATAGTAATGCAGCGTAATCGAATCCATGAACCGGCCGGCCTCGCGCATCAGGACTTCCGTCCAATTGTAATCGTCCGAGTTCGGACCGCAAGCGATTTTGTGAATCTTATTATCGCCGTAATTCCGGACATAGGTTTGGAATTGACGATACAAATCGGCATAATATTCCGGACGCATGTTACCGCCACAGCCCCAATTCTCGTTGCCGATTCCGAAATAGGTTACCGCCCAAGGTTCTTCGCGGCCATTCTGTCCGCGCAGCTCGGACATCGGGGACACCCCGCCAAAGTTCAGGTACTCGACCCACTCGGACATTTCCTGAACGGTCCCGCTGCCGACATTTCCGTTAATGTACGGCTCGCATTCCAATTGCGAGCACAGCTCCATAAATTCGTGCGTGCCGAAATGATTGTTTTCGACCACGCCGCCCCAATGGGTGTTGATCATCCGCTTACGATCGCCCTTTGGACCTATGCCATCCTTCCAATGGTATTCATCCGCGAAGCAGCCGCCCGGCCAACGCAAAACGGGAATCTTGATCTGCTTAAGCGCTTTCACTACATCGTTGCGGATGCCTTTCGTATTGGGAATCGCGGAATCTTCCCCGACCCAAATCCCTTCATAAATACATCTCCCCAAATGCTCCGAGAAATGCCCGTAAATGTTGCGGTTGATTTTTCCTTTGCTTAGATCCGCGTTTAAAACACCCTTCATCGCCATGACATTTTTCAACTCCTTAATCGTTAATAAAAACATTAATAAAGTTATAATTTCATTTATAATTATAAGCTGGAAGATTTTGATCCGTCAAACCTTTTTTGTTCAAACAGATGCAGTGTGTTTAAAAGCAATGTCCTTCTTTTGTTGCCAAATCTTAAAGGTTTAAGTAATATAAATATTAATTAAATTGATAAGGAAGAATATTAAGATGAAACTTGACCTTACCGAAAAATCACTCCCCGTATACGAAGCCCTGGCAAGCTCGGTACGTCTTCACATGCTGCGGCTTCTGGCCGACGGCCCCATGAATATTAAAGAGCTGGCCCAAGCCGTTGAACTGTCGAGTGCCATCATGACCATGCATGTCCGGAAATTGTCGGAAGCCGGGTTGGTTGTTACTCAGATGGCCAAAGGAAAAAGCGGCCTGCAAAAAATCTGCTCCCTGGCGGTGAATGCCGCGGAAATCCAGTTTCCTGCCCTGCAAACCAACAAACGCCGCCTTAGCTATCGGGTGGAGATTCCGGTCGGGCATTATTCGGATTTTTATATTGAACCGACCTGCGGACTGGCGACTTTGGATAAGGTGATTGGAAATTTTGATGATCCGCGCTACTTCTGGGATCCCGAGCGGACTAACGCCGCCATCCTTTGGTTTGGCAAAGGATACGTGGAATATAAGGCGCCGAATTTTCTTTTGTCCACCCAGGAACCTAAGGAACTGGTGCTTACAATGGAGATTGCGTCCGAAGCGCCGGCCACGAATAATAATTATCCTTCCGATATCACTTTCACGATCAATGGACGAAAGGTTGGAATCTGGACCAGTCCCGGAGATTACGGCGATTATCGCGGCAAGTATACGCCCGAATGGTGGTCCTCTCATACCAATCAATACGGGCTGCTCAAGAAGCTTCGCATTACGGAAGAAGGTACATTTATGGACGGGCTCAAAATATCGGAGGTGACTTTGGCGGAAGTGGATATTTATAAAAAAGAGTGGACTTTCCGCTTATCGGTTGAGGATGATGCCATCCATCAGGGCGGATTAACCTTATTTGGAAAAGGCTTCGGCAACTATAACGAGCATTTGTCTGTGGAACTGTTTTACACGGAGAAGAATTAAACGGCCGGGAATATGTCGTTCAGACCCTGTGCTCAGCAGTGTGAAGGATATACGGTTGGATTAATCCAGGAATTTATATTTTCTCTCATATTAATTTGGGGTAGTCGATACTATTATAAATGTGTGAGCGTCTTAATAATAAGGGAAACACCGTATCCGTTGGTCGTGAGGGACACAGATACTATCCGCGAAATAGAGGTGTAATTCGATGGAGTCCACAATTGAGATTCGTCCATTAGTGGAGAATGACGATATGGATGACTTAATTAAACTATCCAAGGACTTTTTCAAGGAATACGAATCTAACCATGAGTTCTTCTTTAATATCGAACAATTGAATGATAAAGATATAATAGGGTATTTCTCCAACTGGTTTAACCAAGAGGATAAAGTTGCATATATAGCTATAGATGATCAAAAGATCATCGGTTACATAACAGCATATATTATGAATCAACCGGATTTCTGGGAGATTAAACGCGTGGGACATGTCTCTGGCCTTATGGTGGATTCTTCAATGCGCAGAAAAGGTATAGCTAAGGAATTAATGTTATCGGCCGTTTCGTTTTTTAAAGCTCGGGATGTGAAGTACTATACCTTGTTCACTTCAAGTAATAACAGCAAGGCAATAAAGTTCTACGAAAGTTTCGGTATGAATCCTTTATATACGCATTATTTAGGGAGTATCCAATAAGTAATTTTAAGGAGTCAAACTAATGAACATTAAAGTACACTTAACCGGTAAAGATGAATCCTATTTGATAAAAAACCTATATCCTCTATATTTGTATGATTTATCAGAACACTATGTTAGATATCCGAATATCCATGGGATTTTTGAGGAGAGTGACGATTTTAGAACATTGGGTGATCAATATGATGTGCAAAACATTTGGTGGGAAAAACCGGATTGTTTATACGCCTATTTGATCCTAGTTGATCAAAAGCCGGCAGGGTTTATTCTTATAGCTACGCCTCCACATTGCGCAAAAGGAATAGATTATTTTGTACATGAATTTTTTCTGCTTCGTCCGTTTAGGGGACGAGGAATAGCTGAGCGGGCGGCTATTGAAGTTTTTGAACAATTCAAAGGGAAATGGGAGTTGTTTACCAATCCATCTGAAAGAAATATCGTAGGGCAAAAATTTTGGAGAAAGACAATATCGAAATATAGTAATGATAATTATGTTGAATTGCTAGACGATACTTTTGACGGACATAAGCTGATTTTTAGATTTGATAATAGCTCAGACAACAAACGCCCCAGCTTAAGATAAGAGCTATCTAAGGCTGGGGCTTAATTATTTAAAGGATGAGCAAAAATGAAAAAAAATTCTAACTATCGTTTTATCAATCGTCTTTTTAGTGTGCATTAGTTTTGCCGTAAACGATTTAATAATGGTGAGAGGACTGATGTTTGAGGGGGTTTATGTAAATAAAATAGCTGATATTAATGAAATAAATCCTAGAAGGTAACTGATGTGAGTTGAATTTTCAAGCCTATCCGAAGAAGGATGATTTCATGAAAAAGAATTTTATATTAATTGAAGGTATACCTGGTTCAGGAAAATCTACATTCGCCCGTTTTTTGTCAAACCAATTTGAAAGGAATGGCCGTGCCTGCAGACTATTTCTTGAAACTACCTATGAGCATCCAATTATCGAGTCTACCGGTCGCGAGGATGATTCTTTGTTCATTAAGTCCTTTTATGATAGATGGTCTAAGTTTCTGGATAATTTACCGGAAGATGAAGTTGTCGTGCTGGAGTCTGCGTTTCTACAAAGCCCGATCGTTCATTTGCTTCATAAAGATGCGGATAGAGAACTAATAAAATCATTGATTATGAAAGTCAGCAACCGGTTAAGTATGGAAAATTGCACGTTGATCTACTTTTATCAGAAGGACGCACCCGCCGCCATAGACAAGATGCTTAAGGCCCGAGGCGGCAGAGAGTATTTATTGCACAAACATAATGAATATAAAGATGAGCCTTATTTCAGAAACCGAATAGAACAAGGGCCAGAGTCGCATATCTCATTTTTTTTGGAATATGCCGTGCTTGCCCATGAGGTGGTTCGTGAATTAACCATTTCCACTGAAATAATAGAGAATTCTTTTGCGGATTACGGGTCATATCAAAAATACGTCCTAGAAAAACTTAATTTAAAGCACTATCCCGATCCTGTGCTAGAAGCTTCACTAATGGAGAAATATTCGGGTTTATATCATAATAGGGAGATGGATCTAACCATTTCAGTAGAATTCATAAATGATGGTTTGTGGATTTTTGGAAATAAAAGCTTGAAGCCGAAAAGTTCCGACCAATTTTATCTTGATGACATAAGCGCGACTGTAAGATTTATTACAGATAAGACTAAAGTTACAGGGATTTTGATCACCGAAAAAGACTTATATGCCAACAGGAACGACCATGGTACAGCTTTTGAAAGGATTTCATAAAAGAACCAGATGATGATAAAAGTGTGGGCTCGAATGAAGCAATTCGAAGTGCCGGATGAAAGCAGGTTTTCAAATGACAAGACATAAGCTGGCAATACTAGCATTTATATTTGCCTCTTCATTAGTCGGTTGCACAAATAATCAAGCCTATGACGATGGAACAAATAACAATACTCAAGCAGCAAATTCTAATATGGATAATCCATATAGTTGGGAATTACAACTTGTTCCGGGAAATCCTATTGACGAGGCTTTTAAAAGTGATTTTGAAATCGCGTCATCCACACCGGAAATGAATTACCTGGCTAATACTTATCTTGAAGCATGGAAAATGGAATGGGACAATATAACAGATGTTCTGATGAATCAATATCAATTTGCTGAAGATAAGGAGGTGATTAAAACATACAAGCAAAGCTTTGAAGAATATGCAGAAAAAGTATTTGATGTGGAGTGGTTAAGCTATACGGACATAACAGTTCCGCTTGATGAACGTCATACGGTTGGTACGGGTGCTATAAGTTCATCAACGTTAGTAAAAGCTTATACATATAAGCGACAAGTATTGCTATTAATAGATAGGTACTACATCGATAATAACTATACCTACAAGTATAAAGGTTCCGGTGCTGAGTTGCTCAAATTAAGAGAAGCGGACTAATTAATTCAATGTTAGTAGCAGAGATAAAATTGGTGATTTTGAAATTTGAGGTGATTTCATGAAACGTATAGAAGATCATTTTGATCCATTCCCGGTTCTTGAAACCAACCGGATTTTATTAAGACCCATTACAACCATGGACGTCGAAGACATGTTCCAATATTGTTCCGTGCCGGAAGTGGCAAGGTATGCAACATGGGATTATCATAAAAGCATCGAGGATACGAAGGGGTTCGTTGACTTTGTTCTTGACCGATACAAAACCGATAAGGTGGGTCCCTGGGGAATTCAATATAAAGAAACGAACAAATTAATTGGAAGCTGCAGCTTCGTGAATTGGGATAATCATTGCTTAAGGGCCGAACTCGGCTATGTCCTGTCCACCGAATATTGGAATCAGGGTCTCATGACGGAAGTAGTGACGCGAATTGTTGAATATGCATTTAATGAACTTGAACTTGTGAGAATAGAGGCGAAATGTCATCCTGAAAACGCAGGTTCGGCCAGGGTCATGGAAAAGAGCGGGATGAAGTTTGAAGGGGTTTTGAGAAAATATATATGGGCAAAAGGGGAACTGCAGGACGTCAAGCTGTATTCCATCATAAGTGACGAATTAAAGGATAAGATGTTGATCGATCTGGGAGATTGAGAAAGGGGTAAAAGGATGAAAGCTGGTTTTTGGATAAGGTTGGGAGCCTCATTGCTGGATGGAATCATAGTTGGGATTCCGTTGGCCATACTGTCCTATATTTTTACCGGAAATTCCGATGATAACGTCGTGACCAATTTGATATCCTTTTTGTATACACTTCTTCTGCCTGTTATGTGGGAAGGGTATACAATCGGCAAGCGCATCTGCGGCGTGAAAATTAGAAAAGTAAGCGATCATTCCCCGCCAGGGATTGGAACCATGTTAATGCGAAACGTCGTTGCCGGTTTAATTTATACATTTACCTTTGGGATCGCCCTGATTGTCAGTGCATTTATGGTTGGACTGAGAGAAGACAAAAGATCGATCCATGATTTTATTGCAGGAACGGAAGTTGTCCATACATGAGTGGGGCGGAGCATGCGCCCTCATGTTCGGCCATTTTACTCGTCAATAGCATCTATACCCTGAGCAGCGGCCAAATGCGTACTTCAACGCCTTTCGAATAGTGAAACACGGGCGATACCTGTTCCACGGCGATATTTTGGTCAGTAAGCACGGTGTTTGTACGAATTTCCGCTTCCGCCCGCTGCAGACGCCAAGGCCGGTGGAGAATATCGCAGCGAAGCACGCGCCCCTTGGCATTCGTCGTGTAAAAGCAGTAGCGTTCGACCAGCCATTCATCGAAGCTATTCCTTGCGGCCGGATAAGGTTCGGAGATAGGGCGTTATATGAAATCGGCGAAAAAAAGATGATATAAAATACTATGAGAATGCTGAACTATAAGTATGATAAAATCAAGATAGGAAAAAGAACTGGGAAGAATTTGTGGGAGGTAGAACGAATGAAATGGCAAGAAGTAAGAGAATTGTTTCCTGACCAATTTGTTCTGGTGTCCATACTTAATTATCATGAGGAAGGCAACAAAAAAATAGTAGATGAAGTTGCACCAATTCGTACTATATCTGAGCAAGAGGCTAATAAAGAGTTTTTTCAAGCAGAGCCCGGGAATTTGGTATACCATACTTCAAATCAAGAATTTGTGATTCATCTTCGCCGGGACCCATTAATAAGAGTGAGACGTAGTAGTAATGAAAATTAACTATGATGGACAGTTAATTACGACGTCGCTTACCGTTACATTCAGAGGAAGAGTATTAAGAATAGATGATGTGATTATAGATACAGGGTCCTCACATACTATAATTAGTCCTGATATTTTGGAGGAAATAGGTGTGACCTACGAAACAGGTGATTCTATATATGAAGCATACGGGATTGGGGGAAGCGTTCCTTTCTATACAAAAATTATGGACAGGGTTGAAATAGGTACAAGAAGCATTGAGAATATAGAAATAGATGTTGGTATACTGCCAAAGGATCATAAAGGGTTACTCGGATTGGATATTCTCAAACAACACAGCTTTATTATTGACTTGAAAACATTAGAACTACGTACTTAACAAATAGAATGAATGAAATTAATAAGTGGAATCGGAGAAGTCGCCGACATCATATAACAATACATCTACGCTGCGGGGCATTCGCCCCTTGGTTGTCAGGTGTGAAAGCATAGAAGAATATTCAGACAACACACGACCCGACCTAAGATAAGAGTTATCTAAGGTCGGGTCGCGTCGTAGATGTGAAACGGTAGCTGCAATTGAGGCCGATGGAAGGTTCTTGTTTTCGCCTGGAACCAAAAGTAATCGACTCTCCGTTCCGCCGAACCGTCATATTGGCATGGGAATAGGGCAAATGACAAAAAATCCGCCCAAGAATAACGGTAGGCCAATGCATCGCATCCAGGCTAAAAAAATAGACTCCAGGTTTGCCGTCCGTCCTCACATAAGTTCGAATATTGAGTTCGGGAAAGGCATAAAACGCCGGAATTCCCCGGAAGCTTACCTTTTCCGTATTAAAAAGAACAAGGCCGATCCATCCCCATCCGTCGTAAGCATCGAGTTGGAGTCCTGCGGGTACCAGATTGCGCAAGACATCGATACGGATCGGGTAATGGATAAACAAGACATCAGTCCATGATTGCCTCATGATCCAGGGAAGCTTTGGGAGAGGCCATAGCCGATGCCCCGCGTCCCAGGCTTGATTTTCCTCATTTTGCGCCATCGGGAATCAACCTCGCTTTGTGTCGTCAAGTTCTTATTAAAAAGAACTAATCCTATCTTCACCAACAAAAACGTTTTATTATTCTTAATAAAAAGTCCACAATAGTCTAATCCCATGAAAACTAAATCGCCTTCGCGACGAAAGGATGAAGAATTAAATGAATTTCGCCCGATCGATTGAAAATATAATGAAGCAGCACAATGAAATTCTGCCCTTTTCAGGGGCAGTATTCGTTCAGAACCAGGGTGAGGCTTTTGAACAAGGTTATGGTTACGCAAATCGTTCCGAACGGATCGACAATGCGCCGAATACAAGATTCGGAATCGCATCGGGATGCAAGATTTTCACTGCGATAGCGATCAGTCAGCTTGCTCAAAACGGTTTGCTGTCTTTTGATACTTATTTGAAGGATTGTGTGGATATCAAATTCCCCCATTTCGATCCCGAGATTACAATACATCATTTGCTGACCCATAGTTCGGGAATACCCGATTATTTTGATGAGGAGTTTATGAATGATTTCGAAGATTTGTGGAAGATGAAACCTACATATACCTTTCAATCGCCTAAAGACTTTTTGCCGATGTTCCAGAATGAAACCATGAAGTTTAAGGCGGGGGAGAGATTCTCATACAACAACGCAGGGTTTATTGTACTAGGGTTAATAGTGGAGCAGGTTACGGGCATGGGATTTACGGCATATGTGGAGAAACATATTTTTGAGCGGTGCGGGATGGCGGATTCGGGTTACTTTAGAATGGATCGACTTCCGGGACGAACCGCTTTCGGCTATATAGACGAAGAATACAATTGGAGAAGCAATATTTTCTCCGTTCCGGTAATCGGCGGGCCGGATGGGGGAGCATTTACGACCGTGCGCGATCTGGTCCGATTTTGGAATGCGCTATTTCATCATGAATTATTGTCTGCGGAATATACAAAGCTCTTGCTGACTCCCCATGTAAAGGTGAACGAAAATACATCATACGGTTATGGCGTTTGGATCCGAATGTTGGATAATACCATATTTAAGTATTATGTCGTGGGAAGCGATCCGGGGGTAAACATGCAATCTTCGATATATTTGAAAGGGAATATACATGCTCATATTATCGGCAATACGAATAAAGGTGCCGGAGAGATAGCGAGTAAAATCGATGAATTTATTTATAAAGAACTATAAATATACTAGGTTTACACTGCAACACACTAAAAACTCCAGACAACAGCCAATCTGGCTGTCGCCTGGAGTTCTACATTAATATATCGGACTAAGAATTTGCATTCTCCAACTCCGGCTTAGTCTGTCTGGAATGCAATTTTTTCATGGCGAATCGGGCTATCGGCTGTGCGATCAGCAATTCAATCCAGAATGCCACACCAAAGTTTCTGGGCCAGATATGCAGGAAGTTTTTAAACGGTTCCAGGCTAATATGTTTGGTACCTACCCAAGTTCCGATAATGGACAGCAGGATGGATAACACCGTTACATTTAACACGATGGTTAATAATACTCTGGCGTTAAATCCGTCTGTCTTGCCGACGAATTTCGGCATCACTCGGCCTACAAGCGGCCCTGCGACTAATCTTACCAAGAGCACGACAATGACCCACATGACCGGAATAACCTTTAACGTATCCAAGTATACTCCCTTACTGAAGCCGCGTTCCAATCCCATGATGACCGGTGCGATGGTGTTTACTGAAATGATGGATACAATCAATAAAAACAATAAACTTTCTTTGCCGTTTTGAGGCAGTCTTGCTTCTCTGTGCAAGGTTTTCATCTCCATTAATATTTATATTTCAGATGGCAGATGTAAAATTCGAACAAAAAAAGCAAGGCCATTTTCAGATGGCCTTGCTCCATTGCTGCACACTGATTCATTAATTATAAAATTTCTTCGAAATATTTTCAAGCTAGCCAGTTCAAATCACTTTTGGCTGTTCACGGGTTGCTGGTTTGAATCCATGGTTTCCCAATGTATAATCATGGAAGAAGTTATATAGCACCAGGGAAGGCACCGTGAAAACAATCGGAGGTGTGTTCGGTGGGTTATGTTGAAGAGTTGAGAAAATTGGTTGGAAGCTATCCGTTGATTTTGGTTAGACCGAGTGTGGCAATCATGAATAAACACGGCCAGATTTTATTGGTTAAATACCGGGACGATTCATGGGGCATCCCGGGAGGCCTTATGGACCTCGGGGAATCGGTGGAAGAATGCCTTAGACGGGAAGTAATGGAAGAGTTGAATCTGGAATTGGGCATGCTTCAACTTTTTGGTGTATTTTCGGGGAAAGAGCTCTATGCAAAATTAAGGAACGGTCATGAATACTACAATGTCGTGGTGGGCTACATCTGTACGGAATTTGCGGGCGAGATCACGCCGGATGGCGATGAAGTAGTAGAAGCCGAATTTTATAATCTTAATGAAATTCCGGAAAGTACACAGCCATTTATTAAAGAAAAATTGAAACAATTAGAACAAAAGCATCAAACCGCGAAATGACCAGAGGAGACATTCATGGAATTCAAGTTCAGATTACTGGAACCTGCTGAAGAACCACCCATAGACTTATTGCTTCTTGCCGATCCATCGGAGAAGTTGGTGAGAGATTATTTGAGCAGAGGATCATGCTATATAGCCTCGAGCTCCAATGAAATTATTGGTGTTTTCGTATTGCTTAAAACGAGACCCGAAACGATAGAGATTGTGAATATAGCAGTACGGGAAGATTATCAAGGCAAGGGGATAGGCAGGAAACTTATTGAGTTCGCAAAGGAACAGGCAAAGAGAGATAAGGCGAAAACGATTGAAATAGGAACGGGAAATTCAAGTATCGGACAGCTATATCTTTATCAGAAATGCGGATTTCGGATTACGGGGATAGACAGGGACTTTTTCGTAAGACATTACGATGAAGCAATTTATGAGAACGGAATCCAATGCAGGGATATGATTCGGTTAAGTTTGGATTTATAAGTCACTCTGTCTACTACAAACCAAGGGAGGACTGTTATGAGATTTTTCATTGTCATTGGTTTGGTAGCAGTAATAATGAACTTGACAGGTTGTTCATCGAATCAAAAAACCTCCAATAATCCAATGCCGACTCCTGAAGCAGCAGGTTCCTTCAATAATCCGGTGCCTACTGTAACACCTGAAGGGGATAAAACGGATGAATTGGGAATCGTCCGAGATGAAAGATTTTATTCTATGAAATCGAAAGATTCTTCTCTCATCCAGCTAAAAAACGATGAAACATCCGTTCAAGAAGCATTAGGCCAACCATTGAAGAAAACAAGCCCGCAGCCGCTCGGCGACGGAGCGGATACTTTCAGCAAGATGCTTGGCAAGACGCTGGAATATGACGGGTTGTCGTTAAAATTCCTGGGTAAATCGGCCGAAGAGCTGTGGCTGTCCGAGATCGAAATAAGCAAAAGCGAGTACGAGACGTCGGAAGGAATTAAAGTGGGAGATTCTTTGGAAGCTTTGCAAAGCGCTTATCCGAGTATTAAATATATGGATACCATGCTCCTTGAGGATAAACCCAATTCCAAAGTATATGGATTCCGCCAGGATGAGCTTGGCTTCTTTGCGGATTTTATAGTTGACGGAAATGATCAAATAGAAGGAATTCACATGTACTTTGTGTTTGATTAACATGTTTCTTGCCTTTAAGGGTAATAAGCGAAGCGTACGGTAAACAGGTGACCTGGTCAAATTATAATGTCAGAAAACGGTAAGTATTCAAGAAAGTAATTAGGTTGAATTTTTAAGAGGATGGTATTTATGAACCTGCTGATTCGCGAGTTAAATGAGGACGATCCGGCTATCATCTCCGATGCTTTTCAAGAACAAGGCTGGAATAAACCCGTTGAACTGTATGAGGGATACCTTTCCGAACAAAAGAGGGGCGAAAGAATTACCTTGGTCGCCGAAGCCGACGGCGCTTTTGCCGGATATGTGAATGTGGTCTGGAAATCGTTCTACTCCTGCTTCAGAGATTCCGGAATCCCCGAAATTAGCGATTTTAACGTTCTGATCAAGTATCGGCGGATGGGCATCGGCTCCGCGTTAATGGACCAGGCCGAAGCCGTCATTAGCGAACGATCCGCGGTTGCCGGTATCGGGGTGGGGATTTTCTCGGATTACGGGCATGCTCAAATTCTTTACGTAAAACGCGGTTATGTTCCGGACGGAAGGGGGATTCACAACGGTCAACGACATATCCAACCTGGCGAGAACATCGTGGTCGATGATGACATTGTGCTGTATTTTGCCAAGCATTTAAGATGAGAGGAGCGAACGAATTGAAACGTGATTTGGCAAAGCAATTGACGCGTCAATATTTTGAATCATGGGTTACGGCGGATAATGAGAGGTTTATTAAAACTTTGCATGATAAAGCTGTCGTAAGAGAATGCAATGGGACGGTCATCGAGGGAATGGAGCAGTTGAAGGCCTGGTTCTCCGAGTGGAATGAGCACGGCAACAGTGTGGAGTATTGGGACATCAAAGTCTTCGGATGGGATGAAGAAGCGGATACGGCGTTTGTCGAATGGACCTTCAAATGCGTGTATGACAACCAGGAATATGAATGGGACGGGTCCAGCATCATCTATTTCAGGGATTCCTTAATCTATGAAATTAATGAGTATGAAATGAAAAAAGAAAAATTTTATCCTTTTAGGCGGTAGATGAGGGAGTTGTTAGCAAGGTGATTTTGGAAACAGAGAGGCTGGCCGTGCGCCGGTTTGAACCGGGAGACTGGAAAGACTTGCACGAATATTTATCTCAAGAAGAGGTGCTGAGGTACGAGCCCGGAACCGTGAGTGACGAAGCGGACTGCAAAAATATCGCGTTGGATCGATCAAATGATCCTCAATTCTGGGCTGTTTGCCTAAAAGAGAATCATAAAATGATCGGTCACGTCTATTTTGGCCGGAAGGAGCCGAGAGAATTTCTCACGTGGATGATCGGGTATATTTTTAACCCTGTATATTATGGACAAAGCTATGCGACGGAGGCGTGCCAACGGTTGCTAGCGTATGGCTTTGAAGAATTGGGGGCGCATCGGGTGATGGCTCTTTGCAATCCGGAAAACACGGCATCATGGAGATTATTGGAACGCCTGTCGATGCGCCGCGAAGGGCATTTCAAGAAGGAAGTATTTTTTAAGACGGCGGAAAACGGACAGCCGATTTGGCAGGATACATACCAATACGCGATTTTAAAAGAAGAACTTAGCTCCTTTTAGTTATACTTCCTTAGTTTTTTCAGCCCAAATAGAACAAGAATAGCGAAGAACAGCAGCATCATTCCTATAACCAGCATCATGGAATCCGCTCCGTAAATATCCGCAAAATAGGATGCGGCGATCAAGCCTAGCGAAGGGACGACGCTGGTAAACGAACCTAAGATCCCGAATACCCGGCCCTGAAGCTCTTCCGAAACCTCAAGCCGCAAAATAATATTAATGAGCAGGGTGCAAAACGAAAACATAACGCCGACGATCAGGATCACCGGGATCGCGGACGCGGCCGATGCGCTGGACGAAAGGATCATGTAGGCCGGCCCCATCAGCAACAAATTGAGCATAATCAGCTTGCCCCGCTTTTGAAATTTTGTCCCAAAGGCCACAATCATTCCCGCCCCCAGCATGTAACCGAGCGGAATACAAGCTTCGATCAGGCCGAATTGGAACGGATCCGCCCGCCATACATTCACCGCCATCACCTGTGTCAGCATGAGCGCCGACGTGAAGAACAGCATCAATGTCGGGGAAAGGATGATCACGGATTTGGCAAATGCATCGGTCCAAATGAACCGCAGACCCTTGATTAAATCCTGTTTGAAGGATTTGGCTGCTGCGGTCTTTGCGGTTTTGGGGGAAGGAAAAGAGCCGGCAAGCAGCACCAGGATGAAGGATAGCAGAAACGTAAATCCGTCAAAGGCAATCGCCCAGCTCCCCCCGAACGCGGCAACGAATATCCCTCCCACGGCAAACCCGACCGTCCTGGAAATGTTATCGCCAATGTTCATCAGGCCCGTGGCTCTTTGGATATGCTCCTTGCCGACAATATTAATCAGCGAAGCGTTCATGGCCGGCGACTCGAACAGGCCGAGGAAGGTAGTAAACCCGGTTAATAAAACAATAACAAAGAACGGAGTTTCGGGCAGGGAGATACATAATGCAATAATGAAGACGACCACACAGCGCAATAAATCCGAATACATCATGATGCGCCGGCGGTTCACCCTGTCGGCAAAGGTTCCCGCAATGGAGCCAAACAAGGAAGCTATCGCGAGGTTGCATACCAAAATCACCGTCATCATTTTAGCGCTGCCCGTTTCGGTTAATACCCATAGATTTAAAGCAATATTGTGAAAGGAATTTCCGAATATGGAAAGAATGTATGCGCCGAGAATAAAAAGAAACTGTTTATTGCTCCATAAGGCCGCTGCCGCTTTGGGCCGTTCGGCCGCCTGTTCCGCGGGTGAAACTTGAGCATCCAACATTTTAAAATCCTCCTATAACTTAATCGTTTAAGTGACGGTGGAGAAATTATTGCTCCACTTCAACCAGAAACCGGTTTTTTGCAAAAGACTCGTAATCGGCAGGATTTATCAATTTTTTCATCATTTCAAACGCGATGCTGCATTTATCGTTTCTAAAGATCACTTTACGGGTAGCTGCGGATAAAATCTCCGGACAGTGACAAGTACAGATTACGGCTATATTACCGGCAAGATTGGACCGTTCGAAGTAGCTGCCGAGAAATTCATTGACGACAATCACGTTTTCCCGGTGCGGACCTTCGGTAAAGCCGACCAAATCCGCAACGTTGTCGATGACAAAGATATCTTCCGTTTTCAGACCGGACGATTCCCGGATAAAGTTCACCAATCCTTGATTATGATAGTTCTCCATGACGAGGCAAGGCGGAGCATCAAAAAAGCGGCAAGCTTGCCGCAGGGCCGTTTGGTAATCGAACAGTATTTGATTAAATAGCTGGTCCTCAATAAGGCTGTCGATCAGAATGAGCGGCACTCCTTCAACAAATTTGGAGGAAATGCTGTAAAACACCTCTTCCTTAACATCAATCAGAAATACGGCGTCAAGCCTTCTTTCGACGATGACATCCATGGACGGGTTTGCGGGATTGAGGGAAATCAGCAAGGTATGATAACCCGCTGCCGTCAGCAATCTTTCCAGGCCGTCCACAAAGTGATGCTGACCGAACTGCTTCCAAAACGGCAAAGAGGTGTCTTTATTTATCAATATGCCGACTAAGCCCGTTTTTTTCTTGAGCGACCGGGCGGCAAGGTTCGGCACGTAATTCAGCTCTTTGGCAATATTGAAAATGAGTGACCGCGTTTCCTCCGGAATCGTCTGATTGGCGACACGATTTAATACGTAGCTGACGGTCGCCACCGAAACATTGGCCGCTTTGGCGATATCCTTCATGGTCGTTTTTTTCATAAGAACAGCTCCTAGAAGGTTTTGAAATAGTACAGGAAAATGCTTCCTTACAACCGTAGCTTAACCGATTAAGTTGAAGAAATCAAGACCAAAATCATGAGACATTTCTTTGTTTGTTGGAATCCAAAATATGGTACAATAGGCGAAACTAAAGTGTCGATGAATCGATGGAGGAAGAGAATGAAGCTAGTTATCCTGTTTGGTCCGCAAGCAGTCGGTAAAATGACGGTCGGGCAAAGCTTAGCCGAGATGACCGATTTAAAGCTATTTCATAATCATATGTCCATTGATTTCGTGGGTCAGTTCTTTGATTATGGAAGCCCCTCCGGAAAACGGTTAGTACACTTGATTCGACGTGAGATATTTGAAGAAGTATTGAAGAGCGACTTAGAGGGACTCATCTTTACCTATGTATGGGGATTCGATCTTCAAGACGATTGGGATTATATTAAGTGGCTCAAGGAGTTATTTGAATCAAGGGGCGGCAACGTCTATTTTGTCGAATTAGAAACGGTCTACGAAGAGAGACTGAAACGGAATAAAACCGAAAACAGATTATTCTATAAGCCCTCAAAAAGAGATACTGCAAAATCCGAGCAAGACTTAATTGCTACATATAAGAATCATCGTTTAAATTCGTACCCCGGAGAAATTACAGAGAAGCATTATATAAAAATAAATAATACAGACCTTGGGCCGGATACCGTTGCACAAATGATCAAAGATCACTTTTCTATTTGAACAGGCGATTGACCCGGCCGAAGATAGGAGTTATACAAGGACCAGGTATTTTGGTTTAACAAAAATAATCTTTTTTGGGGTGAAGTCGGTTGATGAAAGAGAAACTGTAATTCACATGCCAAGAGCAATGGATATAATAATATCTTTAAATATGGAGGTGGCTAATCCTTGGAAATAAAAAAATTATCTAAGTATTCCATCGATTCACTGGGCGATTATAGCTACACTTCAAGATTCAAGTATCAAGTCAGCAAAACAATAGATGAGAATGAGCTTTCAATTACTTTGAAAAAGGTCCCTTTAGAAAAGGAATACAATAAATCATACACTACAGACCAAAGTGACAGGTATAACCTTCTGCTTCCAATGGGGTATTCCTTTGGGGCTTATGAAGATGATAATTAGTTGGCATAGTTATTTGTGAACCACAAAAATGGAACAACACCATCTTTATATGGGAACTTCTAGTCTTGTCCCAGTACCGCGGGAGACATATTGGAACCGCATTAATAAATAAAATAACGGAACATGCAAATAGGGACGGATATAGAGCAATCAGACTAGAAACTCAAAATACGAATGTGCCTGCGATCTCTTTTTATCTTAAATGCGGTTTTACGATAGATGGCGTTGAATTGTCCTTGTACTCTAACACGGATGTGGAGAATGGGGAGGTTGCCGTTTTCATGTTGAAGAAAATAAGTGAGGGGTGATCAACATAAAAACTTTGATTCCCGGAACAATTTTGGGAGCGGTTACAGCTTTAGCATTCGGATTCTTAAGCGGTTGGGGGATGGCGGTAAAAGCAACCGGAGGGGCGGGCGTTATTTGTTGGTTGCTGGCGGGTATACTCTCGGGAGCTTTTATTAGCGGGGATCGAACTCGCGCAAATCATAATATTGAAACACCGGAGGATAAGGAGTTTAGTAGGAAATACTCGGGAATTTTGTTTTTGTTCGGTTTACCGTTCCTGGTAATAGCAGTCCTAATATTTTTAATAATGGGAGGCGAGTCTTTTGACTAAGTTTGAGTCCGGTTTAGTGAATTGGCATGAATGGGTGATTCGAGATGATGCGGCATCCGTTACTTCTTGGAAAGGGCACGAAGCTTTATGTTTAAACGGTTTGGCTTTTTTACCCGATGTCTCGTTATCGGAGGGAAGCATCGAAGTTTATGTCGGGGCGGATGATGTAAGTTATTGCGGAATCGCTTTTCGGATCGGGGATGTTCTGAATTATGAACTTGCTTATGCTCAGCCGCATACGAGCGGGAGATGGGATGCTCTGCAATACGACCCGGTATTTCATGGGACAAATACCTGGCAATTGTACTATGGAACCGGAGCTCAACAAGCAGCAGAAGTCCCCAAGGGAGAATGGCTCCGGTTAAGAGTGGACTTTAAAGATCGGCAGGCCATGATTCGGGTGAATAACGAAGCCCCACTATATATTCCTGAATTGGCTCATGACCATAAGGAAGGATTCATCGGCTTATGGAGCTATAAACCGGCTTATTTCCGGGATTTCCGCATCTCCGATTCTTGTAATGACATCATTAATCCGGTGGAAGCCACGACCGTACATAAACATAATTCCGGGTTCGTTGAAGCGTGGTTTCTGCATGGTTACGGACGTGTGGAGAGCGAGGCCAACGGGATTGTCAATTTGTCGCGATTCTTGCCTGAAACCGTGTCGGAGGCGAATTTGACGCGGAAATTCGTTTGTCATGAGGTTGGCGAAATGACGCTCGCTTTTGGTTTCAGCGATGAAATCTCAATCAAGGTCGATGGAGAGCTCCAATTTGCAGGCGAACATAAATTCAAGTCCTCCCCGAATTGGGCGGATCAAGGATATGTAAGTCCCGATAGGCAGGTAAAGTTATCCCTGCCGACGGGTGTTCACCAAATCGAAATCCTCATTCGAAGAACGGAGCCTTTCGGATTCGGCTTTATTTTCGCTTTAACGGGCGGCAATTACGAGCTTATGCCGTGTTGGGATAAATAATTTCGACATTCTTGGTGTCATTTTGTTCCTGATCATCGTCGGGATCGCCCAGGCTTTTGCAAAATAAGGCTTTAGGCGCTTCCGAATCTTTTATAATTAACGTCCCGCTCTTTAATCCGCTTTCTGTCTTTGCCAAACAAGCGCAGCGCCGACATGGCGCAAATTAGCGAAAATACCAGGAACAGCAGCGACCATACCAAAGCGGGGACCATCGTCATATTGGCCAGATTGGCGGCGTCTCCCGCCTGCCCCGGCCGGGTCAAGGACAGCAGCAGCAGCGTAATCGGGCCCATTACCGATTCTTCCAGGCAGAGAAAGGCGAGCAGCAAATAATAGAAATTCCGGAAGCGTCCGCCGATAAAATAAAACAGCAAATTCACCGCGATGAAAATAATCAGCCATAAGAGCCCGTAACCGGACCGCACAAAAAAGAGGATCGTGACCAGCGCAAGCGCACTGATGACCATCAGTCCTTGCGCTTGTTTGCGTTTGTAATAGCCGTAAAACATGGCGATCGCAAACAGCGAGGCCGTGGCATAACCGGCGAGAGATACCGCGACCTGGCTCCATCCCGGAGCCAGCACCGAATAGGTGACCCCGCTGTGATCGGGATTCAATTCGATCCGAAGCACGCGGCCGGATAGGAGCAGCGTCGCGACGGCATGGCCGAGCTCGTGAATCATCGTATCCAGCATGCGGAACCAGCCCGAGAATGGAATCAGCCTTGTCAGAAAGGCGGATCCCACAAGATACAGAACTACCTTGAGCCATTTATTCATAGAGTTTCCTTTCCGGAAAACAAAATAAAATTCCAGATTCGTTATTTTTCATTATAAATGAGTTCAAAATTGTATTCAAAAAGCGAACAAATTTTCGGTTCGATGATATAATGGATTCGTGATGGAGGTCTATGGAAAATGAACGATAGAACGGACATACATGACATTCATATAGACAAGGACCGGGAACATGCGGTACGGGAGCCGAAGCTTCGGTTTGCCGAAGTCGAGCTGGGAGTGCCGGAAGGGCGTGAGACCGAGCCGATCCGCAAAGTCGTAGCGCCGGAAGGCTGGGATCGGGAGCTGGATTGGCGGGAGAATTTCCGCTATATTTCCCGGGAGCAGCAATTCGTGCAAAAGGGCCGGGAACTGGAACAGCAGTCCGTGGATTATGCCGAGTTTGTTCCTTTTCAAACCTATTGGCCCACCTATGACCAAATGCAGCCGTTGCAGCTTCGCTGGTATTTGTACTGGCGCGGAGAAGTCCGGTCGGAACGATATCCCGACACGGACTTGTCCTATCTGTTCGTATACCTGTATGAGCTGATTCACGGCATCGGCTGGAGTGCTCCGCCCGAGGGGTACGAGCTGATGAACCGGGTATGGCGGGCATACCGGCAGCGGTATCCGAAGCTGGACGGATATGTACGGGAATGGCTGTTTGATTTCGCATTGGTATTCGGACTGGAGATGCCTTCCCCCGAGCCGATCCCGAAGCTTCCCCGCAATCTGTCCTATGAGCTGAAAGAGCTGGAATGGAAGCGGCGATTCGCGGCCGAGCCGTTATCACTATCATGGGAAATGATCCTGCCGCTGATCGACTACGAGGTGGAGAAGAGCCGTTTTTACGCCGGTGAAGGGCGGGCGGAATTGCGCAATTACGTCCCGAAAACGGTGGCATTGGTCGACGGCTATCTGGCCAAAAGCGCGGGAACCAAACTGATCGATCGCTTCAAGGCAAAGGAGCAAACCGTGACAAGGTACTTGTTCCGCAGCGCCGTTTATGATCATGAGCTGTATGGACGGACGAGGACGGTAAACGTGCGGCCGGTCAGTGACAATCCTCCTCTTCGCGCTTATTTAACCCAACTCGTCAGATTTACGGAGAATAAGCTGCGGGAGCTGAAAGGCTTTAAAGGCAAGCTACGGGGAATCGAGATCGAACCGGAGGTGGAGCGGCTTATCTCCCGTTTCTTGCGGCGGGAGTTTGAACACCGCAAGGCGGAAGAAGCCAAATCCAGGGCACCGAAGGTGAAGATCAACGCCGCGAAGCTGCGTAAATTGCGGCAGGAATCGGACGAGGTGCGGGATATGCTGCTGATCGAGGAGCTGCCGTCCGCCAACGGTGAACCTGTATCGTTGCAAACGTCGGTATCCGCGAAGCCTTCCGTGTCTCAAACCAAGCGGGACCGGAAATTGCCGATACCCGGTGAGCCGCTGCAGGCGGAGCTGGATTTTGAGCGGGGCTGGCAGGTGTTTGAGGATGAGCAGGCGGCGGATGAGAAAATATACGAACAGACGACCGAACAGATATATGAAAAAACGAATGAACGTCCGCCTGAAACAATGAAACTGGAAAATGCAGGAATACCGGGTGGATTACCCGGCGATGCACGGCATGCCGAAAGCGGAAATCCCGATACCACGGAAGAGCTTTCGCCGGAATGGCGGGAGCTGTCGGCCCGGTTATCGTCCGCACATAAACAAATGCTGTCCGCGATCCTAAACGAAGCGGACGCCTTCCTGCGGAACGGCATTGCCGAGCAAGCCGGTTCGATGCCGGAACTGCTGCTGGACGAAATCAATGAGCTTTCTATGGAGACGATCGGCGATCTGCTGATCGACGGCGATGAGATTGCGGAGGAGTACCGGGCAGAGCTTGCGGTGATCCTTTAGTAACGAACACGGAGATTATTGAGGTGAATGATTATGAAACAGGTTCAAATTCCGAAGCGGCTCACCACCGCGCTCGTCAACTCCTTGACGGCCGGGGTTGTCCCGCGGGTCGGACTGGAGCATATCGCGGTCGGCCGCAAGGCCGAGGTGGAGTCGATCCTGAATGACATGGACAATATCGCCGAGGGCGGGGCAGCTTTTCGGCTAATTACCGGACGGTACGGCAGCGGCAAAAGCTTTTTGTTCCAGATGATCCGCAATTACGCGATGGACCGCGAGTTTGTGGTGGCGGACGCCGACCTGTCGCCGGAGCGGCGGCTCGTCGGCACGAAGGGTCAAGGGCTAGCCACATACCGGGAGATGATGATGCATCTGTCGACCCGGACGAGACCCGACGGCGGTGCTCTGGAGCCGATGCTGCAGAAATGGATCGCCGCGCTTCAGCAGGAGGAGATGCGCGCAACCGGTCTGCGTCCCGGCGATCCTCAGCTGCTCGAAGCGGTGGAGCTTCGCATCTACGCGGTCAGCAACGAGCTGCAAAATCTGGTACACGGCTTTGATTTCGCCAAGGTGCTGGCCGCGTACTGGTCCGGCTATAAGCTCGGGGACGACGACCGGAGAGCGGCGGCGCTTCGCTGGCTGCGCGGGGAATATCCGACGAAGACGGAGGCCCGCAGCGAGCTTGGCGTCGGCGTCATCATCGATGACGACAACTGGTACGACTATATGAAGCTATGGGCGGAGTTTGCCGTGCGGATCGGCTACAGGGGACTGCTGCTGTTTGTCGACGAAGGCGTGAACCTGTACAAAATCACAAACAGCATCTCCCGCCAAAGCAATTACGAGAAGCTGCTGACGATGTTCAACGACACGATGCAGGGCAAAGCCCAGTACCTGGGCATCTACCTGGGCGGCACGCCGCAATTCGTGGAGGATGAGCGCAGAGGCTTGTTCAGCTACGACGCCCTGCGGTCGCGGCTGATGGACGGGCGCTACAGCAGCGGGACGCGGCGGACCTACACCTCGCCGATTCTGCGGCTGGACATGCTGTCGCACGAGGAAATCCTCATCCTGCTGCAAAAGCTGCGGGATATTCACGCCATGCATCACGGCTATGAACCCGAGCTTGCGGACGAGCAGCTGATCGCTTTTATGCAGGCGGCGGTGGGCCGGCTCGGAGCCGAAGAACTGCTGACGACCCGCGAAGTGGTGCGGGATTTCATGGACGTACTGCACATGCTGCACCAGCATAAGGACTTGACGTTCGAGGAGCTGATGGGCGAGCGCGAGCAGGAATATGCGGCGGCCAAGGCGGCTGCCGGCACCGGAAAAGCGAGCGGAGCGAACGACGAACTGGACGACTTCCTGGCGGAGTTTGAGCTATGAGCGGGGGAGGTCCGTTTTCCCGGTTGGCGCCGTTCATTCAGGAATACATTTACCGCAAGAAATGGGACGCCCTGCGCGAGGCCCAGATCGAAGCCTGCCGGGTTCTGTTCGATACGCCGCATCATTTGCTGATCGCCTCGGGGACGGCTTCCGGGAAGACGGAGGCGGCGTTTTTTCCGGCGCTGACCGAGCTGTACAATCGCCCTTCAGCCTCCGTCGGCATCCTTTATATCGGGCCGCTGAAGGCGCTGATCAATGACCAGTTCGAGCGGATCAAAGAGCTGCTGCGGGAAGGCGAGGTGCCGGTCTGGCACTGGCACGGCGACGTCGCCCAAGCGGAGAAAACCAAGCTGATGCAGCGCCCCTGCGGCGTGCTGCAAATTACGCCGGAATCGCTGGAAGGGCTGCTGATGAACCGCCCGAACGCGATCCCCGCGTTGTTCCGTGATCTGCGGTATGTCATGATCGATGAAGTCCACGCCTTTATGGGCGCGGATCGGGGGATCCAGGTACTCAGCCAACTGACGAGGCTGGAACGGATGGCCGGCTGTTCGCCGCGGAGAATCGGGCTGTCGGCCACGCTGAGCGATTACGATACCGCCGCGCGCTGGCTGGGGGCGGGAACCCCGCAGCCAGTCGAGGTCGTCTCGCCGCAGGGCGGGCGGAAGCTGAAGCTGTCGGTGGAGCATTTCTCGTTCCCGGACGCCCGGGACGAGCGGGAAGCCGAGCATCTGGAGCTGGCGAAGCGGAATTACTACAATTACATCTACGACCATACGCATCTGAAAAAAGCGCTCGTCTTCACCAACAGCCGCTCGGACGCCGAGATGACGACGCTGGAGCTGCGGCGGATCGCCGCGAAGCGGGAGGAGCGCGATGTATTCCATGTGCATCACGGCAGCATCTCCGCGATGCTGCGAGAGGAGACCGAGGCCGCGCTTCGCAGCGGCCCCGGGCCGGCGGTAGCCGCCGCGACGGTGACGCTGGAGCTCGGCATCGACCTCGGCGAGCTGGAACGGGTGATCCAGCTCGGGGCGCCGTACAGCTGCTCCAGCTTCGTGCAGCGGCTCGGCCGCTCCGGACGCCGGGGCGACCTGGCGTCCGAGATGATGTTCCTCGTCGCCGAGGAGGAGGACGAGGAGGCGCAGCTGCCGGCGCGGATGCCGTGGACGCTGCTGAGGGCGATCGCCGTCATCGAGCTGTACGTCCGCGAGCGCTGGGTGGAGCCGCCGGATCTGCGGCGGAAGCCGGTCGGCGTGCTCTATCACCAAACGATGAGCACGCTCAAAAGCATCGGCGAAGCCGAGCCCTCCGAGCTGGCGCGGGCGGTGCTGACGCTGCCGGCCTTTCGCGGCATCGAGCCGGAGGAATTTAAGGGGATGCTGCAATATTTGCTGCAGACCGATCACATCCAGCAAACGGAGGAAGGCACGCTGATCATCGGGCTTGGCGGGGAGAAGGTCGTGAACAACTACCGGTTCTACGCGGTATTTAAAGACGACGAGGAGCACTCCGTCTACAACGGCTCCGAGGAGATCGGCAGCATTACCACCGTACCGCCGCCGGGCTACTGCTTCACACTGGCCGGCAAGCTGTGGAAGGTCGAGGAAGTGGACAGCAAGCACAAAGCGGTGTACGTGAAATCCTCCAGAGGCAAAGTGGACACGCTTTGGCTTGGGGCCGGGGGCGATGTCCATACCCGGATCATGCAAAAACTTCGCCAGATCCTGGAGGAGAATACACTCTATCCGTATTTGGCCCCCGGCGCCGTGAACCGGTTGGAGCGGGCGCGCAGGCTGGCCCGGGAGAGCGGGCTGCTGAAGAGCCCGGTCATTCCGGCGGGCGGCGATTCGCTGTTCATTTTGCCGTGGGCGGGCAGCAAACAGTTCCGTACGCTGGAACGACTGCTCAAACATAATCTGTATGACCCGATGGGACTGCGCCAGGTCGTTCCGATGGAGCCGTATTACATGGTAGTATCTGGGAGAGCGGATGCGGCGGAATTGCTCGCAGCGATCCATAATGAACTGGCCGGTATTCCCGATGCGGAAGCGCTGCTGGATGCCGCCGAAGCCCCGTATCTCGGCAAGTATGACGAGTATGTGCCGCCGGAACTGGTGCGGCGCGCTTTTGCCGTAGACGGGCTGGATGTGAAAGGACTATCGGCAGTACTAAGGCAGCAAGCGTAAAAGACGGCCGGGCGTGAAGCAAAATCTGTTGAATTTTTTGGGAAGTGTCCGTTCGATCCGGCCGCTTCCTATATTACATAAATTGGAAGGTGATGACATGGCGGCAAAAGCGAAAATTATCGCTCCGCAGCTTCCGGGGGATTTAAGCGAGGTTGATTTGGACGATTTGCTTAATGACGAGGATCATGAACTGGTGGGCGGCATCATGAACGGCGCGCATTATGAATACCGGGTTTTGGAGAAATGCATTATGGCCAAGGTACAGCTTCGCGGCTGCTCCTTCGCCCATACCGCGTTTGATAGGATGGACCTGACGGACGCCGTGCTGGAAAATTGCGATCTGTCCAACGCGGTACTGGAGAAAGGGATCATTCACCGCGTGCATTTCAAAAACTGCAAATTGACCGGCGTGAATCTGTCCAAAGCCAACCTGGGGTCCGTGACGTTTGAAAACTGTGTCATGAACTTGTGCGATCTGGTGGAAGCCGCCGTGAAGCAGGTGAGGTTCACCGGGTGTTCCTTGCAGCATGCGAATTTTTACGGCTGCAAATTCAAGGATGTCGAACTGAATGAATGCGATCTGAACGAGGCGGATTTCAACGACACCTCCCTGAAAGGCATGGATATCAGCACCTGCACCTACGACCGGATCGATATCCCGGCGCAAGCCTTGGCCGGCTGTACCGTATCGCCCGAGCAGGCGATCGGCTTCGTCAAGCTGTTGGGATTGAAGGTGAAGGAATAAATCTAAAGGCGGCGACCATCGATGTCGTTGCCTTTTTTTGTTGACAAATGCAGGAAAAACAGCATATATAATAAGTAATAAGTGGTAAGTAGTAAGTAGTAAGTGAAATTTGTAATCCGGAGCGGAGGAGGATAACGATGACTGATCTGCGATTGGGACAAAGTTTTGCGCTGGTCGCATTGAATGCGCAGCGGAGCGCCGAGATGACTATGGTCAAGAAAGCGGCGCTTCGCTGCATGGCCGCCGCGGTCATTTTGGAGGTTTACTTGGACGGCGGTTTGACGCCGGTCAAAGGGCAATTCGTTCTGAACCAAGATGCGCTAAAGCCGTCGTCCAAGAGCGCCCCATACCGGGAAGCCGTCTTAACATCGATGGTTAGCCAACATCGGGAAAGAAGCGGCGATTTAAAATGGTGGCTGAAAAGGGCGTCCTTGTTATCCGGAAGAAAATTGAAGAATTTCGAGCGCGCGGTATCGGATTCGTTGAAGGAGAAAGGCCTGCTTGAAGAGATTCCCCATCTGCTGGCATGTGATTTGTATTTCGATTCCGCGGGCGTACCCGTCAAAGAATATCGCAGCTTGATGACCGAATACACCCGGATTACGGAGTATATTCGGGCGGAAATTCTGGAGGATGGGCCGGTTTCGGAAGAAACGATCTGTATGCTGTGGCTGCTGCGCGAAAGCGGGTGTATGCATGATCTGTTTTCGCGCAATGAACTGGATCAAGTAAGTGCCAAAATGTATGAATTATTCTCCAGCAATCAACTGGCCAAAGCCCTGCTTCCGATCCGCATCCGTCATGGCTTCGAAATGGCGGCCAAACAACTGCTTCATATGAAAACGAGGGCGATCAAAACCCCCGTGGGTGTCGGCCTTAATTTTGTATATCCGATCCTGGAGCGCTCGCAATCGGTGTTTATCGATACGGAGACGATGTTCCCCAATTCCGCCGAAAGACTTCGCGATGTGAAAAGGCGGCTGGAATCCAAGGGGCATGCCATTTCGGTACTGCGGGAAGGGCAGGTTCCGCTCCTGAAAATCGATAATATCACCTACGAAGCCGTACCCCATGCGATATACGGAAGAGTACCGATTCATGGCGTGCGTTTGCTTCCGAAACGCCCCGTTTAAAGGAGCCGGAGATCATGTCCAGACAACGTTCCATGGAATCCATTCTGGCTTCCGAATACGTAACGATCGGCGAATTGGCGAGACTTACAGATTCCCGTTACAGCACATTGAAGTTTTATACCGAAGAGGGTATGCTGCCTTTCGAACAAGCGGAGGAAAATTTGACCCGCCGATATAAAAGAGAGGAGACCGTCGCCCGTATTCTCCGAATCAAACAATGGAAATCGGACGGCTTATCCATACCGCAAATGAAAGAGGCGTTAGGCGTGAATCAGTAAACGCAGCCTTATCGACACCGGGAAACCCCGGTGTTTTATTTTTTTTGGAGCGACGGTCAAAGTCCCCGGTAAAGTGCGTAATTTTACTCCCGATATACGAAGGAATGCATCGTTGTACAAAGCGCCGATCGGCTTCATGATACGGATATACCGATTTCGGTAAAGCACGGGGAATGCATAAGACAGGGGGTTATTCATATGAAACGACGGTACATCTATATTTTTTTCGTTATATTGATAGGGGCGGTCGTTCTGGGCGTTTGGTCGCTCATGGGCCGGGTCCCGGACGAAAATACGTCCGCTGTTAAGGCTCCTGCCGTTCCGGCGGTCGCCGATCGCGCGCATAACGATCTCAAATATTTAACTCCGGCGTACGAGGTAAATGTGCACCATGACATCGTATATGCGAGCAAAAGAAACGAAACGGAAACCGAGGAGCCGTTAAAATTGGACTTGTACGAACCTCAAGGCGGTGAAGGCGAGTCAAAGCCGGTTTTCTTATTTATTCACGGAGGGGGCTATACGGAGGGGAGCAAATCCGATGCGGCGGATATTTCCATGCGGCTGGCCAGTCTGGGCTACGCCGTGGTATCCATGGATTACAGGCTCAAATCGGTCCCTTTTGCCGACTTCGCCCATACGCTGGGCGACGCCTACGAGGATATATCCGATGCAATCGGCTGGATTCGCCACAACGCCGCCGAATTGAATCTCGACGCAAGCCGAATCGCGATCGGCGGGGATTCCGCCGGAGGGTATTTGGCGCTGAATTTTACCAATGAATATTTGGAACGGGACCCCTCCAAGGTGCAGCCGATATTTGCGATCGTGGATATATACGGGGGGATGCCGGAGAATCGGGTTCATGGGCAGCTGCCCCCGGTCCTGATTATTCACGGGACGATCGATACGATGATCCCGTACCGGCAAAGCCTGGATCTGGAAGCGGCGCTGGAGGAGAGCGGGATTTATCATAATATGCTGACGATGGAAGGCGCCGGACATGATTATAAAAATGCCGATTATTTCGACGAGGTCGTTGAGACAATATCGCATTTTTTATGGAATGTCATGAGCGCGCCGGACGTCGAATGGCTTCCGGATAATGCGGGAACCGCCGTCGCGGCGGGCGACCCTCTCGATCTGGTCTTGCCGGAAGGCTATATCCGGAGTTCCGCCGAGGAACCGCTTGCCATTGCGATGCCGGAGGGTTGGACGCTGGACGATCCGGGGGACGGGCAAACCATCCGGGTACGAGTACCGGCGGGAATCGAGCCGGGAAATTACACGGTGGCTGTTTCAATCGACAAGGGGACGGACGATCCCGCTGTGGGCTTTGCCGTCAATGTCAAAGTGATTTCCCCTTTGCGCGAAACCTATGAAACGTATTATGATGCGGCGGACGGCGTGATCAAAACGCGTTTGCACATAACCAATCAATCGTCGAATCCGATGGACGGTTCGCTTGTTGTAAACTATGGAACGGAGCAAGGTGCCAGTGGCATCTTCGAGACATCCGTCAATGCGCTTGAGCCGGGGGGCGGCGCGACTTACGTTATCCCGGAGCTGGCAGCCGGAAAACGTGAATTAAGAGCCTTTGACAAAACGGGTTCCCTGCTGCAGACGAGCGAAGATGATGCTAACGCCCTAATCCTTCGTCCATCCGGCAATCCGCTGCAAATTGACGGGGATTTGCGGGATTGGGGCGGCACGGCGAGTTTCCCCATAACCGATGTTAAAATGGACGATTGGAAGGGGGCGGAGGACGCCGGCGCGACCGGTTATTTATCCTGGGATACGGACCGTTTGTATCTTGCGCTGGAGGTTACCGATGATACCCATTCTCAAAGTGCCGCCGGAAATGAGCTGTGGAGAGGAGACAGCATCCAGGTGGCGGTAGGTATCGCTGAGGAGGACGGCGGCACTCCGTCCGAATATCATGAAATGGGATTTGCCCTGGGAGACGACGGTCAAATGTCCCGGTGGCGCTGGATCGCGCCGGGCGGATTCCTTGCCGGCGAATTTCTGAGCAGCGATTTTGCCGCCGCTAGAAGGGACAATGCGACGGTATATGAGGCCGCCATCCCTTGGTCCGAGCTGATTGCGGACCGAACGCTTGCCGGGCCGGGGCTGAAGCTCAAATTTTCGCTGCTCGTCAACGACAACGACGGAGCCGGGCGCAAAGGCTGGCTGGAATATAACGGCGGCATAGGCACGGCCAAAGACATTAACGCCTTCGGGGATATTTTCTTGGCCGAATGAAGCCGCCGGGGGCTATTCCTGCCTGCTCACCCGGTGTATAATCAGGAGAAGAGCTCCGACGAACAACGAACGCCACAGCCTTGGATAAGAGCATCTAAGGCTGTGGCGTTGTTATTTTCAGCAGTTTTATATTGCTTGGGCAACGAAGCCTCATTCGGGAGGTACATAAATGGAAGTCTTACATAACGGCTATCTATACTCGGACGACAAGGCGAAGATCGACCGGCAAGCGGTGCTGGATTTTTTGGCCCAAAGCTATTGGGCAGGCCAAAGAGACACACAGCGCATCTTAAAATCCATTGAAACCTCGCACAGTTACGGGGTGTACCATGGCCCCGTGCAAATCGGGTTTGCCAGAGTGATTACGGATGAGGCGACCTTTTATTACTTATGCGATGTTTTTGTATTAAACAAATACCGCGGGCAAGGCATTGGGAAGAAGCTGATCCAACTCATCACCAATTCGGAAGAATACGCCGGGATGACGGGTGCGCTAGCGACAAGGGATGCTCACGGTTTATATGAACAATACGGGTTTGCAAAAGAGCCGAAGCTATATATGAGAAAGGTACCGGTGCAATAATGAAAGATTTGATGTCCCTGCTTGAGGCGCAAAATATAGACTACGAGATCCTGCAGCATAGTAAACAAATCAATACCGCCCAAGAAGGGGCGGAGTATTTCGGTATTCCCACGGGTCAGACAGCTCCGACGTTAATTTTGAAGACCGAGAAAGGGTTTTATGCGTTAATCCTGTCGGGGGACCATGGGCGGGTCGATTTAGAAGCGATAAAAGCACTGTTGCAAGTACAAGAAATTAGACTGGCCAAACCGAAAGAAGTCGAGCAGGTTACGGGCAGCGGAATTGGGAGCGTATCTTTAATTAATCCCGGGTTGCCGACCATTCTGGATGAAAAGCTGTCCCGTTATCCCTTTATTTATGGAGGCACGGGAGTACCGCAAACCACACTGAAGATTCAACCGCAGGATATTGCAAAATTAAATCAAATTATCGGATATATAAAATAGCCGAGGTGAATTCCATGACGCTCTCTTTCATAAATAAAGGCATAGGAGGACTGGAGTTCGTCGAACCGCTTTGGTACGGTCTGCGGGATCATCATGCCGGTAATTCGCCGAATTTTTCCCAGGCTATCACCAAACATCATTTCCAAGAGCGTTCGAACGAAATCAGAGCGAAGGCCGAACACGGCTCCGTCCATATTTGCCTGGTCCTTCACGAGGAGTCCGGGACCTATGTAGGTTACTGCATCAGTTCCATAAATGAAGCCGGGGAGGGCGAGATTGATTCCCTATTTATTATGGAGGCCTATCGGAAACGAGGTGTGGGAGACAGGCTGATGAACAATGCGCTGGAATGGTTTCGGAGTCGCCGTGTGGAAGATATAAGCATCAGCGTGATGGTAGGGAATGAATCGGCGTTTTCTTTTTATGAGAGGTACGGCTTCTATCCGAGAACTTATACTTTAAAGCTTAAGAATGAGCAGGTCTAAATTAGGAGGCTTCTATATGTTTAACCATAAGATCGACGATCGGATCGCATTGAAAATACTTGAACTACGGGACGCCGAAGAAGTGTTTCACCTAACGGACGGAAATCGGGAGCACCTGCGGCAATGGCTGCCATGGGTTGATGGAACCGTAAGCGTGGAACAAACAAAGAATTTCATCAAATCCTCTTTGGAGCAATTTGCGGATAATAACGGTTTTAATTTGGGGATTGTTTACGGGAACAAAATTGCCGGTTGCATCGGGGTACACAGCATTGATTGGAACAACCGAAAGACGTCCATAGGTTACTGGATAGGGGAAGAATATCAAGGCAAGGGAATAATGACAAGTTCGTGCAGAGGACTCATAAATTATATTTTTAATGATTTACATCTAAATAGAGTGGAAATTAGAGCTGCCGTTTTTAATTCAAAGAGCAGAGCGGTCCCCGAAAGGCTGAATTTTACGAACGAAGGAACGGTTCGGCAAGCCGAATGGTTATATGATCATTACGTCGATCATGTGGTCTATGGCATGTTAAACAAAGACTGGGATTGCAAGGGGAGAGAAAAGAATGCATAAAGCCATTGCCGTTATTTCCGATATTCATAGTAATACTTTGGCATTAGAAGCCGTGCTGCAAGATATTTCCCGCCGGGGGATCAACCTTATCGTCAATTTGGGAGACAGTTTATACGGTCCTGTCGATCCGATCGGGACTGCCGGGCTTTTAATGGAGCATGCCAATATCGTTCATATTATGGGGAATTGCGATCAAATTCTTTTGGAAGAGTCCAGCGATTCGGAAACGTACCGGTTTGTCAAACCCCGAATTACTTCTGAGATCGAACAATGGATTCGGTCTTTTCAAGATACCTGGGTATTTGAGGATCTTCTGTTTTGTCATGGGACCCCGTTTTCGAATAGCGAGTATTTAGTCGAAGAGGTTAATGAGCAGGGGGTTCGATACAAAAGTCCGGATCGGCTGGCCCTGGGCCTGAAAGAGATTTCGCAAAAATATATATTTTGCGGGCATAGCCATGTGCCTAAGACGATATTTTTACCTGACGGAAAATTGGTCGTTAATCCGGGAAGCGTAGGCTTGCCCGCTTACGAGGAAGAAGCGCCGTTTGCACATGCGATGGAATCCGGCTCGCCCTATGCCGATTATGCTATAGCCTATAAGACTGAAGCGGAAGGATGGAATATCGAGCATGTGATGGTTCGCTACGATTGGGAGCAAGCGGGCTCGATTGCGGAGCAAAACGGAAGAAACGATTACGCCGTCGCCATCAAAACCGGCAGGGCCACGCAATAACCCGAGGGAGGCCGTCGCTTGAATATTGTGATCAGAGCAGCTAACCAGGAGGAAATCCCCATTGTCCAGCAAACGATGCGGGACGCTTTTGAAGAATACAGAAACCGGCTAAACCCGCCGTCCGGCGCCTTAACCGAAGAAGTGGGCAAAATCCGCGAAAAGATCGCTGCGGGCGGGGCCGTCATTGCCTGGGAAGGAGACAAACCCGTCGGGTCGGCGCAGTACATTTTCCGTGAAGGCTATATGTATGTGGGCAGGGTCGCGGTAATTACCGGAGCCAGGGGCATGGGGATAGGCACGAAGATCATGAAATATTTAGAAGAGCTGGCTAAAGAGTATTCGTTCGGTGAAATACGCCTCGGGGTTCGCTTGTCCATACCGCAAAACTATAAATTTTATTTGAGCTTGGGGTATGAGGTCATTGAGCGGCATGAATACCCGGAAAAGACGGACGGCTGGTATATTATGAGCAAAAAAACAGAACTGACGGAAGGAAGTTTGCTATGTTGACCGATATGAAAGTAATTGTAACGGGTGCCGCTTCCGGTATCGGAAAAGAAATCGCAATCCAATGCGCGAAGGAAGGCGCGAAGATTATCGCTTGCGATATGAACGGTTCTTTACTGGACGAGTTAAAACAAACGCTAAGTTCGGCGGATCAACTGGATACCTATCGATTGGATGTAAGCAATTACCGTCAAGTCGCCGAGTTTTTTACATATATAAGGGAGAACCATGCCGATGTAAACGGTTTAGTGAATAACGCGGGAATTTATTTGGGCAAAAATATTTTGGATTATCAAGAAAATGAAATCGATAAAGTCATGGACGTGAATGTGAAGGGATGCATATACTTCTCCCAATTATTCGGAGCATTCATCATCGGGAAGAAGTCAAAAGGAGTCATCGTCAATATGTCGTCGGTGTCCGGCATTGAAGGAAGCTCCGATGCGATTTACGGGCTGTCCAAAGCCGCGATCCTAGGGTTGACTAAGAGCTGCGCGATGAATTTCTCCCCGTATATCCGGGTGAACGCCGTGGCGCCGACGATGGTCGAAACCCCCATGATGGACCATATTCCCGGCTGGAGGAAGGAACAGTATTTGGATCATCAGCTGATTAAACAGCCGCTAATGCCGGAGGATGTCGCTCATACCGTTACTTTTTTGCTGTCGGAGAAATCCGGCCATTATACCGGAGCGACCTTTGATCTTAACAATGGCTGTTATTTGAGATAGCCCGAAAGTTAAACGCGATTTTCGAATAAGTTCATAGTACAAACATCGCCCCAGCCGAGATATGATACATTCAGGTCTGGGGTCTTATTATTTTCCGAGAGTGGGGACATCTGTTCAAATGGAGAAATATTTAATCGTCACCTTTTTCCTGACTATGATTATACATACATGTGAGACGTTGTCGTACTCCTTGAGATTTGCCGGAGTCAAAACGGGCAAAATCGCCGTAGCGTTGTCCCTGACGGGAATTCTAGTGCTTGTGTCGAGAACGGCGAATTTGGTTCAAGCGCCGCTGACGGCAAAATTCATAGATTACGCCAGGGTGGATGCCTCGTTCGAATTACTCAGATATCTGAGAATTATCATTCTTTCATCATCGACGGGTACCTTACTGGCTATTGTCCTTTTTCCCACCTTTGTTCTACTATGGGGAAGGGTCATTTCCAAATTGGAGGTCGCTGGTTCTTTACCGAAGCTGCTTGCCAGTGTAACCTTAGGACAGATCAAAAATACGAGGCATTATTGGCGCAAGCCGTCCTTGAGATGGCGGCAATTTAGATACCTGGGCGTCTCCAATAGATTTATAATTATAAATGTATTTATAACGGCGTTCTATACCGTCGGCGTCCTGTCCTCGTTATATGCGGCCCATCTTGTGCCGAATTTGAGTACGACCGCATCCCAGGCATCCGGGCTGATCAACGGCATCGCCACGATTTTGTTGACGATATTTATCGATCCCCAGGTTGGACTGATTACCGACAAAGCGATCAATGACCGGAAATACAGCGACCAACTCGGAAAAATATTCACGCTCTTGATGGTATCGCGCTTTTTTGGCACGATGCTTGCACAATTGTTATTTCTGCCGGCCGCTTATTTTATAAGTGCGGTAGTGAAACTGATATAACCGACGGATACAATACTACATTAAACATTTACAGGTGAGAAAAGATGAGAATAGCTTTTTTTGATTCGGGCTTGGGTGGACTGACCGTATTATCGGCTGCAATGAAAAAGTTGCCTAAGGAGGATTTTTTGTTCTATGCCGATACGCTTCATGTTCCCTACGGGAGCAAGCCCGGCGAAGCCGTGAAGCAATATATTCATGAATCGGTGAAAACGATTATGCGGGAAGAGGTCAAAGCGATCGTCGTTGCCTGCAACACGGCGACCAGTCTCGCGATCGCGGAGCTCAGAAGCATGTACGATATTCCCGTCATCGGAATGGAGCCGGCGGTCAAGCCGGCGGTGGAACAGAACCGTGCCACAGGGAAAAGGGTCCTTGTTTTCGCCACACCTTTAACGCTGAAAGAGGCAAAATACATCGACCTGGTCAAACGCGTGGACGATATGAATATCGTAGATTCCATTCCATTACCGGAACTGGTGCAATATTGCGAAGCGCTCAATTTTGATAAAGGTGTCATCGCCGATTATTTGGCCGGAAAGCTGGACGGCGTTGACCTGAACCAATATGGAACCGTGGTTCTGGGCTGCACCCATTATCCGTTCTACGGAAAATTGCTTGCGGACATTTTACCGCCGCATATTCAGATCATCGACGGACGGACAGGGACGGTCAACCGGCTTGTCCAGGTGCTGAAAGCCCGACATTTATTAAGCGCAGAAGGGCAAGAGGACCTTAAATTTTTATGCTCCAGCAATTCCGTGCAGTATATAGAAAAAATGAAGGAAGCTTTAAGCCTGCTGAACCGGATGGAGGGAGAAAGCGAGAATGACGATTGGTAAACCGGGAGAGCTGGTATCCCTTTTTGATGGGACAAGTTAACTTTCCGCGGAGAACGCTCCCTTTTTTTGTTTTGAGAAGATTGTGCGATAAAGAGTTAGAAAAGGAGCAAGATGCCATGATTTCAGTCAAACCGATTCGGTACGAAGACCTTTCAGAATTATGTCTGCTGTACAATGAACTGATGAACAGTACGACCAACTATGATAAATTAGTCGAGACCTACCGCAAAATCGGCGAAAACGATGATTATATCCTGCTTGGGGCATATAATGACGACGGCTTGGCGGGTTCCTTGATGGGAATTGTCTGCGAGGATCTGGTCGGCGAATGCAAACCTTTTATGGTGATTGAGAATGTAATCGTGTCGCCGAAGGCGCGAAGACAGGGAGTTGCCACGCAGCTAATGCTGGAGATAGAAGACGTGGCCCGGAAGCGGGATTGCGGCTACATCATCTTTGTTTCCGGCGGACAAAGGAAGGAAGCCCATCGGTTGTACGAAAAGCTGGGATATAAGGACGAGAGCGTGGAAGGGTTCAGGAAGCACCTTCATTGAGGAAGGGGAATCCATGGAATGGAAGAAACGGATCGTTTAATTCATATTTTGCAAAAGAATGAACTTCTGATGCATGTGTTCGATAGGATGGAGCATGTTGAAATCGGAGCGTATTATATCGGGGCGGGATGCATTGCCCAGACGGTCTGGAATGAATTGACCCACCGGCCGTTTATGTACGGGATTGATGATATTGACATCGTCTATTTTAATAAAAATGATCTAAGCTACGAGGCGGAAGATGAAGTGATCCGGTACATTAAGGAAATGTTTTCAAATTTGCCGGTCAAGCTCGATATTAAAAATCAAGCCAGAGTGCATTTATGGTATCCGGATAAATTCGCCATAGATATAAAAGCATTTGAAACGCTCGAACAAGCAATCGATAATTGGCCTAGCACGGCAACGGCATTTGGTGTAAGGAAAGAACGGACCGGAAGCTGGAAAATCTATGCCCCTTTTGGCTTTGACGATCTTTTTCATTTAACAGTAAGAGCCAATAAGAAGCTCATTACCAAAGAAATCTATATGAATAAAGCCTTGAAATGGCAAGCCAAATGGCCGGAGTTAATTCTATTGGAGTGGGAGCGGGGAATAGATTATGTCCCAAGATGAAGTATTCGATATTTACGATGAAGAGATGACGAAGATTGGCGTGGAGCGGCGCGAAATTGTACATGCCAAAGGATATTGGCATCAAACTTTCCATTGCTGGATTGTCAATAGAACGCATAACGGCGGAGCAAAGCTGCTTCTGCAATTGCGTCATCCCGACAAGGATACATATCCCGGTTTGCTGGATATTTCAAGCGCCGGACATTTGCAGTCCGGGGAAACCGTGGAAGACGGCGTGCGCGAATTGGAGGAAGAGCTGGGAATCAGAGCGGCGATGGACGAATTAGTGTATTGCGGGATGGTACCGCAGGAAAAACAATTGCCGATGGGGCTGATCGACCGGGAATTCAACCATATTTTTATTTATGAGTTTGGGAAACCGCTTGAGGCATACGAATATCAGGCCGACGAGATTTCGGGATTGTTTTTCGCGGAGTTGGAAGATTTCAAGAGACTTGTTTCGGGCGAGGTCGATAGGATCGAGATTGAGGGGATCGTCAACGACGAATCCGAATATAGCGGGAGCTTGCGGCGAAGAGAGATCGGGCCGGATGATGTAACACCGAGGTCGGATGAGTATTACAATTTACTGTTTCAAAAAATCGCCGATTTGACGAGTTAAGCTCATGAAAAGGATGAACCGTAGACGGCTCCAGCTATTTTTACTGATCTTGTATACCTGCCTATTAGCCTACTGGATGCTCTTCGGATTCGGCAGATCGACCTACTCTGAGTATATGTACAATCTCAGGCCGTTTTCTACGATCGGGCAGTATCTGCAAGCTAGCGGCCCCGAATCGAAGGCTTGGATGATCAATTTGCTCGGAAATATCGGCGTGTTCATCCCGTTTGGCATACTGCTGCCTTCCGTCTTTCAACGGAAGATGACAAAGTCGTTTATCGCGTTTTTGTGCGGCTTGTTTATCCTGGAGTCTTTACAGCTCCTCCTGCGGCGCGGCAGCTTCGATATCGATGATTTTATTTTGAATTCCGCAGGATTTATGATCGGGTTTGGACTATTTAAAATAATACGAAAGCAGGCTGCCATATGATAACCACGGTATACATGGTTCGGCATAGTGAATCCATTAAAACGGATCCCGACGAGCGCATGCGCGGATTAACCGAGAAGGGGGTGGCCGATGCGCGGCAAGTCACGCGGTTATTGATGGATGAGGGAATTGAAGTGTTCATCTCAAGTCCTTACAAACGGGCCGTACTGACCATTGAAGAAGCGGCTCGGTGTGCCGGCAAGGAAATTGAAACATTTGAGGAATTAAAAGAACTTGCATTCGCGCCCGAGATCAAAGGCTTGCCCGACCCAGCCTTATTTCCCCATTTGGCGAAGATGTTCGGGGACCCCGATTTTGCCCTCCCTTGCGGGGAAACGGCGGCAGAATGCAGAAACCGGGCCGTGGCAACCTTAAAACAAATCCTGAACAAACATCGCGGCCGCAAAATTGCGATCGGTACGCACGGAGCCGTTATGACGCTGATGATGGGGTATTTTGACGAACGGTACGGCTTGGATTTTCTCAGACAAACATCGAAGCCGGATATCTACATAATGAAGTTTCACGGTGAGGAATTCATCCGTGCCGACAGGATTCTTCTAAGTCTTGCGGAAAGCGAAACCGGGGGAGGAAGCCCGGTGTGAGGAAATCCCCTGCCGCCATCCAATAACCCGATGTATAATCGAAAAAAATAGATCGACCGACAAACGCCTCTGCCTAAGAGAAGGATAGCTTAACTTTAGGCTGGGGCGTTTTGTATTTCGGGTAATGGAGGCAAATATGGATCCCAAGGCATTTGAAAAGGTCTTTTTGAAGCTTACCCTGCATCGTATGACGGATATGTATTTTGCGAAGCTAAAAGCTTGTCTGCAAGGACTTCCTCATGAAGCACTTTGGACGGAAAGCTATCCGGGCGGCAATACGACCGGCGGGATCGTTCTGCATATGAGCGAGCATATTGCAAGAAGCCGCTTGCGACTGTCGGGAATGGAAAGCGAGCTCCAGCAGGGATTCGAACAATATTTTCCGAATGAGTCTCTAACTTCAGAACAAGTAATTGAACTTTTTGAAGAACAGCTCAATCGGTGGAGCGGCATCATGGCTCGTTACATCCAGGGAGAGCTGCCTTTGGAGGCGGAGCAGGTTCACCAGCTTTACCATCTGGTCGAGCATGCGGGTTACCATCTGGGGCAGGTGATCGACCGGGTTCAGGGGGCGACCGGCAAGAAAGCGGAATTTTTCAATAAAGGCTTGAACGAAGCTTACTTGCGGCAACAAATCGAAGCGGATATACGGTAAACGGGGGGGGGGGATTTTTCATGAGTTCATATGAAGTGGTCAGTCTGGATCTGTTTCAAACGCTTGTCAATATCGAAATGAGAAGAACCAAAATTTGGTCGCCGATTCTGTCCGATCGGTTTACGGAGGAATTGGCCGCCGAATGCGGGGGCCGGCTGCTGCAAGGTTATTATAAATACAAACGGCATTTCTCGGAGCTAGAAGCTTTTACCTTGATTCAGAAAATATACGAAAGCAGCTTTGCTGAATTATTTACGGGGACAGGAATTACTTTTGATTGCGGCGAAGCGAACCGGATATTTTTCCGGGAACATACCTTGGCGGAGTTTTATGAGGATACGGTACCATTCCTGGACATGGTTACGGAAAAATATAACGTATGCATCGTAAGCGATGCGGATGACGATATGGTACCCTCCTTTTACAAGGATTACGGGATTCGCCTCTTCAACTCGGAGCAATACCGTTCTTACAAGAATGACGAACAAAACGCGATGTTCAAGGACATGCTCAGGCATTATCGGATCTGTCCGGCCAAAGCGATTCATATCGGCGACTCCGTGTCGGACGTGCTCGGCGCCAAACGGGAAGGAATCACCGCTTGCTGGCTAAACAGAAACAAGCTGAGTTGGGAGCATGAGGTCAAGCCGGATATTGTTGCGGAATCGCTCAACGAGTTAATAGGGATATTGTGAAATCACCGAAAAAAGGGTGACGAATGCCTATTCACTTTGCACCTTTGAAAAAGACGATCAATATGATGGGAAGCGGGGTAACCCCGCTTCTTTTTTTATTTTATCCGGCTGTTACTTTTCATAATATGGAGTCAAGCATTTGGTCGCTGGATTGCTGTTTAAACTTGAGGAAACGGCTGGATAATTGAGAAAAGATTAAAATATTCGCCTTAATTTCAGGATAACGCTAATTTTTTGCGAAATTTATTGATTATTTATAGTGTTTTATATATAATCATTCTTGCTTTAATTTTTAAAATCTGAAATGGAGGTTAGTGAATTGGGTAAGGCTCTTATTATTGGTGCTGGCGGTGTGGCCAGTGTGGTAGTTCACAAATGTTGCCAGAATCCTGATGTGTTTGAGGAGATTTGTATCGCAAGCAGGACACTGTCCAAATGCGACGCCCTTAAAGACAAACTGGATGGCGGCCGCACAAAAATTCATACCGCAAAGGTTGATGCGGATAATACGGATGAGGTAATCGCACTGATTAAGAGCTTTGGCCCCGACGTTGTGATCAACGTTGCGCTTCCGTATCAGGATCTGACGATTATGGACGCTTGCCTCGCCACAGGCGTTCATTACGTGGATACTGCAAATTATGAACCGCCGGATGTTCCGAAATTCGAATATAAATGGCAATGGGCTTATAAGGAAAGATTCGAAAAAGCCGGAATTACCGCCCTGCTGGGCAGCGGCTTCGATCCTGGAGTAACCGGAGTATTTGTCGCTTATGCGCAAAAGCACCATTTTGACGAAATTCATTCCATCGATATTGTGGATGCCAACGGGGGCGACCATGGGTATCCGTTTGCGACCAACTTTAACCCGGAAATCAACATCCGTGAGATTACTGCGAACGGCCGTTACTGGGAAGAAGGAAAATGGATCGAAACCGCTCCGCTCGAAATGAAGAAGACTTATGATTTGCCGGAAATCGGCCCGAAAAATATTTATCTGTTGTACCATGAAGAACTGGAGTCTTTGGCCGTGAATATCAAAGGCTTGAAACGGATCAGATTCTGGATGACCTTCTCCGACAACTACCTGAACCATTTGAAGGTTCTCGAAAATGTAGGCATGACGTCGATCAAGCCGATCATGTACGAAGGCAAAGAGATTATTCCGTTGCAATTCCTGAAAGAGATTTTGCCGGACCCGGCCACGCTCGGACCGAGAACGAAAGGCAAAACGAATATCGGCTGCATCATTCAAGGGATGAAAGACGGCAAGCCGAAAACGTATTATGTATACAACGTATGCGACCATCAGGAATGCTACCAAGAAGTCGGCTCGCAGGCGATTTCCTATACAACCGGGGTTCCGGCCATGATCGGCGCGATGATGATCATGAAAGGGCTCTGGAAGAAACCGGGCGTATTCAATGTGGAAGAGTTCGATCCGGATCCGTTCATGGACGCACTCAACAAATACGGATTGCCGTGGAAGGAAGAATTTGCGCCGGTACTGCTCGATCCGGTTGAGGTTCTGGCATGAGTCTGGATTTTAACGCATTGCCTTCGCCATGCTTTGTCGTGGATGAAGCGCTTCTCAAGCGAAACCTTGAAATATTGGACTCCGTTCAACAGCGCACGGGCTGCAATATCCTGCTTGCACTTAAAGGATTCGCGATGCATTCCACGTTTCCTTTAGTCGGTCAATATCTTAAAGGGATTACCGCCAGCTCTTTAAATGAGGCGAGACTCGGCTATGAGAAAATGGGCAAAGAGGTTCATGCTTACGCGCCGGCCTACGTAGAATCGGAATTTGACGAGCTGCTGCAATATTGCGATCATATCGTATTTAATTCATTCAACCAATGGAATAAATACAAGGCGAAAGTCCAAGGCGTTCAGGGGAAAAAGATCGAATGCGGCATTCGAATAAATCCTGAGTACTCGGAGAGCCATACGCCGATCTATGATCCTTGCTACAATCATTCGCGTCTGGGCGTTACCTTGTCGGGCTTCAAGCCCGAAGAATTGGACGGCATAGACGGACTCCATTTCCATACGCTATGCCAGCAAAATTCGGATACGCTCGAGCGCACGGTTCAAGTGGTCGAAGAGAAGTTCGGAGAATATCTCCACAAGCTGAAATGGATCAATTTCGGCGGCGGCCACCATATTACGCGTCCCGACTACGATATTGAAACCTTGGTCCGGGTCATTAACCGGATCAAGGACAAATACGGTGTACAAGTCTACCTGGAGCCGGGCGAAGCCGTTGCTTTAAATACCGGATTCCTGGTCGCCACGGTGCTCGATATTATCGAGAACGGCATGAATATCGGGATTTTGGATACTTCGGCCGCATGCCATATGCCGGACGTGCTGGAAATGCCTTACCGCCCGGAAATTATCGGGGCGGGCATGCCGAACGAGAAGGCGTATACGTACCGTTTCGGCGGGCTGACTTGCCTGGCCGGGGACGTGATCGGCGATTATTCGTTCGACCAGCCTTTACAGCCGGGAGACCGGCTCGTATTTACCGACATGGCGATCTATTCCATGGTCAAGACCAACACCTTCAACGGCGTGAATCTGCCGTCGATCGCCAGCTATAACGAGCAAGAAGGAATCAAGATCATCCGGCAATTCGGATACGAGGATTTCAGTTCACGGTTGTCATAACAGATTAGGACAGGAGCCATGCGCGGCTCCTGTCCTTTTTTGCATAATTTTTCTGCGGAGCAATTTGCTTATGGTTAAAAAATCACTTGAGTTCTAGGAAAATACAGGATATTGTCTTGATAAAGCTTTTTGCAGACTTCAAGCGACCTGAACACAAGGGATGGCAGAAAGAAGGAATCAATATGAAGGTCCAGTTATCGATTTTATCCAAACATGAGCAGGAGCTTTTTTACAACCTCTATAATCTCTATTTGTACGAACTGTCGTCATATACGCGGGAGGATATTCGGGAGAACGGCAAATACGACATGGGTAATAATTACTTATACTTGGAGAAAGAGGCGTTATTCCCGTACCTGATCTCGGCGGACAGCCGGATCGCGGGATTTGTGCTGATGTGCACGCCGCCCTATACGCCAAAGGGGATTCAGTTTTCGATCCAGGAATTGTTTCTGTTAAGAAAGTACAGAGGTCAGAATCTGGCCGCGGAAGCGGTGCGGCGGATATTCAGATTGCATCCGGGCAGCTATCATATCGAACAGCTGGCCAATAATCAGCCGGCCGTCTCTTTTTGGAAAAAGTTATATACAAAATTAAATATCGCATACAAGGAAGAACTTAATTCGATCGAAATGGACGGATTGCCGGGAGTTCATCATATTTTATCGCAAACCTTCTCCGTCTAGCGCCGTCGTATCGCTCATATTCTGTTTGATCACTAACAGAAAGGATGATGAAGTTATGGGATGGTTCGAACCGATCAACATCGTGGATAAATATAACCGGATCATCGGTATCCGAACCGCGGTTCCCGAGGACGCCGCGAAAATTTTAGCCCATACCCGGGCCGTTATATCGACCGAATCGTATCTGCTCACCGTACCCGAAGAGTTTGATATGACCGCCGAGCAGGAACGCGAGTGGATCGAATCCATGTTGAATCATGAGAACAGCTTGATTCTGGTTGCGGAAGAAGGCGAACGGCTGGTCGGGACCCTGGATTTCCACAGCGGGCAGAAGCAGCGCACCGCCCATACCGGATCTTTCGGAATGAGCGTCCGCGGCGATTATCAGGCGGGAGGGATCGGAAGAGCGCTGCTGCAAGCGTTGATCGACTGGGCGAAGAAGCGCAGCGGCATCGAAAAAATCAACCTCGAAGTATTCGCGAACAACACGAAGGCGATAGAATTGTACCGCAAAACGGGCTTTACCCAGGAAAGCCTGATGCGCAAGCAGATTAAGCTGCAGGACGGCAACTATGAGGATGTCATCGGGATGAGCTTGTTTTTGGATACGGTATGAGAGGAAGGGAAGGCGTATGAAGCTGGCTTTCGTCGTCTTTGACGGACTGACCTTTTTGGACTTGATCGGGTTTTACGATGTGATTTACAGGCTTAACTTGTTTGAACAAACCAAAGGGCTGACATGGGATTTTTGCGGTCCTGCGGAAGAGGTCAAAGACGAATTGGGGCTGACGGTCAAGGTGGGCAAAGTGTATCCTGATCTTTCGGCATACGATTTGATCTTTGTTCCCGGCGGGATGGGGACGAGAAGCCTTCGGTTTGACGAAACCTTCGTTTCCTGGCTTCGGCAGGCCGAACATTGCCGGTATATCGTGTCGGTCTGTACCGGATCGCTGCTGCTCGGGGCGGCGGGTTATCTGCACGGCAAAAGGGCGACGACTCATCCCGGCTCGTACGACCTGCTGGAACCTTATTGCCGGGAAGTCGTCAAGATGAGGATCGTAAGAGACGGAAATGTAATCACCGCCGGCGGCGTCGCTACTTTGATCGATCTTGCGTTGTATATGGTGAATATGCTCGCCGGAGAAGACGCGGCCCTGCAGGTTAAGAGGCAGATCGATTATCCTTATGAGGCCGAAGGGATCTGCGAATTTTAGACTGTCTGAGAAAGGAGCGGGACAAAGAGTGAGCCAAATCGTCAAAAATTATTACGATGACGGCGCCGAGCAGGAATGGGAGCGGCTGAGCGATCCCTACAATCAAGTCGAATGGATGTCGACCTTGCGGCTGATGGACCGGTATTTGCCGGATGCCGGGCATATTTGCGATATCGGCTCGGGGCCGGGAAGATATGCGATGGAACTGCTGCAGCAGGGCTATCGGGTTACTTTGTTCGATTTGTCGGCCAACGAGCTGAATATCGCAAGGAAGAACATCGAAGAGCTCGGGCTGCAGGCGGAAGCATACATATGCGAAGATGCGAGAAATTTGCGGGTTCTGGGTGCGGAAGCCTATGACGGGGCGCTCGTGCTCGGACCTTTATATCATGTATTGGAGGAAGCGGAGCGGCTGGAGATGGTCAAACAGGTTCACAGAATCCTGAAGCCGGAAGGCACCGCCATTTTTTCGTATATCAATTCCTGGGGATGTCTAAAGGCCGGCGTGACGGAGTTTAGTGAAACATTTCGCGATCCCGAGCGAATTTATGACTATTTGCAAGAGCAGCGGTTCGATGAGCTTCGCGGCTTTACCGAAGCTTATTTTTCGGTTCCGCACAGAGCGCTCGAGGAAGTAAAACGCGGCGGATTTGAGGTGATCTCCTGCGCCGGGGCGGAGAGCTTTCTGGCGGGCATGCGGACGGAGGTAACCCGGCTGTACCGGGAAGACCGCCAGGTATACGAAAACTTGGTGCAGGCGGCCAGCGAAATGAGCGAAGCTCCCCAATACCGGGAGGCTACGGAGCATTTCCTGATTGCCGCGCGGAAGAGTTCTATTTAGGAATAAGGAGCGGAGTTCTTATGGAAAAAAGGATGAACGGCACCTGCCTTGCGCCTTATGAGGCAGGGCTGGAGCTGACGGGAAGCCTGCTGCAGGATGTCGGCACGTTTTTCAAATTGCACGGCGATCAGGACACCTGGGATCATACCTTGAAGGTAACGAGCCAGGCGGTCCGCATCGCGCGGCTGTACGGCGTCGATCCGCAGAAGGCGGAGCAGGCCGCATTGCTTCACGATGTCAGCAATGTGATACCCGTAACGCAGATGCTTCAAGTCGCGAAGCAGCTGCCGATCGAGATCTTGGACGAAGAGCCGGGGTATCCCCGAATTCTGCATCAGAAGCTCTCACGCGCCATGGCGGAAATCATATTCGGCATTGCGGACGAAGATATTTTGAATGCGATCGAATGCCATACGACGTTGAAGCCCGGGGCTACCTTGTTCGACAAAGTGGTATTCATCGCCGATAAAGTGGCTTGGGAGCTGCCGGGAGAGCAAACCTATCTGGATGATATACGCCGCCTGGTCGACGGGCAGAAGCTGGATGAAGCGGCGTTTGCTTATACGGATCATGTGTGGAATCAGCGGGAGCACATGAAGCTGGTGCATCCTTGGCTGATCGAGGCGAGAGAAGAACTGCTGGTGCTGCTCCAGCGCGGGGCCAACCCCCTGAAGCATCATTTGTTGCGCATGTTCGATCAGATGGTGTGGGCCAACGGGGAAATTGTCAATCGGCTGCGAAGCGAAGAGGCGGAAGCCATACCGGAGCGCGCGCTTCGGCTGTTCGGGCATATTTTGGCGGCCGAAGCGGTATGGCTTTCCCGGCTGATCGAACCGAAGGCTCCGGCTAAGATCGCCATATGGTCCGAAGCGCCCCCGAGTCCGGAGCATTGCGAGCGGCAGGCGGCGGAGAATGCGGAGGGGTATCGGCGTTATTTTTCCGGTATCGAAGACGCCCATTTATACCGGGAAATCCATTACCATAGCACCAAAGGCGACCCGTTTACCGGCACCATCATCGATATATTGACGCATGTATTCCTGCATGGAAGTTACCATCGCGGACAAATCGCGACTTCATTGCGCATGGGCGGGCTAACGCCCCCGGAGACCGATTATATCAAGTATTATATTAGACCGGGCAGCGGAAAGGACGGTTTCACCGATGAAGCTTAAATGGCTGGAATGGGCCAAACAAATTCAAGCGATCAGCCAGGCCGGACTGGCTTATTCCAAAGACATTTACGATCTTGAACGGTTTCAAATGCTGCGTGATCTAAGCGTGGAAATCCTGAGCAAGTATACCGGAGTCGAGACGGAGCGGGTGAAGGCGCTGTTCGCCAATGAAACCGGGTATGCGACGCCGAAAGTGGATGTGCGCGGCGTAGTGTTCCGGGACGACAAAATTCTGCTCGTCCGGGAACGGATCGACGGAGCCTGGGCGCTGCCGGGCGGCTGGGCCGATATCGGCCTGTCGCCGAAAGAAGTGGCGGTCAAGGAAGTGAAGGAGGAAGCGGGGCTGGAAGTGTCCCCGGTTCGGCTGCTTGGCGTATTGGACAAGAAATTTCATGACCACCCTCCTGAAGCGTTTCATGTATACAAGATGTTTATTCTTTGCGAAATTACGGGGGGAGCGGCTCAGGCCGGAATGGAAACCTTGCAGGTTGGCTTTTTTGCAGAGGATGAGCTGCCACCGCTATCCGTGGAAAGAAATACGCCGAAACAAATTCAATGGCTGTTCGAAGCGAGAAACAGCCGGCACGATGTATGGCTGGATTAGGAAGGCAGGGGTAAGATGTTTCAACGAATTCATATCTTCGGGGCTTCCGGTTCGGGGACGACGACTTTAGCCCGGGCGCTTGCAAGCGAACTGGGATACTTCCATTTCGATACGGATGATATTTACTGGCTGCCGTCGCAGGAGCCCTTCACGTTAAAGCGCGAGATTCCCGAGCGGCAGGAGATCATTAAAGAGCTTATTTCCCGGCACCCGTCCTGGGTTTGGTCCGGTTCCATGTGCGGATGGGGCGACATGTTCATTCCTTATATCGAGCTCGCCGTGTTCCTGTGGATTCCGGAAGAGGAAAGAATACGGAGACTTTTGGCGCGGGAGGCTTCGAGATACGGGAAAGAGATCGAACCCGGCGGCGGCAGGCACGAGGCCCACCAAGTCTTTATCGACTGGGCCTCCCGGTATGATCGGGGAGGGATGGAGATTCGCAGCCGGACCTTGCATGAAGCATGGCTGTCCGAGCTCCGTTGTCCCGTTCTCCGGCTTGAGGGCGACGGACGGGAGAGCGTCGGCGGGAAGGTTGACCGCGTGTTGGCCGCGATCCGGGAGCTGTAAATATTCTGAATTAATTGAAAGGGAGGCGAGCAACCATGTTAAAGGCATTTATTTTTGATATGGATGGGGTCATTGTCGACAGCGAACCGTTTCACATCGATATCGACATCAAAACGATGAAACATCTGGGGCATGAAGTGGAAGAGAACGTCTTTATCAAATACGTCGGCATGACGAATCCCGAAATGTGGAAATCCGTACGCGAAGAGTTCAGCTTAGTACAATCGGTCGAAGAAATTATCGCCTACCAGTTGGGCCTTAAAATAACGGAGCTGGAGGCGATCGGGATGGAACCGATCGAAGGCATCCGGGAGCTGCTTCTCGATCTTAAAGCCCGCGGCATTCCAGCGGGCATTGCTTCCTCTTCGCCGCGCGTCTTCATTGAAGCGGTGCTGGGGAAGTTCGGGCTGGAGGAATTCTTCGCCGGCATTGCCAGCGGGGAAGAAGTGGAGAAAGGAAAGCCCGCGCCGGATGTTTACCTTGAAGCGGCCCGCCAATTGCGGGTGGAGCCCGAGCACTGCCTCGTCCTGGAGGATTCCCGGTTTGGCGTCGCGGCGGGAAAAGCGGCCGGCATGCGCTGTATCGGATATCTCAATCCGAATTCGGGCTTGCAGGATTTGACGCAGGCGGATGCGGTCGTGAAACGGATTTCCGATATTCATCTTGATGACTGGATGTAAGGAATGCAAGAGATGTAAGAAAGGAACAGTAAATGACTTCTAAATTGATCATCATTGAAGGATTGCCCGGTTCGGGCAAATCGACCTATGCAAGCTGGGCCGGTGAAATACTGGCCGGACAGGGGATGAAGGCAAACCTGTTTACGGAAGGAAATCCGGACCATCCCGCCGACTATGACGGCGTAGCCTGTTATAGCGAAGCGGAATACCTGAGGCTGCTCGGAGATATGGAGGCATATCGTCCTATCCTTGAGAACCACTCGGAGCGGCGGGGAGAATACCGTTTTATTCCATACCGCAAATTGAAAGAAGCGTACGCCCCGGATTTTCCCGATGAACTGGTCGGTATACTGATGCAAACCGATGTTTATGAGCTGCCCTTTGAACGGAACGCGGAAGTGATCGCGGAGAAGTGGTCGCATTTTGCCGATCAGGCTGCGGCGCAGGACGGGATTTACATATTTGAGTGCTGTTTTATACAGAATCCGCTGACGGTGGGCCTGGTTAAATATAACGTTCCGCAAACGGATGTTCTTGAGTATGTGAAAAGGCTGGAGCAAAGCGTCCTGAAGCTGGAACCGGTGCTGATCTATATCGATCAGGACGATGTGGAGCGTTCGTTTCTTAAAGCGGTCGCGGAGCGGCCGCGCGAGTGGGCGGACGGCTTTATCGATTACTACACGAATCAAGGATACGGACTAAGCCGCGGCCTCACCGGTATTGAAGGCACGATTGAAGTATTGAGGCACAAGCGTAAGCTCGCCGGGGAGATCATGGGCCGCTTGCAAATCCCCACAAAGGTGATCAACAATACGGCATTTGATCCGGTTAGGGGCAGGAGCGAGCTGCAAGGGATTCTGGAATCGCTTATCGTAACGGGCGGATGATCCGGCCGCTCGGAAAGGAAGGTGAAGGAAAGATGAGCTTGCCTGACGAAACCGGAAGCAGACTGGAATATCTGTTGGAAGGAACTTCTGTGCAGAGAGAAGTGTACCGGTTGTTAAAGCAATATCGCTTGTTCGAGATTTTGGAGGCTTATGATCCGGTTTTGGCGGGGACGGTCCCGCTCGATATCCAAATTGCGGGAAGCGACCTGGATATCCTGTGCGAGGTTCATGATTTTGCGGCCTTTGAAGCAATGGTGGAGCGGCATTTTGCCCATTTACCCGGCTTTGCGCTAGTCCGGCGCAGGGTAGAAGGGATCGAAAGGGTGAAAGTCAATTTTAATTGCGGGGATTGGCCGGTCGAACTGTTCGGACAACCGGTCCCGACTGCGGTGCAGAACGGGTACAGGCACATGATGGTGGAAGCGAGGATGCTGCGGCTGTATGGAGAATCGTTCAAGCGGCGCATCATCAAGCTGAAGCAAGGGGGTCTCAAGACCGAGCCGGCTTTTGCCCGTTTGCTTCGGCTGGAAGGCGATCCGTACCGGGAACTGCTTGCTCTGGAGAACCGGAAAGATCAGGAGCTGTTGGCTTTAATCGAGGAGGAGATTCATATTGAATCAGGGAGCAATGATCGGTCAGGGTAGAACCGCCGAAGTTTACGGTTATGGGGAAGGGAAAATTCTGAAGCTGTACCGTCCCGGCTTTCCCCTGGCGGCGATCAGGGAGGAATATGAAGCCTCAAAGCTGGTCTGCACTTTGGATCTCGACGCTCCGCAAACCTATGAAATGATCGAATCCGAACATCGCATGGGCATCGTTTATGAATATGCGGAGGGGCAGACTTTGCTGAACCGCATTTCAACCAAGCCTTGGACGGTTGCGGCGGGCGCGAGGCTTATGGCCGAGCTGCATTTCCGGATGCACCGGCAACAGGCCGGGCTGAAACGGAATCAGCATGACGCGCTGCGCCAGTCTATCCAATCTACCGATTTGCTGGATGAGCGTGAAAAGCGGACGATTACCGTCTTTCTGGATTCGCTTCCGAGAGCGGACAGTCTTTGTCATGGGGATTTCCATCCGGATAATATTCTGGTGGGCGATAGAAATTGGGTCATCGACTGGATGAATGCCGTTTCCGGCAATCCGGCCGCGGACGTGGCGCGGACCGTTCTGCTGCTGAGCCACGGCAGCATGCCCGAAGGGATCCCCGCAATTCAGCGGGGAATCGTTCAGTTTATCCGATCGCGGCTGAGAAACACCTATATCAAGCGGTATTTCCAATTATCCAAGCTCTCCTATCCCGAAGTGGAGCGCTGGATGCTCCCCGTCGCCGCCGCCAGGTTGATGGAGGGGGTGCCGGAGGCGGAAAAGCTGGCCCTGGTCAAAATGATTCGTGCCGGACTCGACAAAATGTAGCAGATGAACATTAGGAAGGTGAGATTATGCCCCATTTGATTGGCGAGAGAATTACCCTCCGGGAGTACCGGATGGAAGATTTGCCCCATATCCGCAGTTGGGTGAACGACGAAGAAATTACGGACACGTTAAGCGATATCTTTTTGTTTCCGCAAACCCATCATAATACGGAATCGTTTCTGCGCTCGATGGTAGAAGGCACTTCCGCCAGCAAAGGCTTCGTCATTGCCGAGAAGGACACGCTGGATTATATCGGGCAAATCGATTTGCATAAGCTGGACTGGAAAAACCGTTCGGCCGTCATGGGCATCGTTATCGGAAGAAAGGACATGCTCGGTCAAGGCTACGGGCGTGAAGCGATCAAGCTATTGCTCGGCTTTGTATTCGACACGCTCAATTTAAACCGGCTAGAGCTGGAGGTGCTCGGCAACAACGAGCGCGGCCGCCGCTGCTACTTGAGCTGCGGGTTCAAGGAGGAAGGAACCATCCGGCAGAAAATATTCAAACGCGGTAAATATATCGATGTGCAGCTGATGAGCATTTTGGCGGAGGAGTACCGCGCATTGTAACGGCAAAAGTCACAGCCGCTAGCGGCTCGCATGGCTCACATGTTGATTCCTGCGAAAATGCATCAACTTCGTCCCATAACCCGCCAACGGGCCGAATTATGAAAAAATTCCTGCACTCTATAGCAGGAATTTTTTTCTGTACATGGAGACATCAACGCAATAATTGCATTTTTGCAGGAATTTCGCTCTCTTTCCGGTTTGGTTTGCTTGCGTCCCCTTATCCGGTTTAATTCCCGACCTAACCTTCGAGTAGCTTCTTGAGCTTCAGCTCCGTCGCCGTCTGCGGCGCGGGCGTATAAATGCTCATCCGCAAATCGGCCTCGCCCTGGACCTGCAAGGATGACAGATTGAACAGCATCTTTCCGGCTTTCGCGTGACGGAATTCGACCATCACCTCGGGGGCCGCGCTGACCTCGCTCTGATTCCAGAGCTCCTTGAAATCGGGATACTGTGCCGACATCCGCTCGATAAAATCGGAATACCACGGGTCGGCGACATATTGTCCGTAGTAGGCGCGGAATATCGCCAGGAACCCTTTGACGAAATCGGCCCAGTTTACGGCCAGGCTGCGCAGCTCCTTTTTGTGGAATAACAGGTAGATCAGGTTTCTGTCCGGATCAGGTATCTGCTGGAAGTTGAGAAACACCTGGGCCGCCGCCGGATTCCAGCCGACGATATGGCAATGGCGATCCGAAATCAGCGTCGGACAATATTTCAGCTCCTCCAAAATTTTGTGCAGCGACGGGTTAATGACGGCTTTCTTCTCGCCGCTCAGCTCCGGATGAAATCCGTTATCCAGCGCGAGATCGAACAAATATTTGCGCTCGTCGCCGTTCAGGCGCAGCGCCCCGGAGATCGCGTCCAGAACGGAAGCGGACACCTTGATATCGCGGCCCTGCTCCAGCCAGGTATACCAGGTGGTGCTGACTCCGGCCAACTGGGCGACCTCCTCGCGTCGTAAACCGGGTGTTCTGCGGCGCGAGCCGAGCGGCAGTCCGACGGCGTTCGGATGCAGTTTGGCCCGCTGGCCCGTCAAAAATTGCGCTAAAGCCTTGCGGCGCGGATCGTCTTGCATATTATGGATAACCTCCTGTCATATGGCCAAGTCATTATTGTATTATCTATTATACTAGGATAACTAAAAACTTGTAATAGGATAACTACGCGATAAAATAAGGACAATGGCGTTTATTGGAATGGCCAGACGGATATAAAGGAGGCACCAGATATGGAACTTAACCAACAAAGAGTCGTCGTGACCGGCATGGGCATCATCTCCCCGCTCGGCAACGATGTGGACACGTTTTGGAGCAAGCTCAAAACAGGACAATCAGGCATTTCCACTATAGAAACCGATGATTTTGACATTGCGCAATTTGCGACCCGGATTGCGGGCCAAGTCCGGGAGTTCGATCCCGAGGCGGTCTTCGGCCGGAAAGAGGCGCGGAAGATGGACCGCTTCGTCCAGTTCGCCCTGTATGCCGCGGAGCAGGCGGTGCAGGATGCCCGCCTTGATACGGAGCGCATCGATAGGGAGCGCTTCGGCGTGTATGTCGGCTCCGGAATCGGCGGCATCAAGACGCTGACCGACAATATGGAGGCGTATCAAAGCCGCGGCCCGGGCCGGGTCAGTCCGAGCCTCGTGCCGATGATGATCTCCAATATGGCGGCGGCGCAGATCAGCATCCGCTTCGGGGCGATGGGGCCGACGATGGCGCCGGTGACCGCCTGCTCGATCGGCAATACCGCGATCGGCGAAGCGTTTCGGCTCATCTGCGGCGGAGAGGCGGATGTCATCGTCGCCGGCGGCGCGGAAGCGGCGATCCACCCGCTGTCGCTGGCCAGCTTCGGCAACGCCACGGCGCTGTCGAAGCGGGGCGGCGCGCCCGAGCGGGTCAGCCGTCCGTTCGCGGCGGACCGGGACGGCTTCGTCATGGCCGAGGGCGCGGGCATCCTGGTGCTGGAGTCGCTGGAGAACGCCCTGCGCCGGGGCGCCCCGATCCATGGCGAAGTGATCGGCTACGGCGCCAGCTCCGACGCCTATCATGTCGTCGCTTCGCATCCGGAGGGAACGGGCGCCTACCTGGCGATGAAGCGCGCGCTGCAATCGGCCGGCATCGATCCGGCCGAGGTCGATGTCGTCAGCGCCCATGCGACGAGCACCCAGGTCGGCGATTCGGCCGAAACCAAGGCACTCAAGCGGCTGTTCGGGGAAGCGGCGTACCGCATTCCCGTAACCGCGAACAAATCGATGACCGGGCATATGTTCGGCGCCGCGGGGGGCGCGGAGGCCATCGCGCTGGTAAAGAGCCTGGGGGAAGGCGTGATTCCCCCGACGATCAATCTCGAGCAGCCCGATCCGGAATGCGATCTGGATTACGTCCCGGGGGCGGCCCGGGAGGCTGCCCTGAACATCGGCATCTCCAATTCATTCGGCTTCGGCGGCCACAACGCCGCTATCGTACTGCGGCGCTATTCGGAATAACGGATCAAATAAACAGCAGCCTGGTTTTTTCTCCAGGCTGCTGTTTTCATGATGATACTGTATCGAGGGGAGTAAGGTGGAAATATCGGTCCGCGTCCGTGTTATTTTTGCGGAAATCGCTCGGCGTGCAGCCGGTCCAGGCCGCGAACTGGCGGCTGAAGCTCTGCACGTTCTCGTATCCGATGCGGTATGCGATCCGCTCGATCGTATCGCTGGTGGTAGCGAGCATATGCATCGCTTCCTGTTGCTTGAGGACCATGAGGTATTCGCGCGGCGGCATGCCGAACGCTTCCCGAAAAATGCGGTGGCAATGCCTGCGGCTTATGCCTAACCGGCGCGAAATATCCTCCAGCCAGTCCGCCGCGGCTTCCCCGTCCGCAGCGGAATCGCGATCATTTTGCCGAAGCACCAACCCCTGGATCTCCCGGGCGATCTCGACCGGAAGTTCGGTTTGGAAGGCGCTGTTACCGGTCGCTTCGCCGGAAGCGAAGAAGTGGTCCTGCATATGGCTGAGAATGGCGAACAATTCCCGCAGCAGAGCCATTTTCTGGCCGTTTTCATCATACAGCAAATCCATCATATTCCGCATTAACGGAACGAGCTTATCGTTTAACGGATGGCCGGACGGGTAAAACCCCTCGTTGCGGGCCCCGATTCTATGCAGGAACGCCCAGTCCTCCAGATGTATGTGCATCGTAAAAAAAGCGGCCCTCTCGGTCTGGCGCGCCTGGAAGTCATGCACCTGCATCGGCGATACGACGATTAAATCGCCTGCCTGCTGCTCATATTCCTCGGCGCCGAGAACGGCCGTCTGGCTTCCCTCCAGCACGAGCAGCATCTCAAGCATCGTATGATGCACATGCCGGCCGCAGATCCACCCTTTTTCGACATGCCGGGTATGGGGGGAGAACAGGCTGACCTCCGACCGGAAATGGGGAAACACCCGCTCCGGATATTTTAAGTTGTTCATGCCGCAAGTCAGCTCCTTGATGTCCGATTTGGTTAAATGTTATGTGAAACGGGGCCGAATATGTTATAGAGAAAGCCGGGCGGTAGACGTATACTAAACACTGTTATTCAGCCCATACATACTACTATCATAAGCGAAAAAGCGGGTGAAACCTATGGCAAAAACGGAATCAAGTCTGGATTATTCCAAAGTCTTCGAGAGCGAACGGGGGGCGAAAATAAAGCCGTTCAGCTTGCTGGCGAAACTTTACCGGGATCATGTCGGCAAGGTGGCGTTGTCGGCGCTCTTTTATACGGTCAAGCATTCTCCGACCTGGGTGTTGTCGATCATTACCGCCAACATCATTAATATCGTAAGCTATCCCGAGCGCCATACGATGCGCGAGTTCTGGATCAATCTGGCGGTCATTATCGTGCTTATTCTGCAAAACATTCCGATGCAGACACTACATATCAGCTATATCAGCAAAGCCGTCCGCCATGTGGAAGCAGGCCTGCGCAGTACGCTGGTCCGCAAAATGCAGCAGCTCTCGCTCAGCTATCACGGCGACATGAACGCCGGACGGCTGCAGTCGAAAATACTGCGCGATGTCGAGGCGATCGATTTTCTATCAAGACAGATGTTCATGAGCATCATACCGGCGGGCATCAACTTGATCATCGTGATCGGGCTGACGCTGTACAACAGCTGGATGGTGTCCTTATTCTTCGTGCTCATGGCCCCGCTGTCGATATTGCTGGCCCGGTTTTTCCGTTCCAAAATGTCGCAGCGCAACCGTGAGGTACGGCGGAATATCGAGGAGATGTCGGGCAAGGTGTCCGAGACGGTGGAGATGATCCCGGTGACCCGGGCTCACGGCCTGGAGGACGTGGAGATCCGCAAGGTCGACTCGGCGCTGCAAAACATCCGCGAACGCGGGCACCGTCTCGACGTGCTGGAAGCCTATTTCGGCTCGGCCAGCTGGGTCGTTTTTCAATTATTCCAGGTAGGCTGTCTCTTCTTTACCGCCTTTTTGGCCTATTTGGGATACATGGAAATCGGCGATATCGTGATGTACCAAAGCTTTTTTAACATGATTATCGGCTCCGTCAGCTCGATTCTGAACGTGTACCCGAATCTGGTCAAGGGCTTCGAATCGCTGCACTCGGTGACCGAGGTGCTGCTGTCTCAGGAAACCGAAGAATACAAAGGCCGGCAGAAGCCGGATAAGATCGTGGGCGAATACCGCTTTGAGGGAGTCAGCTTCCAATACAAAGGCTCGGATCGCCACGTGCTGGACCATTTCTCGCTGGAGGTGAAGCCTGGCGAAACGGTCGCTTTTGTCGGGGAGTCGGGCTCGGGCAAATCGACCATCCTGAATCTGATCATCGGGTTTTACAAACCGCAGGCGGGCAACATTTGGATCGACGGCATCCCGATGAGTGAGCTCAGCATGACCAAATACCGCCAATCTCTGGCGATTGTGCTGCAGAACAACATATTATTTTCCGGAACGATCCGGGAAAATATCACCTACGGACTGCCGCACATTTCCGAGGAGAAGCTGCAGCAGGCGATCTGGATGGCCAACCTGCAGGATGTTATCGACAGCTTGCCGGACGGGCTGGAGACGTCGATCGGCGAGCACGGCGGCCGGCTGTCCGGCGGCCAGCGCCAGCGGATCGCGATCGCCCGGGCGCTCGTCCGCGACCCGCGGATCATCATCCTGGACGAAGCGACATCCGCGCTCGACAATTTGTCGGAGCGCCATGTACAGCAGGCGATGGAGCAGCTCATGCGGGGCAGAACGACCTTCATCGTCGCTCACCGCCTGTCGACCGTCAAGAACGCCGACCGGATCGTCGTCCTGAAGAAAGGCAAGGTCGTCGAGTCGGGCACTTATGACGAACTGCTTGCGCTGAAGGGCGAGTTTTACAAGTTGAAGAATTTGTAGTGATTATATAGTTGAAATTTGATATCATCAGTGATATTATTTATATCACAAATGATATCAGTCATCTATGTTCCTTGACAAAAAAATAGAAAAGAGGTTGTCGCATGAACGAAGTAATTTTCTACACAACCGCGAAGGGAAATTCCGACGTGGAAGACTTCCTTCGAAAACTTGACGCACAAGCAGTTGCCGGCGACAAAAGCTCTGAGGAATTATTGGATAATATCCTTTATGTCATTGACAGAGTGGAGGATGGCATGCCTCACGCGAGAAGCTTGCAGAAGGGAATCCGTGAACTTCGGCCTGGCCCTTATCGTATCACTTATTTCAAATGGAGGGATAAGCTTGTCTTGCTTACAGTGTTTAAGAAGCAATCGCAGCAAACTCCAGCTCATGAAATTGAGCGAGCGGTACGACGAATGAAGGACTGGATTTCGCGTCATGGTAAATAGTAGAACGGGGGTCCTTTGTTCGGCCCCCGAATTCCACAATAGTCCTAGGAGGTGGAAACATATGGACAATAATGAATTTAAAACGTGGAGTAACATAAAAAAAGAACTAAACTATAAGACTTCTTTGGAGAAAGAAGTGATTACCGAGACGGCCCGGCTCGTAAATGAGATTGTGCGCCGACGCAAAGAGACCGGCTTGAGTCAACGTGAAGTAGCCGAAAGGGCTGGCATAACACAAGCTCAAGTCGCGCGATTGGAGACTGCTGCCACTGTCCCGTCGATCGAAACGATATTAAAAGTATCCTTAGCGCTTGGTTTGAAAATCGAATTTTCATTATCCAATGAAGAACAATCTGCCGCCCTAGCCTATTAACAAAATCGTGTGATGTGATGGAATTTGAATACTTCGTTCATGCAGATCTGGAGCCGAAAGGCTCCTCTTTTTTGTGTCCATGCGACTTTTTTGGCAACTTTCCAGCCTCTGGAAACGTCTTTCTGTTTGAATAAACAAATATAGATTTTTCCAGGGGGCGAAATTGGAATGAAAAGATGGGGTATTTGGGCGATTGCACTAAGTTTGGTCTTGTCATTGCTGCTTGGCGGGTGCGGAAGCGCCAATCTTGCCGACGGCGACACTGCAGTCAGTAATGATAGTGGGGGAGCGGGTGCAGCGGATAAGGCGTCTATCGCGGCGGAGACGACAGAGGCGGAAGCTCCGGCCGCGAACGGGGGCGGGACTCCGTCAGAGCAGGCGGCCGCAGGTGGGGATTCCGGCTCCGCAGCAGCCGGTTTTCAAGGCTCGAACACAGCGCTGGGACTTAACAAGAAGTTGATTTACCGGGCGAATGTGACGATGGAGGTTAAAGATTACGGCAAAGCGCAGTCGGAAATCCGCAATTTGATCACTCTGACTGGCGGGTATATCGTGGAGTTTTCCGAAACGAAGTCCGAGTACGAACTTGGCGGCAATTTCATTCTGAAGGTTCCAGCCGACGGGTTTTCCCCGTTTTTGGACCGGCTGGCGCAGCTTCAGCCCGAATCGTTGCAGCAAAGCATTGAAGGACAGGATGTGTCCGAAGAGTACGTGGACTTAGAGTCCCGGCTCAAAGTGAAGCAGGCGATGGAAGCGAGATATTTGAAATTCGTCGGTGAAGCCACCAAAACGGCCGATCTGGTTGAATTCGCCAACGAATTGGAGCGGATTCAGACGGAGATCGAGCAAATCAAAGGCCGGATGCGTTATATCGATAACAATGTCTCGTTCTCCACGATCGAAATTCGCGTATTTCAGCCGGTAGAAAATTCGCTCATCAAACAGGAGGAAAAACAGGACCCGCTCTGGAAACGGGCGCAAAATGCTTTAACCGGCAGTATCGATGTTATCTCCATGCTGCTGCAATGGCTAGTCATTGTCATATCCGCTTTGTTGCCTCTGATCGTGATCGCTGCGGTGATTCTGGCGATCATCTGGCCGCTGCGGAGAAGGAAACAAAAGCAGCGTATCGGTGTGAAGCCGGAATGGCCGGCGGGGCAAGTCCCGTCTCTGCCTCAAAAAGAGGAAGTATCCTTTGAACAATCGGATACGCCATCTAAGGCCGACCAAGAGGATGAGGATTTGAAATAAGCGATTAGTTTGAAACCCGGAAGGGAGACCGTAATGGGATTTCTTCTTCCGGGTTTTATTTTTGATTGAAGATTATCTGATGCTAAAATGAGGAATTGGGGGACTTTTAGTATATTTTAATATAATAGAATCTATCAGATTTAAAAAGGGAATATAGCGCTGTTTTTGGAGTTTCTTGTAGAATTGCATCGCATAAAACTCGTTAAATTTGTCGACTGTAATTTTCTGATTGTCAAGGATATTTTTCTCACTTGAATCTGTTGACAACAATTTTTTTTTGAAATATATTGAAAATGTAATCAAGGAATTACCTGATCCTCATAATAATTGAATATTTGGCACACTAACCGAAAGGTTAGGTCGCAAAGCCTTGGAGTCTAATAATCGCCAACGATTTATGACCGTCCGGCTGCATAACAATGTTTTTATTGTTTATGTAGCCGGTTTTTTATTTTTCCGTCATTCTCAAACGGCACCGCCCGAGAGAAATAAATTTCCGGCAGTAAGGAGGTAGGGAACAGAGCTTAAAGGAGGATATTTATGAAAATATGAGGAGGAATCTATGAAACGCAGGTTAAGGTTGGCCATTTCTTGGTTATGCATGCTTTCACTTCTACTCGGTCCCGTAACCACGGTCGGAGCGAATTCGGGCGATAAATCCGGGCTCAAGCAAGGAGACATCAGGCTGAACAAAACAGCCGAACCGACGGGGAACTTTGGCGAATGGCAGGTTACACTGAGCGTTGAGGGGAAAAATCGCCAAACCAGTTCCGATGTCGTACTGGTTATCGATAATTCCGGGAGTATGGAAGACAAAGAAAAAATAGACCATGCCAAGAAAGCGGCCAAAAAATTTGTGGACTATTTGCTTCTTGACGGAGCGGACACGCAAATTGCCGTCGTGTCTTTTAGCAAAACGGCAAAGGTTGACTCCGGATTTAAGGGAGCGAATAAGAAGGAAGATCTAAAGAATGCGATCGATCAAATCGATTTAGGTTCCGGAACCAATATCCAGGCAGGGCTAAAAACCGCCAGAGGGCTCTTTGAAGAGGGTTTTAACGGGAAAGGAACAAATCAGAGAAATGCCAAAAACAAAGTGATCATCGTCTTAAGCGACGGAGAACCGACCTACAGCTATAAAGCTTATAATGCTGAAAGATATAACTGGCCGGGAAGAGAACACCATTTTATTTTGTCCAATTTTAAATACAACGAGTTAGTTGGAAAAGGTGAAGACTATGAATTGGATAAAGAATATCCGGTTGGAAATTATCGCGTAAAAGACAATGGCATTGGAACTTTGTCCGAAGCAAAGATCGTTCAGAAAAAAGGCATCGATATTTACTCAATCGGTCTGGATGTTTATCAAAATACCAATGCCTCATATGTAATTAATAACATTCAGAACAAAGGTTATTATCCTGCCGATAGCGACGAACTGGAAGAGATCTTCAGTAAGCTGGCCGGCAAGATTTCTTACGCCGCCCAGGACGCGATGGTTATCGACCCGATGGGTGAGATGTTTGATCTTGCCTCGTTGGACTACTCGGCCTCTCAGGGTGAGGTAAACTGGGATCCCGAAACCGAGACATTTACCTGGAAAGTTGGGACAATAGCGGAAGGCCACCCTGCGACATTTACTTATAAAGTGGTTATTGATCTATCCAAAAGTCCGGAATTGGATAAAAAATACCCTACGAATGGCCGAACGACGATTGACTACACCAATATAAAGGGTGAATCGGCATCGAGGGATTTTCCAATTCCTAAAGTAAAAATAACCAACGGGCACATTTTAATGAAGGGCTACCAGGTTAATGCCGACGGTGAGCCAATCGACGCCGACGGCAATGTGGTACCTCGTGACGAAGCGGAACTGCTGTACACGGAGTCTTTCAAAGATAAAAAAGGCAGCGATGCACTAAATATCAAGGATGGACCATTCAATGTTCCGGCCAAAGAGGTTGAAGGTTTCGAGTTGAAAGTTGGGGAAAATCCGACGACTGTTTCGCTTACTAAAAATCAGCCTTACCAAATCGTCTGGTTTGGATATGCTAAAGTAGATAACGAAAGATCCTTGACCGTAAGATACGTGAACGGGGAAACCGGTGAAGATCTTAAGGACCCTGATAATAGCTACACCGGCAAGGTGGGCGAGAAAATCACCCTATCTGCCGAAGATATCACGGATACGGTAACGGGCGCAGTTTACAAACCGCACAGCTATAAAGTTTCTTACACCTTTAAAGCACAGCCTGTCCATCAGGAATTTGAATTCATCTACTCGCTGAAAGAACAGCCTCAGGAAGAGCGTACGGTCCAGGTCAACTACGTAGACCGGGAATCGGGCGAGCCTCTTGCGGATCCAACGTTCCATACCGGTAAGGTTGGAGAAGTCCTGGTGCTGGAAGCGAAGCCGATCACGGTAACGGGCGCGGTTTACACGCCTGAAGAGTACACGCATAGCTATGAAATAACGTTTAAAGATGATCAGGAGCACACCTTCTACTATAATCTCGGCGAACCGGAAGAAGATGTGTTCGGACTCACCGTCTACTATCTTGACCGGGCAACGGGCGAGGCGCTGGCCTCCGAGGATGTATTCAAGGATGTAGAAGGTGCCGAACTAACGCTGTCCGCAAAAGCAATCGAGGGTTACACTCCGGAGACGGAACGCTACGTTTATACGTTTACCGATGAAGAAGAGCAGGTACACGTCTTCTATTACACGAAGAATGAAGCGCCTGCGGAGCAGCAAGTGACCGTCAAGTATTTGCGCAGCGGTACGGATGAAGAACTGGCGAGTCCGACAACCGTGAAGGGTATAGCGGGCGAGACAAAAACTCTTAGGGCGAAATCGATATCCGGCTATACGCCGGTGGACTCGACTCATTCCTACACGTTTAGCGATGAAGAAGGCCAGGAGTATATTTTCTACTACACCAGAAATTCGTCCCGTTCGGGAAGAACGAGCTCGTCGACAACGAGCACAACGACCGAAACGCCGCTGCCGCCATTGCCGCCGCCTCCGCCGGCGCTGGAAACGGAGAACCATTACGACTACATCAATGGGTATCCGGATGGCACGGTCAAACCGCTGAACAACATTACCCGCGAAGAAGTGGCCGCGATTTTCTATCGGTTGCTGGCGGATGACAGCCGCTCCGCTTATCTGAAGACGGATAATTCCTTCTCCGACGTGGCCGCTACGCGCTGGTCCAACCAGCATATTTCCACGATGGAGAACGCGGAAGTGATCACGGGGTATCCGGACGGTTCCTTTAAACCGGGACGCTATATTACCAGAGCCGAGTTTGCGGCGATCGCTTCCCGGTTCGACAAGCTCGACGAACGGCAGAACGATATGTTTACGGACATCACCGGACACTGGGCGGAGAAATATATCGCCTCCGCCGCCAATAAAGGCTGGATCAAAGGATATGCGGACGGAACGTTCAAACCGGATCAATACATCACCCGGGCCGAGGCCGCCGCCTTCATCAACAGCGTGCTGAATAGAAAAGTGGATAAGAACGGCATTCATGAGGACGCCAAGATGTGGCCTGACAACTTAAAAGGCACATGGTATTATTATGATATGCTGGAAGCAACCAATCATCATGAGTACACCAGAGAAGAAGATGCTAAAGTCGAAGTTTGGGAAGAAGTAAAACCAAACCGGGTTTATCCTTAACAAATAAACCAGGCTCCTTTTCGGTTAAGAAACATGACCTGAAGGAGCCTGGTTTTTATTGTGCGTTCGAGAAGAGCTTGTCCAAAAAGTCATAGGTCAGAGGCATGTCCTCTTTCAGCTTGTTGCGGGTCGTATCATTGTAAAAATATAATGTTGCGGTTTCCGCAAAATATTCCGTCGAATAAGCCGATACATAACCGTCGCCGCTATAGTCGACATTTGCTTCCTTCTTCCACACGGCGAGAAAATCGGAGGAGGAGCTGATGTTGTTCAAAACAATACGGTCGATCGCATGGAAGGTTTCGTGAAGCTCCAGGTTTTGTCCGCTGTGTCCTTTGCCTTTATTGCTGTAGCCGATTCTCGCGATCACCACGTTCGAGCTGACACCCGGCACGTCGTCCCAGGTCAGGCCGGTATTTTCCCAACCTCTCGGCGTAACGCCTTTGAATGCGGCGAATTCCGGTTCATCCGTAATCTTGCCGCTGACAAGCTTGATCCGGACATCGTGATCCTTCAAACCTTGCAGCAGAGACGCGGGGATCGAAGCAAGCCGGGTCATCATCTTATCGGCTTCGTCTTTGTTATAATCGCCTTTCGGCAGAACGACGATATCGCCGACCAAATCATAATTATTTGCTTCGGCATGCGCCGGGACTACCGTTAGATTAATGGCAAATACAAGAGCGATAACCCAATAGAAAATACGCTTCATGATCAGTTCCTCCCGAACGGCATTCCAAAGAATGCATACTGACCGAGTTAGGAAGGAACGAAACCCGTTGAACTTCCATATCGGCAACTGGCTGGCATGACGGATGATCCGTTGTTAGCCCCTATAGTTTTGCGTCCCCATCTTTCGATGGATTTGCCTTTGACAATATGAAAATATGAAAATTTGAAACTCAAGTTTCAGCTTTAGGGCAGAAATAAAAAACCTCCTTACCGAGGTAAGGAGGCGACAATGCAGCATTAAAGTCGTTGATCCTCTTATCGGTAGCTGGCTGGCTTAGCGGGAGTACCGCCTTAACCCCTATAGCTTTGCGTCCCCGCTTTTCAACGGGTTTGCCCTTATCAATAAATGGAAGCAAAACAGGAAAATATATCAATTTTCCTATCCTTAGGATAAGTCTAATAGACTAGACAGTCAAGCGTTCCAGCAAAAAATGTCGTTCTTCGTAAGCAATTTTAATCATAATGATAGTTTAATAGTATTCATTCTAATATAGTTGGTATATATATGCATTCAAATTAAGGAGCAGCTAGATCATGCCTAAGAATAAAACTATGAAAATAAGGCTTTTTCTCTTTCTATCGATAGCAGCAGTGATGGTACTGCCGGTCGCCGGTTGCGGATTCGGAGGATCGGGCGGTACGGACCCGGCGGAAGACCCGAGCGCTAGCGGGGGCGAGCCGGTTATTGAGCGCTACACTGGAGCGAAGAGCAGGGAAATTCCTTTTGTCTATACGGCAAAAAAGGAACTGTCGCTTACATTTAACGGCATGGGCGACCAAGCTACGATGAAGTCGCTTTTGGATGAGCTGGAAAAATATCAAATCAAGGCGACCTTTTTTCTCCCGGGGATGAGGGTGGCCGAGGAGCCGGATATCGCCGCGGATATTTTGGCGAGAGGGCATGAGATCGAGAATAATACGCTCAATCAGTTGGACCTGCTTAAACTGGACTATGAGCAAATATATAAAGAAGTCAAACTGAGCAGCGATGTCATCGAAAGGGAAACCGGCGTCCGTCCGCGCTATGTACGCACCAAATCGGGCGATTACAACGGAGACCTGCCGCTCGTCGCCGCTCAGCTCGGGATGGAAGCCGTGGTCAGCTACAATATCAATCCGAAGGACCGGGATATGAAAAGCGCCGAGGAGATCGGCGAATATATCAAAAGGTACATTCATCGCGGCGGCATTATTTCATTGAACACCGATATCAATCCGGAGGTCATTCCGGCGGTTCGCTATATTAAGGAAGCGGCGGACGAAATCGGGTATCGGCTGGTCACCCTGGAGCAGCTGGTTCAGGACGGCGGCGTAAGGAAGCCGCTGGAGCAAATTCCGGGCTATGACGCGGCGCAAATCAATCCCGACTACCATAACGCCAATTATCAACTGCTTTATAAAGTAGAGACCAACCAAAAGCATGTCGCCCTTACGTTTGACGACTGGGGCAGCGACAAGACCGTAACCCGAATTCTCGACATTTTGGCGGAAAAAGATGTGCAGGCCACCTTCTTCCTGCGGGCCAAAGGGGTGGAGGACAATCCTAATCTGGCCCGGGCTATGGTCGAGGGAGGCCATGATGTGGCGAACCATTCCTACAGCCATCCGGTCGTCACCTCGCTGACCCCGGAGGACTTGCAGGAGGACATCGTAAAGGCCCACCGGGTCATTACGGAAGCGATCCAGCAGCAGCCGGTTATGCTGTTCCGTCCCCCGACCGGCGTGGTTGACGACGAACGGGCAAAGGCCATTTCGGCGGCCGGGTACCCGAATATCGCGATGTACGACGTCACGACGCTGGATTGGGACGCCTCGAACAGCGCCGACGATATTCTGAATGGAGTAATGACGCAGACAAAGCAAGGTAGCATCATCCTGCTCCACATGCTCGATGATATTCATACGATCGAGGCGTTGCCGAAAGTGATCGACGGTTTGCGGAACAAAGGCTTCACCTTTGTCAAAATGGCGGATCTGATCCAAGAACAGCAATAGAAATTTTTTACGACAGCGGGGAACTGACATCATGAGACTATACGAAAATATCGCCGCCCAGCGCGAAAATCTGGCCGTGATCGGCCTGGGTTACGTCGGCCTGCCCATTGCGGTCGCTTTCGCCAAGCGCGCCGGTGTCATCGGCTTCGACGTGAACGAGAAGAAAGTAGAGGCCTACCAAAAGGGCATAGATGTTACCGGGGATCTAGGCGACGAGGCGATCGCAAGCTGCGGGGTGGAGTTTACCTGTGATCCCGAGCGGCTAAACGGGGTGCGCTGCTTTATCGTCGCCGTGCCGACTCCGGTTCAGAGCGGGAATGTGCCGGATTTGCAATTTGTGCGAAGCGCCAGCATGCTGGTCGGCCGGAAGCTGACCCCGGGCTCCGTGGTCGTATTCGAATCGACCGTGTATCCGGGAGTGACCGAGGAAACCTGCATTCCGGTGCTGGAAGCGGAATCGGGCCTTCGCTGCGGCGCCGATTTCAAAGTCGGCTATTCCCCGGAACGGATTAATCCGGGAGATCACGTGCACCGTCTGGAGAATATCGTGAAAATCGTATCCGGCAACGACGAAGAGGCGCTCGATTTGGTAGCGGGTCTATATGAACTCATCATCAACGCCGGCGTACACCGCGCGGAGAGCATCAAGGTCGCCGAAGCGGCCAAAGTGATCGAGAATGCCCAGCGGGACATCAATATCGCGTTCATGAACGAATTGTCGATGCTGTTCCATGAGATGGACATCGATACGAATGCGGTGCTGCGGGCCGCGGGAACCAAGTGGAATTTCCTGCCGTTCAGGCCGGGATTGGTCGGAGGGCATTGCATCGGCATTGACCCTTATTACTTGACCTATAAAGCCGAGGACAGCGGGTATCATTCCAGGATTATTTTGGCCGGGCGCCATATCAATGACGGGATGGGCAAATACATCGCTCAAAATATCATCAAACTTCTTGTCCGCCAGCAAATGGATCTGAAGAAGGCGAAGATCGCCATTATGGGCTTGGCTTTTAAAGAAGATTGCCGGGATATCCGGAATTCGAAGGTGATCGATATTATCCGCGAGCTCCAAGATTACGGCATTGAGCCTCTGGTGGTGGACCCGCTCGTCGATCCGGCGGAAGCCTATGAGGAATACGGCGTCGAGCTTTGCGGATTCGACGCCCTGAAGGAGCTGAACGTCGCCGTGGTCGCCGTCGCGCACCGCTGTTTCGCGGAGCTTGCGTTTTCCAAAATTAACGAAATGTATGACCGCGACCAAACGAAAATTATGTTCGACATTAAAGGGATCTATAGGAAGACCGATTATATACAACACGGTTTTCAATATTGGAGTCTGTGAGACGAGGATTGGTGACATCTAAGGTGAGTACAAGAAAGAAACCAACCGGGGAAGAAAAGCTGACCGTATCCCGCGCCGACCGGCGAACGCTATCCTATGTTCCCGATCCGGAGCAGCTTCGCCAAAGCGCCGACCGCAGAGGAGTCCGGGCCGCGGGAGAACACGCGGCAGAGGCGGACCCCGACTATATCGACAGGCTGCGGATGCTTAGTCTCAGATATGTGGCTGATTTTGAAGTTCTGCTTATCCCGAACGGACGAAAGAAAAAGCGCGGGGTATCCGGCCGGGCCGAGGATATATCGGCGACCGGAATGCTGATCGAGCTTGACGATTCGGATTCCTCCACTACCTTTAAGGTCGGAGACCGGGTGAATGCGAGGTTTCGCATTCCTCCCGGAACGATGCCGGAAGGCTTTGAATCTTCGGTCAGCATCGACGCCACTGTTGTCAGGCTATTTACCAAGGCAGAGGAATCACAGGAACAACGAATGCTGGCGGTCGAGTTTGCCAAGCCCTTAACCTCCTATTTTCAACGGAAGCGGTGGGGATATTCGGTCTATTCCGCCAGCGCCATCTTATTGGCGGCCGCCGTATTTATTATGCTGATGCGCGCGGAGAGCATTATTTATTTCAAATACAACTCGACGCTGTATTTGTACAGCTTGATTGCGGCGGCATTCCTGCTGACGCGGTATTTGTTCGGGGCGCTATACCGCGATGTTCCGGTCAATCCCGATTACACGCCAGGCGTATCGGTCATCATTCCGTGCTTCAATGAAGCGGAGTGGATCGGGCGGACGATCCTAAGCTGCATTAATCAGGATTACCCCGTCGACAAGCTGGAGGTCATCGTCGTGGATGACCGGTCGACGGACGGCTCCGCCGACCGGATTCGCAGCACGATCGAGCAGATTCACCGCGAAGCGGAACGTTACGCGACAAGGGACCGGCTCAAGTTCATCGCGCTTGAAGACAACGGCGGCAAACGGGTGGCTCTGGTGAAAGGCGTCGAAATGGCCAAGCATGACCTCGTCGTGTTCGTCGATTCGGACAGCTTCCTCGAGCCGACGGCGATCCGCCATTTGGTGCAGCCGTTTCAGGATCCCAAAATGGGCGGCGTGGCGGGGCGAACCGATGTAGAGAACAAATATACGAACACGGTGACCAAACTGCAAACGGTCCGTTATTACATTGCCTTCCGCATCATGAAAGCCGCCGAGTCCTGGTTCGACAGCGTGACCTGTCTGTCCGGTCCGTTGTCCTGCTATCGGAAGGAATTGATCGTACGACATTCCGACGCCTGGTTGAACCAGAAATTTCTTGGCCAGCAGGCCACCTTCGGCGATGACCGCAGCATGACCAATTTCATTTTAAAGACGCACCGGACAGGCTATCAGGATTCCGCCATCTGTTCGACCATCGTCCCCTCGAAGATGGACGTATTTTTAAAACAGCAGATGCGCTGGAAGCGCTCATGGCTGCGCGAATCGCTGCGGGCCGCCTTGTTCATATGGCGCAAGGAGCCGTTTATGGCGCTGTTTTTCTATATCGGCCTGATCGTACCGATCGCCGCGCCCGTCGTGGTGTTGTACAATCTTGTCTTTGTGCCGATCGCCTACGGGATTTTTCCGACCACGTTTTTGATAGGACTGCTGATGATGGCTCTATTGATGAGCCTGGCCCATTTGCTGTTCCGCAAGAGCAGGCTGTGGGTATTCGGCTTCGTCTTTTGCGCGTTTTACGAGTTCGTGCTCCTTTGGCAGATGCCGGTGGCCTGGGTTACATTCTGGAAGTCGACCTGGGGCACGAGAGAAACGCCGCAGGACGTCGAGGCCAAGAAGAAGAAAGAAGCGAGAAAAAACAAATCTAAATTCAAATTGCCATTTTAAGGCAGCGGAGATTTGACTTGAAGCGAGGATGGCAGACATGGTAAACAGAAAGCGGAATCCCGCCCTGAACGTCCGCAGAAAAAACCGGATCAAAGTGGAGAAGACGATACTTCAGGCCCTTATTTTACTTGTCCTGGGCGCGCTTTTGATCAATGCCCTATTCCATATCCAAAGGTACAGGGAGCCGGATAAATCGGAATGGACCGCACGGCAGCAGGGGTTTATCGCGATCTCCTATTTCGGCGTCGGTCGCTCCGGTTCGGCGAAGCTGGTGGCAAAGCGCCAATTGGACGAGCAGCTTCGGGCGTTGCATGATCTGGGATACGTGACGATATCTCAGCAGGATATTATCGACTATTATACAAAAGGCAAGCCGCTGCCGGATAAAGCGCTGTTCCTGTCGTTCGAGGACGGGCGCAATGATTCCGCCTTGTTCGCTCAGCCGCTGCTGGAGAAATATAATTACAAAGCCACGTTTCTGTCGTACGCGGATAAAATGGGCAACAGCGAGCGGAAGTTTTTGCAGCCGAAAGAAATGCTGCGGATGACCAAGACGGGATTTTGGGAGCTGGGAACGAACGGATACCGGCTTAGTTATATTAACATTTTCGATAAAGAGGGGCGATTCCTTGGCCAGAAAGCGGAGAAGGAATTGACCGACAAGTCGCAGATTGAATACTACAATCATTATTTGATGGATTTTATCCGCGACGAAAATATGATTCCGCTGGAGGACCGCGACGAGATGGAAGCGAGAATCAAAGGGGATTATGACGCGATGCAAGACATCTACACGGAAACGCTCGGTTATGTTCCTTCCGTATATATGATCATGCACGCCAACGCGCTCGGAGAAGGAATGAACCGGCTCGTGACGGAGGCGAACAATGACAATATCGGCAAGCTGTTCCGCATTCACTTCAACCGGGAGGGGAAAGCGCTGAATAGCCCTGACGAATCGATCCTTGATCTGACCCGGGTCCAGCCAGCCCCGTATTGGTCCACGAACCACCTGCTGATGAAAATAGCGAAGGATACCGGCGAGCCTGTCAGATTTGTTCAAGGCAACGAGCGGGAGGCGGAGCAATGGAACCTGGAAGCCGGAGCGGCCGAGTTTAAGGATAACGAGATCATTTTGACGTCATCTCCGGGCGAATCGGGACAATTGATCTTAAAGGGATCGGAAAGTACCCGGGATGTTACGGTAAAAGCCGAGGCATTGGGCAATGTGGTAGGCAAGCAAAGCATTTATTTGCGCTACGATCGGGAACGGGACTCTTTTGTCCGTTTGATTCTGGAAAATAACGATATCCGGTTGGAGCAGAAAAAGCCCGGCCAAACGGAGGAACTGCTGTTTTCCCGCGAACTGGACCCGGTTACCTGGTCTCCCGACGATCTGGCCTTTGACAAGGCCTCCGTCTATACGAAGGCACAGACCGCGGCCGGAACGGCGTCCGGTGAGGACGAATACCCGATTAATATCGGAGGCAACCGGAGTATCGAGCTTGCAATTAATGGGAGTACCTTAAAGCTGACCGTGGACAAGCAAGTGCTGCTTGCGGGAATGAAGATCGACGAATCGATTGCCGCGGGCGGCGTTGCGTTTGCTTCAGAGTACAATGAGCACAACAAGAAAGACGATATTTACGACGCGGTTTTCAAAAATGTGGAGATATTGGACACCGATGACGCGAGCGGCAAAGAATCACACTTGTTCAGCAATCGGTCCGCCGGCTTTAAAGGGTTGATCGCCAAAGCCCGCGAAGCGGTAAATAACGCCGTCGATTGGGCGATTGAAACCTTTTAGATCCAGAGCAAAGAGAGGAGGTAGTATGCCGTTGTTAAAAAAACGGAGAAAAGCCGGAATCGCCGCCGTCCTGCTAGCCGCGGTTTTGGTCTTGGCCGGAGCGGCTTTATTTTGGCGGCTGGCCCGGGAGGAGCCGAAGGCAGCCCAAGAGCCAGCCGCCGACGCGGACATCGAATTGTCGGCCTGGCTGGCGGACTGGCAATGGCAGGCCGGACTGGAGGATGCCGGGGAGATCGGCTCCGGTCTGCAAGGCCTGCAGTTGTTCGCGGTCTATTTCAATCAGGACGGCCGTCTCTACTTTACCGAGGCACTGCGGGAGGCGCTGCCGGATATTCATGAAATTGCCGGAGATGCGACGGAAAGCATTGGGCTGACGATTGTCAACGACCGGATTAACCCGGACGGGACCTCGGTGCAAAAAGACGCCGAGCTTGTGTCTAAGCTTATCGCCACGGAAGAGAGCCGTACCCGGCATATTGCCGAAATTATGGAAACGATGTCCTCTTATCATTTGGACAGGATCGAAATCGACTACGAGAAAGTCAAGGACGAGGACTGGGAACGTCTATGTCTTTTTTACGATGAACTTTACGATGAGCTGCAAAGTGCGGGCAAATCGCTAAGAATCGTATTGGAGCCCGGGGCGCCGCTGGATTCGGTGAGCCTGCCGGAAGGCCCGGAATATGTGATGATGGCGTACAATTTGTACGGAACCCACAGCGGACCGGGGCCGAAGGCGGACTATGCCATGATCCGCAAGCTGGCGGATAAGATGGCGAGGCTGCCCGGGGACCCGGTCATGGCTTTTTCAACAGGAGGCTTTGATTGGGCCGAGTCCGGGGAGATCACCTCGGTGACCGAGCAAGCGGCGGAGAAATTGGCCGGAGGGCAAGGGGAATCCTTGATAAGGGATGATCAAAGCGGAGCACTTTCATTCAAATACCGGGACGACAAAGGTTTGACGCATACCGTGTGGTACGGTGACGGACAGACGATGGCCGGCTGGATCCAAGCCGCCGGAGATCAGGGAATAACGAAGATCGCGATCTGGAAGCTGGGTGGACTGGGCCAGGGAACTTTGGACTATTTTCGGGCTATACCCTTGTAATCTATATGATATATGTTACTCTATTCCTAGATTCAGCATCATTTTACATAGTACTGGTCATATAGAACTTGCACGATTATGGAAAAACCTGGTGAAAGCCGGAGACGCAAAGCTACAGGGCCTCCGCCTTTAAGGGCATGGCAGCCTATAAATAAAGAATCCGGCGAAAATATAAGGCAGACAACTACTACTAGACCGGTTCTGCAGCGTCGCCTCGAACGTCCGGGTTCGGGGCTCTTGTTTTCTATCGTACATCGTATTCTTTGATTTAGAAGCCATATTCGGCAAACTACTTTGCTATATTTGGGAGTCTACTTATGAAAGTAATCCTTGTGGATGATGAACGGCTTGCTTTGAACCATCTGGAACAACTGTTGCAAAAACTGGACATGAACCTGGAAATTATAGGGAAATATACAAACCCTCTGGAAGCCAGAAGCGAGATCATTCGCCTTGAGGCGGAGATTGTATTTCTTGATATCCATTTGCCGGAGCTTAACGGAATCGAACTTGCCGAACAAATTATTGAGCGGAAACCCCGGACGCAAGTTGTTTTTGTGACGGCTTTTAATGATTATGCGGTGAAAGCCTTTGAATTGAATGCCGTTGATTATATTATGAAACCGATAAGCAAAGAGCGTCTGGCGAAAACGGTGGAGCGAATCACGGCAAGGGCCCAAGCGGTGCCGGATCACGAAGTTGCGGATTCCGCCGACCGGCATATCCGGATAAATATGTTTAGACAAGTCAGCATCGAAACGGAGCAAGACGGACGTATTTTGCCGCAATGGCGAACGACCAAAGCCCAGGAATTGTTCATGTACTTGCTCCAGCACCGTGGGCAATTGATCCGCAAATCAACCTTGACCGATATGCTTTGGCCGGAATATCAACCGGATAAGGTGTACGCCCAGCTTTATACGACTATATATCATATCCGTAAGACGCTGCAGCCTTTTGGGGATCACATTCAAATCGTCAACACCACGGAGGGCTATATTTTGCAATTGGACCGGATCGAACTGGATATCGAAGAATGGGAAGCCCGGCTAAGAGCCCTGCCGCCGATCTCGGCCGAATCCATCCCCCGGCATGAAGAGGTATCGAAGATGTATACCGGCGACTACCTGCAGGAATACGGCTATTGGTGGGCCGAAGGAGAGCGTCAGCGCCTAAGAAGCCTGCGTATCGACTCTCTGTTCCTCATCGCCGATTGGTATGCCGCGGAAGAGCTATGGAACAAAGCGGCCGCAAGCTATCAAACGATCTGCGATTTATATCCGCTGGAGGAGAAGGCTTATTTAAGCTTGATGCGGATATTCGCGGCCCAGAATAACCCGGCCTTGGTAGAGCGTCATTACAATCTGCTCAGGACCATTTTGCGGGAAGAATTGAACGTCCAGCCCAGCGGTGAGGTTCTGAGGTGGTATGAGAGCTGGGCGGAGCGGCGCTTTGTCTGAAGCTTTTTATTGGATGCCTGCCCGGACTCGGCTTGCAATTAAGATGGAGGTAACGCACACGCAATAATTGGCGAACTAAGGAGCTTTCCCGGGGACATCTTCCCTCGGAGGGCTCCTTTTTGCAGGTTTAGAAATTGTATAGTTTCGAATGTTATATTGAAAGGATATGATGATATCCGAATTGAATGGCAGCGGACCAGACAAAATACTGACCCTCATCACTTGCCATCCTTTTAAAACCCTACTCACCGGCTTATTATTCAAGCCAAGCCGGAAGCGGATGAATAACCCCTGTTGAATTATGAACTGCGGGAGGAAACGGTATGACCTCTGATCTTTTCTACTTGTTGTCCGGCAGCTGCCTGATTCTAATGATTTGCGGCGTGCTCTACATCCGTTTCTTGCTTGCGGAACGGAAAACGCTGAGGGAGCTGGCTTACCGCGATCCGATCACGGGATTGCTGAACAGGAACGGTTATCAGCAACTCTGGACGCAATACCGCGGGAAATACAGACTTGCTTTCTTAAGTCTCGACTTGGACGGATTCAAGGAAATCAACGATACTTACGGCCACGCCGCGGGGGATCAGCTATTGCAGGAAATAAGCCTGAGCTTGCAGCAGATCACCAACAACAACCAGCAGGCATTCCGGATGGGCGGCGACGAATTTTTAATCATTTTGAAAAATTGCGAACCGGCGCTGGTCGAAGTCATAGCCGAGCTGTTGCTGAACAAAATCGAACGCCCGTATTTTATTCAGGATCGGGATATTTCCGTAACCGGGAGTATCGGGATCAGCATTCGTCATGCCACGCGCGCGGACTGGCCAGTTATGATGGAAGAGGCCGACAGGGCGATGTATTTTGCCAAGCAATTGGGGAAAAATTGCTACTGTGTCTATGCCAATTCCCGTCAAGAACAGGCAAGTTATGTGGACAGCACAAAAGCACAAAAGTCCATATAGAAGATCACTTTAATAACGTTACTCCTGGTGGATAACATAGTAGAATAGGATTAGCCATACCAGAATCCCGAACCATTCAGGAGGATGTTTCAATGCCTATTTATTTCGATGAGAATCATGGACTGTTTCATCTGCAATCGCAAAATTCCAGCTACCTTATTCAGTTGGTTCGCGGCTATCCGGCTCATGCCTACTACGGCTCAAAACTGCGGCAAGACGGCAATTTGGCGGGAATCCTGAATTTTCAGGAACGGGCCTCCTTTTCCCCGAATCCTATTCCCGATGACAAATCCATTTCGCTTGACACTTTGCCGCAGGAATATCCGCAGTACGGTACGAGCGATTTCCGCAGCCCGGCCTACCAGGTCAAATTGGGGAACGGTACGAAGGTTACCGAGCTTTCCTATAAGGGCCACCGGATTGTGCCGGGGAAACCGCGGCTCGAAGGGCTGCCCGCCGTATATGCGGAGCAGGAGAGCGAGGCCGACACCTTGGAACTAGAACTGTTGGATGCGGTTTCAGGGCTGACTGTTATTTTAAGCTATACTGTATTTACTGATTTCGACGCAATTGCCAGATCGGCAAGGTTCGTGAACGAAGGCAACGAGCCGGTGCAGCTGGAGCGGGCGCTAAGCGCTTCGCTCGACTTCGCCGATGCCGAATATGACGCGCTGTATTTGTCCGGGGCCTGGGCCCGGGAGCGTCATATCCAGCGAAGAAGGCTGGCCCCGGGGGTAACGGGCATCGGCAGCCGCCGCGGCTCAAGCTCGCACCAGCAAAATCCGTTCATCGCGCTGCTTCGTCCCGACGCGAACGAACGCCAGGGGGAAGTGTACGGATTTAGCCTTGTGTACAGCGGCAATTTCATCGCCGAAGCCGAGGTTGAGCAATTCGGCACGACGCGGCTGCAGATCGGACTCAATCCGTTCGGCTTCAACTGGCGACTGGAACCGGGAGACAGCTTCCAGACGCCGGAAGCCGTTATGGTATATTCGGGGGAAGGCCTTGGCGGCATGTCGCGGACCTTCCACCGTTTGTACCGGACGCGGCTTTGCCGGGGAAGTCATCGCGACCGGGTCCGGCCGATTCTGGTCAACAACTGGGAAGCGACCTATTTCGATTTCAACGCCGACAAGATCGAGGCGATCGCCAAGGCGGGCAGCGAGCTCGGGATCGAGCTGTTCGTGCTTGACGACGGCTGGTTCGGGCGGCGCGACAGCGACAACAGTTCGCTGGGCGACTGGTTCGAGGATCGCCGCAAGCTGCCGAACGGGCTTGAAGATCTGGCGCGGCGGGTGAACGCTGCCGGGCTCCAGTTCGGCCTGTGGGTCGAACCTGAGATGATCTCGCCGGACAGCGAGCTGTACCGCAGCCATCCCGACTGGTGTCTGCATGTACCGGACCGCCGGCGCACGGAGGCGCGGGACCAGTTGGTGCTCGACATGTCGAGAGAGGATGTCCGAGCTTATTTGTATGAGCGGCTGAGCGATATTTTCCGGAAGGTGCCGATTTCTTATGTGAAATGGGATATGAACCGGAATATGACGGAGATCGGCTCGGCGGCCGCCCCGGCCGAGCGGCAAGCGGAAACCGCGCACCGCTATATTCTGGGTCTTTACGAACTGCTTGAGCGGCTAACGGCTGAATTTCCGCATATTTTGTTCGAGAGCTGCTCCGGCGGCGGCGGACGCTTCGATCCGGGCATGCTGTACTATATGCCTCAAACGTGGACGAGCGACGACACCGATGCGGTGGAACGACTCAAAATCCAATACGGTACCAGCCTCGTTTATCCCATATCGACGATGGGGGCGCATGTATCGGCCGTGCCGAACCATCAGGTCGGCCGGACCACTTCGCTGACCTTCCGCGGGGATGTGGCCATGTCCGGCAACTTCGGTTATGAGCTAGATTTGACCAAATTTACCGCGGAGGACAAAGAGATCGCCAAGCGGCAGATTCAAAGCTACAAAGAAATTCGCGGTCTCGTTCAGCAAGGGGATATGTACCGCCTGCTCAGTCCCTTCGAAGGCAATGAGACGGCCTGGATGTTCGTCAGCCCGGACCGGGACGAGGCGCTTCTGTTTTACTTTAAAGTGTTGGCGGAGCCGAACGCTCCGCTGCGGAATGTAAAGCTCGAGGGGCTGAATCCGAACAAGGACTACCGGCTCGAATCAAGCGGCGAAATTTTCGGCGGTGACCGTCTAATGTCCGTGGGGATTCCGGTGTCTTCCCTCCACGGCGATTTTGCCAGCATGTGGGTACGGCTTGTGGTCGTCAACTGAATCAAAGAATTGGAAAGAGCCCAGGGCAGGAAGCGTCCCCGGGCTCTTTTTTCATAAGCATTTATGATTCATTGCTTATCCATACAGCCCGGAAACATCCCGGTCGAGATAGCGATCCGGTTCCAGCTGTTGATCAGGTTGATAGCAAAGATGAGATCGGCAAATTCTTTCTCACTGTAAAAAGACCGAACCCGGTCAAACAGCTCTTTGGGCACGCCTTTTTCCGAGATCAAAGTCACGGCTTCCGTCAGCTCCAACACCGCTCTCTCTTGCTCCGTATAGCAGGGCGACTCACGCCAGACGCTGATCAAGGCGATTCTTTGTTCGCTCTCGCCGAGCTTGCGCAGCTCTTTGGTATGCATGTCGAGGCAAAAGGCGCAGCCGTTGATTTGCGAGGCGCGAATTTTGATCAGTTCGTACATGATTCGGTCCAAACCGTTTTCCCGGACCCACTGCTCCAGCCGGCTCATGGCCCGGTACAATTCCGGATTGGCGGTATAATGATTCATTCGGATGTTCATTTAACAATCCCTCCACTTTATTAATGATGATTTCGCTTCATCATAATTAAAGACAAGTGAGGAGATCATTTTGTGACGGAGCCCCGATAAGTTTATCGGGATTGGTGATGAGATAGATGTTCCGGATTTGTCCGTTCTCGTCACCTTCAAACAGGATCACTTTACTGGCTGTTCCGTCCCGGTAATGAAGAAGCGCAGGCTCCCCGTTGATCATGGCGGGCACAAGATTACCCTGCAGAGAGCCTTTGCGGGTGATTCCGTTCCAGAAGGCGATAATCCGGCTCCGGGACAGGATCGGGCGAATGGCCGAACGAACTTTGCCGCCGCCGTCGCTCCACATGACCGCATCCTCGCGGATCATCCCCAGCAGCGGGGAGAAATTTCCGGTACGCGCGGCCTTGAGAAAAGCGCCGACCCAATCGGACACGAGGCGGGATTGCTCGGGCGACTGCCGGAAATCGTGTATTTCGGGGCCTAGTTTTTGCCGGGCCCGGCTCAGCAGCTTCCGGCAAGCCGCTTCGCTCTTGTCCAGAATCGCCGCGATCTCGTCGTAACCGACGGCAAACGATTCGCGAAGCACAAAGACCGCCCGCTCATCGGGGGTCAGCCGCTCCAGCATGACCATGAAGGCATAGGAGACCTGCTCTTCCCTTATCAGCGGTTCCTCCTCCCGTTGTACCGCTGCATCAAATTGCGGTTCCGGCAGCCAGACTCCCTTGTAAGATTCACGGGATATCCGTGAAGATTTCAGCACGTTTAAGCTGCGGTTTACGACGGCGCGTCTGAAATACGGCACCGGGCTCAGGATATGTTCCAGATCATCTTTATGTTCAAACAAGGCAGCAAACGTGTCCTGGACGATATCCTCCGCCTCGGCCCAGGAACCGGTCAAACGGTAGGACAAAGATGTCAATACCGATTTATTTTCTTGATATAGCTGTTCCAATTCGGTTATCGGGATAACCTCCTTTACAATACAAGCGCCTGCCAGACAACAAGCTTTCCATTACACTATATCAAAAGAAAGAGCGCCCTGTCTTATATAAACAGGGCGCCCGCAACTGATTAAAATTTGAAAATATGTATCGTTTTCTGCAGTTGGAATACGGCATTTTTCATCGCTTCGGTTTCTTCGGCCATCGCTTGAATCGAGGTGATTTGCTCGTTCATCGATGCGGATACCTGCTCTGTTCCGGCCGCCGATTGCTGTGTAATCGCCGAAATGTTCTGAATCGATGCGGAAATGTGATGGGCGCTTTCCAGCATCGATTCGCTTTCTTTGGAGAAGGCGGAAATCAGCTCGGTAATATACTGGACGCTTTGCACGATTTGTTGGAAGATTTGTTCGGACTCCTGGATCATTTCGCTTTGCTGACGGACGACGTCTTCATTGATCTTGATATTCTGGCCGGCAAGCTTCACATCCTGCTCGATGCTGCGCACCAGGTTGAACACCTCTTTGGTCGACGAGGTCGCCTCCTCGGCCAGCTTCCGGACTTCCTGGGCGACCACGGCAAATCCGGCGCCATGTTCGCCGGCACGGGCCGCTTCGATAGAAGCGTTAAGCGACAGCAGGTTGGTTTGATCGGCAATTTCCGAAATCGTCGCCGTAATTTTCGTAATCCCTTGCGCATTTTTTGCCAGAGCGTCGATCGACTCGGCCACTTTCCCGGTGGCTTCGATATTTTTCCGCATCCCGTCGGCCTGCATGGATACGGAGTCGCGTCCTTTCTCGACCAGCTGCAGCATTTCGCTCGAACGGGCGTTCATTTCCCGTGTGGAATCGGTGTAGTTGCTTACTTTGGTTTCGATCTCGCCGATGGAGTCTTTCATTCCGCTAACGTCCTCGGAAATTTCATTGGCGCCCAACGCGAGCTCATTGGAGGAGTGGGCTACCTGAGTCATAACGTCGATTAACTCCTGATTCCGGTCGGAGATGGCCCGGCTCGAATCCATAACCTTGCGGGTAATCTCGGAAGTCTCCTGCAAAATCTTGCGCAGCTTGTCCACCATGCTGTTGAAAGAACGGTTCAAATCCTCCAAGCCCCCGGATTCCATGATCCGGCTCGTGAAATCCCCTTTTGCAATTTTCGCGGATGCGCTCGTAATATCGTCAAAAGATCCCGTGAGCGAATTTTGCACATACCGGGTAAGCGGATAGGTAAGCGCTCCCAAGATGACGATTAAAACAATCCCTATGAGCAGTTTACCTACGATCGCAAACACGATCAGAGCGGGGACGGCAAACAGCGCGGCCACGAGATAGCAAGCGGCGGGTATTTTTTTGGTTAGGGGCAGTCCGTTGAACCATGACATGGGTAAAATGACCTCCTACTAAAGAAATAGTATATATCTACCATAATTATAACATCGACCGGTCAATGGGGATAGACCAATTATGCGCGCATCCGCGCATTTGCGTCATTGTTCGACCTTTTCGCATATCCGCGCATAGCCTAGCCGGGAACTGGGGAAATTAATAGCCGACAGGCTCTGAAATACTTGACAAAGGTGGATGAAAAAGTTATATAAAATTTACTTATATTTCGCATGCGAAATATTAAAGTGTATAATTAAAATTTAAAGGATGAACGCCGTTTGGACCAGAATGAATCGATGCAGGAGATTGTGGAATCGTTTCGGGAGCTCAGAAAGTCGTACTACCGGCTGTTGGCCGATCAGGCCGACCGGTCCGGGATCTCGGTAACCCAATACCTCGCTTTAAGAGCGATCCGGAACCAGCCGGGGATCGGTATGGGCCAGTTGGCAGGTGCGATTCGGCTTGAGAACAGCACGGTCAGCGGGCTGGTAGACCGCCTGGCGAAGGCGGGGCTAGTGGAGCGCGAGCGCCGCGAACACGACCGAAGATCCATCGCGCTGCATCTCACGGAGATGGGAAGGGAGGTTGAGCATCAGACCAAACTGAAAATAAACCGCTCCTTACATCATGTGCTTGAACTGCCTAGGCATGATATCGATCATCTGCTTGAAACTCATAGAAAAATCATAGAGATCATTGAAAAAGTGAGAGAAGGAAACCAACTATGAACAAAAATTCGAATGCAGGAGCTGCGACCTATAAGAAATGGCCGATTGTGATGGCATTGCTGATCGGCGCCTTTGTTTCGATTTTGAACCAGACGCTGATGAATGTGGCATTGCCGCATATGATGGCTGACCTCAATGTGACGGAAACGACCATTCAATGGCTGGTTACTGGCTTTATGCTGGTCAACGGGGTGCTGATCCCGGTCAGCGCGTATTTAATGGAACGCTTTTCGACCCGTACTTTGTTTATTTCGGCAACCTCGCTGTTTGCGCTGGGGACCTTGATATGCGGGATCGGCTTGGATTTCACCATGGTCCTCATCGGACGTATCATTCAGGCTGCCGGGGCGGGGGTGCTCATGCCGCTTATGACCGTTGTCTTCCTGTCGATTTTTCCGATCGAAAAACGCGGCCAGGCGATGGGCACGATGGGGATCGCGATGGTGTTCGCACCGGCCATCGGCCCGACGTTATCCGGTTGGATCGTTGAGCATCATCCCTGGAATATGCTGTTCTGGATCGTGCTGCCGTTCTCGATTCTTTCCATCATTCTGGGGATTATCTTTATGAAAAATGTTACCGAGGTGTCCCGGCCCAAGCTGGACTATTTCTCGGTGGTTTTATCGACGCTCGGATTCGGCGGAGTGCTGTACGGCTTCAGCGAGGCAGGCAGCGCCGGATGGGGCGCGATCGAAGTTATAATCAGCCTGATCGTCGGCGTCGCCGCTGTCGCCTTGTTCCTGTGGCGCCAATTGAGATCCAAGCATCCGATGCTGGAATTCCGGGTGTTTAAATACGATATGTTCTCGCTAACGACCATCATCAATGTCGTCGTGACAATGGCGATGTATGCGGCGATGATTCTGCTGCCGATTTATTTGCAGACGATCCGCGGTTTTTCCCCGCTTGAATCGGGGCTGCTGCTGATGCCCGGGGCGATTTTGATGGGGATCATGTCCCCGATTACAGGTATTATTTTTGACCGGATCGGCGCCAGATGGCTTGCCGTCGTCGGCCTGGCGATCACCATCGTGACCACCTGGGAGTTCAGCAAGCTGTCCGACAGTACGACATATACGCATTTGATTTTCATGTACACAGCCCGGATGTTCGGGATGTCGATGCTGATGATGCCGATTCAGACCGCCGGTTTGAATCAGCTGCCGTCAAGACTTAACGCACACGGCACGGCGATGTCCAACACGCTGCGGACGATTGCGGGAGCCCTAGGCACCGCCTTGCTCGTCTCCGTCATGTCGTCTCAGACGAAGGAACGGGCGGCCGAGCTGATCGTATCCGCCGGCATTAACCCGAAAGATCCCGCGAACGCCGAAGCGTTGGCGCAAATAACGAAGGAGGCGACGATCCACGGGATCGACTACGCATTCGTTATCGCCACGGGCATTACGGTCATCGCCTTCGTCCTTTCCTTCTTCATCCGCAAGGTGAAGATCAACAAGGAAGGGCAGGCCAAGAAGGTCGAAGTCAAGCCGGCGAAGGCTTGAGATTGCCCATGAGAAAAAAAGGCTGGTGCCAAGAGGCACCGGCCTTTTTTGCAGAGTTATATTAAGAAATGTTGATGAGCACATCCGGGCGAGACGTCTGTGTTTGCAAATCCATTGGCACCGGGTCGGATAATTATGATACCTTCCTTAGTAGAAATTCAATTACTTTAACTACACGTTCTAGATTATTAAATAAAAAGAGCAAAATAGGGGATTTCATTATTACTTTTGTGTAACAGACGGCACCTAGATAACTTAAATAATTGCTAGCAACAGAAATACACTTTAACAATTTCATATTGGACACTCCTTATTAGGTTTGTCCAATATGTTTTTTGAGCATCTGTAGACTCAAAAAATAGAGAAACATAGATCAGGAAAATAGGAACATACGATCTCTTTTCACAAAATTGTCAAATTTAATAGTCTAAAATTAATATAAAAGTAAAATATTACCTTAATTATCGTCCGAATCCTAGGGGCTTTCACGATAAAAAGATGCAAAAGTGCATCCTTTTTTCTATGAACTGCCTTTTTCAGGTTAAATTCCTGCGAATGTGCATTTTTTTTCCATGATTGCCCCCGGGCGGCCCGCAATTGCGATAAATTCCTGCATAATCGCAGGAATGCCCGGTCCATATCTTTTACCGCGCCAAAAGATGCATTATTGCAGGAATTCTACGCAGAAAAAAAGCCGGCCCTCATTGAAATAATCCAATGAGGGCCGGCTTATATTATCGGTTTTAGCCCAGTGTTACGACCACTTGGTGTACACCGCCGTCGCCAAACGGAGCGATGATGTTGCCTTCAACGGCTTTGCCGTCGACGTTCATGCTCTTGACGCCTTTGGACACATGATCCGGGTTGTTGATTTGGATCACATAAGTGTCGCCGCGGAATACGCGGGTGATTTCGAAACTGTCCCATGCGGCAGGGATGCAAGGCTCAACCTTCAAGCCGCGGAAGTCGGCTTGAATGCCGAGGATCGCTTGCGTGATCGCCACATAGTTCCAAGCCGCCGTCCCGGTCAGCCAGGAGTTCTTCGCTTCGCCGTGGCGTACCGCATCTTTACCGGCGATCATTTGCGAGTAAACATACGGCTCCGTCCGGTGAACTTCGCTGATGTCCTCGAGGTAAGCCGGAGCGATCTTCGAATATACTTCGAATGCTCTGTCGCCATGGCCGAGTACGGTTTCCGCGATCATGATCCACGGGTTGTTGTGGCAGAAGATACCGGCGTTTTCTTTGTACCCTGGCGGATAAGTCGAGATCTCGCCCAGGTTCAGATAGTATTTGGAATACGGCGGTTGTTGCAGTACGATGCCGTATTTGGTATCCAGTTTTTCCTTAACGGAAGTCATGGCTTTATCGGCAAGACCTTCTTCTACGCCGATGCCGGCCATAACGCAGATGCCTTGCGGCTCGATGAAGATTTGACCTTCTTCGTTTTCTTTGCTGCCGATCTTGTCGCCGTAGTGGTCGTAAGCGCGCAGGAACCAGTCGCCGTCAAAGCCGTGTTCCAGCGTAACCGCACGCATCTTGTCGGCATGGCCGGCAGCTTGCTTCGCTTCGTCTTCCAGACCGCGCATCCGGCAAATTTCCTCGAAATCAGGGCTAACGAACACGAACAGACCTGCGATAAAGACGGATTCGGCTGTTCCGCCAGCGATATTCTCGGTTGTTTGGAAAGATTCGCCCGGCTCCTTGGAGAAGCAGTTCAGGTTGAGGCAGTCGTTCCAGTCCGCGCGTCCGATCAACGGCAAGCCGTGAGGACCGAGGTTGTTGATAACGTGATAGTAAGAGCGTTTCAGGTGCTCAAACAGCGTCGCGGTGTTGTCCGGATTGCTGTCGAACGGTACTTGCTCATCCAAAATGCTTACGTCTCCGGTTTCTTTGATGTAAGCGGCCGTGCCCAGAATCAGCCACAACGGGTCGTCGTTGAAGCCGCTGCCGACTTCGTTGTTGCCTTTTTTGGTGAGCGGTTGGTATTGGTGATAAGCGCTGCCGTCTTCGAATTGCGTGGCGGCGATATCGAGAATCCGCTCTCTGGCGCGTTCCGGAATTTGGTGCACGAAGCCGAGTAAATCCTGGTTGGAGTCGCGGAAGCCCATGCCGCGGCCGATACCGGATTCAAAGTACGATGCGGAACGGGACATATTGAACGTAACCATACATTGATACGGATTCCAGATGTTGACCATCCGGTTCAGCTTGTCGTCGCCGCTCTTGATTTGATATTTGGACAGCAGACCTTCCCAGTAGGAAGCGAGGTCCGCCAAAGCTTTATCCACGTCGGCATCGGTAGCGAATTTCTCGATCATAGCCACTGCAGGCTTCTTGTTGATCACGCTAGGAGCTTCCCATTTCTCTTCTTCCGGCACTTCCACATAACCGAGGATGAAGACAAGGCTTTGTTCTTCGCCTGGAGCCAAAGTCAGCTTGACTTGGTGGGAACCGATCGGCGACCAGCCGCTAGCCACGGAATTCTTCGCTTGGCCGGCGATAACGGCTTGCGGTTCATGCAGGCCATTGTAAAGGCCGACGAACGATTCGCGGTCCGTGTCGAAACCGTCGATTTTGCGGTTGACGGAGTAGAAGGCATAGTGATTTCTGCGTTCGCGGTATTCCGTTTTGTGATAGATGACGGAATCCTTCACTTCGACTTCGCCGGTGCTGAGGTTACGCTGGAAGTTCGTCGAATCGTCTTGAGCGTTCCAGAGACAGAACTCGGCAAAAGAGAAGAGGGATACCGTTTTGTTGGCCGAACTCGTATTTTTCACGGTCAAGCGATGTACCTCGCCGTTATAGCCGAGCGGCACGAAAGCAAGCTGGTTGACGGAAATTCCGCCGCGCTCGCCGGTGATCGAAGTATAGCCGAGGCCATGGCGGCATTCGTAGAAATCGAGATCGCGTTTGACCGGCATCCAGCCCGGAGTCCAGAAATCGTCGGTGTCGTGATCGCGCAAATAGTAGTAACGGCCGCCGGTATCCAGCGGAATATTGTTATAACGGTAGCGGGTGATGCGGCGCAAGCGCGCATCGCGGTAGAACGTATATCCGCCAGCGGTGTTGGAGATCAGTCCGAAAAATTGTTCATTACCCAGATAGTTGATCCATGGATAAGGGGTTTGCGGTGTGTTGATGACATATTCTTTGCGAACGTCGTCAAAATGTCCGAATTTCATGAATAATAGCTCTCCCTTCATTTATGAACGCGCGTTTACAAAAAGTAAAATGCACTACCCCGCCCACAGGAGGGCGGAGAGCATTTTGCGGCTCGTGCCGCGAGCCGTTACCCCGTCATTAATCCCGGGCCGGCTTGCAGGAATCCCGGATGACGAGCCGGGTCGGAAAACTCTCCGTGCTGAAGGCGGGTGCCTCGGCATTACAGAGGCCGATCACCTTTTCCACAGCCGCTTTGGCCATATCGTCGATCGGCAGCTTGACCGATGTCAGCTTGGGGCTGACCCGGGCGGAAAGCTGAATATCGTCGAATCCGATCAGTGAGATATCGTCGGGTACGCTTATGCCGTGTTCGGCAAACGCTTCCATGGCGGATATCGCCATATCGTCGTTGGAGCTGAACAGGGCGGACGGGAGCTTGCCGGCGGAAGCCAGTCTGGCAGCTTCCCGGTAGGCGGTTTCCTTCAGAAAATCGCCCTCCAAAATGAAGTCCTCCACGAGCGGGAGCCCGTGCCTTTTCAGCGTGTTCTCGTAAGCCATGTACCGTTCGCGGCCCGAGAAAGTATTCATTCTTCCTTTGATGATCCCGATTTCCCGGTGGCCGAGGCCGATCAAATATTCGATCGCTTCCACGGTTCCTTCATAGTCCATCGAGTTGATGACGGCCAGATGGTTCTTGTTGAGCCGCTCGGCCATAATCTCGGCGATGTCGTAGTCGACAATGACGAGCGGGGCCTCCTGGCCGACCAGCTCACGCACGAGCTCGATGTCCTTTTGCGTACCGACGAGAATGCCTCCGTCAATCCGTTTTTGCAGAAACGCCTGCTTGATCTTCTGGAAATCCTCCGGCGAGTACACGGTATGAATGAGTACATAAAAGCCGCGGGCATTGGCCGTGTCGATGACAAGATCGACGATCGGGGCAAAGTAGCTGTTCTGGTAGATGCGGCTTGCATTTTCCTTCTCGTTCATACTGATGGCGAACAGCCCGATCGTGTCCGTCCGCTTGCCGGCCAGCGCTCTCGCGAAGCTGTTGGGCTCGTACTGATACTGCTCGATGACGCGCAGTACCTTCGCCCGGGTCGCTTCGGGAACGTTGGAATAATTGTTGATGACGCGGGATACCGTGCTGCGCGATACCCCCGCCAACTTGGCGATATCTTCGCTGCGCATGTGCTTCCCTCTTTCTTGTAAACGCGCGTTTATACCCCTATTGTAGTGCAAGCGTCCGCGTAAATCAATTCCTTATTTTTAACTATTATGCGGCTATTGTGCCGCGGCCTCGCTCTCCAGATAACGTTCGATGAAATGAAGCGCTTTGTCCCGGTTTTCCCCGCCGCTTCGGATCGTGATGATCATATCCTGCATGAAAAGCGGCAGCTCTTTCGCCATGGGACTGTCGGTCACCTTGATGCCGTATACGTGATCCTCGGTATCCTCTTCGGCCCGGCCCTTAATGATGTTATCCTCCTGCAGGAGTGGCTTCAGATCGCTGGCGGCCAGACTGTCCAGATTTTCGAAGACGCCGCTGTTGGCCAGCCAATCGAATGTACCCTGGTCGAGAATGTACACGTCCGGTCTTTCCGTCGCAAGCAGGGCGAACGCTTTTTGCTGGTAAGCCATATCCACCTGAGTCATGCTTTCGCTTTGGGACGGGACGTAGGTCAACGTCAGCTCGATTCTTTTCCATTCGGGGAACTGGGCGGTCATGAACTGCTCAAGCCCTTCGTCGCCTCCCTGGTTCTCGTCCGAAGCGTAGTTGCCGACAAACATCACCGATAGATCGACGGGAGGAAGCGCGGCCAGTCTTTTCTGCTCTTCCCGGTAATTGACCAGGGCGGTAATCCCGACAATGACGGCAATGACGGCGATAACCCCGATAATGACCCGGGTTTTGTAAATGCGGAAGAAATCATCGATCTTCTCGGCGGTTCCGGCGAATTTGCCCCATTTTTTGAAGCGCTGCCGGCTCGCCTCTTCGATCTTGTTGCGGTCTTCGTAACCGATAATGGTTTTGTAGGCTCTCAGCTTTTGCTCGTACTCGCTTTCTCCGGCTTCATTGGCGTCCTCAGCATCCGTCTGCCGCGAACGCGATTTGCGGAGCACAATTTCGAAAGCTCTTTCCACTTCCTCTCTGGAAGCGTTCTCGGGAAGACCCAGTAATTCGTAAGCCTTTTTTAAATCGTCCATCGCTGCTCTCCTCGTCATGTGTTTTAATCAAAAATCACTAGAATAATAGAATCTCTACTCTATATTATACTTGGGATTCGGAGCGAAGTGAAATGAAGCGCAAGGGGAGAGGAAGGAGAGCAAAAAAGCCGACAAGGAACCGGGTTCCCGGTTCCTTGTCGGTCAGCCGTTCAGGCGAATGTCTACTGAATCCGGCGCATAGACAGGATCATATTGTGCCAATACCCCGTGTCGAGAGAGCTGACTTCCACGCCGGGATCTCCCCAGGTATGGATGAATTTTCCGTCTCCGATATAGATGCCGACATGCCCGGGGATTTTGTCGTTATCAAACCTGCCCGGCACCTTAAAAAAGATGAGATCCCCGGTTTGCAGATTCGCCCGTTCCACGGATGTGCCGAGCTCGGCCTGATCCCTCGCGAGCCGGGGAAGGCTGATTCCGTAACGTTTGAACACGTGGCGGGTGAAGGAAGAGCAATCGAAGGTTTTGCTCTGCTCGTAAGCCGCCGCCCCGAATTCGTAAGGCACGCCGAGGAATTGCTTGGCATAGGAGACAAGCTCGCTCCTGTTCGCGGGCAGGCTAAGGATGTTCATCCGGTTATATCCGCCGGTTTGCGGAGCGGCCGTTCGTAGCCCGCCACCCTTGGTCCCTGCGGAACGGTCCAGCGAGCCGATCCGGAGTTCGCCGGTCCGGCCGTCCTTTTGGACATCGGTCTGCAGCAGCTCGCCCAGAGCGCGGGCCGTCATGCATGTCGTTCCGTTCTGGCGGACCGGGGCGTCCGACAGCGATACTTGTTTGCCGAAGGAGAGCGCCGTGCGCTGGCTCGGATGAACCTGATACATCACATCGGTATATCCCAACTGGGCCGTATTGTCGGTTTCCTTCAGGCGCAGGCCGAGGCTTTCCGCGACCCGGGTCAGCGGAATCCAGTCGGAATCTTTCGTGGCGCCGTCGTTATTTGGGTTGCGGATCACCGGGTTTTCCCCGGGAGGAGCCGACTGTGCGGAAGGATTGGCGTTATTTGTGTTTGTGCCGCCGCAGGCGGCGCAGCCAACCGCAAGGAGGCCGGATAGAATTAGGCAGTATATCTTTTTCCACTTGTTGCTGATCATGATTCGCAGACACTCCATTCTTCCGAAGGTTTCGCCCGGGTTCGCCATCTTTCCGTACGATAGCCGGGCGGGTCGATATCGGGTCGATAATTGAAGTATGGTGAAGTAAAGATTTTTTATGTATAGCGGAGTGATTTTTCTTCGGATTTCTGTGTACCGAGCGCCTTCCTTGTGAGCGGTCGGGATGACTTTTGCCGCGGTATTTTGTATAATCCATAGCAGGTTGCATGCTTTCATTGCTGACTTAGACTTATATGAATTTACGATAGGCACAAAGCTTGCCCGAAGGGAGATTATTAAAGGATGGCACAAACTGCAGCGAACGCATTCGAAGGTACTTTTCAAGGGGAGCCGGCGGTATATCTGAAAGCGGGAAAATATGAGGCTGTTATGCTGCCGGGCGTCGGCGGCAATCTGATATCGTTCCGCGATACCGAAAGCGGTTACCGTTTTCTGCGCGAACCGGCGGAAGGAGAGATGGAGGACTTTAAGAGCAACCCGGGCGTATACGGAATTCCGGTGCTGTTTCCTCCGAACCGGTATGAGGACGGACTATTCCCTTGGAAGGGGGAAGTGTATCGTTTCCCGGTGAATGAAGCCGCAACGAACAATCATCTGCACGGATTTTTACATACGGCCGGCTGGCAGGTAGAGGATTTCGGGCAAACGAAGCTGGAAAGCTATGTTACGGTGAAAGCAGCCGTTGACGAACAGCATCCCGCATTTCAATATTTGCCTTTCCGCTTTACGGTCAGACTGACCTATAAGCTGAGCGACAACGGGCTGTCCCAGCATCTGTTCGTCAAGAACGACGGGGACAAGGAAATACCATGCCTTATTGCCTTCCATACGGCGGTGAACGCTCCGTTTGCTCCGGGAAGCGAAGCGAAGGATTACAAAGTGAAGCTGACGATCGGCGAACGCTGGGAAATGAGTCCGCGTATGCTTCCGACAGGTTCCTATCAGCCGCTGACCGAGGATGAACTGAAGCTGAAGGGGGAAGGGGTATATCCTTTCTATGCTTCCATGGACAATCATTACACGGCGGTGGCGCAAAACGGCAGAAACCGGATGGAACTGACCGACGAGAAACTCGGCGCCACGCTGGTGTACGATGTGGGGACCTCCTACAAGCAATGGATGATCTGGAATAACGGGGCGACGGAAGGATTCTTCTGTCCCGAGCCGCAAATCAATCTCGTCAATGCGCCGAAGTCCGATCTGCCCGCAGAAGAAATCGGGCTGTTCAGCCTTGCTCCGGGCGAGATTTGGGAAGAGACCTCCCGTTTGTATCTGAAATAAAGTCTGCTCATGGAAAAAGCAGCCGTTACGGTACGTTCATTCGTACCCCGGCTGCTTTTCCTTTGCTTCTCGGCACTGCTTGGCTGCCGGTGAAGCTTAACCGACTTGGTCGATCTCCTGCGATCTCCGTCGGCTCGAATCCGGAAGCAGGCGCTTGATCTGCTCCAGGTTTCGTCTGGGAACATGGATTGTTTTGATACCGTGCGTTTCATCGCGGAACATGACCACATTATCGCGGATTTCCGAGATTTTAGACAGATTGACGTAGCAGTTGGTGCTGATGCGGTAAAACGAGGGGTCCGAGACGAGCTTCGAGGTTTGTTCGGCAGAGAGTCTCTGTTTTATACTGTAATTTCTGCCATGGAAACAGACCAGCCCATGAGCCCCGATTTTGAAGAAATACGTGTCATGCGGGTTTAGGTCCTCATACACGTCTTTTTTCTCCGATCCGACATTCATCATTCCAAATTCCCCCTTTAGATGATGTTGTGGAAGCGCTTGCAGTATACCATATTTTTGCGCTTTTGTGTAGAGGATTCATTTAAAACTTTAAACAAATTTTTAGCGGCTCGGCTGGACTTTTTTCCGGAATTAAGGAAAAATATAAGGGAAATTGTGATTATTCAAAGGAGGCAACGATCTTGTCGCAAACAAAAGAACGCCTGCTGCTGTTTATCGGCTCGTACGCCGAAACGGCGGATCCCGGGGTTTACGTATATGAACTGGATGTTGAAGCGGAGCAATTTCGCCGGCTGGATGCCGCATCGGGAATGAAAAATCCGACATTTCTCAATGTGCAGGCCGAAAGCGGCAAGTTGTACGCCATTTCGGAAACGAAGACAGAGGACGGGGAAAGAACCGGGGAGATCGTCTCGTTAGGGATCGTACCGGCCAAAGGGACCTTGGCGGAGTTAAACCGAATTCGCACGATCCGCCCCTCGACCTCGCATATTCAAATCGATCACGCGGGCAAGTTTGCTGCGGTGTCGGGGTATCATGGCGGAAATGTGGGGCTGATCAAGCTGTCCGAGGACGGACAACCCGCCTTGCTAACGGATGAACGGCAGCATGAAGGACACGGGGCGGACCCTGTCAGACAGGACCGCCCGCACCCTCATTCTGCGCAGTTCAGCCCGGATGACCGCTACATGCTGGTTGCGGATCTCGGACTAGACCTCGTCCGGACTTATGAAATCGACCGCACCGCCGGAAAGCTGATTCCTCGAGGCGACGCCATGACTCCACCGGGCTCCGGACCGCGGCATCTGGCGTTTCATCCGGCAGGGAAATTTGTATATTCGATCAATGAAGTCGGGAATTCGATTACGGCGTACGAATACGATGAAGCCGGAGGCCGCTTGACCCCGCTGTCCACGCTGTCTACGCTCCCCGACGATTTCACCGGCGAGAATACGACCGCGGAAATCGCCATCTCCGCGGACGGACGGTATTTGTACGGGTCGAACCGCGGCCACGACAGCATCGTTCAATTCCGGATTCAGGAGGACGGGGAGCTAGCCTATGTCGAACATGTACCGACTGAAGGAGGCCATCCCCGCCATTTCGCGCTGACGCCGGGCGGCGATTATCTGGTCGTAGCCAACCGCGATTCGAACAATCTCGTATTATTCCGGGTCGACCGGGAAAGCGGCCGATTGCAATTTACCGGGCGCACGGCCGAAGTGTCCAAACCGGTCTGCGTGCAGCCCGTATTGTTCCGGCTGTAATCTTGTAACCTAAAGCTAAGTTCCCATCTACTCCGTGAACAGGCCCGACCTCTTGATGCCGTCCCAAAGCGTTTGGAATTGCGGAATATCGATTTGCTGGGCGGCATCGGACAAAGCGACTTGCGGTTCGGGGTGAACCTCGACCATGACCCCGTCGGCGCCGGCGGCGAGAGCGGCTTTGGCGCAAGGAAGCAGGATGTCCTTACGTCCCGTCGAATGGCTGACGTCAACCAGCACGGGCAGATGGGTTTCCTGTTTCAAGAGCGGCACAGCGGAAATATCCAGCGTGTTGCGCGTCCATTTTTCGTAGGTACGGATGCCGCGTTCAATCAGCATGACATTGGAATTTCCGCCGACCACGATATATTCGGCGGCATGAATGAACTCCTCGAGCGTGGCGGCGATGCCCCGCTTCAATAGCACGGGAATACTCGCTTCGCCCGCCGCTTTCAGCAGCTCGAAATTTTGCATATTCCGGGCCCCGATTTGAATGATATCGATGTACTTCTCCGCCAGCGCGATATGGCCCGGATGCACGATTTCGCTGATTATGGAGAGGCCGAACTCATCCGCGACTTCCTTCAGCATTTTCAAGCCCTCTTCACCGAGGCCCTGGAAATCGTAAGGGGAGGTCCGCGGCTTGAAGGCCCCGCCTCTCATGATTTTGATACCCGCATCCTTTAAGGCGGACGCGACTGCGCGCAGCTGCTCGTACGATTCCACGGAGCAAGGCCCAGCGATCATGACCTGCGCCGCTCCGCCGATCAGGGTGCCATTGACGTCGATTACCGTATTGTCCGGCTGTTTCTTGCGGCTGACCAGCAGTTGTCGTTTGTGGTCCTCCTCCTGGAGATTCAGCGATGCTTTGAAAATCTCCTTAAAAATATGCTTGACCTCCGCGTTTTTGAACGGTCCGGGGTTGCGCTTGGCGAGCTCTTCGAGCATTTCTCTTTCCCGCACGGGATCGAACTTCGGAACCCCTTGTTTTTCTTTGATTTCCCCGATCCGGCGGACGACTTCCGCGCGTTCGTTCAGCAATACCAACAGCTGTTGATTGATACCGTCCAATTTTTCCCGCAATTCCTCCAAAGGCTGGCTCATTGTAAATCACTCCTAAAATAAATTTGATTTGCAGGCCCAAAAACAAGAAAAAGGTTGTCTGTCAAGGGACGGGGTTACCGCGGTACCACCCTTGTTAGACAACCTTTCAGTTTCTCGGCTTATAGCACGGATAACGGTGTGCGGCCGGAGTTCCCTATTTCCCTGGCGGGGTTCAGGAATCGACTCGGGAGCGAACTTCCGCGGCGCGGCTCCAGCGGGGTGCTCTCAATCTCCGGCACCGCCGTCCCTGTCTGGACGCATCCTTGTACTTTTCTCCGTCATCGTCGTTCGAGAGATTCATTACGTAATTACACGAGATTATATGCATGATCTGGAAAAAATGCAAGAACGCGCAGGCCCGCGAAGAAACTGTAAAGCTGCGTTGCGATAAAGTTGAAAATAACCGGGTTCGAACAAGCTGTGATCACTTGCTTTTCATATTCCCGCTCGCTTAAGATGAAACTATAGGATTTTCAAGTCTATACATAAAGGGAGCAGGTTGCTTATAATGACGTTTTTTAAAGAATTGTTTCAAATCCCTGGTTTCCGCAGGGTACTCGCCCTGATCGTGGCGGTATTGGTGCTGTATTATTCGCGCAGCATGCTCAATATGATCCTCATCACGTTTATTCTGACCTATCTCATCAACCGGTTGAACAATTTTATTTCCCGGAATGTGAATAAAGTCGTCCGTATCAACAGGAAAATTATCGTCCTCTTCATTTACGTCGTTATGATTTCGCTGCTCGTCTTCGCCATTTATTATTACCTTCCGGTATTTATTACCGAACTGACTGATTTGGTGAACCAAGTCATTTCATTTTACGATAATCCTCCGTCCAATCTGCCGGACAATATCATTCTGAATTTCCTGGTGGAATCGTTAAAAGATATAGACCTGTCCAAATATATCGACAGCGGATTCAATTTTCTGGTCAGCACCATATCCGATATCGGCAAATGGAGCCTGAATTTGTTTGTGGCCATCGTCCTCAGCCTGTTTTTCCTGCTGGAGAAAGAAAAGGTGACGAATTTTACCGCGAAATTCAAAGCCAGCCGGGCATCGTTTCTGTTTGTGGAGCTTGAATATTTCGGCAAAAAATTCGTCTCCTCGTTCGGTAAAGTCATTGAGGTTCAATTTTTGATCGCGCTGGTCAATTCAGTGCTTTCCACGATTTTTCTGTGGATTTTCGGATTCCCGAACCTGTTCGCCCTGTCGATCATGATCTTTCTGCTCGGTCTCGTTCCGGTCATGGGCGTCATCATTTCGCTGATTCCGCTCTGTGCGATCGCGTTCAAAATCGGCGGATTGATCAAAATCGTCTATGTGCTGATTATGATCGCCGTAGTTCATGCGGTGGAGACGTATTTCCTCAATCCGAAATTCATGTCGAACAAGACGCATCTGCCGATCTTTTACACGTTCCTGGTTCTGCTTGTCGCGGAGCATTTCTTCGGGGTTTGGGGGCTGATCGTCGGCGTACCGGTGTTTATGTTCCTGCTCGATATTTTGGAGGTTCCGGTCGGAACGGGCAAGAAGCTGCCGAAACCGGCGTCGAACGAAAAATAAACCGCGGGAACACCTGGTCTGTAGTAATTAGGCAAAATAATAGCGCCCAACCGGGCGCTATTTCTTATAAAGCAACCAATTCGAACCGGTCCTTATGACATAAATTTAAGGGTTTGCCCAATTGATATGGTTCGTATGGTATTCGATGGTCGGATGACCGGGCGACTTGTCCTTCCAGGTGCGGTGAATCATTTTTTTTAGTCTCTCCGGCAGATCGGCTTTGATTTTAGCGGCTTTTTCCTTATCGATCTTTCCTTCGGCGACGGCCTGATCGATATTTTGGGACGCCTTCTCCGTCAGCTTCTTTAGATATTCGTCCTCGCTCCAGCCCTTTGTCGTCTGCACGACTTGCAGCAGGGATTTCCCCTGTTTCAACTGCTCGACAATGCTTTTAGGCGGAACGCCGAGCAAGGCGGCCGTATCCTTCACTATGTGCCCGCCATGGACATGACGTGGATGGTGATGTTTGGCATTAGGGTCCTTGGTTGCTTCCGGGGTTTGCTTGATCTGAGTGTCCTGGGGTGCCCCGGCATAAACGGCGCCGGCAGCGACGGGAGCCAAGGCAAGGATGAATGCCAAACCGCTTGCGGCAAGACCTTTTAGCTGTTTCATAGACTTTTTCCACCTCTTCGTTTAGAATAATTTGGGCCTTACATTGTCTTAGTCTTGACCAAATGTGGAGAATCATTTCAATTCGGGTAAAAATAACATAAGCGAGAGTTTAACAGGAGGAATTTGTCGTGACGTTTGGCGCTAGAATGCTGAAGACCGGAGTGGCGGTAACACTGGCTTTATACCTGGTGAGCTGGTTGAATTTATCTTCTCCGGTCATCGCTGCGGTAGCCTCGATTTTTGCGATGCAGCCGTCGATTTACCGGTCATGGAGATACTTGATCGACCAATTGCAAACCAACACTTTGGGCGCCATATTGGCGATGCTGGGGGGGATTCTGTTCTCTAATGAACCGATCGCCGTCGGGCTCGTCTGCATTATTGTCATCATGATCTGTCTTAAATTGAAAATGGGGGATACGATCGGGATCACGCTCGTTACGGTCGTAGGCGTCATGGAAGCATCCGGACAATGGGAGTTCGCCCTTAACCGGTTTGCGCTCAGCCTCATCGGCATTCTGTCGGCTTTCGTCATTAACATTGCCCTGTTTCCGCCAAAGCCGAGAGTGCAATACATCAAGCAAATTCGCGGAACGTTCGATCAGTTGTCGCTGCTTATGCGAACGGCGGTCTCCGATGAGATCAAGGAATCGGTGTTCCGCGGCGAGAAGCGCAAGCTGGAGGATACGATCAACTCGCTCGTCGATAAGTACAAGCTGATGGAGGAAGACCAGAAGAAGCTGAAAACGCCGAAATTCAGCCAAAGCCGGCAGCTTGTCGTCTATAAGCAGATGCTCACCACGCTGCGGGCCGGTTATGATGTGCTGGAGGCGGTGGAGCAGCATTATTTTCAGGCGGTGCGGACTCCGGAGCTTAACGAGGAATTCGATCAGCATTTGGAAAAACTGATTAAATTCCACGAACATATTATGCTGAAATTTGACGACAAGCTGAAGCCGAACTCGCTGGAAGCCGAACAATTCGAGCAGGAGAACGACGAGTTCTTGCGCGGGATGCTCGACCGTTACGCGCTCCAGCGCAAAGGGATTCTGCGCCTGTCGATCGTTTCGGCCCAGATGTACGAATACGGCCATCAATTGGAACGATTAAACCGGCTGGCTGATCATTGTGATTCAACGGGGGAAGCGTAAATCTAAAAAAGTCCTGCCAGAAGGCAGGACTTTCAATTTATGGTTTGAATCATTCGTAAATACGGATTCATGTGCATAATAAAAAATAAATTAAGGATTGAATTTGGGGCATAGAATGGATAGAATAGAACATGCACTGTAAAATATAAATAATTAATTGTAAATATCCTAAATGGATTATATCACAAATGAAATTCATTGTCAATAGTCATTTTCGGTTAATGCATTAAGAGCGGAAAAGTAGGATATACAAGAGGAGCGATCACAGTGAGCGGAAACGATAACGTTTGGCAGGAAGAACAGCGGCGCGTGGAAATTGTGGCGGACCGGATCGAGGACAATATTTCCCGGCTGGAAAAAGAGGTTGGCCATGTGCGAGGAGATGTCGTCACCATGCGGAAAGAGTTTTGGGACGAGGTGACGATCAACTTCAGTGAAGCGGATGACTTGGGCGAAACGTCGACAAGCCTGCGCCAGCAATCCCAGGTCTTGTCGGAGCGGGAAAAAAGACACCTGTTCGCCTCGAAAGAGCTCGGCAAGATGAAAAGGCTGAAGCAATCGGCGTATTTCGGGCGGATCGATTTCGCCGAGGAAGGACAAGAAGAGGAAGCGATCTATCTCGGTATCGCCTCGCTGCTGGATGAGGGGGGCGATTCTTTTCTTATTTACGACTGGCGGGCGCCGATCTCCAATCTATACTACGACAGCGTCCCGGGTCCGGCTTCTTACGAGACGCCGTCGGGGACGATCGAAGGGACGATGTCGCTCAAACGGCAGTTTGTCATTCGCGGCCGCGAGATCAAAGTGATGTTCGACACCGGAATGACGATCGGCGACGAGCTGCTGCAGCAGGTGCTCAGCCGCAGCTCGGACGCCCAGATGAAGAGCATCGTGGCGACGATCCAGCGGGAACAGAACCGGATTATCCGCGACGACAAGAGCCGCATGCTGATCGTACAAGGGGCGGCGGGGAGCGGGAAAACATCCGCCGCGCTGCAGCGGGTCGCCTATCTGCTTTACAAGCACCGCGACACGCTGCAAGCCGATCAGATGATCCTTTTCTCGCCGAACCCGATGTTCAACAGCTATGTATCCACGGTGCTGCCGGAGCTAGGCGAAGAGAACATGCTGCAAACCACGTTTCAGGAATATTTGGAGCACCGGCTGGGCCGGGAATTCCAGCTTGAGGATCCGTTCATCCAGATGGAATACGTGCTCTCCGGCGGGGAGGACGAGACTTATGACGCCCGGATCAGCGGGATCCGCTTCAAATCGTCCTCGGATTTCCTCGATATCTTTAACCGGTACAAGGAGCTGCTCGAACGCAAAGGTATGAAATTCAAACCGCTCCGTTTTCAAGGCAAGGAAGTGATCGGTGCGGAGGCGATTGCGAAAGCCTTCTATGCCTTTGATCCCGCTATCCGGCTCGCAAACCGCTGCGAATTGCTGAAAGACTGGCTGCTTAAGGAGCTTGCCGCCTTCGGCAAGAATGAGCTGAACGAGCCGTGGGTCGAGGAGCAAATCGGGCTCCTGGATACGGAGGATTACCAGCGGGCTTACCAGCGCATGCGCCGGAAGCGGCGGGGGAAGGACGATCTTTTCAACGAATATGAAGAAGAGAAAACAATCCTGGCCAAAATGGTCGTCAGCGATAGGTTGAAGCCGCTCCGTAAATGGGTGAAGTCCCTGCGCTTTGTGGATGTGACCCAATTGTACCGGCAGCTCTTTCAAGGGCCGGAATTGATCAAGGAGCTGGGCTCCGGCGAGCTGCCAAGCGAATGGGACGAAATCTGCGAGCAAACGCTGCGTAAAATTTCCGCGGGGGAATTGTTTTACGAAGATGCCACTCCGTTTCTCTATTTGAAGGAGCTGATTCTGGGCTTCCGCTCGAATACGGCGATCCGGCATGTGATTATCGACGAAGCCCAGGACTATTCGCCTTTTCAGCTTTATTTCCTCAAGCGGCTGTTTCCGCGCGCCCGCATGACGGCGCTCGGTGATCTCAATCAGGCGATCTACGCGCATGCATCGGTCCTTCAGCAATCGAACGCTCTGACCGATCTGTACGGAGCGGGTGAGAGCGAGCAGATCACCCTGGTGCAGAGCTACCGCTCCACCCGGGAAATCGTGGAATTTACGCGGGGCATGATTCCCGGCGGCGAGGCGATCGTTCCGTTTAACCGGGAAGGCGATAAGCCGGAGGTGATCCTGGCGAGGGACAGAGCCGAGCTTCACGGCCGGATTTCCCGGGATATCGCGGCGCTGCGGGCGGAAGGCTACGAGATGATCGCGGTCATCTGCAAAACGGCGGCCGAGAGCTTGAGCGCGTACGAGGCGTTCTCCGCCGAGCTTCCGGTAAAGCTGATCAAGAAGACGACATTGTCGTTCGAAAAGGGGATCCACATTATTCCGGCTTATTTGGCCAAAGGCGTAGAGTTTGACGCCGTGCTGATTTATGACGGATCGGACCGGATTTACACCCGTGAGGCGGAGCGCAAGCTTTTCTACACGGCGTGTACGAGGGGCGTGGTTTTGGTATGCACCGTTTCTGGCCATACCCGCGCTGTGCCTGATCTCGATCGTGCTGGTCGGTTTTATGGTCAAGGAACCGAAACGGGAAGAGGCCAAACCGATAAAGGAATTTCTTCAATCGTTAAAATCGGTATTTGCCGAGAAGGGGCGCTGGTTGTACGCGATTTTTATCATCGGCGGGATCTGCATGTTCCTGTTGTTTGGGGTGTTGTTTTACTTGTCCGACGAGCTTGAGAAAAAGCACGGGCTAGACGGCGTTGTCAAAGGACTCGTACTGGCGATTCCTCTGGCGGCGCTTTGCCTGGCTTCTTATTTGACCGGCAAGAAGATCGGCAAGAACAAAAAACTGATGAAATGGTGCGGCGTGATCGGATTGGTGCTCGCCACGGGCGCTTTTTTCGGCATCAGTCTGTTCAATAATATTTATTTTGTGATCGCCTGCCTGATTGTTTCCGGAGTCGGCATCGGCATCGTCCTTCCCAGCTCGGATGCGCTCATCACCGAAGGCGTCGAGATGGAGCTGCGCGGGACCATTACTTCGATATACAGCAGCATGCGGTTTATCGGGGTGTCGCTCGGTCCCCCGGTCATTTCGGTACTGGTTCACGCCGGCCATATGTTGATGTTTATCGTCATTGGAGCCGTAGCGCTCATCGGCGTCATCCTGCTTCTGTTCATGGTCAAACCGGAATCCGGCGAAGGCAGAGGCAAGAAAACGAAGGCACCGCGCCCGGTGCATCAAGGCTAAAATTTTGTCCGTGATTTTTCTCCTAGCTTTCTTTCCTGACGCCCTCCTATAATAGCAAATTATTACTTTTCTTTATTTGAGAGGAAGTCGTCAGGTGAATAAAAAGAAAACTTCGGGGATATGGTGGCTGGTCGGAATCGCGGCGGTTCTGATCGTCATCCTGCTGGTGGCGAGATTCGCCTCGGAAGGGAGCAAGGAGGCGCTCTATCCCGATTTGGCAAAGGTCGACGCAGGGGAGGTTCCGCAAGGCTTCGACGAGGCGCATCAGCCCTACCTCGGCAACCCGGACGCTCCGGTGACGATCGTCGAATTCGCCGATTACAAATGTCCGGCCTGCAAGCGCTGGAAGGATGAGGTGCTGACCGAACTGAAGCGGGAGTATTTGGATACCGGGAAAGCGGTATATTATTACGTCGACTTTCCATTCCTGTCTCCGGACTCCACCCTGGCCGCATTGGCCGGGGAAAGTCTATTCCAGCAGAATCAGGATTATTTCTGGACGTATTTTGATCTAATGATGCAAAATCAAGGACATAAGGAAGAGGAGTGGGCGAACCGGGATTTCATCGTGCAGCTCGTGAAAGAGAAGATCCCGGAAGCCGATCTGAAGCAATTTGAACAGGATTTGGACGGGCGGACATATATCGCTAATGTGAAGAAAGATTTCATGATCGCCGAGAATCATGGCGTGGACGGAACGCCGACCGTTTTTGTCAACGGACAAGCGGTGGAGGATATATCCTTCGAGGGGATACGGAATTTTATCGAGAACCGATGAATCTCAAACGGCGGATCTTGCGGCTGAAGTGCAGCCGCAGGAGCCGCTGTTCTTTTTTTGCAACGTTTTTGGTATGATATTAGCTGGATTAAAGATGGCATTTCCGGGAGGCATAAACAGATGAATGCAAAACAAGCGGCCGGATACCGTGCAGCCGAATGGGTTGAGGACGGTATGATCGTCGGCCTTGGGACGGGCTCTACGGCTTATTATGCAATCGAGAAGATCGGATTAAGGGTCGCGGAGGGGCTGAAGATCAAGGCGATCGCTACCTCCAAAGCATCGGAGGAGCTGGCGGCGAAATATGATATTCCGCTTATAAAGTCTTCGGAAGTGAAGCGGCTCGACATCGCGATCGACGGCGCCGACGAAGTGGATCCCGACATGGCTTTAATCAAAGGCGGCGGGGGCGCGTTGCTGCGCGAGAAGCTGGTGGCGATCAACAGCGACCGCTTCATTGTCATTGCCGACATTGGCAAAATGGTAGCCCGGCTCGGGCAGTTCAAGCTGCCGATCGAGATAGTTCCGTTTTGTTATGAATGGACGCTTGAACAATTGCGGAACCGGTACGATATCGATTTTGCGATGCGGATGCGGGACGGCGGGCTTTACGTTACCGACAACGGCAACTATATCGCCGACGCCGCATTCGGCAGCATCGAGTTTCCAGCGCAGCTTAGTCATGAACTGAAAATGATGACGGGTGTGGTTGATCACGGACTGTTCGTCGATATCGCCCAGACCGTGGTGGTCGGCTATGACGACGGGCGGACAGAGGTCATCGAGAAGAAAAACTGAGGGGGCGGCTTTTTTGCTGAAACAAGTGACAACTTTTCCCCCGGATGCGGCGCTTTCCGAACTGATGGAGTACGCCGTGGGCTTCGAGCCCGAGCTTGAGGACCGAGCGTGGGAGCTGTATCGTACCGGGGGCGGCGCTGCGCTATACGGCTATGAGGACGAAGGAGAATGGGTCGGGCTGATCGGCGCTAGAACGAACTCGGATAACACGCTGGAGATTTTGCATCTCGCGGTTCATCCCGAGGACCGGCTCAAAGGCTATGGCCGCGGCCTGATCATGGAGACGCTGCTGCTCATTAAGCCGAAGGCGGTGACGGCCGTTACCGATGAGGACGGGGCCGACTTTTTTCGCAATATCGGCTTTACCGTGCAAGGATTTATCCCCGACGGGGGCGGCGAAGAGCGTTTCCGGTGCCTTTACGAAGCCGAAGAGGAAGAATAAATTATAAATAAAAAATCGCGGGTTCCTTCCATACCGGAGGGAGCCCGCGATTTTTTTTGGAAATTGCCTGGGCGGAACTATAAAGTCATCGATTTAAAATAACTGCGTACCGCCCATTTCCGTTCATGCCGCTTCTTATATTTCGGCAGGCTGCGGTAGACGGCGATCGACTCTTTCAATGCGAGTTTGGCATCATCCTTGCGGCCCAGCGATTGATAGAGGCTGCCGAGCAAATAGCAGGCTTCGCTGGAAGAGGATTGGATCTCGCCGAACTTGGCGGCATATTCGAGCGCCTTCTGCGCATCCTTCTCGCGGAAAGCCGTAGCCAAGTGCAGGTAAGGCTGGCCGTACCGGACGCGCTCATTTATGCTCAGTGCGTGTAAAATATGCCCTTCGCCTTCCTCGAGCCGGCCGACTCCAATCATCGCCGTGCCGAGATCATCCCAAAATTCCGCCGATGATTCGGAATAAGGCTGAACTTCCTCCAGCAGCCCGAGCGCCTCTCTGAATTTCTTCTTGTCAAGAAGCAAGCCGGCCAGTTCGCGTTTGGCGGAAACGTCGAAATGATTGAGCGATAATTGCTGCCGCAGCTTGGAGACGCGGCGCTGCCTTTTGAACGGCTTGGATACGCTCGGAAACAGTCCGACAAACCGCCGGTCAAGGAAATATACAATCAGGAGCAGAATCAGAATGGCGATGAGCGGATTCCCCGTCAGCCATGACAAAAAAATAAAGATCATTACCTTGCTCATGAATTCCTCCACCTATCGTCATAATTTCCAATTATACCATAGATGGAATATCCGGAGAGGATAAAAGCCCCTATTCATTTGGGTATAAATAAGAGTGTCCTTTGATTTGTAAAGAAGCCGCCCCTTCGGGACGGCCTCCGATTATTTCGCGGGAGAAACGGCGTCGGCTTACTGGTAACCGCGCGACTCGAAGCCCGAATGCCCCATACCGGATTGCCCCATACCGGATTGCCCCATACCGGACTGTCCCATACCGGACTGTCCCATACCGGATTGGCCGTAACCGGACTGGCTCATTCCCGCTTGGCCGAAGCTTTGTCCGCCTACCGGGCGGATGCCGATCGGCGGTCTGAACTCGCCGGCGGTACCGAAGCCGCTTGATTGGGAGGTGGCGTACTGCTCGATTTGGCCGGCCAATTGGGCGATCTGATGATATTGCTGCATGGCGGTTTGATGGCCTTGCAGGGCGGTTTGGATCGTTTGGGCCGCCTGGCGTTCGCGCTGGACGATTTGCTCCAGTTGGACCGCATTTTGCTTTTCTTGTTCCAGCAATTGTTGATACATCATGGTCGCCTGACGCGTCGTTTGCTCCAATTGTCTCGTCAACTGCTCGATCTCCCGGACTTGCTGGGATGGGTTGTTGAACATGGTTACAATAGCCTCCTCTATGGCGGATTTAATTTTCTTGGATGTAAATCCATGGTTATGTTGCCCGGTAAAATTAAGGATATGCATTCATCAGGCCCGGCGAGGAATACAATTGCCTATAATGTGGAAGCGTAACTTGATAATGGACGAAAGGGAAGGTGACAAATCCATTGTTTAAACTCGTACTTATCAGACATGGCGAAAGCGAATGGAACAAATCCAACCTGTTCACGGGCTGGACCGATGTCGATCTATCCGAGAAGGGGGTTCGGGAAGCGAAGGAAGCGGGAATTTTGCTGAAGGAAGAAAAGTTCGCGTTCGATATAGCCTATACTTCCTACCTGAAACGGGCGATAAAAACGCTGTATTTTATCCTGGACGCCATGAATCTGCTCTGGATCCCCGTCCACAAAACATGGCAGCTTAATGAGCGCCATTACGGGGCGTTGCAAGGATTAAGCAAGCTAACCACGGCTCAGAAATACGGGGAGGAGCAAGTTCTAAAGTGGCGCAGAAGCTATGATGTTCTCCCTCCGGCGCTGACGAAAGAAGACGAGCGTTATCCCCGCAATGATCCAAAATACAGAGATGTGCCGGATCAATATATTCCGCTCACGGAAAGCCTTAAAGAAACGATTGTCCGGGTGGAGGATTACTGGGAGAGAGAAATAAAACCGCAAATTCTCGCCGGCAAAAAAGTTATCATCGCCGGGCACGGCAACAGTTTGCGGGCGCTGATCAAATACTTGGAAAACATGAGCGCCGAGCAGATTGTCGATCTCAATATCCCGACCGGAACTCCGCTGGTTTATACCCTTGACGATGATTTGAAGCCGGTGGAGAAATATTACCTCGGCAGCGAAAAAAAGGTCGAACACAAAATCGAAAAAGTGGCCGATCCGGACAAAATTATGGAATAATCGGCACAAACGACGGAAACTCCGCCCATGCAGGGTGGAGTTTTTGACTTAATCGCGCTCAAGCTTTCTATGATTTCGGACCCTATCTAAAATGTATTGCAGCCGCTATGAATCTGTCTATACTGATTCTATTCTTTTGAATACGATGTAGCATAACTTTGAAGGGAGTTGTTAAGTGATGGCGTCGATCCTCGGCTATGATGCGACATATACTTCGGCAAATATGCTGCCTGGAATAGAGTTAATCGGAGGGAGAGAAATAGCGAGAGTGGCTGTATTCATCGATCCTGCAAATCCGGCATCTTTCAATGCAAGAGTGGAGTTGAAGGGGAATATCGGGATATTCACGAATGATGCGGAGGGGAATCCCACCTTTAATGTTATTATTTTCAGAAACGGAGTGGAAATCTATCGCGCAACAAGTGAAATTGACCTCGCATTAAATACTATTACAAATCAGATTGTAAGTGTCATGGCAATAGATGGAGCGATTCCGGGTTTGCAAACTTATCAATTAGCCGTTGAACCTGAACCTGGAGATGCCAACCAGATTTTCGTCAGGGGCCCCATTGCCTTTTCCGCTACAGTGATAGGGTTATAGTTATTATCTATTTGCCCCGGTCTGCCTCTTGAGCCTCTCAATAGGTTTATCAAAAAGCTCTCACCGATAGCCGTGAGAGCTTTTTCGCTATGATAAATTTTCATCTAAAAGTTACGTTTTTGTAAATAATTTATATACTTTAATTTGGAAAAGGCTTATACTAAACATATTAGAATTATTGCGACCATGAAAAATCTCGCATTTTCTTCGTAAAGATCGCTCTAGAAAGGAGTGCGTATTTATGGAGTCGATTGAACTTTTGAAGAAACGCTATAAGTCGCTGGAGAGCCGGGTTCACAGTTTTATTCTCGTTCATTCCGGCATTGAGTATGTTCCGGGTTCGTCGGAATGCGTGGAAGGCGGCGCCTTCGCCTGGTCCAAGCTTTCTCCCGAGGCCAAAATCGTACAAATTGAACTCTACCATGAATATATATCCCTGATCAAGCAGGCCAGGAAGCATTTAGAGCTGAACGGCAGCCCTTACCTGGACACTTTCGACCACAGCTGCTCCGAAGTGAAATCCTATTTAAAGCAGGAGAACCTGGTCTGGGGGTCATCCCTGCAGGACGTATTCAACAGCGTAAAAAAAGAACTGGACCTGCAGCGCGGCCTGATCGCCCAGCCGGTGTTGATTTGACTCCATAAAATATGGCAGCTCAAGAGGGCCGACGGCTTTAAGTGATAGCTAATAGAAATGACCGCTTTCTTTTGTAGGAGGGCGGTCATTTCTTTTTATGAAAAAACAAGTAACTCTTCTAACCAGTCTTCATATACTTCAATCATTACCAGACGCACATATGGCCTTGTGAGAGATAGGAAGACCACGAAGCAATATCAATTTATGGCCACTCTTATGAGTGGTTTTTTAAGTGTTCGACGAAGATTTCAGGTAGTGTCGGTGAATTTGGTCATCAAATATAAAAAAAGGACAAAAGCCCTTGTAGAAATTCCTGGCCACAAGAGCTTTTGTCCGGGCGCCCCTTCCGGGACGCCCATCATGGGAGAGGAGAAACCGGACGAAGAGCTTATGGGGAAACGTAAGTCTTCTCCGCGGTTGTCTACGACATTTGTGATGTCGATAGTTCAAGTGTTGTCCGATCTTTGCCGGTTTATACATCCTGCGCCAAATTCTTATGCGAATTCGGTTTTTCAATCTCCAGGCGATTATGGTACGATATCGACAGGCATTTGGCGAAAGGAAGGAAAGAATGCATGAGAGTAATTTCGGGCAGCGCCCGGGGAAGAGCGCTAAAGTCGGTTCCCGGCATGGGGACAAGACCTACCACGGATAAGGTAAAGGAAGCCTTGTTCAGTATGATTGGGCCTTATTTCGATGGGGGTGCCGCGCTGGATTTGTTCGCCGGTACCGGCGGGCTCGGCATTGAAGCGCTTAGCCGCGGTATGGACAAGGCAGTGTTCATCGATCAGGAACACAAAAGTATAGAAGTGGTTCGCGCCAATTTAAAAGCGACGGGCCTGGAGAATAAAGCCGAAGTTTACAGAAACGATGCGGAGCGTGCGTTAAAGGCGCTCGCCAAACGGGGGACGGCCTTCGATCTGGTGTTCCTCGACCCGCCGTATCGGCTGAAGCACGGGGAGAAGCTGATGGAGACAATGAGCAGCCTGCAGCTCCTCAATGAGAAAGCAACCGTGGTTTTGGAATACGAATCATCCTTCGTTTACCCGGAGAGTTTCGGTCGGTTTACAGAAATGCGCAAGGCGCAGTACGGCGAAACGGCCATTTCCATTTACCGCTACAACAATGAAGATACAGAAACGAGTCCGGGCGAAGAACCGGGCGGGGAGGACTAACATGGAACATGAGTTTAAAACACCGCGCATCGCGGTCTATCCCGGAAGCTTCGATCCGGTAACCAAAGGGCATATGGACATTATTCAGCGGGCGTCGCGCCAGTTTGACAAGCTGATCGTAGCGGTGCTGAACAATTTAAGCAAAAACCCGCTGTTTACGGTAGAAGAACGGAAAGATTTGCTGAGATCGGTTACCGGCCATTTGCCTAATGTGGAAGTAGACAGCTTTCGCGATTTGCTGGTGAATTATATGAATCATAAGCAAGCCCATGTCATCGTAAGGGGAATCCGGTCGGTAACGGATTTCGAATACGAGCTGCAGCTTGCTTCGACCAATCAGAAGTTGAATAGTGATGTGGAAACGATTTTTATGATGACGAATCCGAAATATTCTTATTTAAGCTCCAGTGTCGTCAAAGAGATCGCTTACTTCAATGGCGATGTCAGCGATCTGGTTCCGTTCGAAGTGGAGAAGGCGCTTAAGCAAAAATATAGCTGAAGCAAGCACCTCGGCGCTTGCTCCGTCAGTAGGCGGAATTAGCGGGAACGGCTTTTTCCGCCGGTTGATAACAGGGATAATACTGTAAGTCCGGCGATGAGCGCCAGAAGCAGCCAGAATTGAATTCCGACAAACCGGCCGATCAATCCCCAATCGGGGAGAGGGAAAGAGAAGAAGCTTCCGTGCGAGACTCCGGGGGCTTGCAGCTCCGCGGCAGCGGGAAGAGCCCCGGGAAACCATCGTGACAGGGGACGCCATAGCACTAGAGTCAATACATAGGCGTAGGCTCCATGGATAAGACGACTGATGATAAAAAGACGGCTGCCGATCCCGGCCGGCCGCAGCAGCGCGCGTACCTGCAGGAATGCGCAGATTCCGCTCCAGCCAAGGATCGCCCCAAGCAAGGCGCAAACAATTGCCGGAGGCATGGAGAGCTGTGACACCGCATAAGCTCCAAGATGGGCTTCAAGCAATCCGGCGATGGAGAACGAGGGGATAAAGTCCGGAAGTGCGGAGGCGAGGACATGAATGACGACCGCAAAAATAAGCATGTATCCGCCGGTCGTCATTAACGTTTGCACCCCGGCGGCCACGGAGTCGCCAAGCAGTTTGCCGAACCCGCGGCCATCGGCTTCGCGGGCCGCTTCCATCTCCCGGACGGCGAGGCGAAGTCGGGAAACGGACGGCCTCGGCCCCATAGACCGATGGCCGGCCGCTTGGCGGTTTCGCCGCGAGCGCACTCCGGGAGTCAGCCAATGAAGGGTGATCCCGGCGGCAAGCCCGGAGATCCAATGAACGGCTAGCAGCAGCAGACCAAGCTCTTCACGGCCGAGAAAGCCCGCGGCCACAACGATAACGAGCAGCACCGGGCTGGCGAAGTGGGCGGCCCCGGTCATTCTCTCCGCCTCTGTGGCGGTTATTTTGCCTTGCTTGTACAAAGAGACCGCGGCGGAAGCGGCAGCCGGAAAACCGGCGGTGAGCCCGAGCGGAAGCACCCAGCCGAACGAGCCGGGCAGCCCGTAGCCTCTTCTTGCGAGCGGCTCCATGAATACGCCGAGTCCATGGGCGAACCCGCCGGCGAGTAAAATTTCGGACAAGACGAGAAAAGGCAGAAGGGCCGGGAATACGATTCGCCACCAGATGGCCAGGCCTTGGCCGGAAGCCTTGAAGGCTTCGCCCGGCGCGTAAACGATGCAGATCACGAGCAGGACGGCGGCTAGCCCGAACAGCAGAGTCGCCGGCAAACTGCCGCCGGTACGGCGCTCGCTTGGCAATAGGTTCACCTTCTTCGATAGAAAATGGATGATTTGTACAAGTTATATGCGATAGAAGCCGAGTACATGCCTCCAAGGGAAATAGAGGGGCGGTAGAAAAAGGGGGGATTTTTCGATGCGTAAAACGCGATCGGCGGCCATCAAGCTGGGATTGTATTTCATATCATTGGCTATATTGATCTATGTCGTCGTATATATGCCGACGCCTTATATGATCAATCAGCCGGGGTCGGCGGACGAGGTAAAGCCGATGGTCAGCGTTCCGGCGGGGGATCCCGAGGAAAAAGGGACCTTCATGCTGACGACGGTGTCGGTCAGCTACGCCAACATCGCGCTGCTCATTACGGCGGAGTTCAAGCCCCACGCGCAAATCGTCCGCAAGGAGCCGGACCGTAACCAGGAGCAATACGAAACCGAGCAGAAATATTATATGAGCACCTCGCAATCGAGCGCGGTCATGGCGGCTTATAAACATGCCGGAGTCGATTATGACGTCGTTCCGGAATATGCTTTTATTGTCGGCTTTTCCAAAGAAGTAACGCCGAAAGGAGATTTCCATCCCGGAGATATCATCCGAAAAGTGAACGGCCAAACCATCGGGAAATTCGAAGAATTGTCGGCGGCGCTGTCCGGGAAATCCGTAGGAGAACAAGTCGATCTGGAATTGGAGCGCGGCGGCAAAGCGATCAAGCAGCAGGTTGCGCTGGTGCAGATCGGCGAGCAGGACGGAAAACCGAAGGCGGGGCTGGGCGTCAGCGTCGGCGAGGTACTCAAAGTCCAGCCCAAGGATAAAGACAAGGAAGTTCATTTTGCCGACACGCAGATCGGCGGACCTTCCGCAGGACTGATGTTTACACTGGAAATTTACAATCAGCTGACCCCGGGAGATCTTAGCAAAGGCTACCGGGTGGCCGGCACGGGCACGATGTCCGAGGACGGCACCGTTGGCCCGATCGGCGGGGTACAGTTTAAAATCGTCGCCTCCGAGCGGCAGAAGGCGGATATATTTTTCGTGCCGGAAGACAATTATAAAGAGGCCAAGGCCAAAGCCGACGAAATCGGCAGCGGCATGAAGCTCGTCAAGGTGAAAACGGTTGACGACGCGCTGCGTTATTTGGAGGAATTGACTCCCAAATCTTGATTCACAGCCGAATCGGCGGCTGGCGGTAATCCCGGAGCAGGTTCTCGGCGGCCCGGCGCGGCATGGCGTTGCCGTAAACGGCCGAAGCCCGGAGGTCGAGGTCAAGCTGCGGGTCGTTCCGTCCCGCCGCTCTGGTGACGACGGGCAGGGAGGCGGTCCGTTTCATCCGCTTCAGCAGGTCTCTCCCGGCATCGCTGAATCCGAGCACCCGCAAATAGCCGGGGCCCGCGGCCAAAGCCTCCGGCGATAAGGCGGCGCGGTCATGCTGGAGCAGAACATGCAGCAGCGTGCGCTGCAGCTTGGTATGGGTGTAGCGCTTCGTTTTGAGCAGCTTGAGCAACTCGTCGACCGAAGGTTCTTCGATCCGGGTCAGCGCTTTTTTGATCCGGTATTCCAGTCCTTCGGTCATCTCGGGGTGGGCGGCGAGCTCCTCGGGCGAAGCGAGGAGCAGCCGGTGGAACAGCTGCGGCGCAAAGCTGTTCCACGTCACGGGCCCGCGGCCGGCGGCGAATTCGCGGGCCAGAATCGCCGCCGTCTGCGGCGGCACGTACGGCCGGGCGGCTTCGACGCCGCCGCTGCCCGCCAGCAGCAGCGCCCGCACGGCGGTGGCGCTGGCGATCGCGGCGCTGGCCGGCGCCGCGTCGTGGTAGCCCGCGGCTTCGCGTCGCACCGTGAGCGGGGCGATGCCGCTCCCCAGCCGCCGCAGCGCGATGAGGTAATGCAGCCCCAAGCTGTTGTTGGGCTGCATTAGCAGCGCCCGCGCCGCGGCGGCGTCCATGCCGGGGCCGGCGCAGGTGCGCGCGGCCGCCGCGGCGAAGGCGGCGGGGTAGCTCGCCCCCGTGGCGAGCTCCTCAGCCACCGCCGCCTTCAGGGCGGCGCTCTCGTCCGCCAGCCGCTCCGCGAGCGGCTGCAGGGCCTCGAGCGCCCCGGCCTCGCTGCCGAAGCACAGATGCGTCACGAGGCCGGTCGCCGCCAGCAGCGACACCGCCCCGTGCGCGAACCATTCGGCCGGCTGCACCGCATAGGCGACCGGCAGCTCCAGCACGAGATCGGCGCCCAGATAAAGCGCCATCTCGGTTCTCGCCCACTTGTCGACGATGGCGGGCTCGCCGCGCTGGAGGAAGTCGCCGCTCATTACGGCGACGGCGGCCTCGGCTCCGGCGAGCCGTTTCGCCTCCTTGAAGTGGTAGGCATGTCCGTTGTGAAGCGGGTTGTATTCCACAATCAATCCGACAATATTCACGAATCTTCTCACCTTTTGGGTATATTTAATTATGAATATATCACAAGTAAGGGCTTGAGACCGAATACGCCCGAATGACGGGGGACGGGAAATCCCGCTTTACTGTTGACAAAACTTACTTAAAATCGGTATAATAATTTTTGTTTGTTTGGAGTGATATTCATGATTTTACATTTTCGTCAGTTGGCTTCGTCCGATCGGCCGGTGGAGTTCCGCCAGGCATTGGATGTGAGCCGTGTCGTCAAGGGCCGCAAGGATATTGCCGGAGCCGGGCCGTTGCAAGCCGATCTGCGGGCTGAGTCCGCGGGAGGCGGCGTGGTGAAGGTGACCGGGAAGCTTACGGGGAAGCTGGACATGTCCTGTTCCCGTTGCCTGAAACCCTTGAGTCACGAAGTCGATATCGTATTTGATGAAAGCTTCAAGCAAAGCGATCATCCCGAGACAGAGTCGCAGGACGATGACGAGGATATTCAATTCGTGGCCGAGGATCAGGTCGATCTCACGCCGTATATCGAAGAAGCCTATCTTCTGAATTTGCCTTATGCGGCCTTGTGCAAAGAGGACTGCAAGGGGCTTTGCCCTTCTTGCGGAACGGATCGGAACGAGCGGGATTGCGGCTGCAATACGGAGCGGATTGATCCGCGCTTGGCCTCGCTCGGCGATTTCTTTAAAAAGTAAGCAAATGATGTTGTTAAATCACCGGATCCCGGGTTGACTTGAATAAGGAGGTGGGAACCATGGCAGTACCTCAACGGAGAACGTCCAAAACGCGCCGCGACAAACGCCGCACGCACTTCAAATTGGCTGTGCCGGGCATGGTAAAATGTGAACAATGCGGAGAATTGAAGCTTGCTCACCACGTATGCAAAGTATGCGGAACATACAAATCGAGAGAAATCATCAACTCGTAAGTTGAGATGACTCTAACGAACTCCAATAGTATCTCATCTAGGTGAGATGCTATTTTTTTTGGCATGGCCCCGGAATATTTGGGAGGGGGGTCCTCTTTCTTTTTTGCGGGAGATGTTTTATACTAAAATTTAGTACCAGGTTCTAAAATCAAGAGATAATTGCTGTGATATAATCCTGTTCTTCAGAAGGGGGGAGACCTATGGAGCGCTTACCCAAAAAAGCAAGGCAGCAGCAGCTCGTCAAATTGATCGAAGACAATCCGTTCGTGACGGATCAGGAGCTTACCCGGCAGCTTAAGGTCAGCATTCAGACGATCCGGCTGGACCGTATGGAACTGGGTATCCCCGAGCTGCGCGAGCGGATGAAGCAGATGGCCGAGCGCTCCTACGACCAGGTTCGTTCCCTGCCGCTGCATGAGGTGATCGGGGAAATCGTCGATTTGCAGCTTGACAAGAGCGGGATTTCCATATTTGAAATTCGCGAGGAGCATGTGTTTTCCCGGACGGGCATCGCTCGGGGCCATCATGTGTTTGCCCAGGCCAATTCGCTGGCCGTCGCTGTCATTAATGATGAAATCGCGCTGACCTTCTCTGCGGATATCCGGTTTATTAGATCGGTTCATTTGGGGGAAAAATGCATCGCCAAGGCCTATGTCCGCCCACCTTCTTCCGGCGGCAAGGGGAAGGCCAAGGTTGAAGTCTTCACTTATGTCGGTGAAGAGATGGTATTTCAGGGGAACTTTGTCGTCTATCGTTCAACGGGCGATGACAACGCTAATTAAGAAGGGGGAAATCAGGCATGCGAATCGCGATTGACGCGATGGGGGGAGACCATGCGCCGCAGAGCGCGGTGGAAGGCGCACTGGCCGCGGCCCGGGAATGGAGCGATATCGATATCGTTCTCGTCGGACGTAAGGATGCTCTTACACCGCTGCTGAATAATGCGCCGTCCAATCTGTCGATCCATCATGCGGAAGAGGTGATCGAAGCGGAGGACGAACCCGTCAAGGCGGTCCGCCGCAAAAAGGACGCCTCGATGGTTGTCGCCGGCCGCCTGGTGCGGGAAGGCGAAGCCGCCGCGATGATCTCGGCCGGCAATACCGGCGCACTGATGACGACGGGCCTGCTCGTGGTCGGCCGGATGGAAGGGATCGAGCGCCCCGCGCTGGCGCCGATGATCCCGACGCTAGACGGACGCGGCGTACTGGCGCTGGATCTGGGCGCCAATATGGACGCGAAGCCCGAGCACTTGGCGCAGTATGCGCAGATGGGCAGCGTCTACCGCCAGAAGGTGCACGGCATTGCCAAGCCGCGCGTCGGGCTGCTCAACGTCGGCACCGAAGCGGGCAAAGGCAACGAGCTGACCAAGGCGGCTTACCCGCTGCTTGAGGAGCTGCCGATCGAATTTGTCGGCAATGTGGAGGCTCGCGACGTGCTGACCGGTGCCTGCGATGTGCTTGTCTGCGACGGCTTCGCCGGCAATATTTTGCTCAAGACACTGGAGGGGACGGCCGGGGCCGTATTCTCGCTGCTGAAGCAGGAATTCACAAAATCATTGAAAAATAAACTCGCCGCGGCCATGCTCTTGCCTTCGATGCGCGGACTCAAGGGAATGCTCGATTACAAGGAGCATGGCGGGGCGCCGCTGCTCGGACTCGGCGGGCTGGTCGTCAAGGGACACGGCTCGTCGGACGGGGAAGCGATCAAGAATGCTGTCCGTCAGGCCCGGGCGGCGCTGCAAAGCCGGCTTACGGAGAGCATTGCGGAAGAAATCAGCACGAAGCGGGAGGCAAATTCATGAAATTACGTTCAGTAGGCATCGTCGGTTTCGGCAAATATGTACCCGAAAAAGTGTTGACGAATGCGGATATGGAAAAAATGGTCGATACGAACGACGAATGGATCGTGACGCGGACAGGCATCCGCGAGCGCCATATCGCGGCGCCGGAGCAGGCAACCTCGGATCTGGCTTATGAAGCGGCCGTACGGGCGCTTGCTTCCGCCGGACTGGCGGCGGAGGATGTCGAGCTGATCATCGTGGCGACGGTTACGCCGGATATGACGTTCCCTTCGACCGCCTGCATCCTCCAGGATAAACTCGGCGCGAAGAAGGCCGCGGCTTTCGATCTGTCGGCGGCTTGCTCGGGCTTTGTGTACAGCATGGCCACGGCAAACGGTTTTCTGCAAACCGGGATGTACAAAAACGCACTCATTATCGGAGCCGATACTTTATCCCGAATTACCGATTATACCGACCGCAACACATGCGTGCTGTTCGGCGACGGGGCCGGCGCGGTCGTGCTCGGCGAAGTGCCGGAAGGCCGCGGCTTCCTTTCCTTCGATCTTGGAGCCGAAGGCGCAGGCGGCCCGCTGCTCAAACTGGAAGGCGGCGGCTCTCGCATGCCGGCATCCCAGGAGACCGTGCAGAGCGGAAAACACTTCATTTATATGAACGGGCGCGAAGTATTCAAATTCGCCGTACGGGTCATGGGTTCGGCTACGGAGGAAGTGCTGCGCAAGGCCGGGAAGACCAAGGAAGACATCGACCTGTTCGTACCGCATCAGGCCAATATCCGGATCATCCAATCCGCGATGCAGCGGCTTGAATTGCCCGAAGAAAAATGCGTCATCAACGTCGACAAATACGCGAATACGTCCGCGGCGTCGATTCCGCTCGCGCTCGTGGAGGCGGCGGAAGAGGGGCGGATCAAGGAAGGCGATACCGTGCTGCTTGTCGGCTTCGGCGGCGGCCTGACCTGGGGCGCTTCCGTGCTCGTCTGGTAATGGGCCTGTGGCTTCCCTAGTTTAGAACGCAAGGAGTGTATCACGAATATGGGAAAAATCGCTTTTGTTTTTCCGGGACAGGGTTCCCAAACGGTAGGAATGGGAAAAGATATATATGACAGCTTGCCGGAAGCCCGGCGCTTGTTTGAACAGGCCGATGCCGTGCTCGGTTTTCCGCTGACCCGGCTTATCTTTGACGGCCCGGAGAGCGAGCTGAAGCAAACGGCCAACACGCAGCCGGCGCTGCTGACGACCAGCGTCGCTCTCTATGAGGCGTTTGCGGCCAAAGGCTTCAAGCCCGATTATGTCGCCGGGCACAGCCTTGGCGAATACAGCGCGCTCACGGCCGCAGGCGCGCTCTCTTTCGAGGATGCCGTAGCGACCGTGCGGGCGCGCGGCGAATTCATGGAGCAGGCGGTGCCCGGCGGACAGGGCGCCATGGCGGCCGTGCTCGGCGGCGAGCGGAACGCGCTCGCCGGCCTGTGCGAGGATATCGCCAAGGGCGGCGACGCGGTCGAACTGGCCAATATCAACTGCCCGGGGCAAATCGTCGTGTCCGGCAGCAAGGAAGGGGTGGCCAAGGTCGGCGAGCGGGTGAAGGAGATCGGCGCCAAGCGGGCCATCCCGCTGGAAGTCAGCGGGCCGTTCCACTCGTCCTTGATGACATCCGCCGCGGAGCGCCTGGAAGACAAGCTGGCGAGCGTGACGATTCAAGATGCCGCCATTCCGGTCGTCGCCAATGTGACGGCGCACCCCGTTCAAGAAGCGGCCGAAATCTCCGCCTTGCTCGTGAAGCAGGTGTACAGTCCCGTTCTGTGGGAAGACACCGTGACCTGGCTGATCGCTCAAGGAGTGGACACCTTCGTCGAATTTGGCCCGGGCAGCGTGCTGACCGGTCTGATCAAGAAGATCGACAAGAGTGTGCGGACCTTTAACGTCAGCGGGCTGGACGGTCTGGAACAGACGGCGGCGGCGCTGCGGGAAAATCAATAAAACGTTTACAAATTATGTTCTTTTCTAGTATTTTTATGGAAGGGGATGAATAAGGTATGTCTAAGATCCTTGAGGGGCAAAATGCGCTCGTTACCGGCGCATCGCGCGGTATCGGACGGAACATCGCTTTGGCGCTGGCCGAAGCGGGCGCGAACGTCGCCGTGAACTATGCCGGAAATGAGGAGGCCGCCGCCCGCGTCGTGTCGGAAATCGAGGCGCTCGGCGTTAAAGCGTACGCGGTCAAAGCCCATGTCGGAAGCAGCGAGCAATTTGAGGATATGGTCAAAGGCGTGCTTGAGGCCTGGGGCAAAATCGATATCCTCGTAAATAACGCGGGAATTACCAGAGACAACCTGATTATGCGGATGAAGGAAGAGGAGTTCGACGCCGTTATCGAAACGAATCTGAAAGGCGTATTTAACGGAATCAAGGCCGTAACCCGCCCGATGATGAAGCAGCGCTCCGGCAGGATCATCAATATCTCCTCCGTAGTCGGCGTGCTCGGCAATGCGGGCCAGGCGAATTACGTCGCCGCCAAAGCCGGCGTGATCGGGCTGACGAAGTCGTCGGCGCGCGAGCTTGCTTCGCGGGGAATCACCGTGAACTGCATCGCCCCCGGCTTTATCGAGACGGATATGACGGACCAGCTGTCGGAAGAACTTCGTCAAGGCATGCTTAGCGGCATTCCGCTCGCCCGGCTCGGACAGCCGGAAGAAATTGCCAAAGTGGCTCTATTCCTGGCCTCGGACGGCGCGTCCTATATGACGGGACAGACGCTGCATGTCGACGGCGGAATGTATATGTGATTGGCAATCTCGCTTCTATGGCATTTTATTATTAATTCTCGTATAATACCAAAGAGGAGGTGAACCGGAATGTCCGATGTATTGGATCGCGTTAAACGCATTGTGGTGGATCGCCTTGGTGCAGATGAAGCCGAAGTAACGCTGGAAGCGTCTTTCAAAGATGATTTGGGTGCTGATTCGCTCGATGTCGTGGAACTGGTCATGGAGCTCGAAGATGAATTCGACCTGGAAATTTCAGACGAAGATGCAGAGAAGATTACGACCGTAGGTGAAGTTGTAAACTACATACAATCTCATACCTAAAGTCATCTTAAAAAGTCCCGTACCTCCTTATCAAGCAGGCGGGACTTCTCCTCATCTTGCAAGGAAGATAGAAGAAACCGACAGAATTTTTTACACATGAAGTCTACACGAGGTGAGTGTGTTTGAAGCATAGAGTTGTGGTAACCGGCATGGGGGCCGTGACGGCGCTCGGTAAAGATCTGGACACGTTTTGGAGCAATTTGACGCAAGGCAAATCCGGCGTATCCGCGATCGAGTCGTTCGACGTCAGCGAATATCCTACCCAAATTGCCGCTTCGGTGAAGGATTTCAATCCCGAAAATTACATGGATCGTAAGGAAGCAAGAAAGATGGACCGCTTCGTCCAGTTTGCGGTGGCGGCTGCAACCAGCGCCCTCAAGGACAGCGGACTCAATATCGCCGAGCAGGCCGACCCGGAACGGGTTGGCGTGATGATCGGCTCGGGGATCGGCGGACTGGGCACATGGGAGGACCAGCATAATGTATTGCTGCAAAAGGGTCCGAAGCGTGTCAGCCCGTTCTTTATTCCCATGATGATCGCGAACATGGCCTCCGGGCATGTGTCGATCCTGTTCGGAGCGAAGGGCCCGAACAGCACGGCGGTGACTGCGTGCGCGACCGGAACTCATTCCATCGGCGATTCGTACAAGCTGATTCAGCGCGGAGATGCCGATGTGATGATTTGCGGCGGCGCGGAAGCAACGATCCGCCCAACCGGCCTGGCCGGTTTCTGCGCGATGCGGGCGATGTCGACCCGCAATGACGAGCCGGAGAAGGCGAGCCGTCCGTTCGATGCGGAACGGGACGGATTCGTGATGGGCGAGGGCTCGGGCATTCTGATTCTGGAATCGCTGGAGCATGCGCAAAAACGCGGCGCGAAAATCTACGCCGAGGTGATCGGTTACGGTTTAAGCGGAGATGCCCATCATATGACGGAGCCGGACCCGAACGGTCCGGAACGCTGCATGAAGATGGCGCTGCGCGACGCGGGGATCGATCCCGGCGAAGTGGATTATATCAACGCGCACGGCACCTCGACGCCGGTCGGCGACCGGTCGGAAACGATCGCGATCAAGAACGCGTTCGGCGAACATGCGTACAAGCTCGCGGTCAGCTCGACCAAGTCGATGACGGGCCATCTGCTCGGTGCAGCCGGGGGCGTGGAAGCCGTCATTTGCGGATTGACCCTGAAGAACGGAGTCATCCCTCCGACGATCAATCTGGAGCATCCCGATCCGGAATGCGATCTGGATTATGTTCCGAATGTGGCGAGAGAAGCGAATGTACAAGTGACCATGTCCAATTCGTTTGGCTTTGGCGGGCATAATGCCACGATTATTTTGAAGAAATTCCAAGCATAAGGGGACAGTCCGTTGAGTGGAGATATGAAGCAGTTACAACAAAAACTTCAACTGGCCTTCCAAAACAAACAGCTCCTTAAACAGGCTTTTACCCATGCGTCGTACGTCAACGAACACCGGTTCAGTCAGCACGAGGACAATGAACGGCTCGAATTTCTCGGAGACGCGGTTCTGGAACTGACGGTTTCGGAACATTTGTACCGGATCTTCCCGGATCGGCCGGAGGGCGAATTGACCAAGCTGCGCGCGGCGATCGTCTGCGAGCCGTCGCTGGTGAAATTCGCCGAGAATTTGGAATTCGGCAAGTACGTTCTTCTCGGCAAAGGCGAAGAATTGACCGGGGGAAGAACCCGTCCGGCACTGCTGGCGGACGTATTCGAGTCTTTTGTAGGCGCACTTTATCTGGACCAGGGGTTGGAGGCGGTCACGGCCTTTCTGCACCGGCATGTGTTTTCCCAGATTTCGCTGGACGGCAAGCTGCAGACGACCGATTACAAAACGGAGCTGCAGGAGCTGACCCAGCATCACAATATGGGAGCGCTGGAGTACCGGATTATCGAGGAACGCGGCCCCGCTCACGAACGCGAATTCGTGTCCGAAGTGTTTATGGACGGCCGCGGTCTGGGCCGGGGAACCGGCCGGTCCAAGAAAGAGGCCGAACAGCAGGCGGCGGCCGTCGCTTTGGAGCGGCTCAAGCAGGCGGAGCGGAATCCTTCGTAATTCCGCTTCCTTGAGGGCTGCGGCAAGCGGCGAACTGCAGGTGAAGGCAAAGGTAAAAGGACTACCTCGCTTTGGATTGCAGCCTAAGTCGGGCTTTGGACCGGCTTAGGCTGTTTTTGGTTCATTCGGATGGGGAATGTTGCGTTATATACAACATTTTGGCTTGCAAACGTATATTTTGTCCGCTTAAAGCTGTAATTTGTACAGGATTTTTATCATTCAAAGCCTGGATGAAGTCTATCCGGGTCAAAATCCTGTATATACTGCAACATTTAAGAGGCTCGGCGCCTCTGACAAGCCAATATGTTGTATAGAATACAACAATTAAGTTAGGGACTGCGGCAAAGAGGGAGCGGTTTTCTTTTTCAGTAAGGAGCATAGGCCCAATGAATATGGCCGTTTCGCTTGTCCCACTGCGCTGCCTGCGTATGGTACAATACTCGTTAGAGGTGATCGTGAGCGTATGTTTTTGAAACGGATCGAATTAGCTGGTTTTAAATCTTTTGCCGACCGGACGGAAATGGAGTTCGTCCGGGGCATTACCGCCGTGGTAGGGCCCAACGGCAGCGGAAAGAGCAACATTTCCGACGGAATCCGCTGGGTCTTGGGCGAACAGAGCGCCAAATCGCTCCGCGGCGGCAAAATGGAAGACATCATCTTCGCCGGCAGCGACGCGCGCAAAGCGGTGAATTTCGGAGAGGTGTCGTTGACCCTCGACAACGGGGATCACGCCCTGCCGCTCGATTTCAGCGAAGTGACGGTCACCCGGCGGGTTCATCGCAGCGGGGACAGCGAGTATTTTATCAACAAGCAATCCTGCCGGCTCAAGGATATTACCGAATTGTTTATGGATACCGGGATCGGCAAGGAAGCCTATTCGATTATCGGACAGGGGCGGATCGAGGAAATTCTGAGCACCCGGTCGGAGGATCGGCGGGGCATTTTCGAGGAAGCTTCCGGCATTGTGAAATACAAAAGCCGCAAGCGCGACGCCCGGCGCAAGCTTGACGAGACCGAAGCGAATCTGCTGCGCATTCACGATCTGATCAGCGAGCTCGAGGACCAGATCGGTCCGCTCAAAGAGCAGTCGGATAAAGCTTTGAAATTCAAGGAACTGCGCGAGCAGTTGAAAAATAAAGAAATTTCCCTGTATGTGCACCAAATCGAGCAGATTCATCAAACCTGGAGCGAAGCCAACGCCCGGCTGACCAAACTGCAGGAAGAGCAGCTCGCTTTATCCACGGTCGTATCGGCCCATGACGCGAAGCTGGAAAATGACCGGCTCGCGCTGCGCCAGGTCGAGGAGACGATCGAGAAGCTACAGGGCCAGCTGCTGGAATTCAGCGAAGGCTACGAGAAGACCGAGGGCTTCGGCGAAGTGCTCAAGGAGCGGGCGAAGAACCTGACGCAAAACCGCGATCAGCTTCGGCAATCGCTCACCGTGAGCGAGGAGCGCTACGCGCAGCGGTCCGCGGAGATGGAGGAGCTGGCCGCCAAGTTCACGGCGGCGGAGAAGCAGCTCACGCAGCTGCGCTCCGAGTTGTCGGCTGAGGAGGCCAAGCTCGTCGGCGTCACCGGCGGAATCAGCCAGGAGCAGGAAGAGAGCCTGAAAGGCAAACTGCTTGAAATCATGAACCTGATGGCCCAAACGCGGGGTGAGATCCGTTACGCCGACCAGCAGAAGGAGAGCGTACAGCGCCGGATGGAGCGCTCGGAGGAAGAAGGAGCCAAATGGCGGGACGAGCTCGAACGGCTGAAAGACAAGAAGCGCGAGCTTGAACTCGCCTTGGAGCAGCTCGGCAAGGAGATTGCCGAGCTGCGCGGCAAGTATATCTCGGAAAGTGAACGGGTGCAATCCCTGCAGAAGCTGGCCGAGGAGAGCCACAGCGGCATCCGCAAATGGGAACAGAAACGCGAAGCGCTGGTGTCCCGGCGCGATACGATGAAGGAAATGGAAGAGGATTTCGACGGCTTCGCCCTTGGCGTTAAGGAAGTATTGAAAGCCGCGCGCAAGTCGGTCCTTAACGGGGTACACGGGGCCGTCGCCGAGCTGATCAGCGTGCCGCAGAAACTGGAGATCGCCGTGGAGACGGCGCTCGGCGCCGCGATGCAGCATATCGTCATGGAGAATGAGGCCGTCTCCCGGCAGGCGATCGCCTTCCTGAAGCAACGCCAGCTCGGCAGAGCGACCTTTCTCCCGCTGGACGTCATCCGGCCGCGGCAAATCTCCCCCGCCGACAAGCGGCAGCTGGAAGATGCCGACGGCTTTGTCGGCATCGGCGCGGAGCTCGTCGGCTTTGAGCCTCGGTATGCCGACATCGTCGGCAGTCTGCTCGGCAATGTGGTCTTCGCCAGCGATCTGGAGCGCGCGAACAAGATGGCGGCGCGCTGCCAATACCGGTTCCGCATCGTGACGCTGGAGGGCGATGTCGTCAATGCCGGTGGTTCGATGACCGGGGGCAGCCAGCACCGGAAGAACAGCAATCTGCTGGGCCGCAAGCGCCAGTTGGAGCAGCTTGATGCCGATATCGCCGAAAGCGAGAATATGCTGGACAAGCTGCGCAAGGGTCTGAAGGACATCCGCGAGCAGGCGGAATCCGCCGAGCGGGAGCTGACGAGATTGCGCGAAGCCGGGGACCACAAGCGGACGGAGGAGCAATCCGTCGCCGGGGATCTGAAGCAGGTCGACCACGAATGGAAGCATGTCTCCGAACAATTCCAGCTGTACGGGCAGGAGAAAGGCCATTACCTCAAGGAATTGGAGGAGCTCGACAAGAGCAAGGCGGCGGGCGAGGCCAAGCTTAAGGAGCTGGGTCAGGAGGAGCAAACCGTTCAGCAGTCCATACAGGCGGCCGAGTTTGCCCGCAAGGCCAACGAGTCGGCCAAGGAAGAGCTGCAGGATTTGCTGACCGGATTGAAGGTCCGCGAGGGCAAGCTTGACCAGGAAGGCTCCTCCTTGCGCGATCAACTGCGCCGTTCCGAGGAGGACTGCGCCGTACTTAAGCGGGAGCTTGAGCAAAACCGCAGCATTTTACAATCGATCGAGGCCGACTTGGAGCAAAACGAGCGGCAAAGCGTCAGCCAGCGCGAGGAGCTGAACGATTACAAGCTGAAGAAAGAGCGCGCCGGCGAGCAGCTTGAGCTGGAGCGGGCCAATCGGACCGTGCTGACGAAAAAGCTGGAGGAAGGCGAGAGCGAAACGAAGGAGCAGCGGCTTGGACTGAAAAACGTCGAGGAGCAGCTCCGCCAGACTGAAATCCAGGCCAACCGCCTCGATGTCGAGCTGGATAATATTTTGCGCAAGCTCGCCGAAGACTACGAATTGAGCTATGAGCGGGCCAAGCAGTTATATGCGGTACCCGAGGACGTGACGCAAACGCAGGGCGAGGTCAAGGAACTGAAACGTCAGATTTCGCTGCTCGGCGAGGTCAACTTGGGCGCGATCGAGGAGTATCAACGGGTCAATGAGCGCTACCAGTTCCTCAGCGAGCAGAAGAATGACCTCGTCGAGGCGAAAACGACGCTGTACCAGGTAATCAAGGAAATGGACGATGAAATGTCCAAGCGGTTCAAAACGACCTTCGACGCGATCCGCCGGGAATTCGTCATCGTGTTCTCCAAGCTGTTCGGCGGAGGCAGAGCCGATCTTATCCTGATCGACCCGGACAATTTGCTGGAGACCGGGATCGATGTCGTGGCCCAGCCGCCGGGCAAAAAGCTGCAAAATCTGCAGCTCCTGTCGGGCGGAGAGCGCGCCTTGACCGCAATGGCATTGCTGTTCGCGATTTTGCAGGTCAAGCCCGTGCCGTTCTGCGTCCTCGATGAAGTCGAGGCGGCGCTGGATGAAGCGAATGTCGTCCGGTTCGCCCAGTATTTGCGCGAGTTTTCGGAGCAAACGCAGTTTATCGTCGTGACGCACCGCAAAGGGACGATGGAGGAAGCGGACGTGCTGTACGGCGTGACGATGGAAGAGGGCGGCGTGTCCAAGCTTGTCTCCGTCAAGCTGGAGGACGAGGAATCGATGGAGATTGCCTGAGTGTATAAAATAGGAGGGAACCTATGAGTTTCTTTAAAAAACTGAAAGATAGCATCGCGTCCAAAACCGAATCCGTGACGAAACAGTTTAAGGACGGTTTGGAGAAAAGCCGCAAGGGCTTTGTGGAAAAAGTCACTGAGCTCGTTACCCGGCGCAAAAAAATCGACGAGGAATTTTTCGAGGAGCTCGAAGAAATCCTCATCGGGGCCGACGTGGGCGTCAATACGGTGATGAACCTGATCGACGATCTGCGGGCCGAAGTGAAGAAGCGGAAAATCGAGGAGGCTTCCGAACTGCAGCCGATATTATCCGAGAAACTGATCGGGCTGCTGCGCGGCGACGAAGATAACGAGCTGAGATTGAATCCGGACGGCATCACCGTCATCTTGTTTGTCGGCGTCAACGGGGTCGGCAAGACGACGACGATCGGGAAGTTGGCCCACCACTTTAAACAGCAGGGCAAAAAGGTGATTATGGCGGCGGGCGACACCTTCCGCGCGGGTGCGATCGAACAGCTGGAAGTGTGGGGCCAGCGCGTCGGCGTCGAGGTGATCAAGCAGCAGGCCGGCTCCGATCCGGCGGCGGTCATGTTCGATGCCGTGCAGGCCGCCAAGCAGCGGGGCGCCGACATATTGCTGTGCGACACGGCCGGACGGCTGCAGAACAAGACTAACCTCATGGAGGAGCTGAACAAAATTTTCCGCGTCATTCAGCGGGAAATTCCGGATGCGCCGCATGAGGTGCTGATGGTGCTGGACGCCACCACCGGACAGAACGCGCTCAGTCAAGCCAAGCTATTCGGCGAGAAGAGCGGCGTGACCGGCCTTGTGCTGACCAAGCTGGACGGCACGGCCAAGGGCGGGATCGTCATCGCGATCCGCCAGGAGCTGAGCCTGCCGGTGAAGCTCGTCGGTCTCGGCGAGAAGATGGAGGATTTGCAGAAATTCGATTCCGAGCAATTCGTCCACGGTCTTTTCGCGGGGCTGATCCGGGAAGAAGACGAAGCCGAAGAGGAACGGGAGTAACTTTTTTGGGCGGATGACCGTATATTGAGTGATATGTACTCAATAATCCAATGTGACGGGAGGCGAAATGATGGCCAATACGCATACCTATCCGCGCCGGGAGGAGATCGCCAACGCGATTACCCACGGGATCGGAGCGATGCTCAGCATAGCGGGACTGGTGCTGCTGATCGTCTTTTCCAGTTTGAAAGGCACCGCATGGCATGTCGTCAGCTTTACGATTTACGGCGTGAGCATGCTGCTGCTGTATTTGAGTTCCACCCTGGTGCACAGCTTCAAGGAGGGCAAAGCCAAGGATTTGTTCGAGATTTTTGACCACTCCTCCATTTATATCTACATCGCAGGCACGTACACACCGTTTCTGCTGGTAGCGATCCGTGGACCGCTCGGCTGGAGCTTGTTCGGGGTCATCTGGGGCATCGCCCTGGCCGGCGTTGTGTTCAAGGCGTTCTTCGTCAAACGGTTCCTGTTCATGTCGACGTTCTTCTACTTGATCATGGGCTGGCTGATCGTCATTGCCTGGGGACCGCTGACGGTCGCTGTGCCTTCTGAGGGGATTGTGCTGCTGGTGACAGGCGGACTTCTCTATACGCTCGGTACGATATTTTATGTGTGGCGGGCTTTTCCTTTCCATCATGCGATATGGCATCTGTTCGTACTCGCCGGAAGCGTTACGCATTTCTTTGCGATTTTGCTGTATTTGCTTCCGAATTGGTAGAACAGGGCCTTAGGCAAAACTGAAATCATGTAAAAGAACCTTCGGTACCATTGGATTATGGTGTTGAAGGTTCTTTTTTGAACTGGCGAAAAATTTTATTATTATATTTATTGCATCATTCAGAAGGATGTTAAGGAGAATTACTTGACAAGGGATTCTCCATCCGGTATGATAAGGAACGTTGATGCGCTGTAAAGTGTTTTTCCTTGACGGAGGGGGTGCCCAGATGAGTCAAGAGAATAGGCTTGAGAAGACAAACCGGATCAACCTTTTGTTCGATTTTTACGAAACCCTGCTGACCGAAAAGCAGCAAACGTTTCTCAAATATTATTTTCTCGACGATTTTTCCTTGGGCGAAATCGCCGCGGAGTTTGGAATCAGCCGCCAGGCGGTTTACGAGCATATCAAGCGGGCGGAAGAGATGTTAGAGGTATACGAAGAGAAGCTGGGCCTGCTCCGGAAGGATGAGCAGCTCGGCGAATTGCTGGCTCGGCTTGAGAAAGTGCTGGATGACAGCGGGATGTCCGAGGTACATAAAGAGACGGCAAAGCGCCTGCTGCGCCAGGTTGGACAACTGTAATGTCGCCGGCTATTAGCAAAGACAAGGGAACGAACGGAGGTGACCTAAAGAATGGCTTTTGAAGGATTGACAAACCGCTTGCAAAGCGTATTCAGCAAGCTGCGCGGCAAAGGGAAGGTTTCGGAAGACGACGTGAACGAAGCGATGCGCGAGGTGCGCCTCGCGCTCTTGGAAGCCGATGTCAACTTTAAAGTGGTCAAGGATTTTATCGCCAAAGTGAAGGAAAAGGCCGTCGGCAGCGAGGTCATGGAGAGCTTTACGCCGGGCATGGTCATCATCGACATCGTCAACAAGGAACTGACGGAGCTGATGGGCGGCAGCCAGGCGAAGCTGGCGAAGAGCAACCGGCCGCCGACCGTCGTGCTGATGGCGGGCTTGCAAGGTGCCGGTAAGACGACGACTTCGGCCAAATTGGCCAAGCTGTTGCTGAAGGGCAATCATCGCCCGCTGCTGGTTGCGGGGGATATTTACCGGCCGGCTGCGATCAAGCAGCTGCAGGTGCTTGGCGAACAGATCAAGGTGCCGGTATTCACGCTTCCTGAGGGCAACAGCCCGGTGGAAATCGCCCGTCAGGCTTTGCAGCATGCCAAGGATAACGGCAATGACTACCTGCTGATCGATACGGCGGGCCGGCTGCATGTCGACGACGAACTGATGGAGGAGCTCCGGCAGATTCATGAGGTGACAAAGCCGGACGAAGTTCTCCTAGTCGTCGACGCCATGACCGGTCAGGACGCCGTGAATGTGGCCGACAGTTTCAACAAACAGCTTGAGCTGACCGGCGTTGTGCTGACCAAGCTCGACGGGGATACCCGCGGCGGCGCGGCCTTGTCGGTAAAGGCGGTCACAGGCTGCCCGATCAAGTTTGCCGCACTCGGGGAGAAGATCGACGCGCTCGAGCCGTTCCATCCGGAGCGGATGGCGTCGCGGATTCTCGGCATGGGCGACATGCTGTCGCTGATCGAGAAGGCGCAGTCCAATATCGACGCCGAGAAGGCGAAGGAAATGGAACGGAAAATGCGCAACGCGGAATTTACGTTCGATGATTTCCTGGAGCAGATGGATCAAGTCAAGAAGCTCGGTCCGATCGACCAGATTATGGATATGATTCCGGGCATGGGCAAGATGAAGCAGATGAAGGACATCAAGGTCGACGAGAAGCAAATGGGCCGGGTGGAAGCGATCGTGCATTCCATGACCAAAGAGGAGAAGCAGAACCCCGATATGATTAACCACAGCCGGCGCAAGCGGATCGCCGCCGGGAGCGGAACCACGCTCGCGGATGTCAACCGCCTGATCAAGCAGTTCGACGAGATGCGCCGGATGATGAAGCAGTTCTCCGATATGATGGGCCCGAAAGGCAAGGGCTCGAAAATGATGAAGCAGCTCGGCAAGGCCGGCAAGGGCATGAGATTTCCGTTCCGGTAAGGGCCCGTGCCTAACCGGATGAAATATTATTTTGTAGGATTGATTCTTTAAAGGAGGTGAATTTCGTGGCAGTTCGTATTCGTTTGAAACGCATGGGCGCTCATAAAGCTCCTTTCTATCGTATCGTGGTGTCGAATTCCCGTTCCCCGCGTGACGGCCGTTTTATCGAAGAGATCGGTTTCTACAATCCGGTAGCTGAGCCGGCAGTAGTGAACATCGATGAAGAAAAAGCATTGAAATGGCTGCAGGACGGTGCGCAAGCATCCGATACCGTTCGCAACCTGCTCAGCAAAGCGGGCGTAATGAAGAAATTTCATGAGCTTAAGCAGCAGAAATAAGTGCTGATTCGGAGGGTCTCATATGGAACAATTAGTCGGCGTTATTGCGAAGGCTCTTGTTGATCATCCGGACGATGTCCGTGTGAGCGTTGTGGAGAAGGAACACCTGATTGTGTATGAGCTGTCCGTACATCCCGATGATGTGGGGAAAGTGATCGGCAAGCAGGGGAGAATCGCCAAGGCGCTCCGCACGGTTGTAGCATCGGCAGCCGTCAAGATGGATAAACGGGTTACCGTTGACATCATGTCTTAAAGATATACGAAAGGGGGTTAGGATGTTTGTCCTAACCCTTTTTCGTACATGCTGAAGCTGGGGGAAACGGGAGATGAAGAAGACCGGATATTGGCGGTTTGCCGCTCTTATTTTGTTTGCGTGTTTGCTAGTAAGCCTATTTTTCAACGTAAAATGGTTACCCTACAAACAAACGCAGCAGCAAAGCTATTCCCTACTGTTGGATCAATCCTTTAATTATGGGATCGATTCGGCCGTGACGGAAACGGATTCCGTCATCGAACAACTCCGAGGCCGCGCGGCGGACGAAGAAATTCTGCTGGGGCTCGGCAATGTATCGGCGAAATAAATTGATCAGGAATTTGGAGCTTTTGACTACGGATTTGTCGGAATTGCACGGGCAGTTTAACGGCGATCGGCTCGCCTTGGAAGAGCCGACGGGGATTGAACAGGAGTGGCGTGAAGCGGTCCGGAGCATCGTACTCCGCAATGACGGATTTGAGCTGTACGAACGAATGAAAGTTAAATACGGCTTTGATGCGGATGAGGACGTTCCGCCGTTGTAGTCTGACAAGTTTTAGGGAGGTTATTATGGATTCATTTTTGTCGGTAGGAAAAATCGTGAATACGCACGGGATTCGCGGCGAAGTGAAGATCTTGCCGCATACGGATTTTCCGGAGGTGCGTTTCGCTGCGAAAGCGAAGCTGCTTATCGTGCATCCGGAGCAGGGCGGGAAATTTGAGGTAACGGTCGCCGTGGCCAGACCTTATAAGCAGATGTACATCGTAAAATTTCAGGAATTCGGAGACATCAACGAGGTTGAGAAATATAAAGGTTATGATCTGAAGGTACCCAAGGAAGATACGGTGGAGCTTCCGGAAAACGAATATTATTTCCATGAGATCATCGGCTGCCGGGTTGTTGACGACGAAGGTAACGAGATCGGGGTAATTGAAGAGATTCTTCGCCCGGGCGCCAATGACGTATGGGTGGTCAAGCTGCCTTCCCGCAAAGAATTGCTGCTGCCGGTGATCGACGACGTGGTCCTGGATGTCGATGTAGAGTCCAAGCTCGTTAAGATTCATCTCATGGAAGGGCTGTTGTAACGATGCGCATGGACGTTCTGACTTTGTTCCCTGAAATGTTTGAAGGGGTTTTTTCGAGCAGCATTCTCGGCAAAGCTCGGGAAAAAGGCATCGTATCCTTGAACGCGGTCAATTTCCGGGAATATGCAGGAAACAAGCATGGTACCGTTGACGATACGCCATATGGCGGCGGGGGCGGGATGGTGCTGAAGCCGGAGCCTATTTTTCATGCGGTCGAGGATTTGCTGGCCCCGAGGGCGGAAGAAGCCGACAAGGCGGAAGGCGGTTTCTCCCGAGCCCCGCGGATTATTTTGATGTGCCCGCAAGGGGAAACATTTACGCAGCGCAAGGCAGAGGAACTCGCCGGCGAAGAGCATCTGATTTTTATTTGCGGACACTATGAAGGCTACGACGAACGGATCCGGGAACATCTCGTGACCGATGAATTATCGATCGGTGATTATGTGCTGACGGGGGGAGAGCTGCCGGCAATGGTGATCATCGACAGTATCGCGCGCCTCTTGCCCGGCGTGCTGGGCAATGAAATGAGCGCGGTCACCGATTCGTTCAGCACCGGGCTGCTGGAGTACCCGCACTATACCCGTCCTGTTGAATTCCGGGGCTGGAAGGTGCCGGACATTTTGCTCAGCGGCCATCACGCCAACGTCGCCGACTGGCGGCGCAAAGAAGCGCTGCGCCGCACCTGGCGGCGGCGTCCGGATTTGCTCGTTACACTCGACTTAACCCCGCAGGATGAAAAGTGGCTGAAGGAGTTTCAGGAACAAGCGGAAGAGGAAAATTAATAATACAGCAAAAAAGAATCGCAGTCTGGGCTGCGGTTCTTTTTTTTGCATTAAAAGGGGAGATGGAAAGCCGTTTGTTGTTGCGTAATATTCATGTTGGATAATAAACAAGATTGAGTGGAATAATGTTATTCCGTGTCCGGAAAATGACTGCCTACCTTTATAGTCTAGAGTGACGATTCCGTGACAAAGATGCAAAAGCCGCTGAAATGGGTAATAAAGAGACGGCAAGGTTGTCCGAGCAGGTTCGACTGATTTAGGAGGCATGAAAATGGAACAACAACCGGAACAACAGGAAAAACAGCAGCAATCCCAGCATGACAGCATGCAATGGGAGGAAGAACGTCTATTGACGGTTGATGATATTTTGGAATTTTATGCGAGACGGCAATAGCTTTTGAACAGGCTAAAATTGATGCCTAAACGCACAGGCCAAAAATAACTCCGCCGATGGAGACAAGCGCTTTTCTTTTAACCAGGCAAAGCCGATCTCTCTAATACAATGGGGTTTGGATAAGGGGATCCGTTTGATTTTATCTCGGGCGACTCCATGAAATTCGGGGATTATGGTGACTCCGAGTCCGGCGGATACCAGACCGGCCAACGTAGAAACGTCATCACCCTCATATTTGACGGCTGGAGCAAATCCGGCTTCGGCACAAAAACGGCGTATTATTTCCTGCATTTCGACTTCTTTATAACCTATAAAAGAATCCTTGGACAACTCCGCAAGTTCTATCGAGGTTTTGTCCGCAAGCCGATGATTTGAAGGTACGTATACAAACAATTCCTGATGCAGAAGAGGCCGCCAACGGATATCGGGATGTTCTTCGAATTTGCTGATCAGGCATAAATCAACTTCTCTATCGAGGAGTTGATTTATGCTGTTTGATATTTTATTTTGATGAAGCTGGATATTTACATGGGGATATTGCTCCGTAAACCGTCGAAGGATATCGGGCAGAATCGTAATGCCCAATGTTTGAAGAAATGCGAGAGAAACGGTTCCCATGTAGGGATTTTTTAATTGGTTCACCTCTTCAATTCCGAGCGATAATTCCTTCAATCCGCGTTCTACCCGGTTCAAAAATACCTTTCCATACCGGTTAAGCTTAACGGAACGCCCTGTCCGTTCAAACAGGAGAACTCCGAGCTCTTCCTCCAACTTGGCAATGGAACGGCTGAGTGCCGGCTGGGAGATGGATAGAAGCTCCGCTAATTTTCTGAAATGTTCGGTTTTTGCGACCACCTGGAAATATTCAAGCTGCTGCCATTCCATCGGATACATGACCTCTTTCTGTTTTATTGATAACCTAAAGGTATCATTTTTATAAAAAAAATAAAATGGACGTTATTATTATCCGAACGATACACTGGAAATAGTATAAACAAGGGTTAAGAAAGAGATGAAATGTGGTGGACAGTATAAAAAAATCCAATTCAATGGCAGCGAAGGGAATTAAAGCAAACACGATTCCTTCGGCTTTTAAGCAGGCTTTTCAATTACAGAACAAACCTTTTCCATATCTGAAGGCGCTTCGAGCCGCTTTTGTATCGGCATTCCCTGTGGTTATCGGAATTTTATTCAATCATTTGGATTACGGATTGTTGGCCAGCCTCGGGGGGTTTACCTACTTGTATGTGTTTAACCAGCCCTATGCGCAAAGAGCCAGAAGGATATTTGTGATCATGCTGGGGCTTACTCTTTCCGTCATATTGGGAACCTTAATGGCTCCTTATCCGCTTGGTGCAGCCGTTGTCATGACGTTCGTAGGAGCTGTACCTGTATTTATTTTTGGGGCTTTAAGAATTACAGGACCGTCGGCTATTTTTTTCGTATTGACTTATGCCATGGCTACAGGCATGCCGGTCGATCTCTCCCTGGCCCCGCTCCGCGGCGGGCTTGTGTTTTTGGGCGGAGCTTTGGCATGGGTCGTCAGTATGCTCGGTTGGTTCATAAACCCGCATAAACCCGAATTGGATGCGGTGAAAAAGGTTTATTCCGAGCTAGCGAAGCTATTGGATGCAGTTGGCACGGAAAAGATGAATACGGCCCGACACCGGACCGTCGAGGCGCTGAAAGAAGCCGAAAACACCTTGTTGGCGGGATATTCATCCTTAACCGAAACGGACAACTTCAAGCGGCTTTTGCTGTTGAACGAGTTAGCCAATGATATTTTTCTGCAAATTCTTGAAGCATCGTTTGAAAGAAAGTCCAAAATACCTGAAGAATTAGTGGATTCCATGATAATTATTGCAAACTCTATCGAAAACAAAACAGCCGGCGACAAGAGTTTCCCTGGACCGGAGGAATTTAACGGTGAATTAAAGGATTTATGTAAAAGCATTGACCGTGCCTATGCGCTATTGGACGGCTCGCCGGACCTGTATCGGAAAAATATCGTGATCTCAAAACCCAAATTAAAAACGGTGCTTATGGGAAGCTACGATAAAAATTCAATCGTATTTTTGACGGCGCTGAGAACGGGAATCGTCATATTTTTTGCGGCAGTGGTTGCCATTTCTTTTGATTTTCCGCGTTCCTATTGGATTCCTTTGTCCTGTGCCGCGGTGATGGCGGGATCTACTTTTGTCGGTACTTTTCACCGCTCCATTCAAAGGGCGTTGGGGACCGTTGTTGGCGTTCTGATTGCGAGTCTCATTCTGGCCCATGTTCATAACGGCTACACTGTTGCTTTGGTTATATTTGCACTAACGTTTCTTACAGAGACGTTTATTGTTCGAAGCTATGGCGTTGCCGCCATGTTCTTTACACCTTCCGCTCTCGTTATGGCGGAGTACTCGACACAGCAGTTTGACTTCTCGTATTTTGCCTCGGTAAGAATTGTCGATATTATCGTGGGCAGCATCATCGGTCTTGCCGGAACGGTATTGATCGGAAGAAGGCTGGCATCCAATTTGCTGAACCATTATATCGCCAAGACGCTCCGGAGTCAGGGACAGTATTTGGTCAGATTGTTCTCCGGAAACAACGGGCAAATCTCAATCGATGAGAGTAAAGAACGGAGAAAGATGCAGACCAATACGCTTAATCTTTTGTCGGTTTATTCAACGGCATTAGGAGAGCTGCATATCAACAAGGAGAAGCTGGATTCCGTCTGGCCGGTCATTTATTCGATTGTGCAAATGGGTTACTTCCTCGACGCCAGCCTGAAATATAATGAGCGGCCGGTACTCGCCGATGAAGATTTGTCCCAGCTGTTGTACATCTTTGAAACGATGGCTATGGAATTCGACTCCAAACAGCCGCTGACCATAAAAAATATCCCTGCACTTGAAGGCTTCTCCAAGATCAGCAATGAAATAGCCACGCTGCAAAACTCGGTGCACTTATGGAGTCAGATTAACTAACGACAACTACGCAGAGATTGCGAAAGAGATGGCGGAACAACAGAAGAAATTCAATATGATAGAAGAAAGCGCTAAGCCAAACTAGGGAGCATTTGCGACGGTAAACGGAATTGATGCAGCAAGTGCGCTGGAGAGTTTACAATTGTCGGTAAAGTCGGAATCGCCGTTACGGTAAACGAAGTGGACACCGTACAATCGGCAGCTTGCCGGACGCATTACTGGCTACGTCAGCGTAACGGTCGGGCCGGATCGTTTGACTGGAGCGGTGGACACGTATCAAAACAACGTCGGCCTCACGGAACGGACCGTAATGGCGAAATTAATCAGAGTTAAAATGCTGAGCACCGCGAGATTGAATACGACGACGAGCGCTATATGAAGACTGAGGGACTAGTGAAGGCTGGCATATTTTACGAAGTGTCGTGGATTACTCGTCTTTCCCAGTCGGTGCGTTTTATCTTACGCAGGACGCAAATGGCTATGTCTATGCCCTCGACGAGGATGGTGATCGCGATTACGGAACTCACGAAGATTATACTTTTTTTCGCCACGTCGAATCTGTGCCAATCTTCGGCCGAAATCCGCGAAGCCATTGAACGGAAACGCGCTGAAATCGCTGAGTTCGAAGTGCATCTTGAAATCCGCGTTGACGATTATGTGCGCGTGGTTAATCACACATGTGACGAAGAGTTTGCAGTAGGCGATATCGCGAGGATGACGCATATTGACGAAGACGACGCTAGTCTCCCACACAGCAATTATCGGAAATGTTTACGATTGGGTCAACGCTGAATACGTCGTCAAAATCTCCGCAGCCGAAGCGAAAGCAGTAATAATCGCGCAGATTGAGGAGGTGTTTGGGGAGGCGGCCTAAACAATATTAAAACGAGAGGTTCCAGTGAAAGGGGTAATCACTGGAGCCTCTGGCAGCGCTTGCTAACTCGGGAATCTACGAGATTTAGGCCTCGGATTACATTGGCTAGATTGCCTTTTCTCATTTATAATCTGTTCAACGAGTTGCTTTTTCAATGCGTTTTCCCCTATAGCCGTACTTTGAAGTATAGCTGCTATCCCAACAGTAATAACGAGAATAGCCCCGCAAACGTAGGCTCCTAAATCACCAAAGAGTTGTTTCGCGAAAGGAGTGATTAGGCCGAATGCTAGAGAAACGAAAGCAAGAACTAAAGCAGTCTGTTTTTGTTTTTCTTCCTCAGAGACATAATAGGCTCTAAGCTGATGCAGTTCTGTTTCAGAGTATTGCTTAAATTCGTTAATTAGCTTTTTAGTTTTACCGAGGACTTTTTTGCTCATTTGAACATCAACCTTTTTGATTAAATGTTAATTTTTTTCGGGAGGAGATTCTATGAAAATTAATATACTTCCTGATAATCGCTCGGCGGTATCCAACGGGAATATCGCAAGGTTGTACGGAAGGCGCGCGTTGGGGATCACGTTAAGATTGTCGGCGTTACCTGGTCGGGTGATCCGACCGCATACGAGATCGGAGATACGCTTTGCATAATGAGCTTTGACGGTGGTTGGCTCGTTATGAATCGAACGTTTTCGGATGGGGCGGACGCTATCTTAGACGAAGAGGAGTACGCAGTCCTCCGACCGACATCATCTGCAATTTCGGCTGCCGCCTAACCACCGCGATTATCGTGCCTACTTGCTGTGGAATTATTACGCAGTGGTGTTATTGCAGTGGTGCGCCCTTATACGGTATAATATGGTTACCGCGGTGGACGATCGTGTACGTGCGTACGGACGAACGTTGATATAGCGCGGTTTATTGCGTAGTTGTGATCGGGGTATGGCGCAGTCAGGTAGCGCGCACCCTTGGGGTGGGTGAGGCCGTGGGTTCGAATCCCGCTACTCCGACCATATCATTTATCGGCAAGTTGCACTCTTGGTACATACCACTTCTTCGCTTGCGGTGTTGCAGGTTGAACGGGTGGTTTTTTTTGTTATCCCAAAAATTCGTATACTTTATTGTAGTTGCTTAATAATTTGAACTTTCAGGTTATATTATATGGAAGGAAGAAAATGATGTCGGCCGGCCCCCCTGCCTGCAAGACATAAATTTCTTGCTATACCCTCTGAAATGTGATAAAATTCTTTTTGTTGTGAATTCGGTGGTCCGCTGCGGATGATGAGGGAAAACATGGGGTTTTCCGGAAGAGGCATGAACACCTGAGTGGAAGGAGGGAGTCCTAGATGAATATCGTACAAGCGATTACGCAAGAACAACTTCGCAAAGATATTCCGAGCTTTCGTCCTGGTGACACTTTGAAAGTGTTCGTTAAGGTTATTGAAGGATCTCGTGAACGTATCCAATTGTTCGAAGGTGTTGTGATCAAGCGTCGTGGCGGTGGAATCAGCGAAACTTTTACGGTTCGTAAAATTTCCAACGGTGTAGGCGTGGAAAGAACTTTCCCGCTTCATTCCCCGAAAATCGATAGAATCGAAGTGGCTCGCCGTGGTAAAGTGCGTCGTGCGAAGCTGTACTATCTTCGTGAACTTCGCGGTAAAGCAGCGAGAATTAAAGAAGTGCGTCGTTAATTCATTAACGATCAGGGGGGCTTGGGTGATCAAGCCCCTTTACTATTTTTAAATAAGGTTATTCGTTACATATTCCCTTGATAAAGAGAGGTCAGGATCCATGGAGCATCAAGTTCAATCCGAGCAATCGGTCCAATCGGAAAACCTGCAGGACCCGCCCAAGAAAGAAAAAAGCGAGGCGCTGGAGTGGCTGAAAGCTATCGTCATCGCCGTCGTACTGGTTCTCCTGATTCGCTGGCTTTTCTTCGCGCCATTTATTGTCGACGGTCCCTCGATGCAGCCGAATTTTCATACCGGGGAAAGAATTATCGTGAACAAAATCATCTATGATATCCGTGCGCCTAAGCACGGAGAAGTGGTCGTGTTTCACGTGCCTTCCGAAGGACGCGACTTTATTAAGCGGATTATCGGCGTTCCCGGAGATACGGTCAAGGTGGAAGGGGATACGGTTACGGTCAACGATGAAGTGATTGAGGAACCCTATATTCAAGATGCCTTGAATGCCAAACATGAAAACAATGAACTTTACAATACGGAATCGAATTTCCCCAACGAGCAGGTTCCCGACGGAGTCGTACCTGAAGGATACGTGTTCGTGCTTGGCGACAACCGCTCCAACAGTACGGATAGCCGGCGGATCGGATATGTGCCGTACAGCGATATCATCGGTCGTGCCGACCTCGTATTTTGGCCTCTGGAGGATATCGAGCTGATTAAACATTAAAAGACATCCGGTTGGGCAACTGACCCGCGAGCTAGAGGTGAAATAGATGACAATTCAATGGTTTCCAGGGCATATGACCAAGGCGCGCCGCCAGATCGAAGAGAAGCTGAAGCTGATCGATGTAGTGATTGAACTGGTGGATGCGCGGCTTCCTTTATCCAGCAGAAATCCGATGATCGATGAGATTTTACAAGGTAAACCTCGTCTCATCGTACTCAACAAGGCGGATCTTGCCGATCCTGCGGTGACGAAGCAATGGATAGAATACTTTAAGCAAGAGGGATTTATGGCTGTTCAAGCCGACGCCTCGAGCGGGCAGGGGATAAAGGAAATCCCGCTGTTGGCCAAAGAGCTGATGAGAGAGAAGATTGAAAAGCAACTGGCTAAAGGAGTTAATCCCCGCGCCGTGCGCGCTTTGATCGTCGGGATTCCGAATGTCGGCAAATCCACGCTGATCAATCGCCTGGCGGGACGCAATATTGCGGCGACGGGCGACCGTCCCGGGGTGACCAAGGGGCAGCAGTGGATCAAGGTGGGCACGGACATGGAATTGCTGGATACGCCGGGGATTCTCTGGCCGAAATTCGAAGATCAGAACGTCGGGTATCGCCTGGCGCTGACGGGTGCGATCCGCGAGGAGATACTGAACGTGGAAGATATCGCCTTTTTCGGCGTAAAATATTTGGCTAAATATTACTGGGAACCGCTCAAGGAACGGTTCGATCTTAAGGATCGGCCCCAGGATTTTGAGAACCCGGATGAGATTGTGGCCGTCATGGAAGCGGTTGGCCGCAAGCGGGGCTGCATTGTGAGCGGCGGGCGCGTCGATCTTGAAAAAGCATCCGGTATCCTGCTGCGGGAGCTCCGGTCCGGAAAGCTGGGCAGATACACCCTGGAGGCTCCATATTAAGCCGGTTTTGATAGTAGGTTTAGTCGAGTTCATCATAAAGCATGGAACCCTTGCGGGGGTTCATGCTTTTTTTGCGTTTAATCGTGAATTGGGCAAAAGATTTCAGAGAATTCAGTCGGAATACTTCCAAAATGGGGACGAGATACCGATATTACAGGTAAGCGGATCGGATAGCTCATTCGGACAGTCTTGATTTGATTTGATTTGAATTGAAGTGGAGCCATTTTACTGGATATTTAGTATATACTTGATAAAAATCATCAGGATAAGTAAGCTTGTTATGAGGGTTCGGAACTAAGGAGGCATTATGAGCGATTTATTGATGTACGAAAAAGAGCATTGGCCGTCTTACCGCCATATTGCCGGCATTGATGAAGTAGGACGCGGATGTTTGTTCGGCGATGTCGTGGCGGCGGCGGTTATTTTACCGCAAGGATTGGTACTTGAGGATGTGAATGATTCGAAGAAGCTTAGTCCGAAGAAGCGCGACATGCTGTACGATGTGATCATGGAGCATGCCATTGCGGTCGGTATCGGGTATGCCGACGCGGCAATGATTGACCGGATTAATATAAAACAGGCGACAAGACTGGCGATGAAGCAGGCGGTAGAACGGCTCACCGTTCCCCCGGATTATCTTTTGATCGACGCGGAGAAAATCGATGCGGAAATTCCGCAGCTGTCCGTCATCAAAGGCGACGCCACCAGCCAGTCGATCGCGGCGGCATCGATTGTCGCCAAAGTGACCCGGGACAGGCTTTGTCAGGGAGAATGGGATGCGCGATATCCGGAGTACGGGATTGCGATACATAAAGGATATGCTACAAAGCTGCATCGCGAGCAAATCTTGGCGCTGGGGCCTACGCCCATGCATCGGAAAAGCTTTATGCGCAACTTGTATGTGGAGGAACAGACCTTATTTTAAACCTACCCGCCCCAAAAGGCGGGTTTTCCATATCAAATACGGGCGGATGGGAGAGAAAGCATGAATATCGGACCGTTGATTCGCAGTATGATGGGCGATAGCCAGGCCGGGACACCAAAATCTTTGGAATTGAAGGCGGGTCAGGTGGTCAGAGGGACCGTGCTGAGCGTATCGGAAGACGGGCAGGAGGCTGTCATTCAAGTTCAAGGCGTCAAGCTGCACGCTGTACTGGAAACGCCGCTGAGGGAAGGGCAAACGACCCTGCTGCAGGTGCAGCCGGAGACGGCGGACGGGCTAATGAAGCTGAGGCCGATGAGTTCCTCGCCGGGCGCCGAGCTGTCGGCGGCTTCTCTGGGCAAAGCGCTCCAATCCTTGGGACTGGAGGATACGGCTGCAAACCGCGAGCTGCTGCAGTTAATGCAAAAAAATGGTATGCCGCTGACCAAGGAGAATGTATCGCTGATCTTACAGGTGGCCGGGAATAAGCCGAGCGGCATACCGCTGTCGGAGTGGGTTCAGGCGACCGGTATCGCTTTTAGCCGGGGGCTGCCGGTGACCGGCGAGTCGGTGGCGGGTTTGCATCAGGCGGTGTTTGGACCGCCGCTGCATACGTTATTGTCTTCTCTGGAGGAGCAGATGACGAACTTTCTCAGTCAATCCGCAAGAGTCTCGGATGAGCCTGCGGGATCCGGGATAAGCGGCAGAAATGCCGGAGGCGTGACGATTCCGGGGCAGCAAGCGCAACTAGAGACGACCACTGCCCTATCGGGGAATGCGACATCTTCTGGTTCGGGTGCTGCGGCGGGCGGTATCGGGACGACGGGAGTTCCCGCCCAACCGAATCAAGCGGCCGGACTGGTGCAGATGGCGACGAGCGGAGCTTTTGCGGGTGCGGCTGAGGGCCAGACGCCGCTGCTTGTCAATCCGGGCGGCGGAGCTACGGCGAACCTGTCAGGCGGCGCTTTACTGGCGAAGCTCCAGGCGGTGCTGGCGGAGCTGGATACGGCCATGCTGCAGGAGAGCATGGCCGGACCGGCGCCCGGCCCCCGGTCGGGGGCCGGCGGGTCTTCTCCCAGCGGGGGAACGCTGGGAGGCAGCGGCGCCGCCGCCGAAGGTGCGACGGCAACGCCGCAGGCGCAGGGCGAAGGGGCCGCTGGCCCTTCGCCGGCAGGCACGCGTCCAACCCACACGGCGGAGCCGTGGGTGGGACGCGTGCTGAAGCTGCTCGGTGCGGAGCACGAGCAGCAGGTGCGCGCGGCTGCGCCTAGCGCAGCGGCAGCGCAGCCGGCGCAAGCGCAAGAAGCGCCGCCTGCGGCGGGCGCTTCGGCTAGAGGGCTCGCCGGGGGCGCGGAGCTGCCCGGCGGCCAGACGCCCGGCAGCGGGCCTGTGGGCGCGCCGGAAGAGGCGCCGCTGCAGCATAGAATGGCAGCGGCAGGCACTGCTGCGCCAGCCCCGGCAGCCGCCGAGGAGTCGGCTGCGCTGCGCAGCTCCGCCTTAGGCGGTGGCTCCGCCGCGCAGGACACGCTCAAAGGCCTGCTGCTGCAGGTGGCTGCCGCCGACGATTTGCCCGCGCCGCTCCAGGAAGCGGCGCGGCAGTTGGTACAGCAGTTGACCGGCCAGCAGCTGCTGCTCAATACCGACCGCACCGCCCCCTTTGCCCAGGTGACCATGTTTCTGCCTTTTTTCGGGCCGGACGGCAAGCAAACCGCTTCGGTGCATATCGAATCGCGCCGCGGGCGCAAAGGTGAACTCGACCCCGACAACTGCCGACTATGGTTTGACCTGCAGATGAAGACGTTGGGCCAAATTATGGTCGACGTACAGGTCGCCGACAAAAAGGTATTGCTGAAAATATTCAGCGAGCGGGAAGCGGTCGGCACCTTCCTGGAATCCAGGGAGGAAGAAATCGACGTAGCGCTGCTAAATGCCGGTTACCGTTTGTTGTCCATGAAATCAGAGCCGCTGATCCGAGGGGAAGGCGAAGAAGGCGGTGCAGCCGACTTAAGCCTGCCCCTGACGTATGCCCCAAGCCCGTATAAAGGGGTGGACTACCGCGTATGAGCGAACAGCCGAAGCAACCGAATCTTGAGCTGAAAAAAGCGGTGGCCCTAAAGTATGACCCCGGGCAGGACGGGGCTCCGGTCGTCGCCGCCAAAGGAAGCGGACTGCTGGCGGAACGCATCTTGGAGACGGCGAAGGAGCACGGTATTCCCGTGCAGGAGGATGCGGCGCTCGTCGAGGTGCTGTCCAAGCTCGATTTGGATCAGCAGATCCCTACGGAATTATACGAGCTGGTAGCGGAAATTCTCTCGTTCATATACCGCTCCGACAAAATGGCGGAAAGAGGGTTACGCCTTGAGTAATCTGAACAAGAACAAAAGCCTGACGGACGGGCGTAAAGAGCTGGGCCGCAAAGCAGAGCAGGCCGCTTGCGATTACCTGCAGGCACAAGGCTACACCTTGCTGGAACGCAATTGGAGTTGCCGCTCGGGGGAAATCGATTTGATCGCTTTTTGCGAAGATACGATCGTGATCGTGGAGGTGCGAAGCCGCAGCCGGAAGGCTGCGGCTTTCGGCACGCCGGAGGAATCCGTGACCGCACGTAAAATCAAGCAGGTCCGCGACACGGCCGCCGTATATCTTCACCTTTCCGGCCAGTCCGAAGCGAATGTACGTTTTGATGTGATAGCGGTGACCTACGGCGCTGCAGGGGAGCTTGATATAAATCATATTGAGGCGGCATTTTGATTTTTATGGTAAAGGAAGTGAATAATAGACTTTTTAGCAGTATGTTAATATTTCTACATCTTATTTTCAAATATAATTTTCCCTATTAGGCTTCGAAGTTAATCTTATAAATTCTTCAGTAAAAAAAAGTGTTGTTTTCAATATAAATGAGAACTATACTAAAAAATGACAATTGAGATTTAAGCAGGATCATGTTTACAACAAGACTCGACTCGCTCATTATCTAGTCATAAATGAGGAGGAGTATAGTACATATGATGTATCGCAATTTGTTGGACATGCTGCAGGAACGAGAACGGCAATTCCCCGACAAAAGAGCTTTTGTATATCTGCAAAACGGAGAAAACGAAAGCGAAAATGCCACTTATTCGGAATTGTACAAATCCAGCGTAAAGGTAGCGGCATATCTACAATATCTCGAGCTCAAAGGAGAACGGGCTTTGATTTTGCTGCCAAGCGGTATTGAGTATATTGTTGCTTTTCTGGGTTGTCTGCAAGCCGGGGTCATTCCCATACCGGCGTATCCGCCGACCAAATCCCGTAATAACGACCGTTTGTTGTCCATCTATGAAAATGCCGAGCCCGGCCTTATTATTCTCCCTTCCCGTGCCATGACGGCAAAATTACCCGCTGCCATGCGCGATGCCCCGATCATCCTCATCGAAGAAATGCTCGAAAATCAATTTCCATACGATTCGATGGTTGAAACCATAGAGCCGGACGATATCGCATTCCTCCAATATACTTCCGGTTCTACGAGTACCCCGAAAGGCGTCATGGTCACTCACCGGAATTTACTACATAATTTTAACCTCATGGCAACTCAATTCGGGCATTCCGTACATACACGCATAGTCACCTGGCTACCGTTCTATCATGATATGGGTTTGATAGGAAATATACTGCAAAATATCTATAACGGAGGCATGTGTTACATCATGGCTCCATTGGATTTTATCCAAAAACCAGTACGCTGGTTGAATGCGATTTCCAAGTATTCCGCCACTTATAGCGGCGGACCCGATTTCAGTTACCAACTATGCAGCCGGAATATAACGGAGGAAGAGAAAAGTTCGCTTCGCCTGGACTGTTGGTCAAGCGCGTACTGCGGTTCGGAGCCGGTACATGCCGAAACCTTGCGCATGTTTTATGAAAGCTTTAGAGATTACGGTTTACGAAAGGAGTCTCTGCTGCCCGGTTACGGACTTGCCGAATTTACCCTGTGCGCAACGGTTAGCCGTGCGCAGACCGGCCCCGTCGTACAGGCGGTGGACGAGGAAGCGCTGCGCCGGAACGAAATCGTTCCTGTCTCCGAACAAGCGGACGGAGGCGTCCGTCTGGTAAGCAGCGGCGTAATATCGGATTTCCTGAACGTGGAGATCGTCAACCCGATTACACGGGAACCTTGCCAGACTAACCAAATCGGTGAAATTTGGCTGCGGGGCGAAAGCGTGGCCAAAGGTTATTGGAACGACCCGTATAAGAGCCAGGAAGTTTTCCAGGCGGCAAAGGCGCAGGGCCGTGAAGGGGATTTCTATTTGCGGACCGGCGACCTCGGTTTCATTTGTAACGGCGAATTGTTCGTGACCGGCCGATGGAAAGATTTAATAATTATTCGCGGGCAAAATTATTATCCGCAAGATATCGAATGGATAGCTGCAAGCAGCCATGAGGACCTCCATGAAACGAACGCGGCGGCTTTTTCGATCGAGCGCCAAGGCAGCGAGAAACTGGTCGTTGTTTGTGAAATGAAACGCGAACTCCGCCATAAATCCAAAGCACGGCAGCTTGATTTGACGGCCATGCTCGAGGAGGTGGCGCGAATGATTCGCACCCGAATTTTGGACGAACTGCAAATCGAGGCGTACGATATTCGGATTGTTCCGCCGCTGGGTATACCGAAAACCTCCAGCAGCAAAGTTCAGCGAGGTAAATGCAAAGCGATGTATTTGAACGGAACGTTGCCGCAGTGGGGTGAAGATGTTGAAAGAGCAATCGAAGCGAGATTATGAAGCGATAACGGCATGGTTTATTCGGGAAATCGGCAGGGTAAAAGGACTGGACGGCAGCCGGATCGACACCCGCGTCACTTTTCACTACCTGGGGCTGGATTCGGAAACGCTTGTAACGTTGACGGGGGGCTTGGGCGCCTGGCTGCAGCGGGAAGTGGAGCCGACCGCGCTCTGGGAACACCCGTCCATTCACCTGGCGGCGCAGCACTTTTCCCAGGAAGAAGCGGAGATCCCTATTACGGCGGGGCAAGTTGCGAAAGCGGCGGTCACTGGGCGGGGAATCGCGATTGTAGGCATGGCCTGCCGCTTTCCTCAATCACCGAACTTGTCGGTATTTTGGACAAATTTATTGGAAGGAAAAGATTGCATTTCGGAAATTTCCGGTAAGCGATTGCCGGATCATAACGCATCCGATCAACGTGTTGCCGGATGGATCGACAGCCCCGATCTGTTCGATCATGAGGCTTTTCGCATTTCGCCCCGTGAAGCGGAGCAGATGGACCCGCAGCAGCGGATGCTGCTCGAAGTCACGGCCGAGGCGCTGGAGGATGCGGGATTGACGGTTGAGCGATTGAACGGTTCGCGAACCGGCGTTTTTGTCGGCATTTCCAGCAATGACTACGGCGCCGGCCCGTTAAACAACATAGAGCGGAGCGATATTTATGCGGTTACCGGCAATGCAAAAAGCATCGCCGCCAACCGGATTTCTTACGTCTGGAATTTACGCGGTCCGAGCATGGCCGTCGATACCGCTTGCTCGTCTTCGCTTGTCGCCGTCCACCTGGCTTGCCAAAGCCTGCTGACGGACGAGTGCGATACGGCGATCGCGGGCGGAGTGAATCTGCTCCTAAATCCGGCGATCAGCCGGGCGTTTCACGAAGCCGGGATGCTTGCCGCCGACGGGCACTGCAAGACGTTTTCCGCCCGGGCGGACGGTTATGTGCGCGGCGAAGGGGCTGGAGCGGTCATCCTGAAGCAGCTTGATGCGGCACGGCGTGACGGGGATCGCATCTACGGCGTCATCCGCGGAAGCGCGGTCAATCAGGACGGCTTGAGCAACGGGCTGACGGCTCCCAACGCCGGCGCCCAGGAGGAGGTATTGCTTGAAGCTTACCGCAGGGCCAACGTTTCGCCGTGCGATATCGATTACGTGGAAACGCACGGAACCGGTACTCCGCTGGGGGATCCTATTGAAGCGAATACGCTCGGCAAAGTGCTGTCGCCAAACCGGGATGTTTCCAAACCTTGTGCCATCGGCTCGGTGAAAACAAATATCGGCCATCTGGAGGCGGCGGCGGGAATCGCCGGCCTGATTAAAACCGCGCTCTGCTTGCATTTCGGACAGTGGGTGCCCAGCCTGCACGCAGATCCGCCGAACCCCCTCATCGCTTTCGACGAGCTGCCTTTAAGAGTCGTGCAGCATAGTGAAGCCTGCGGCCGTCCGGAAGGGGAACGGCCATTGCTGGCCGGGGTCAGCGCGTTTGGGTTTGGTGGCACAAATGCACATGCGGTGATCGAGCAGTACTCCCCCGTTCCGCTTTATGCCGACCGGCAACCACCGAAACGGCTGCTGCTTATCCCAGTTTCGGCCCGCTCGCCGCGGGCGCTGAGGTCCCGAGCCGCAGATATGGCCCTGTTTTTGCGGAGCTGCACGGACGACAGGCTGGACGATGTTGTCTATACGGCACAGAGCCGGAGAACCCATCACGCCTGGAGAGCGGCCGTGATCGGGCAAAGTGGGCCGGAACTGGCCGAACGGTTGGAGCGGGCTGCAGTGCCTTCGGCGCCGGGGCGCCCCCCCTCGGGGATCTTGTTCGTGTATTCCGGCCAGGGAACGCAGTGGGCCGGAATGGGACGCGTCTTGTTCGAGTCCCAGCCTGCATTCCGACAAGCATGGATGGAGTGCGACGAATTGTGGAGGAACATCGCAGGTTGGCCGCTGTTGCCAAAGCTACTTGGCGATGAGGCTTGGGCGGAACGGACGGATATTGCCCAGCCGATGGTTTTTGCGCTGCAAGTTGCCCTTACCGCTTTATGGCGGAACTTCGGAGTCGTCCCGGAGGCGGTTGCCGGTCACAGCATGGGGGAAATTACGGCCGCCTATACTGCCGGTGTTTTGAGTCTGGAGGACGCTCTGCGAATCCTCTATTGGCGCAGCCGTTTGATGCAATCCTCGTTCGGAGATGGCGCGATGCTGGCCGTGCATGCTCCCCATGAGGAAGTTGCTCGGATGCTGGACCAGGGAGGCTGGTCTTCACTGGGAATTGCGGCAGTCAATAGCGGAACATGGACCGTTGTTGCCGGAGATGCGGATGACGCCGAGAGGTTGGAAACCGGCTTGGCCGGAGCGGTTAAATGCCAGTATGTTTCCCGCCATTTCGCATTTCACAGCGCGCAGATGGACGAGCACCTCCCCAGGCTGCGCGCTGAAATCTCAGCGGTCAGACACAGCTACGCCCGGATACGCTGGTATTCTACCGTTACGGCCCGCAGAGAAACCGGCTTGCGCCTCGGCCTCGCGCATTGGGAGAACAATATGCGCCGGCCGGTTAGGTTTGCGGAGACGCTGAATGTGGCCAAAGCGGATGGCTGCGCCACTGTCGTTGAAATCGGGCCGCACCCTTCATTAATGCCGCATATTGAAGAGATGTTTTCGGATGTGCCGGAACGACTGCTGCTGTACTCCATGCGCAGATATGACGAGGAACGTTCTTTCCTGAGCGGGCTTCAGGATTGGTATTTGCGCGGAGGAGCAGTCCGCTGGCCTTCGGCCGGCGGAACCTGTGTTTCACTGCCGGCATATCCTTGGGAACACCGCAGCTTCTGGACCGATATCGATTTAGCCTTCAAATCCTCGGGCGTAACTCCCGGCCCTCCGGAAGGTGGCTTCGATGTGGTCGAAGCTGTTCCGCCGGCAAGCGGGCCGGCCGATCCGGTGCGGGAAATCTTAGGTGCGGCGGGGCAGCCAGAACGGCTGCGTTCTATTCTCGAAGCGTACCTGCAACAAGTCGTGGCCGATGTCCTGAGGATCAGGGATGGAGCGGGGCTTCCCCCCGATAAGCCGTTGATTGAATTGGGGCTGGATTCGATCATGGCGCTGCAAATCAGAAACCGGTTGGAGACGGCTCTCGGTGCGGCGCTGCCGGTCAGCGGATTTTTTGACGGAATGACGATCCAAAAGGCGGCGGCGGATCTCGCAAACTTATTGTCGGAGCCGGCGCCTACGCCGCCGGCCGTTCTGCCTGATAACGTTAAGGAGCAAAAGCTGATGAATTCGTTGCAATCAGGGGACTCGCGAATTGAAGATTTGTCCGATGAAGAAATCGAGCGTATGCTGCTGCTGTTGTCCGAGGACAACGGTTAATACCAAAGCTTTGAAGAGGCAGGGGAAAAAATGAAGCGATCGGAAACGTTCATTAACGAGTTGCCGCGCGCGCAAAAGGAAGAAATGCTGCGCCGGTTGTTAGATCAACGTTCGGCGAAAAGGTTAAAGAAGGTTTCTTACGGTGAGCGGGCCCTCTGGCTGCTGCACCATAAAGATCCGGACGACTGCGCGTATCATGTGCAGGCGGCATGGGATATCGGGAAGCCGCTTGATGAGCGTCGGCTTTACGAAGCTGTCAGCTGGTTATACGAACAGCACGACGCCTTGCGTACAACCTATTTTGAAGAGGCTGGGGAGATCTATCGAAAAATCACCCCGGCAGGGCAACCCGATTTTCACGTCGTTCATCTGCCCGGCTGGAACGACGAAACAAACGGTCGGTTTCTGGGCGATCTGCGCGAACCCTTCAACCTGGAAGAAGGCCCATTAATTCGTTTTCGATTGTATGTAACACCCAATGACCCCGCAAGGCTGTTGTTATCTATACATCATATAATCACCGACGCCTGGTCGCTCGTCATGATGCTAAACGAGCTATTTTCCCTATACGAGCAGGGAGTCGATAAACCGCGGGGAGAACAGCCGGATTTTCCGGGGCCGCTGCCGGCTCCTGGCGGTTACGAGGATTTTGTCGCATGGCAAGAGCAATATTTGAACAGCGAGCGCGCCGAGCGTGACCGGGCGTTCTGGAACGGCGAATTTTCCAAACCGCTGCCGGCTCCGCCGCTGCTCCGGCAGCGTTCCGAATCGGACAGCCTCGAGGCGGGAACCAACCGGTTCCGGTTCAGCGAATCGCTTTCCGCCGACATCGTCGCGCTAAGCCGAACTTGCGGCGTCACGGTCAACACGCTGCTGATGGCCGGGTATGCGGCCATGCTACACTGCTGCAGCGGACAAGGCGAGCTCGTTATCGGCACGTTTACCGCCGGAAGAAACGCCGCGAAATTCGAGCATACGCTCGGCTACTTTGTCAACACGTTGCCGATGCGTCTGACGGTTGGACCAGCCATATCTTTTTCCGAATTGATTGTTTCCGTCAAAAATAAACTTGTCCAAGCCATCGAGCATCAGGATTACCCTTATCCGCTCATTGTTCAGCATGTGCAGCAGCAGGGGGAACAAGCGGGAGCGCCGCCGCTGATTCAAACGGCGTTCGTTATGGAACGTGCCCAGGGGAGTAACGGGCAGTCTCCGCTGTTCACGGGACAGCAAGGCGAAGAGATCGCCTGGGGCTCGCTTCGCTTAAACCCGGTTGCGCTGCCGACGATCGGCGCTCCGCTCGAATTTACTTTAATGATGGAAGAAACTGAACGGTTCTTGGGCGGGGCGGTGATTTGCCGGCCGGGCTGTTACAGCGGCACATTCATCCAAGGTTGGATCGCGTCATTTACACGGCTGATGAAGCAACTGGTCGAAGCTCCGGAGCGATCGCTGGAAGACGCCTGGAAGCGGCAGACACCGGCCGCTTGGCTAACGGATGAGACCGTTTTGACAGCCAAACGGGTCTGTATGCATCATTTGCTGGAATATCAGGCGCGGCATCGACCGCAGCAACTGGCGATTTCTTGTCCGTCCGGCCGCTTAAGCTACGACGAACTAGAGCGAAGCGCGAACCGGTTGGCACGATATTTGCGAAGAATCGGTGTCAAACCGGGAGAATTCGTCGGCGTGAGTCTGGAACGTTCGCCGGAGCTGATCATCTCCGCATTCGCCATCCTTAAAGCCGGGGCGGTTTATGTTCCGATCGATCCGACCTATCCCGAGCAGCGAAAAAGCTATATGGCCCGGCACGTGAAGGTGTCCGCCATGATTGCGGATTCCGCCGCACGGGGATCGTTTGGCGAAGGGATCCCGCATGTATGCCTTGACGAATCGGCCCAAGCGATCGGCGCTGAGCGTCCGGACCCGGTCGAAGTCGAGCCGTTAACGGATATCGGCGATCTGGCTTATGTCATTTTCACGTCAGGCTCGACCGGCGATCCCAAGGCCGTGCTGGTGGAGCATCGGGGAATCTGGAATATGGCCGAAGCCCAGCGCATGTATTTCGGAATAAGCGAATCGAGCAGAATTATGCAGTTCGCTTCGCCCAGCTTCGACGCCTGGATTTTCGAACTGGTGATGGCGTTTCGCAGCGGGGGTGCTTTATTCATACCGCCGCAGGAAGCATCGCTCCCGGGGCCGGAAATGTCGGCTTGGCTTGAAAGGGAGAAGATTACCCATGCCGTGCTTCCTCCGTCGGTATTGGCGCTATTGCCTGACGGGGGGCTGGACCAACTGGAAGTGATCATCTCCGCGGGCGAAGCCTGCAGCGCCGAATTGGTTCGCCGCTGGGCGCCGGGGCGCCGTTTTTTCAACGCCTACGGTCCTTCCGAAACGACGGTATGGGCGACCGTGAAGGAGTGCGGCCCTCATGACGCGATCGTGTCGTTGGGTGAGCCGATCCCCAATATGGAAGTGCATGTGTTCAATGACGAGATGGAGCCCGTCTCCGCCGACGAAGTGGGCGAATTGTACATTGCCGGCGTCGGCATTGCCCGCAGCTACTATAACGATCCGGAACGAACCGCGGCGAAATTCGCCCGGCATGCCGCGCCGGAACGGATAATTTCGACCGAAGGAACGGAAGAGGTATTGTTGCGAAGCCGGCGCATGTATCGGACAGGCGATCTGGTCAAAAAACGGGAGGACGGCAGCCTGGAGTTCGCCGGACGCAAAGACGACCAGGTTAAAATCCGCGGGATCCGGATCAATTTGGGCGAGATCGAAGCCCGATTGGCGGCTTGCGAGGGGGTAACCGGATGTATCGTGCTGCCCGTTGCCGAGTCCGGCCTGCCCGGGATGAAGCTGGCTGCATTTGTGTCGCTGCGGACGCGACAATTCGCGGATGAACACCGACTGCGGCGGTATCTGGAACAATGGTTGCCTCCCGCGCTGGTTCCGTCCCGCTTTATTCTGCTGGATCGCTTTCCTTTGACACCGAACGGCAAAGCGGACAGGAAAGCGCTTTTGGCCGCGCTCGCCGACGAAAGCGCAAGTGCCGCTTCTCCCGCGATTCCGGGCTTAAGCCCGACGGAGGAATTGCTGCTGGAACAATGGAGGAGCCTGCTTCAACGTTCTGATCTGGACTTAACGGATTCGTTTTTCGCCGCCGGGGGTCATTCTCTGCTTGCCGTCCAGCTTGCTTCCCGCATCCGCCAGGTGTTTGACGTGGATGTTCCCGTCCGCCGTCTCTTTGAAAAACCGACGCTTCAAGAAATGGCCGCCGAGATCGACCGCCGCCTCGCCGGAGACGACGTGGAGCAAGAGAGCGAACCGCAAATTGAGGAGGCGTCGCCCGGGGATAAAATGCGGATTCCACTTACCGGTTCGCAGCAAACCGTATGGTTTATGCAATCGCTGGACCTGGAAGAGAGGGCCTATTTGCTACCTGGTGCTGTATCCTTCCAAGGGCCTCTTAATATCTCTGCGCTGGAATCGGCGATCCGCGATTTGATCGGTAGACACGATGCGCTGCGGTTGCGCGTTGACCCTCAGGAGGGACTTCCTTGCATGGTCACGGAAGAGTCCGGGAAGTACCGGCTGGTCGTAAAAACCTGCACGCCGGCCCAGGCCGAAACGGAAATATTCGCGGAATGCCGGACGCCGATCAAAGTTTCCGACGGCCGGTTGTTCCGGATCGTTTTGTGGGATGCCGGCGGAGATCGATATTTTCTGACCCTTGTCGTCCATCATCTCATCATGGATGGTTGGTCAATGAGCGTTCTGCTTCGCGATCTTGGCTTGCTGTACGAAGGTTACGTTAGCGGCCGCAAAGCGCAACTGCCTCCCGTGAACCTGGGATACGCCGATTACGCGGTTTGGGAATGGCGCCGAAGTCGTTCTGACCGTTACACGAGACAAATCGCGTATTGGACGGAAGAATTTAAACACGGCATTCCGGCGTTGGAATTGCCGGCCGATTACGCCAGACAACCGCAATTGTCTTACCCGGGAAATAGCGTGAAACGGCAATTGTCGACAGAGCTTGCCGAAGGGCTTCAGCGGTTGGCCCGTCGCAGCGGGTGTACTTTGTTCATGACGCTGCTGGCTGTCTTCGACGTATTGCTGTACCGTCTGAGCGGCCAATCCGATGTTGTCGTCGGCGTCCCGACCGCCGGAAGGACCGCCAAGCCCCTGGAACCGGTCGTCGGTATGTTCGTCAACACCTTGCTGCTTCGCAGTGAAGTAACGGACGAACTGTTGTTCAGCGATTTGTTGCGGCGGGTCAGGGAGACAGCACTCTCCGCATACGCCAACCAGGATGTCCCGTTGGAGAAATGGGTGAAGGAGCTTGATTCGGCACGGGATACCGGACTTTCCTCCTTGTTTCGAGTGATGTTCAACATGCTGAACATGCCTCCGGTTCACATAGAGATGCCGGGGGTGAAGACGGAGATTCTCGAAATCGCGGACCCTGTATCGAAGTTCGAGCTGACGCTGTACGTTCGGGAAAATGCGGATGGCCTTGCGTTGGAAGCGGTATACGCGGCAAATTTGTTCGCCCCGGAACGGATCCGGGAAATGTTGGCCCAGTATGAACGGCTGTGCGTTCAGATTGTCGGTCGTCCGGAAGAGCCGATCGGGCGTTATTCCTTGTTGCCGGACGGGCCCGCCGCACCATTGCCCGACCCGCGCTGTCCGCTAGTGGCGCCTGGTCGCGGCGAATGGTTGCAAATCGATCGCATGTTTGCGGCGGCGGCCGCGAAGTACGCAGACAACACGGCGATCATCGAGCCCGACGGCGCGCCGCTGACTTACCGGCGGATCGATGAACGAAGCGAAACGCTGGCGAACCGGTTAATGCAACGAATGGAAGGCGAACGCAAGGTAATTGCGATCCTCGGACATCGCAGCGCGGCGTTCATCGTTTCTGTATTGGCCGCGTTAAAGGCGGGGGCGGTATTTGTCATCTTGGACCCTCGCGATCCGCTTGACCGTTTGATCGCGAGAGTGCGAAAACTATCGGGGTACGGGCTGATCGTTGCGGGACAGGAAGAAAAGACGGTGGCGGAAGCCGAGGCCTTGGCGCGGGAAGTGTGCTTCGTCCTTAATGTTCGGGAGGACCTCACGCTTACGGATCGGCCTGCAGGCGGACGCCTGCCCGTTTCGCCCGCCCCGACTCCGGCGGAAGCGGCGTATATTCTGTTCACCTCCGGCACGACGTCCGAACCGAAGGCGGTCGTTTGCGGTCATGAGCCGCTTGCCCGGTTCGTCGGCTGGTATCTCGATGCATTTCGGGTGGACAGCGGCGATCGCTTCAGTATGTTGTCCGGGATGGGACATGATCCGCTGCTGCGCGATATGTTGGTGCCGCTGTGCGCCGGCGCCGCCGTGTGCATTCCGGATGAGGGGCGTATGGCCTTCCCCGATTACGTCACCGCATGGATGCGCGTCAACCGTATCTCCATAGCGCACTTAACCCCGGCTATGGCTGCGGTAATCAAGGGGGCGAGCAAATACGGCGATCGGCGGGAACCGCTGGATCGATTGCGATGCGTGATTTTCAGCGGGGATGCCTTGTCGGCTTCCCATATTTCCGCCATAAGGGATATTGCGCCGGACGCCCATTGCTACAACGGCTACGGTACGACGGAGACGCCGCAGCTCATGAGCGTTTATCCGGTCGCAAAGGAGGGCATACCCAGGATCGCTCTGGGGCAAGGAAGGGCGGGCGTCCAGTTGCTCGTCATGGGCCCCGGCGGCGAGCTCCGGGGGGTGGGTGAAACCGGCGAGATCGTCGTTCGTTCCCCTTACCTGGCGCTTGGCTATTTGAACGCTACGGAAGACGACGACAGTCCTTTCCGCATTAATCCTTATACTCTTTTGCCGGGAGACCGCATATACAGGACAGGGGATTGGGGCCGTTATAACCCCGACGGTACAATTGAGTTTTTGGGCAGGAAATCCGGCTATGTCAAAATTCGCGGGCATCGCGTACAAACGGCGGAGATCAGGGATGCGATCATGGAGTACCACGGTGTTTCCGATAGTGCGGTCCGTTTCGAGGCAACTGCGGGCGAACGCCTGATTGCGTATATCGTGCCATCAGGCGCAGCGTTTAGGCCGGAAAAACTGAAGCTTCATCTCAGGGATAAGCTGCCGGAATATATGATGCCGTTTGCGTTTGTGGAGGTGAAGGAAATACCGCTCACCTCCAACGGCAAAGTGGACTTTGCCAGACTGTCCAAATATGCGGCGGAGCCGGTCCGGATTCCGGGGAACGGCCTTCTCTCCCCGGCAACGAAGTTGCAGCGCGAAATCGCCGATATTTGGAGAAAGGCGCTGCAAGTACAGGAGGTCGGCGTCGAAGATCATTTCTTCGAGATCGGCGGGCATTCCCTGCTGCTGATTCAGGTTCATCAGAAGCTCGAAGCTTTATTGGGCAGGGGCGTTCCTATCGTGACGTTGTTCCGTTATCCGACCATCGCCGACCTGGCGGCTTATCTGGAGGGGGCGGAGGAGGAAACCGCGGCCGCGGACGGTGAAAGTCCGGAAGCGGAAGCCAGGCGGAATAAGCGGCTGGCGGCGATAAAGGCGCAAAAGGCGCGACGAAAGGGGTTGGATATATGACCGGAGCCGAGATGGAAAGCAGTATCGCGATCATCGGTATGAGCGGCAGATTTCCCGGCGCGCAAAATGTTCGCGAATTTTGGACCAATGTGCGGGAAGGGCGCGAATCGATCCTGCCGCTGAGCGATGAGATGCTGAGAAAGGCCGGCGTCGATGAGGTACGGCTTGCCGATCCGCAATACGTCAAGGCGGCTCCCTTGATTGCGGGGCTGGATCTGTTTGATTATACGTTTTTTGACATGAGCAAACGGGAAGCGGATATGCTCGACCCTCAACACCGTTTCCTGCTGATGTGCGCTTACGAGGCGCTGGAGGACGGCGGTTACGCCTCCGATCGTTATTCCGGAGAAATCAGCGTTTTCGCCGGTTGCGGATTTAATGGCTACCTGTTCCAAAACATCTTGGCGCATCCGGAAAATATCGCGGAGGAGGACTTGCAACTGCTTCTGCAGACGAACAGCAACGACTACGCGAGCACGCGCATTTCCTACAAATTGAACTTGCGCGGGATAAGCGTCAATGTGCAGAGCGCATGCTCGACCTCGCTGCTCGCGGTACATCAGGCTTGCCAAAACTTGTTGATGTACCAGTCCGATATGGCCTTAGCGGGAGGAGGTTCCCTGCGTATTCCCGACGAGGAAGGATATATGTATCGCGAGGGGGGGATTTTTTCGCCGGACGGGCACTGTCGGGCGTTCGACGCCGACGCTCGCGGGACGGTATTCGGCAGCGGGGCCGGAATGGTGCTCTTGAAAAGACTGGAGGATGCGCTTAAGGATCACGATCATATCTATGCCGTCATCCGCGGCAGCGCGGCGAATAATGACGGTTCCGGGAAGGTTGGTTATACCGCTCCCAGCGTGCGGGGACAGCGGGACGTTATCGTGGAAGCGTTGGCTATAGCAGGCATTACTCCGGATACGATCGATTACATCGAGGCTCACGGGACGGGTACGCCGTTGGGCGATCCGATCGAAATCGCGGCGCTGCAGGAGGCGTTTGGGGAACGGGAGAGCGGACGCTGCGCGATTGGTTCCGTCAAAACCAATATCGGGCACTTGAACGCCGCCTCCGGCATAGCCGGGCTGATTAAAACGGCGTGGATGCTTGAGCAGCGCGAAATTCCGCCAAGCCTGCATTATTGCACGCCCAATCCGGCGATCGATTTCGACAAGGGTCCGTTTTACGTCAATACGCGGTTGCGGAGCTGGGACGAAAGCGTCGGGCCGCGGCGGGCAGGGGTAAGCTCGTTTGGCATCGGCGGGACGAATGTTCACGTGGTTCTTGAGGAGGCACCTCGCTCACCAAGGGAAGATTCCGGGAAGCATGAGGTTAGACCGGTAGAGGCGGCGGAGGAAGTGTTGCTTGTTTCGGCGAAAACTCCGGACGCTGCCGGACGTCTGATCGATTCGGTCGAATCTTATCTGCTGGAGCGCCCGAACATTGATAAAGCGGCCGCAGCATTTACGCTGCAGACCGGGCGGTCCGGATTCGCTCACCGCCAAGCCGCACTGTGGGACCGGCAAGGCGGTATCCAGCGAATTGGGCAACGTAAAGCGCCCGATGCCGCTCCCGGAGTTATTTTTATGTTTCCCGGGCAGGGAAGCCAATACGTCGGCATGGCGGCAGGATTGTACGATCAATTTCCCTTGTTTCGGACCTATGCGGACGAATGTTTTCATAAGCTTAATCTGCTGACGGGAAAGGACTACGGTGCGCTGCTTCTGGATCGGAGCGAAGGCGGGGTTGACCCCGCTGAGCTGCAGCGCACTTCCGTCGCCCAGCCGCTTTTGTTCGTCGTGGAATACGCGCTGGCCAAATGCTTGGTGGACTGGGGAATTCGCCCCGCCGCCATGATCGGGCACAGCCTGGGCGAATATACGGCAGCTTGTATGGCGGGCGCGGTTTCGCTGGAAGACGCGCTGGCGCTGATTGCCGAAAGGGGCTTCCTGATGGAACAAACTCCGGCCGGCGGTATGATGGCGGTATTTGCTTCGAATGAACAAATTGAACCGTTATTGAGCGAAGGGTGTTCCCTGTCCGCCGTGAACTCCAAAACATCCTGTACGGTCGCCGGAGAGAAAGTTGCGCTGGATCGCCTTGCCGTCCTGCTGCAGCGTGCGGGAATCGAATACCGGTTGTTGGAAGTCAACCATGGATTTCATAGCTCGCTGATGGATTCGGCGTTGGAACCGTTTGGCCGGGCTGCTGCCCGCTGTAAATGGACAGCTCCCAATATTCCGTTTGCTTCCAATGTTACCGGGGATTTCATCACGGATGAGCAGACGAAAAGCGCCGAATATTGGCGAAGTCATTTGCGGAGCACGGTGCAGTTCGCACGCGGCATCGACACTTTGCTGCGCGGGGAGCCCTGCTTATGGCTTGAAGTCGGCCCCGGCAGAACTTTGAGCCAGTTTGTTCTGCAACAATCGGTTTCGGCGGAGACGGCGGGTGTCTACAGTTTGCTGCCCCGCCGCCAGGAACAGGCATCCGATCGCGCCCTGCTGTTGAAAGGGCTGGCCCAGTGCTGGTTATCCGGAATTACTGTTCAATGGGAGCGGCTGCACGACCCAGCGACAGGACGTATCCCGCTTCCGACATACCCTTTTGAAGGCAAACGCTGCTGGTTTCACAGCGGGTCAGAAGGCCGGGACGAACCCGCAGACCGGGCGGAGGAGCAGGAAAGCTCGATCCGTTCGCATATCTCGGCGGACTATATCCCCCCGGAGGACGGGGTACAGGAAAAGCTGGTGCAGGTTTGGGAGCAGGTGCTTGGCGTCAAGCCGATTGGGATCCGGGACGATTTTTTTGAATTGGGCGGCCATTCCCTGCTGGCGACTCAGATCATTTCCAGGCTGCGAAATTTATTTCCGCAGATCGATTTCCGGTTTGACCGTCTGTTCGCCTATACCACTATTGAAGAGATTGCCGGGCAAATTGAAATTCAGATGATCGAGTACTTGGAGAACCAGGTTTGATACCAAACGATAGGAAGGTGAGAGCGTGGAAATCAATCGCGAGTTGGAGCAGCGGCGCTCCAAACTTTCAGCGAAGCAGCTCCGTTTGCTGGAACAATGGAAACAAAAGGAGGCTGCTCCCACCTATACGATTCCTCCGGGCGGCGGGAAATACAATGGCACCGTATCCCCCGCGCAACGGAGGCTGTGGTTTATGGATCAGCTGCTGACAGACAAGTCGGCCTATAACATGTACGCCGCCGTCCGGCTGAAAGGGCCGCTTCGGCCGGATAAGGCGGAGGCCGCCTTTCGTGCCGTCTATTCCCGGCATGAAAATTTGCACGCGAATTTTGTGGAGCGGGATGGACGGCCGGTTGTGGTTATGGATCTCCACGAACCGGCTGCAATGGCACGACATGACTTCAGCACTCTTGATCCGGAGGCTTCTCTGGAAGCTGTCGAATCGTTGCTGCAAGCCTTTATATCGTATCCGTTCGATCTCGCTGCCGAACCGCTGTTTCACGCCATGTTGGTCCGGCTCTCCGGCGAGGAACATATTTTGGCCGTTTGCATGCATCATATCGTATCGGACGGATGGTCGATGGGAGTCCTGCTGAAAACGTGGATGCAGGCTTATCAAACATTAATGACCGGGGCGGAGCCCGACTTTCCGGAATTGCCGGTAAGTTACGCGGACTATGCGAATTGGCAAATCGCCAACCTGGAAACAGGTAAATGGGACGGCCATTTGGCATACTGGAAGTCGCGAATAGAGGGGGCGGGAACGGCCGCTCTTGCGCCGGACAACCGTTACCCCGACGAGGAGGGCCATAGCGGCGGCGAGGTGCGGTTTAGCTTGCCGGACGAGCTTTGCGGCAAGCTTGCCGCGTTTAGCGCCGCTTCCGGCATCACGATGTTTGCTGCCCTATTCTCTCTTTTTAATATTCTGCTTTACCGCTACACCAGAGAAACGAAGATTGTCATCGGCACGCCGATCGCCAACCGGAATTATACCGAAATCGAAGAATTGGTCGGTTACTTTGCCAATTTACTCCCGCTCCGGACCGATATCGATCCGAATTCGAGCTTTCGCGAATTGGCCGGACAGGTCATGCGTTCCGCCATGGAGGACTATACCCACCAGGATTATCCGTTCGATCGGCTTATCGAGGTACTTCAACCCCGGCGGACGCAGCAATTGATACCGCTTGTACGCAACCTATTTACGTATCAGAACTATGCGATTCCGCCGCTAAGTTTGGCGGGGGTGGAGGCGGAATATCTGCCCTTGTACAATTTCACTTCCAAAAGCGACCTTTTATTGTCCATGGTAACTCGGGACGGGCGGATTGAAGCGAGGCTGGAATACGACCGGCGGTTGTTCCATCATGCGACCATGCAGCGTTTTGCACGGAACTTTGTCCGGCTGGCCGGCTCGGCAATGGAGCAGCCCGATCTGCCGGTCAACCGACTGGAAGTGCTCGAAGAGGAGGAAGTCCGGCAGAAAACGACGCGTTCGTCCGTTACGTTGGATGGCGGGCTGTATGTGCTGCACCGCAAGTTCGCCGAAGTGGCCGGACGCTTTGCCGAGCGAACTGCGCTCCAATACGGTTCCGAACGTTGGACCTACCGGGAGCTTGATCAGTACGCCAACCGGATCGCCCATTACATCAGCGAACAGGGGGCGGGTCCGGGACAATTCGTCGGTCTGTTCGTCGACCGCTCCCCGCTCGTTGTGGCCGGTATTCTCGGCATACTCAAAGCCGGTTGCGCTTATATTCCCGTGGATCCGGCCTACCCGCTGGAGCGAATTGCCTTTATGCTCAAGGATGCGGGTTGCCGCTTCGTCTTGACCGATAACGAGACATCCTCCCGTTTATCCGAGGCGGAATGCCGAATCGTCAATATGGCCGCCGAGGAGCGGGCGATCACCGAGATGCCGGCGACCGCCCCGGAACATGCGGCCGAAGTCGCGGATGTCGCGTATATGATCTATACTTCCGGCTCCACCGGAACGCCCAAAGGCGTGCTCATCGAACACGGCAACGTAAGCCGTTTGTTTGCTTCGACGCAAGATCTGTTTCATTTCAATGAACATGACGTGTGGTCTTTATTTCATTCGTATGCATTTGACTTCTCGGTTTGGGAAATATGGGGTGCGCTGCTTTACGGCGGCAAGCTGGTCATTGTGCCGAGCGACGTTACGCGTTCCTTCGAGCAATTTTACAAGCTGCTTGTCCGGGAGGGGGTTACCGTATTAAATCAGACACCCTCTGCTTTTAAGCAATTGATGCATACCGAAGAAATGCTTTGTTCCGAGCCGCAAGGGCAGATGCTTAACGAACTGCGCTATGTCATATTTGGAGGCGAGGCGTTGGAGCCGGCTTCCCTGCGGCCATGGGTGGCTCGCCACGGTGACGACCGTCCTCGGCTTATAAATATGTACGGGATTACCGAAATCACGGTTCATGCGACGTATCGCCGGATCCTGCTGGAAGATCTCGACAGCGGCTGCGGGAACATCATCGGCGGTCCATTGCCGGATATGCACGCGTATGTTCTGGATGAAAATCTACAACTGCTTCCCGCTGGTGCGGTAGGAGAGCTTTACATCGCTGGGCCGGGCTTATCGCGCGGCTACTGGAACCGTGAAGATCTGAACCGCTCCAAATTTGTCGCCGATCCATTCATCTCCGGCGATCCGCACGGCGGAAAGCTATGCGAAGGGAGAATGTACCGCTCCGGGGATCTGGCCCGCTGGACACACGCGGGCGAGCTGGAGTACATGGGGCGTATAGACGATCAGGTAAAGGTTCGCGGTTTCCGCATCGAACTGGGTGAGATCGAAGCCGCGCTGCAGCAGAACGAATTCGTTTCACAAAATGTGGCTACCGTGGAATTTAACGATTTTGGCGATCCGAAAATCGTCTCCTACTATATCCCCCATGAGCGCGGGATGATGGAGTTGAGCCGGGAGCTGCAGCGTGAGGAGCGGGCGGCGAATCGCTGGGAATCGGTTTTCGACGGAGTATACCAAGCGGCAAATCCCTACGAGGATAAATCGTTTCACATCGCCGGCTGGAACGACTCTTACACCGGAGGAACCATAGGCGAAGAGGAGATGAAAGAGTGGACGCAAGAGACGGTTTCAAGAATCAGAAGATACCGTCCGCGCCGCATTTTCGAGATCGGCTGCGGGACGGGGCTGTTGTTGTTTCGGCTGGCCCCCGGCTGCGAATCTTACACCGCCGTCGATTTTTCCGAGCAGGCTATCGATTACGTGCAAAACCATTTGTCTTTACTGGGACCCGATGCCGGAAAAGTGCGGCTGTTCAAGGCCAATGCACATGACATTGCAGGTATTGACGTTCAAGAGGCCGATATGGTTATTATCAACTCGGTTGCCCAGTATTTTCCCGATGACCAGTATTTAAACCGGGTGTTGGAACTGGCGGCCGCCAAGCTGCGCAAGGGAGGATGCATTTTTCTCGGCGATGTGTGCGGGTTAATGTTCGCCGAAGTCCGGGAGGCGTCCATCGCCCGAACAAAGGCCGATTCATCCATGAGTGTCGCTGATTTCAACCGGTTTGTAAGTTACAGAATAACCCGTCATAATGAGCTGCTGCTGGATATCGATTATTTTCACGGGTTGGGCGCGTTCCTTCCGGATCTGAGGCATGTGGAACTGCTGTACAAGAGAGGGAAGTTTCATCATGAAATGAACAAGTTTCGCTTCGATGCCGTCCTGCATACCGGACCCGAACCTGTATGGGATATCGCAGCTGAGTACGACTGGCAGCAAATGTCCGCGCAAGGCGTGCAAATCGGATCACTGCGCTCCAAACATGAACAGCAGTGCTTTGTCATTCGGAATATTCCGAATGCCCGGATCGAGGCGGAATGGGATTTTGTGAAGTGGTGCCGTCAGGCGAATCCGCAGGCTTCCATCTCATCCTATCCGGGTGCGGGACAAACGCAAAAAGCGCCTGACCCTCAAGTGGCACTTATGGCCTGGGGGGGCGATTCGCATCGCCTGGAATTTGCGGTTACCCGTTCGGCGGCTGCCGGCTGCCTCGATGCCGTCTTATATCCGGCGGCCGGGGAGAAGCTTGTCCCGGGATTTGAACTTTCCTCCCTTCCGGCAAAGGAGCGGCCCGGCGTAAGCGATCCGCTTCGCGCCAAACTGGAAGCCGCCATGGGACAGCGCATTAAAGCGTTTTTAAAGGGGCTGCTGCCGGAATATATGATCCCCGCCGAATTTGTCGCCCTGGAAAGTTTTCCGCTTACCGTGAACGGCAAGATCGATCGCGGCCGGCTGCGTCTTCACAAGCCTTTCCTTTTAAAGGAGGCTGATCCCCTATCCGGGAATGGCAGGGCAAGGACTCCCGCCGAGGAAGCGATTCGGGATTTATGGCTTGAATTGCTCGATATCGGGGATGTCGGCCCGGAAGAATCTTTCTTCGAAGTGGGCGGACATTCCTTGCTGGCTGCACAAATGATGTTCCGGATCAGAAAGACGTTCCAGGTAAATATCCCTTTACTGCAGTTGATGCAGGAACCGACGATTCGCGGCATTGCGGCGGCGGTCGAACGCACATTGGCGGACCGGTCGGCGGTCGATCTGGACTTGCCGGCGGAGGCTGTTCTGGATGATGACATTTCCGCCGCGCATTTGCCGGCAGCTTCCCGTAATGAGCAGCCTGCCGTGCTACTTACCGGGGCAACCGGATTTTTCGGAGCTTTTCTGCTGAGCGAACTGCTGGTGAAGGGGCATCCGCTTGTTTACTGCCTGATACGCGCGGTCAATGCGGACGAAGGCTACCGGCGGATCGTAGATTCGCTAAGGCAATATGGACTTTGGAACGAGGCCTGGCAGCGGCGCATTGTCGCTGTTACCGGAGATCTGGCGCTTCCGGGGCTCGGCCTGGAACCTGCCGTTTATAACGAGCTTGGTGACGTCGTCTCGGCGATTTATCACAACGGCGCCGCCGTCAATTTTGCCCAACCTTACGCCTCACTAGCCGCCGCCAACGTGAGCGGCAGTAAGGAAGTGTTAAAACTGGCAGTTACCAAATCATTGAAGACCGTCCATTTTATATCAACTTTATATGTATTTACACCGGAAGATATAAAAAGGAAAAAGATCATCCTCGAGAATGATGTGCCTGCTCACCATGAGTGTTTACAATTGGGGTATACACAGACCAAGTGGGTTGCCGAACAATTAATGAGGCAAGCGCGTTTACGGGGGATCCCCGTGAAGGTGTTCAGGTTGGGGCGCATTGCCGGCGACAGTCAAACCGGAGCCTGTCAAGAGAATGATTTCTTCTGGCGAGCGATCCGTTTATGTCTTCGGCTTGGATTGTTTCCGGATATCGATTTTCCTTTCAATTTGATTCCCGCCGACAGGGCGGCACAGGCCGTTGTCGCATTGGCGGAACAGGAAGAGGCGCATGATCCGGCATACCATCTATTGGGCGCAAACCACTGTACTTTTTATCAAATTTTAAAAATATTCCGCGAGCGGGGATATCCGTTCGAATGTTTGCCTTGGGAACAATGGAAAGCTCGCGTGGAGGAGCGGCTGGTGCAGAGCGGCGATGATGAGGATATTTCGCTCCTGCCGTTTATCGGAGAAATGGCGGGAGCAACGGAAGCGCCGCAATTCGATGCAGCGTATACAAATTCGGTGTTGAGCCGGTTATCGCTACCCGCAGCGAAGGTGACGGAAGATTTGTTGGGTCTCTATGTCGATTATTTTGTGGACCGCGGTTTTTTTAAACCGCTGATCATTTCCGATTAAGGGGTGAAACATTGATGGATAAATTAGTGATGGATGAAGCGAAGATGAAACGGTTGACGGAGCGGATGAAAGGTCAGATGAACATCAGTTGGGCGAAGGAAGCGCTAATGCTGAAGCGCTTTGGCGTGGAGGACGGGCAGTCGATCCTTGAAATCGGGTCCGGCCCCGGCTTTATCACCGATCGGCTGGCCGAAATGTATCCGAGCAGTCCGGTAACGGCCGTAGAAATCGAACCTTATTTTGCCGCCTACGCAAGGTCGCATCTGATCCCAAAGTGGGGAGAAAGGGTCCATGTTGTGGAGGATGATGTTACGGAGCCGAGAAACTTGCCGTCTGGCCAATACGACGTGGCGATTGCGCGATTAGTGTTTCAACATTTGTCGGCTCCAGAAGCTGCGGCCAGTCAACTGTACCGTTTATTGAAACCGGGAGGAAAGCTGATCGTGCTGGATGTCGACGATGCGGTCTGGGGAATCGTTGATCCGCTTATTCCCGAGCTCGGCTTCATTCTAAATCAGCATGCTAAGGAACAATCGGCGGAAGGCGGCGACCGTTTCATCGGCCGAAAATTGTGGAGGATATTGCGGGGGGCCGGATTTGTCCAGCTCGATTTGCAAATGATCGCTTCCCATAGCGATGAACTGGGGCTTGAGGCTTTTGTGCCGCAAACCGATCCGGAAGAGATGAGAACGATGGTGAACAGCGGTTTCATTACGGAGCGGGAGTTAGAATCCGCGCAAGCGGCGATCCGAAATTTCTTAAACTTGCCGGATGCTTACGCATTGTTGCTTATGCTCGCCTTTTATGGGGAAAAGCCACATTCCCGGAACTGAAGAGGAGATGGTTTCATGAGTACAATGGCTCGGTTAACAGGGCCGATGCGCAATTTGCTGCTTGTCGTGCTGATTTATCATCTAGCCATATGGATGGATCTGATTGCCACCCTCCAATACTGGGGCTTTGACCTAGGGGCGGACCCTGTTGAACTCGGCATTCTGGTGATGAGCTTTTCCGGTTCAATGGCTTTTGCCGGAGCTCTGTTCGAGGGGCGCGTCCGCACGGGCCAACGCTTCATTTTGATTGCCGCAGCCTTGGGAGGCGCGATGTGCATGGAGGTGTATCCGCTTTTTCCCTCGGTGGCATTCGGCATTATTCCTATTATTGTAAAAGGCGGGTTAATCGGGCTTATGGCCGGAGCGCATAAGGCCTGTATGGAGCGTCTGTGCGTTCATGGCGAACTCGCGAAAGTGGACGAATTATTCGAGTGGTGTGCGGCGGCGATGAAATTTGCGGGTCCTTTGGTGGCTGTTATCATCATCGGAAGCGGCATCGGGGTTATTCCCGTACATATTTCGTCAAGCCTGTACGTTCTGGCGGCGCTCGCCGCCTTGTTCCTCCCGAAGCTGAACGGCGAGGCTGCTTCCATCGAATATCCGGTTGACACTGAGCCCCGTTCCGATTCGCTGTTGTTAATCGCAGGGTTGGTCGCGCTGGCGGCGATGTCGTTGTTTGTGACCGTCGGCGACTCACAGCTCGTGATTTTATTTAGGGACGTGTATGCCTGGAACGATGCGGTTCCGGTGGCTTTAGTCATGGCTGCCGCCGGAATCGGCACTTACCTCGTGCGCTTTTGGCAAGCGGACCGCCGTTCTTTTGTCTGGGTCGGTATCTCCTGTTTGGCACTTGCCGCGGCTTTTTTCGTGCTGACCGGCGGGATTCAGGTGCGGATGCCGCTTATCTGGGTACTCCTGGTGTTTCTGGTTGCGGGTGTATTTTGGCAAGCGGGGTTCACCGTTTATTTGCGGAAGATTTCCGGAGACGAGGCCGGTTCCGCACGATTTGGAATCATTATGGCCGCGACCTATATATCGGGCCCTCTGTTCGGAGGAATAATGGTTAAAATGATCGGAATTCAGCACGTTTATCAATTGGCCGGGTTAAGTCTTCTTGGTATTGCCCTTGCGTTTGGCATCATCTATGCTGCCCGTCAAACCTTGACTGCGAAGTTGAAAACAAAGAAAGGGTGAAGATACGATGGCGACGGCTAACGTAGGGCTATGGAAAAATAAAAATATAATGTATCTGTTCGCGTCGCAAATTTTTTCCGCCCTGGGTGACGGTATATGTTTACTGGCAATTCTCACCCTGTTTGGCTTGGAAAAAGACGCATCACCTATGGAGATGGCTTATGTAACGTTGTCGCTGGGCCTGCCTTTCGTACTGTTTGGTCCGATGACCGGAGTACTGGCCGATAAATTCGAACGCAAAAAACTGATGATCATATCCGATTTGTGCCGCTGTGTTATTATGCTGGCCGTCGTGGTATCCGTAAACCAAATCTGGATCCTGTATGTTTTGTTCTTTTTGAAAGGAACGTTCGAGTCCTTGTTCACCCCTGCCAAGAACGGAAAATTAAAAGAATATGTCCGTACAGAGCAGATGGAGCAGGCGGTGAGTATAACGACCGTGATCGATTACGGCTCCAAAATCGTCGGCCCCGCGGCCGGCGGTATCTTGGTGGCGTACCTCGGTGTGAATACGGCGTTTTATACCAACGCGGTCACCTTTTTACTTTCCGCCCTGTGTCTGCTCGGTTTGGGGAAACGTTCAGTTTCGGGAGAGGAGGGATCCAATACAGATGAACGTAAAGAGTCGTTCATGGCTTTGTTCCGTGGTGGCTTAAGGTTCATCCGGAATAACCCTACGCTGCTCTATGGACTCCTCGCCTTCAGCATTGCGATGTTCGTCCTGACTTTGACCGATAGCCAGCTAGTTGTACTGATACGAGAGCTTCCCAAAGTTCCATCTTCGCTGTTCGGCATGGTCATGGGGGCGGTGGGGCTGGGCACCCTGGTCGCCGCAGCATTGCTCTCGCAAATCAAATTGCGGAATGCCGTCCCGTATATGGCGATCGGGTGCCTCGGAGTAGGCCTTTCCTTTTTCCTGATCACGCTGTTTACACAGCGGGCGCTCGGCGGCGTGTGGAGTTGGTATTTGCCGCTAGGACTCCTGGGCGGGTCGTTTGCAGCCCTTGTGTTCGTTCCCTATCAGACGATGGCACAGAAAATGACGCCCGAATCTTTGACCAGCCGGGTGTTTGGCGTCATCGGCAGCTTCAGTACGTTGGCGACCATTATCGGTCCGCTGCTGGGCGGGGTATTTATTCAGGCTTACGGCATCTTTACCGTCTTCTATATTGCGAGTGCGCTGCTGGCGGTGACGAGTGTTGTCCTGATCGGCGTTTCGCGGCTGGCTCCCAAAGGGGAGCGAGATCTCACGATGTCTCAAGCCCAAGAAGTTGGTGACAAACTATGAAGTTGTTTTGTCTTCCGTATGCGGGGGGATCGGCCGTCTCAATCTATAATCCTTGGAAGGCAAAACTCGCGGATGCGGATATCGATGTAATACCTGTCGAATTACCCGGCAGAGGAAGGAGAATACGGGAAGCTTGCCTAAGCAGTCTGCGCGAAATGGTCGAGGATAGCTGCATAACCGTCGCGGAAAACTGCGGAGACGAGCCCTACGGTTTATTCGGTTATAGCATGGGAGCTCTGATCGCTTATGAACTGTACTATACACTAAAGTGCCAGGGCTTCAACACACCTGCAAGGATGCTGCTCGCGGCAAAATCTCCGCCTGATGTTCAGGTAAAGCGAAGGTTACATGAGCTGCCGGATGAGGCATTCAAGCGGGAAATCTGCAAGCTTGGAGGAACACCGCCTGCCGTTCTGGACGACCCCGAGCTGGCAGAGATATTTTTGCCCGTTCTGCGGGCGGATTACACAGCCCTTGAAAATTACGAGTTCCGGCCGTATAAGGAGAAACTGCGCGCAGATGTTTCGATTCTATACGGTATGGATGACGACACGACGGAGGACAACATCGGGGGCTGGGATCGCTTCGCAGCCAATCCATGCCGTTTCTATGCTTTTTCCGGCGGCCATTTTTTTATCAAAGAGGAGACTGCGATCTTAAACGAGATTCGCGCGATAGCAGGAACGAAATAGGAGGAATCTTCATGGCGGAAATACTGCGCGTAAATCAAGCCAGCAAAGCGTTTGGCGAAAACGAAGGACGCACGCTTGCCCTGAACGGGGTCAGCGCGGGGATCCGGCAAAATGATTTCGTCGTCATTCTGGGGCCAAGCGGCTCGGGTAAATCGACGCTGCTGCATTTGTTATCGGGACTGGAACGCGCGGATACGGGCGATATTTTCTTCCGCGAAAACAATTTAAGCCGGTATAACGACAGGCAGTTGCGCCATTTCCGCCGTCTCCACACGGGTTTCATTTTTCAGGAGTACCATCTTATCCCGAATTTGACGATGCGCGAAAATATTGAGCTTGGACGCTATTTGCAAAAGGATGGCCTCGATATCGGGGAACTCGCGGACGAATTGAATTTGGGCGGTTTGGAGGGGAGATTTCCCCATGAACTGTCAGGCGGACAAAAGCAGAGGGTCGCGATCGCCAGAGCTTTGATCAAAAAACCGGATATTTTGTTCTGCGACGAGGCGACCGGGGCGCTCGACGAAGAAAACAGCAAACAAGTGCTGAGAATCTTGCAACGAGCGCGCCGCAAATACGGACTCACCGTCGTCTTCGTCACTCATAATTTGGCCATCGCGCAAATGGCGGATCAAATCGTCAAGCTGAACAGCGGGCGTCTGTCCGAGGAAATTCGCCCTACGAAGCCGTTGGATGTGGACAATATCGACTGGGGCTAATCATCCGTGAAGGAAGTGAAGCATTATGAAAACGATGTTGAAATGGGTATGGCGGGATATTCTGCGAAATCGGCTACAATCGCTGCTGATCGTCATGCTCATTACGGCAACGGCTTTCATCTATCTGTTTATCCGTTATGCTTCGGACGGAATCGCAGAGGATTATAACAAATTCATTGCCACGCAGCGGCAAGAGGAGTTTGCATTTACCTTAAATTTGGCGTCGTCTCTGGATCAGGAACAGCAGTGGGTGCTGCTTTCAAGGTCGGGAATATCCCGGCAGAAGTTCGACATGCTTGGTTTCAACAACGTCCGGGAGAAGTATCGGCTGAATTTTGCTTCTATGGAAATCCGGGAGGCGGAGCGCTTAAGCCGACAGTATCATTTCGAATATGAACAAAAGGTATATAAAACAGAGCGGGTAAACGGGATCACGATCGAATGGGGCCCCAGCCACGGTCCCCGTAAAATCGACCTCATTTACATAACCGATGGCCGGCTGCCCGAGAAACAGGGGGAAATCGTGCTCCCTCGCAACGGGGAAGCCGTTTTGCCTTCCGCGATCGGCCGGACGATTGAATTAAATAATCGGACGTACACGGTAGTCGGAACCTTCATTGAACCACAGCGGCTTAAACAAGTGTCCACCGACCCGGCTCAGCATCTTTCCATCTACATGTGGCCCGCCGATTATGATCGTCTATCACTCACGGAACAGACTTTGTATGCAGCCCGCTTCCCCAACGCAGAAACCGCCTCGGAGCGGGATGAAGCGTTGGCTCGGATGAGGGAGGACGCGAGCTTTGCCGCGATTAACCCAGCTGACCAAAATCCCGATGCCTCAGAATTGATCCAGGGGATCGCTTCCAATCAGGGGATGTCGTATACATTTCTGTTTGTTCTGGCTTTATTATGCGGTGGGATTTATTACGTTTTTCTCGATCGGCGGTTAAATGCGGTAAGGCAGTCCTGGGGCACGCTCACAGCCATGGGATATTCGCCCGGCCAAGTGATCACGGCCTTTCTCGCGGCTCACTCCACGGTGTGTTTGGCGGGGGTTGCGCTCGGATGGGCCGCGGCTTATAACGCGGCCAGTCTGCTTATCGGGCAGTTTCAAATGCAGTATGTGCTGCCGTCTTTCCCGAGGAGGGCTTCCGTCACTTCGGTGTTAATCGGAGTTGCGTTTATCTTTGTCGCTTTTTTGCTTCCATTATATATGAAGCTGAGGATGTTCGCGCGGCAGTCCCCGCTGACTATGCTGCGGCCGGCTATGTCTTCATCTCCAAAGCGCATGGCTCGGCGGCTTGCCGCCTGGACCGCAGGATGGCCTTTCCCAACCCGCATCAAATGGCGGATGGCCCTCCGCAGTTCCCGCGTTATCATTTTACTGGGCGTCACGGTCATGTTGTCTTCCATGATGTTTATGCTTGGATTTTCGCTGCACCGCTCAAGCCTCGATTCCGTCAACAGCGAAATTGCGGGTATCGGCTATAATTATGACCTGCGATATAATGAGGCTGATATAGAGCAGGGAGAAGGGGCGGGAGGTTATTATTACCGGCTTGAAGGCAAGTATTTCGCCTGGGAAGACAACAAGTCCGGGAAACAGGGCTTTCAGGGCAATCTGCTAGCCTGGGACGGCGGCGACGCTTGGCTTAACCTGTTATCGCGCGGTGGTCAATCCGTTAACGATGCTTTGGAGCAAGGGGCCGTCGTCCATTATTCCAAAGCCAAATTGTTGGGCCTGCAAGTGGGAATGGTCCTTACCGTTCGAGCCGATAACGTGGAGATGAACATCCCGATTCGCGCTTTTGCTTACAACGGAGATCCGGACACGGTTTATATGAAGAAAGCGAAATTGGCCGAGAATCTGGGGCTATCTCCGAATATCTATAACGGTAGATTCAGCCTGGAATCCGATCCGGGCGGTTCGGGGATGAGACCTGCCGAAACGATTTCCGTCCGGGCTGCATATCAAGAGCGGCTGAGCCAGGCTTCGTCGTCTCAGTTCAGCGCCGTACTGAACCAAGTGCTGGGAGGAATTATCGCGATTATAATGATGATGCTGATCAGCGTGATTATCACGGAAGAAAACAGACAGAACATGGCCGTGCTGCAATGGATGGGGTACGAACCTGCGGAGATAAGGGATATGCTTATTAACGTATATGCTCCGGTACTGTTCGCGGCCTATATGATTACCCTGCCGCTCTCGGCGGCGGGAGTTTCGTATATTCTGCGCGTTGTCTCGGTAAATACCAACGACTACATTCCATTCATATTCAATGGTTGGATTTTAATCGGGGTACTGGCTTTGATATTGCTGGTTTATTATGGAGTTATCTTTCTTTCCTCACAAAAAATAATCAAGAAAACCGCCGGTATCCACCCGCAAGAGTGATAGGAAAGTCACTCTTACGGGTGCTTTGGAGCCATCACCCGCTCACATCCTGCGGCCTCTGGTCCAACTGACGGTACTGTATCGCTTCCGCGACGTGGGCGGGCAAAATTTCCGCAGCCCCTTCCAGATCGGCGATCGTGCGCGACAGCTTAATTATGCGGTCATAGGCCCGCATGCTTAACCCGAGCGCATCGAAAGAGGTTTTGAGCAATTGTCCGGCGTCCGGATGCAATTTGGCGAACCGGCGCAAGTAGCTGCCGGACAGTTCACTATTCCGGGATATGCTGTGGCCCCGGTACCGCCTGATCTGAGCATATTCGGCTTTTTCCACTTCTTCTCTCATCTCCTCGGAGGATAGCGGGTGCTTGTCCTCCTGCCAGCCGCTCGGCCGCGGCACCTCCACATGCATATCTATCCGGTCCAGCAGGGGACCGGATATTTTCTCGCGATACTGAGCGATGCGAAAAGGGGTGCAGGTGCACGCCGGCTGCGGCGGTTCTGACCCGAAATATCCGCATGGGCATGGGTTGAGCGAAACCGCCAGCAGAAAATGAGCGGGATAAGTAAACGAAGCTCTGGAGCGGCTGATCGTAACGATGCGCTCCTCCAAAGGCTGACGCAGCACTTCCAGCGCCTGGCGCGAGAATTCCGGCAATTCGTCCAGAAAAAGAATGCCGCGATGGGCGAGGCTAACCTCGCCCGGCTTCGGAATGCTTCCCCCGCCGATCAGGCCGCCGGCGGAAATCGTATGATGCGGCGCGCGGAAGGGGCGGCGCGTGATGAGACCGCTGTCCAGTTGCTTTAATTTACCGGCGGAGCTGTAAATTTTCGTAACCTCCAGCGATTCCGCCGGAGTCAGCGGCGGCAGGATGCTCGGAAGGCGGCGGATCAGCATCGTTTTGCCGGTGCCGGGCGGGCCGATCAGCATAATATTGTGCATCCCCGCCGCCGCGATCGTCAGTGCCCGCTTGATGTGGCGCTGTCCCAGGACGTCGCTGTAATTTTCCGCCTGGGTCCGGGGGGATGGGCCCGGCTCGCCGAATAAAGCGGCGGGTTTACTCTCTCTTCGCCGTTCCAAATGGGAGAGCGACTCCAGGACGATCCCCTCCTTTCCGGTTTCTCCCGGATTTACTCCCTCGGGGATAAGCTCATTTAAATGACGGAGCCCGTATACCGTTATTCCATCCAGAAGCAACGCCTCCGCAACGTTCTCCTCCGGGATAAGAACCGCCTGAAATCCTCGGCGCCGGGCCAAATCCACCATCGGCAGAACGCCCGGAACTCCCCGTAGCGCGCCGTCAAGCGACAACTCGCCGATTATCAGAATTTTCTCATGTCCGGGAAGAATAATCTGGCGGCTGGCGTACAGTATGCCAAGCGCGATCGCCAAATCGAAAGCGGCCCCTTCCTTACGCAAGTCGGCCGGAGCAAGGTTAATCGTGACCCGCTGCAGCGGAAAGGCAAGCCCGCAATTTTTAATCGCGGCCCTGACCCGGTCCACCGCCTCGCGCACCGCCGAATCCGGTAAACCGACCACATTCGTCTGCGGAATGCCGCTGCTCAAATCCACTTCCACTTCGATCAGGACCCCGTCGATCCCGTACAAACAAGCGCTATACAATTTGCCGTACATCACAAAAACACCTCTCCCCCGATTCTTTCCGGGCCGGGAAAACGCATGTGGCCCTTGAAAAGGAAAAAAGGTGCTTCCATATTTTCCGTATGCTCTTTGTTTCGTATCTTAGTAGGTTATTCGTTAAAAGTCAATATTCGGATCATATCAAGGATAGGGGGGAGTACCAAATGAAAAGGCCGAAATAATTTACCGTCAATAAATATGCAACTATAAAACTCACATTACCAAACAATTAATGCAAAATTGGAAGAACCCCAGATCGATTCGGTTTGATCGCAAACCGATATGGCTAAATAAGGGATGTAATCAATTCGATAAAATTAGTTCTTTGTTTTGACTGTAAACACTGAGTGCGCTTTCACGGAAAACATGTTTCGACTCGGTTAGTCAGGAAATAATCGGTGATAAACTTCCACTTGATCCATATCGATATGAGATCAAAATCATATAAAAAAGTTGTGTATAAATTATGAACATTTTAAGGAAAGCGTTTTAAAATCATGTTACAATGATTTGGGTTTTATTTTGTTGCTTACCAATATACCGCCTATTGATAGGAGGATTCCAAGCATGAATATCCATGAATATCAAGGAAAAGAAGTCCTGAAGCAGTACGGGGTTGCCGTTCCCGAGGGACGGGTGGCATTTACGGTCGATGAAGCCGTGGAAGCGGCGGAAGCGCTGGCTAGTCCGGTGGTCGTCGTCAAGGCGCAGATTCATGCCGGAGGCCGGGGGAAAGCCGGCGGGGTAAAAGTGGCAAAAAATTTGGACGAAGTTCGCGGTTACGCCGCCGAGCTGCTCGGCAAAGTGCTGGTTACCCACCAGACCGGACCGGAGGGCAAGGAAGTGAAGCGGCTGCTGATCGAGCAGGGCTGCGACATTAAGAAAGAGTATTACGTCGGCGTCGTTGTGGACCGGGGGACCGGGCGCGTCGTCATGATGGCTTCCGAGGAAGGCGGCACGGAGATTGAAGAAGTGGCGGCGAAGACGCCTGAGAAAATATTCAAGGAAGTGATCGACCCGGCGCTGGGGCTGCAGGCCTACCAAGCCCGCAGACTGGCGTTCGCGATCAACATTCCGAAGGAGCTGGTAAACAAGGCGGCTCAGTTCATGCTGGCCTTGTATGAAGCGTTTGCGGATAAAGACTGTTCCATCGCGGAGATTAATCCGCTGGTCGTTACGGGCGACGGAAACGTGATGGCGCTGGACGCCAAACTCAATTTCGATTCCAACGCCCTGTTCCGCCATAAGGATATTATAGCGCTGCGCGATCTGGAAGAGGAGGACGAGAAGGAGATCGAAGCGTCGAAGTACGATCTCAGCTACATTGCGCTGGACGGCAACATCGGCTGCATGGTGAACGGCGCCGGCCTGGCGATGGCCACGATGGATATCATCAAATATTACGGCGGCGATCCCGCCAATTTCCTTGACGTAGGGGGCGGCGCAACCGCCGAGAAGGTAACGGAGGCGTTTAAGATTATATTGTCGGATGCCAAGGTAAAAGGCATCTTCGTCAATATTTTCGGCGGGATCATGAGATGCGATGTGATCGCGTCGGGGATCGTCGAGGCGGCGACCCAGGTCGGACTGGACCGTCCGCTGGTTGTCCGCCTTGAAGGCACGAATGTGGAACTCGGCAAAAGTATTTTGGCCGGATCGGGCCTGGCGATCGTATCCGCGGATTCGATGGCTGACGGAGCCCAGAAAATCGTTTCTTTAGTATCCTAAAGGGGGAGGCCCAAAGTATGAGTATTTTGGTGAATAAAAATACAAAAGTCATTACCCAGGGGATTACGGGGAAAACGGCCCTGTTCCATGCCAAAGGCGCGCTCGATTACGGCACGCAAATGGTCGGCGGCACGTCGCCAGGCAAGGGCGGGACTACGGTAGAAATCGCGCTTGAGAACGGAGGAACCGCCAGCCTGCCGGTGTTCAACACGGTCCGGGAAGCCAAAGAAGCCACCGGGGCGACGGCAAGCGTCATTTACGTGCCGCCGGTCGCGGCAGCCGATTCCATTCTGGAGGCGGTGGAGGCCGAGCTGGATCTCGTTATTTGTATCACGGAAGGGATTCCGGTGCTGGATATGGTGAAGGTAAAGCGTTACATGGAAGGCAAAAAGACAATCCTGATCGGTCCCAACTGTCCGGGCGTCATCACGCCGGGAGAATGCAAGATCGGGATCATGCCGGGCTATATCCATCTGCCGGGCCATGTCGGCGTCGTCTCGCGAAGCGGAACGCTCACCTATGAGGCGGTCCATCAGTTGACGACCCGCGGCATCGGGCAATCCTCGGCGGTCGGCATCGGCGGCGACCCGGTGAAGGGGTCGGAATTTATCGATATTTTGCGGATGTTCAATGAAGATGACGATACCCATGCGGTGATCATGATCGGAGAAATCGGCGGCACCGCGGAAGAGGAAGCCGCGGAATGGATCCGCGACAATATGAAGAAGCCGGTCGTCGGCTTTATCGGCGGCGTGACGGCTCCTCCGGGCAAACGGATGGGGCATGCCGGGGCGATTATCTCCGGTGGCAAGGGCACGGCGAAAGAGAAGATCGCCAAGCTGGAGGAATGCGGCATCCGCGTGGCGCCGACGCCTTCCGAAATGGGAGCGACGCTGGTTAGCGTACTTGAAGAGCGGGGAATTTTAAATAGCTGCACGACACATTAAGGCGATTCTGTTATAATAAGGAAAAGGTAAGCAACCTTCAGGTCCACGGGACGGAGGGTTGCTTTTTTTATGGCTATTTTGATAGGGGAGTGAGGGAATGAATGGATAAGCGTTCAATACTGATCGGTTTGCATGAAAGCCCGGGGATCGGCTGGAAAAAGATAGCCGGCATTTTGTCGGGAAATGACGATTGGGAGCATGCGCCGGATTTTAGTCCCGCGGATTGGATGGAGCGTGGCCTGGAAAGCGAACTGGCCCTGCGGATGAGCCAGGGTTTTACGCCAAGCTGGATCGAGGCAAGGATGGAACTGATGGACCGGAAAGGAATTCGTCCAATCACGGTTTACGATCCTTCGTATCCTATATTAATGAAGGAAACGGGCAGACCGCCCTGGGTGCTGTACACTATCGGCGATACCAAGCTCCTGGCGAGCCTCTCGATCGCCATGATCGGGACGCGGGTGCCGACCGCGTACGGGCGCAAAGTAGCGACCTGGCTGACCGAAGGCTTATGCGCTCAAGGCGTTGCGATCGTCAGCGGGCTGGCGCGCGGAATTGACGGGATATGCCATCAGGCCGCGCTAAATGCCGGAGGCTTGACGATCGCGGTGCTCGGCACGGCCATCGATGTCGCCTATCCCCGCGAGCATGCCGGGCTCTACAGGCAAATCGCCGAGCGGGGGCTGATCTTGTCCGAATACCCGGTCGGTACGCAAGGCCGTCCCGGGATGTTCCCGCAGCGGAACCGCATCATCGCCGGCCTCAGCCGCGGAACCGTCGTGGTCGAGGCCGATGTTCGCAGCGGCTCGCTGATCACGGCGGATCAAGCGTTGGAGGAAGGGCGCGACGTGTTTGCCGTCCCGGGGCCGATCACCTCGCCGAAAAGCCGGGGAACGCTGGGGCTGATCAAACAAGGCGCCAAGCTGGTGATGGAGCCGGGCGACATTTTGGAGGAATACGGCCCTTGGCTGAAGGGTGTTTCCAGGGAAACTCCGCCTGTTGCCGACGTGAACGAGTTGACAATTGAGGAGCGGCGAATATACCATATGTTGGAGCAGGGGAATACCAGTTTTGAAGGATTGATGGAGGAGTCCGGATGGGATTTTGGACTTTTACATTCAGTTCTGTTATCTTTAATCATGAAAAAAGCGGTAGTCCAACTGCCGGGATTTGTTTACAAGATTATATAGTCCGATCTAACCAAGAATAACTTGACATAAAGGCTATATTTCTTTTCACTTGAGCATAAGTTTCTAGTCGTTTGAGAGGAGGATGAACCTGTGGCGGATTCACTCGTCATCGTGGAATCGCCTGCCAAGGCGAAAACGATCGGCAAATACTTGGGGAGTAAATACATCGTGAAAGCCTCAATGGGTCATGTTCGCGATTTGCCCAAAAGCCAAATGGGGGTTGAAGTAGAAAACGACTTCAGTCCGAAGTATATAACAATCCGTGGGAAGGGTTCAGTATTAAAGGAATTAAAGGATGCCAGCAAAAAGGTCAAAAAGATTTATCTGGCGGCTGACCCCGACCGCGAAGGTGAGGCGATAGCCTGGCACTTGGCCCATGTACTGGATGTGGATCAGACGGAAACCTGCCGTGTGGTCTTTAATGAAATTACGAAGCAGGCTGTCAAGGATGCTTTTAAAACGCCCCGCAAGATTAATATGGACCTCGTAAACGCCCAGCAGGCGAGACGCATACTCGACCGTTTGGTCGGTTACAAGATCAGCCCGCTGTTATGGAAAAAAGTAAAGAAGGGCTTGTCGGCAGGCCGGGTTCAGTCGGTTGCCGTCAAGATTATCCTCGACCGGGAAAATGAAATCTCGGCGTTTGTACCCGAGGAATACTGGAGCATCACGGCCAAGCTGAAGACCGGAGGGACGCCGTTCGAAGCGAAATTCCACCAGTACAAAGGCGAAAAGCTGGAGCTCGGAAACGAGGAGCAGGTCAAGGAGATTCTGAAGTCGATTGAACGCGCCGAGTATACAGTGGCCGATGTCAAAGAAAAAGAACGGCTTCGTCATCCGGCCGCGCCGTTTACGACGAGCTCGCTGCAGCAGGAAGCGGCCCGCAAGCTGAATTTCCGCGCGGCCAAAACGATGTCCGTTGCCCAGCAGCTATATGAAGGCGTCGACCTCGGCAAAGAGGGCACGGTCGGCCTGATCACGTATATGCGTACGGATTCGACCCGGATCGCGGCTTCGGCGCAGGAGGAAGCCAAGGAATATATTCAGGAGAAGTTCGGAGCGGATTTCGTTCCGGAATCGCCGCGCCAATATTCCAAGAAGGCGACAAATGCCCAGGACGCGCACGAAGCCGTCCGTCCGACCTCAGCGCTGCGCGATCCGGAGTCGGTCAAGGCGTTTACGAGCCGCGACCAATACCGCCTTTACAAGCTGATCTGGGAGCGGTTCATGGCCAGCCAAATGGCTTCCGCCGTCCTGGATACGATGTCCGTCGACATCGCCGCGGGCGACGCGGTCTTTCGCGCGGTCGGCTCCAAAGTCCGTTTTCCGGGATTTATGAAGGTGTACGTGGAAAGCAATGACGACGGCACGAGCGAGGATGACAAGTTTCTGCCTCCGCTGCACACCGGGGATAAACTGGCCCTGGAGGAGATCGACCCGAAGCAGCATTTCACCCAGCCGCCGCCAAGATATACCGAGGCCCGGCTCGTCAAGACGCTGGAGGAGCTTGGCATCGGACGCCCGAGTACGTATGCTCCGACTCTGGAAACGATCCAGAAACGCGGTTACGTGGCGATCGAAGAGAAGAAATTCGTGCCGACCGAGCTCGGGGAGCTGATCATCGAGCAGATGGAGCAATTTTTCCCGGAAATTCTCGATGTGGAATTCACCGCCCATATGGAGGACGACCTCGACCATGTAGAGGAGGGCTCCGAGGATTGGGTGAAGGTGCTCAGCGAGTTCTATGAGACCTTCGAGAAGCGGCTGGAAGTCGCCGAGGAAGAAATGAAGGAAATCGAAATCGCGGACGAGATTTCCGACGAGATTTGCGAGAAATGCGGCCGCCATATGGTTTACAAATTGGGCCGGTTCGGCAAGTTCCTGGCTTGCTCGGGATTTCCGGATTGCCGGAACACGAAGCCGATCATCAAGGACATCGGCGTCACCTGCCCGAAATGCAAGGAAGGCCATGTGGTGGAACGGCGCAGCAAGAAAGGAAGAGTATTCTACGGCTGCAACCGGTATCCGGAATGCGATTTTGTCTCCTGGGATAAACCTTCGCCGAAGCCGTGCCCGAAATGCGGCTCGCTGCTCGTGGAGAAGCGGAACAAGCAGGGAGGCAAGCTGCAGTGCACGTCTTGCGATTACGTGGAGCCGATTGAGGAACACGATGACGAGACCGCGGCCGAATAAGATGAGAGAGAAGAGTAAGAACTGGGGGGAACTAACGTGACAGACACTGGAAGGGTAACCGTGATCGGCGCGGGGTTGGCGGGCAGCGAAGCCGCCTGGCAGCTCGCGAGCCGGGGCGTGCCCGTGACTTTATACGAAATGCGGCCGGTCGTGAAGACGCCGGCCCACCACACCGACAAATTCGCCGAGCTCGTCTGCAGCAACTCGCTGAGGGCGAACGGCCTTACGAATGCGGTCGGGGTGCTCAAGGAAGAGATGCGGATGCTGAACTCGCTGGTTCTGGGCGCCGCCGACCGTAACGCCGTGCCAGCCGGGGGTGCATTAGCCGTCGACCGGGACGGCTTTTCCGACGAAATTACGCGGACACTGCACGAGCATCCGCTGGTTGAGGTCGTTAATGAAGAGATTACCGAAATACCGCAGGACGGCATTGCGATTATCGCGACCGGCCCGCTGACCTCTCCGGCGCTGTCGGAACAAATCCGCAAATTGACCGGCGAGGATTATTTCTATTTCTATGATGCGGCCGCTCCGATCGTGGAGAAGGACTCCATTGATATGAACAAAGTATATCTTGCATCCCGCTACGACAAAGGGGAGGCCGCTTACCTCAACTGCCCGATGACGGAGGAGGAATTCGACGCTTTTTACGAAGCGTTAATCACTGCAGAAGTGACACAGCTTAAGGAATTTGAAAAGGAAGTCTATTTCGAAGGCTGCATGCCGATTGAAATTATGATGCGCCGGGGCAAGCAGACGGCCCTGTTCGGCCCGATGAAGCCGGTCGGCCTGGTCAACCCGCACACCGGCAAGCTTCCGTACGCGGTCGTTCAGTTGCGCCAGGACAATGCCGCAGGCACGCTCTACAACCTGGTCGGTTTCCAGACCCACTTGAAGTGGGGGGAACAGAAGCGGGTCTTCTCTATGATTCCGGGCTTGGAGAATGCGGAATTCGTCCGCTACGGCGTTATGCACCGCAATACGTTTATCAATTCTCCGCGCTTGCTGGAGGCTACCTATCAGTTGAAAAAGGCGCCGAAACTCTTTTTTGCCGGGCAAATGACCGGAGTGGAAGGATACGTGGAGTCGGCGGCGTCCGGACTGATCGCGGGCATCAACGCCGCGCTTGCCTTTGCCGACAAAGAAGGCATCGTCTTTCCGGCGGATACGGCGCTCGGCAGCATGGCGCGCTATATCACGACCGCCGATTTCGAGCATTTTCAGCCGATGAACGCCAATTTCGGCCTGTTCCCCAAGCCGGATGTCCGCTACCGCAAAAAAGCGGAGAAAAACGAGGCGCTCGCCCGCCGAGCGCTGGACAGCCTGCGTTCTTTTATCGAGGGCAAGGGGCTATAGCGCACGGCGAGAACATATCTTAATAGAGATTGGAGATTATCCAGCTACGTATAACACGAGGGAAGGAAGCGGTATTCATGGTTCCTAGTTTTCATGCCACTACGATTTGCGCCGTCCGTCATAACGGCAAAGGAGCGATCGCCGGGGACGGGCAGGTTACTTTTGGCGAAAACGTCGTGATGAAGCAGACCGCGAAGAAAGTCCGCAGATTATACAGGGGTCAGGTACTGGCCGGTTTTGCGGGCTCCGTGGCCGATGCGATCACTTTGTTCGATAAGTTTGAGGGCAAGCTGGAAGAGCATCACGGCAATCTGCAAAGAGCGGCCGTGGAGCTCGCCAAGGAGTGGCGGATGGACCGCGCGCTCCGCAAGCTGGAAGCGCTCATGATCGTGATGGATCATTCCGGCATGCTGCTGATCTCCGGAGGCGGCGAAATCATCGAGCCGGATGACGACGTGCTGGCGATTGGTTCGGGCGGGAATTTTGCGCTCTCGGCGGCCCGGGCGCTCAAACGGCATGCCGGTCAGCTGGAAGCTAAAGATATCGCCCGTGAAGCGCTTCAGGTCGCTTCCGAGATCTGCGTATACACAAACGGCAATATCATTGTTGAAGAATTGTGAACGGAGGGGACGGGATAAGTTATGCCAAACGGAAATTTAACGCCGCGACAAATCGTCGCCGAATTGGATAAGTATATCGTCGGGCAGAAACAGGCGAAGAAATCCGTCGCGGTCGCGCTCCGCAACCGGTATCGGCGCAGCCTGCTCAGCGAAGAGGTTCAGGATGAAATCGTACCGAAGAACATTTTGATGATCGGCCCCACGGGGGTCGGGAAAACCGAGATTGCCCGCCGTCTTGCCAAGCTGGTAGGCGCTCCGTTCATCAAGGTGGAAGCGACAAAATTTACGGAAGTGGGCTATGTGGGCAGAGATGTCGAGTCGATGGTAAGAGACCTCGTCGAAACCGCCATCCGCACCGTCAAGCTGGAGCGCACGGAGAAGGTCAAGGACAAGGCGGAGGAACTGGCCAATGAACGGCTGGTGCAAATCCTCGTTCCTTCCGAAAGCAAATCCAAAAACAACCGCAACCCGTTTGAAATGCTGTTCGGCAATGCGAGCGGAAGCGAAGGCAAGAACGCCCAGGAGCAAAACGACGAGGACGGCAATCTGACCGAACGGCGGCGCCAGGTACGCTTCAAGCTGCTGGCCGGGCAGCTGGAGAACGATATCGTCGAGGTCGAGGTGGAGGATAATTCCCCGACCATGATGGATATGTTTGCCGGACAAGGAAACGATCAGCTCGGTATGAACATGCAGGAGATGTTCGGTAATTTGCTGCCGCGGCGGACCAAAAAAAGAAAGCTGTCGGTGAAGGAAGCGCGGAAAGTGTTGACGCAGGAGGAAGCGTCCAAGCTGATCGATCACGACGACCTCATCCAGGAAGCGGTTGAACGCGCGGAACAATCGGGCATTATTTTTATCGACGAAATCGATAAAGTCGCAAGCAAGGGGCAGGGCTCCGGTCCCGACGTATCCCGCGAAGGCGTTCAGCGCGACATCCTGCCGATCGTGGAAGGCTCCACGGTCATGACGAAATACGGTCCGGTGAAGACCGATTATATCCTCTTTATCGCGGCCGGAGCCTTCCACGTCGCTAAGCCCTCGGATCTCATTCCCGAGTTGCAGGGGCGTTTTCCGATCCGGGTGGAGCTCGGCAGCCTGTCGCTGGACGATTTCGTGTCGATTCTTACCGAGCCCAAAAACGCGCTGACCAAGCAATATAGTGAATTGCTGCGGACTGAGAATATCGAGATCGATTTTTCGCCGGAAGCCATCAGGGAAATTGCGCGGATTGCGGCAAGCGTCAACGCCAATACGGAAAATATCGGGGCCAGAAGGCTCCATACCATCCTGGAGAAACTGCTGGAGGATCTGTCGTTTGAAGCGCCCGAGCTGACCTTGGATAAAATGACGATCACTCCGGAATATGTGCGCGAGAAGCTCGGGGACATCGCCAAGGACAGGGATTTGAGCCAGTATATTTTATAAACCGGATATCTTCCAAATCAGCTAATTATTTAATAAAAGGCCGTAGGACCTAAAGCTATACAGGGGTCCTACGGCCTTTGTCGTGTTATTAGCGCAATGTTAAAAATTAATAAAATCAAATTTTTGTCGATATTTTTCGAATAACTTGAAAATATTTCATAAAGTGCAAAATTTATCGGTAATTTTGTCAAAGATAGTCCTTTTTTCTTATTGTAATAAAATGAAATCTCCCTGAAACTTAGGATATATGACATTCTGCTAAATTTTGCTACACTAGGACGTCAGAAAGATGACGAAAACGTAATATTTGTCGAAAAAAGAGGAATTGTTTGGATGATTGTTGAATATCTAAACCTAGATTTTTTTCGACATTTTAAGGGGGGATAGTTAGATGCAATTATTGAACGGTACGGGGTTTCGGGCGCTGGAAACCGCATTGCAGGCGGCCAATCTCAGGCAGGGTGTTCTTGCCAATAATATCGCAAATGTGGACACCCCTTATTTCAAACGGTCGAGCGTTTCTTTTGAAAGCCTGTTGCAAAATGAGATGAACGGCACGACTCCGTCGCTGGAAGGACGCCGTACGAACGCAAGGCATTTCACCATAGGTCTTTCGTCCCTTTTGCCTGAGCCGGCAGTGACGACGGATCAATCCACAGTGATGAACAACAACCTGAACAATGTGGATATTGATAGCGAGATGACGCAACTTGCGGAAAACCAGTTGCGCTACAATTCCTACATAGAACAAATTAATTACCAAATCAAAATGAAGCGAACCGCATTGGAAAGGGGATAACGGACAGTGAACATCAGCAACAGCTTTAGCATCAGCGCATCGGCATTGACTGCCCAGCGCCTCCGGATGGACGTAATCTCGTCGAATATCGCCAATGCCGAAACGACAAGAGCGCAGGTCGTGGACGGCAAAGCCGTTCCTTACCGCCGGAAGATGGTCGTCATGGCGCCGATGAAGACGGAATTTGGCCAGGTGCTCGATTCGGCAATGGGGAAAACCCAGGCAAGCCGGGGCGTCAAGGTCACGGAAATCAAGGAAGACGCTTCGGAGTTTAAGCCGGTTTATAATCCGACACACCCGGATGCGGACAGCGAGGGCTATGTTTATATGCCGAATGTGGATATTTTGAAGGAAATGGTTGATGCCATTTCGGCCACCCGCTCGTATGAAGCGAACGTTACCGCCTTGAATGCCAGCAAAGCGATGATCACAAAAGCGCTGCAAATCGGTAAATAAAAATATCAAACAGTAAGGAGTGTTGACCATTGATACAGGCGATAAACTTGAATCATTTAAAGACTGTGGAAGATATTGCCTCGCCGACCAAGCCGGCCTCTCCTACCCCGGCGGAAGCCATGAAGGACTTCGGCTCCTTTCTGTCGGAGGCCTTGGAGGGAGTGGCCGCCCAGGAGCAAAACGTTCAAAGCATGAACAGCAAATTTATGCTGGGGGAAGTAAGCGCGGACCAGGTGATGATCGCCTCCGAACAAGCCATGTTAAGTTTACAGTTGACTACGCAAGTTAGAAACAAAGTGATAGAAGCTTACCAAGAGATAATGCGTACGCAAATTTAACAAATTTAGCATGCTTCGGATGAGGTGACATTGTGAATGAGAGAATTGTCCAATACCGGGACAAATTGACCGGGTATTGGAGCCGTTTTAGCAAAAAACAAAAAATATTACTGATTTCCACGATAGGCATTATCTTGTTGGCCATAGTTCTGCTGACCGTACAATTTTCCAAAACGGAGTACGAGGTGGCCTTCACCAATCTCGATTCCACGGATGCCGCGGGAATTATCGAATATTTGGAGTCCGGCGGAATTCCGTATAAACTCGGTCCGGACGGAACGAGCATATCGGTTCCCAGCAAAGACGCGTCCCGCGTCAAGGTCGATGTAGGTTCGCAAGGGATCGTCCAGAACGGATCCATCGGATGGGAAGCTTTTAACGAAAGCTCCTCGCTGATCGGGATGACGGATAATGAATTCAACGTCAAATATAAAAGTGCCTTAAACGGTGAAATTGAACAGCTATTGAAACGAATGCAGGGGGTTAATGATGCTAAAGTGCTGATCAACCTTCCGGCGGAGAACGTATTTGCAAGCCCCAACGAACAGGAGAAAGCATCCGCCTCCGTGGTGGTGTCGTTCAAACCGGGCTATCGTCCGAGCCAGGAAGCGATTGACGGCTATTTCAATCTCGTAAAAACTTCGGTTCCGAATTTGCCGATCGAGAACATATCGCTATCATCCAGCAATGACACAGTGCTGCTGCCGACGGGGCAGGGCGGACAGACCGGTTCGCTGATGACGGCCGTACAGGAAAATATGGCTCTGCAGAAAAAATTCGAGAGCGACGTAAAGCAAAGCGTCAAACAATTTTTGGCGACATTGATGGGCCAAGACAAGGTTGAGGTTCTGGTCACATCCAAGCTTAATTTCGACCAGGTAAGCCAGAAGGAAAATCTCGTGACCCCGGTGGATACCGAAAATATGAAAGGTATCGAGATCAGCGCCCAAAAAATTCAAAAAAGCTATACCGGCGCGGCAAACCCCGAGGGCGGCGTAGCGGGCACCGGAGAAACGGACGTAGCCAACTATCCTGCGGCCGATACGAGCGGCGCAGGCGCATCCTCGGAAGAATCGTCTTCGACGATCAACTACGAGGTCAACCGGATCACCAAAGATATCGTGGCCAGTCCATACGTTATAAAGGATTTAACCATTAATGTGGCCGTTGAACCACCGGATGGGCAACAAACTTTGGACGATACGACCCAAACGGCCATCGAGAACATTTTGACCAACATTGTCGGCTCCTATTTGGCCGATTCAGGTACTACTTATACAGACGCAGATTTGGAGAGAAAAGTTTCTGTTTACTCGCAACCTTTCCACAGCTCGGGGGCAAACACATCCGGTTTGAGCCTTTCCAGTCCGGTGGTATGGGGCGTTGGCGCCGCGGCGCTGCTCGCGATCGCGGGAGTCGTATTCCTGCTGATCCGCCGCAACAGAAACAAACAAGAAGAAGCGGAAGAAGAAATTCCGTTGCCGCTTACGCCGGAGTTTCCTTCCATTAATTTGGAAACTGTCACAAACGAGAACCAAGTGCGCAAACAGCTGGAGACGCTGGCCAAGAAGAAGCCGGACGAATTCGTCAACTTGCTTCGCACCTGGCTGGCTGACGAATAGAGGTGAACGCATTGTCAAAAACAAATTCCCAGGTGTTGAGCGGCAGACAAAAAGCGGCGATTTTGCTGATTACACTGGGCCCGGAAGTATCCGCGCAAATCTTCAAGCATTTGCGTGAAGACGAAATTGAGCAGTTGACGCTGGAAATCGCCAATGTGCGCAAGGTTGACAGCGCCGAGAAAGACATGATCATGGCCGAGTTTCATCAGATCTGTCTTGCCCAAGAATATATCACTCAAGGCGGGATTACGTACGCCAAAGAAATATTGGAGAAAGCCTTGGGTCAATCCAAAGCGATCGACATTATTAACCGGCTGACCGCGACCCTGCAGGTAAGACCGTTCGATTTTGCCCGCAAGGCGGATCCGAACCAGATCTTGAACTTTATTCAGAACGAAAACGCCCAAACGATCGCGCTCGTTCTCTCCTATCTGCAATTTGAGCAGGCGGCGGTAATACTTTCCTCGCTGCCGCAGGAGAAGCAAGCCGAAGTCGCCAGAAGAATCGCCGTGATGGACAGCACTTCACCGGAAGTTATCTCCCAGGTGGAGCGGGTTCTGGAGCAGAAGCTGTCCGCTACGGTAACTCAGGACTATACGAGCGCCGGCGGCATAGAGGCGATCGTGCAGATCCTGAACGGCGTCGACCGCGGGACGGAACGCACGATTCTGGATTCCCTGGAAATTCAGGATCCGGAACTTGCCGAGGAGATCAAGAAGCGGATGTTCGTGTTCGAGGATATCGTCAACATCGACAACCGCTCGATTCAGCGGATCATTCGCGATATCGAAAACGCGGATTTGCAGCTTGCGCTTAAAGTGGCTAGCGAAGAAGTCCGCGAGGCCGTATTCCGTAACATGTCGAAGCGCATGAGCGATACGTTCAAGGAAGAAATGGAATTTATGGGGCCTGTGCGGCTTCGTGACGTGGAAGAAGCTCAAACCCGCATCGTAGCGACTATCCGCAGATTGGAAGACGCAGGGGAGATTATAATCGCCCGCGGCGGAGGAGATGACATCATTGTCTAATTTGATCAAAGTATCCCAATACGTGCCGGTAGACATACTTAAACAGCTCAATGTGGCCAAAACGTATGAAACACACGAGGAACAACGATCAGATGATGATTACCCGGCCGAGGCCAGAGAGGATGAACGGGCGGCACAAGATGCGGCCGCCGAAGAGATCCGGCAGCAAATGCTGGCCGATGCCAAGGAATTCGCGGAAAACGAAATCAGAGCCGCTTCCGAACAGGCCGAACGTCTGCTGGCCGATGCCAGGGAGCAAATCGAGACATGGTGGAACGAACGCAGGGAACAGGATGAACATCTCGTGGAAGCTGTCAAATCCGAAGCGTTCAACGAAGGATTCGAAGAAGGCAAGCAACAGGCCATGCAGGCGCTGGAATCGGAGATCCGGGAGATGATGGATGAAGCGAGCGCCGTCTTGAAGCAGGCCTACGTCGAAAAGGAGCGGATCATTCAGGAAGCCGAGCCGTTCCTGGTGGACTTGAGCTGTGCGATCGCGGAGAAAATTGTCGACAAGCAGCTCGATGTGGAGCCGGATTATACGGTCGAACTGATCAAAAAGAGCCTGTCGCGCAAAAGGGAGCAAGGCGTATTGACGCTCTGCGTGGCGCCGGCCCAATTTGCGTTCGTGCAGGCGGCAAGGGAAGAGCTCAGCCTGGTGATCGATTCCCAGGCCGAGCTGCAAATCCTTCCCGACCCGACCGTTCGGGACCGCGGCTGCGTCATCCGCTCCGTCTTCGGCAGCGTGGACGCACGCATCGACACCCAGCTTGCGGAAATCAAAAAAGAGCTGCTGCGCATTTCGCGGCAGACCGAGGAACGGGGCGAAGTCGATGGCGAGCATTGATGCAGGACGTTATATCGACCACCTGCGGCAGCTTGATCCGGTTCGGATTAACGGCAAGGTAACCCAGGTAATCGGTCTGATGGTAGAATCCGAGGGGCCTGACGCAAGCGTCGGGGATGTCTGTTACATTTATCCGACCAAATCGTCCCAGCCGCTGCAGGCGGAGGTCGTCGGTTTCCGCGACAACAAGGTGCTGCTGATGCCGCTCGGGGAATTGACTTCGATCGGCCCGGGCTGCGATGTCGTCGGAACCGGCAAGCCTTTGACGGTTCAGGTCGGCTCGGAGCTGCTCGGCAAAGTTCTGGACGGATTGGGCCAGCCGCTTGACGGCTCGGTGCTTCCGTCGCGCATGGGGCACTACTCTACCAACAACAAGCCGATGAATCCGCTGAACCGGCCGCGCGTCGTCGAGCCGATCAGCATCGGCGTCAGGGCGATCGACGGGCTGCTGACCATCGGCAAAGGCCAGCGGGTCGGCATTTTCGCCGGTTCCGGGGTCGGCAAGAGTACCCTGATGGGTATGATCGCCCGCAATACGGCGGCGGACGTCAACGTGATCGCCCTGGTGGGCGAACGGGGGCGCGAGGTGCTTGACTTCATCGAGCGCGATCTGGGGCCGGAAGGGCTCGAACGCTCCGTTGTCATCGTGGCGACCTCGGATCAGCCGGCCCTGATTCGGATGAAGGGGGCGCTTATCGCGACCGCGATCGCGGAATATTTCCGCGACAGGGGCCTCAACGTCATGCTGATGATGGATTCCGTCACCCGATATGCGATGGCTTTGCGGGAAGTGGGGCTCGCGATCGGCGAGCCGCCGGCGATGAGGGGCTATACCCCGTCCGTATTCGCGGCCTTGCCTAAGTTGATGGAGCGGGCCGGAACCGGTCCGACAGGTTCGATTACGGCGTTCTACACCGTACTGGTCGACGGCGACGACATGAACGAACCGATCGCCGATGCGGTGCGGGGGATCCTGGACGGACATATCGTACTGAACCGCAATTTGGCGAACAAAGGCCATTTTCCGGCGATCGACATCCTGGCCAGTATCAGCCGTGTAATGAAGGACATCGTCGCCGATGAACAAAACGATGCTTCGGAAAACTTGAAACGGCTGCTTGCGGTCTATAAAGATTCCGAGGATCTGATCAATATCGGAGCGTACCAGCAAGGCTCCAATCCGGAGATAGATGAAGCGATCGGCTATATCCAGAGCATTTGGAATTTTACAAAGCAAAAGGTAAACGAAAAGGTTACGCTGCCGGAAGTGCAGGAACGATTAATTTCCGAATTCGCGAGGAGCTGACAGGTAAAGGATGAAATTCCGTTACGTCTATCAAAAAGTCGTCGACTTGAAAACGAATGAGAAAACCCAGGCCGAATGGATGCTCTCGGCGGCGGTCGGCATTCTCCAGGAGGAGCAGCTATCGCTGGAGCAGCTGCTTGAAGAGCGGGCCCGGACGCATGCCGCGCTTCAAACCGAAATGGAGAATAGGGCTCCGATGATTAAGCTGCAGGAGCTTCAGCGGTATATGGATCATCTCGAGGATTGCATTACCCGGAAAATGGGCGATGTACACCGGGCGGAATTAAATGTGGACAGCAAGAAGAGCGTGCTGAACAGCAAGATGAAGGACGAGAAGGTCTGGCTCAAAGCGAAGGAAAAGGCGAAGGAAAAATTTCAGCATGAGATGCTTCTTCGGGAACAAAACGAACTGGATGAAATCGCTACGGTCCGGTTCGCCATGAGGGCCCGGTAAAGCGCGAACTCAAAAAGCCGCTCGACAGCACACTTTTTGAACCGCTTTTAAAGGAGCTCCGGCGCTGTTTTGCGAAGGAGGAGTGAAGATGGCAAAGACTGAATTGGATGAGGAGCTGGAGCCCGAGGAATCTGGCGGGGGCTTTTCGCGGATATTGTTTTTTCTGACCCCGATATTGTTTACCGTCGTTTTACTCGCCGTGCTTCTGACCCTATTCAATCTTAATTTCAGAAATGCATTGCTGGAAATCGGCGAAAAGATACCGATCGTCAAAAATTTCATTCCGGATTCGGCCGTTTCGGGGTCCGAGAAGGAAAAAGACGATGCCAAGAAGCAGAAAGAGAGCACGGAAGCAACGCTGAAACAGCTTAAAGAGCAGGTGGCCGAGCAGGAAGAGCAATTGAAGGAAGCGAACGAGCAGGTAGCCGAGAAGGACAATCGGGTGAAGGAACTGCAGGAGCAGCTCGACACCGCCCAGGAGACCGCGGAGGAGCAAAAGCAGGCGGAAGAAGAGGCGGCATATCAGAAAGAAGTCAAGAAGCTGGCGCAAATCTATTCCGAAATGAGCCCCAGCAAAGCGGCCGCCATCTTCGACAAGCTTACAACCGAAGAGACGCTGCAGATGTTCAGTGTCATGAGCAATGAAAGCAAGGTAGCGATCCTGGAGAAGATGGATCCGCAAAAGGCGGCCGATATCTCGATTAAGCTCAAGGATGTTAAACCGGCGGAAGATATGGCGATTGCCGCGCTGCAATCCAGGCTCAAGAAGGAAGCGGCCGCGGAGACGCCGGCCCAGCCGGCGAATACCGGACTTGACGATGCGCAGCTTGGCCAAACTTTTGCCTCGATGTCCGCGGATTCCGCCGCCAAGCTGATCATCCAGACTTATAAAGCCAGTCCGGATAAAGCTTTGAAGATCTTAAAAGCGGTCAACGACACGGCGCGCTCGAAAATATTGGACGCGATGACCGAAGAAGACGCCAATTTATCGGTTAAAATCGTTAATCAGCTCGTAAGCAAATAAGTAAGTTGTTCCACCCGGCTTTTATTACCTCTCGGGAAAGGAGGTGAAACAGAAAATGGGTCAAACATTACCAAGCGTATCCGTATCGACAGGATCGGCCGTGAGCGGCTTGTGGAACGGATCGGGCGGCAAGAGCACAGCCGGCCAAGAAGCGGCAGGGGTCACATTCGATCAAACGCTGCTGACCATGCTTGCCGGCGGGGTTAAACCGCAGGAAGGGCAATTTACCGGTCAGTTGGCGCTGCTCGCAGGGCTTGCGAATCAAGGCGAAGGACTGAACGCGGAAGGCGAAGGAAGCGAGGACCTGAACGCATTGCTGGAAGGGCTGATGCAACAGCTTGACGGGTTGGACGAAGCTCTGGCGGAGAACGAAGATCTGCTGGCCATGTTGCAAGGCTGGCTGCTGAATGTTCAAACGCTGCTGCAAAATAACGCAGCCGGGCAAGCGAACGCGGAAGGCGCGGGCGAGATGGCTTTATCCGCATTGGGCGAAAACCCGCAAACCGTTAAATTTGCGGTTCAGGATGCTTTGCTGCAGCTTGCGGCTACTTCGGCAGCTAAGGCTTCAGGAGTTCAAAACGCCGGAGAAGACGCAGTCCAGGCGAAGACACTGATGGAATCGCTGCAAAGTATGCTGGCTTCCGCCGGGTTGAACGGAGAGAAACCGGCAACCGGGAAGACATTCGCGCAAACGGCGCATGCACAGGCAAACCTGTTGGACGGCAATTCCCAGCAGCTTGGTCAAGCGGGACAAACCGGCAACCCGAATCCGCAAATCGACCGGGCGAATGTCCAAATCGTAACGCAGACCGCTAATGCGGCGGAGATAGGCTCCCAGGCGTTAAACATTCCGGCAGTGATCAACGCCGATGATTCCGCGGAAATGGGCAATGAAGGCAACGACGGCGACCATCCGCTGCAATCCGGCAGCATCGTAACCGCAGGGCAACTGGCGCTCCGCGAAAGCGCTACGGCTCCGCTGAAAACGGCCGCGACGCCTCATGTGCCGGTTGAGAAATTCGGCGAGGAGATGGGACGGTTCATCGTAAGCAAGCTGGACATCGTGAAGGCGGGCGGAACGTCCGAAGCGAGAATTTCCCTCTATCCGGAGCATTTGGGCCAGGTTGATGTGAGAATCACGCTGCAAAACGGCCATATGATCGCTCAGTTTATGACGGAGCACGCTTTTGCCAAAGAATCGCTGGAAGCTCAAATGGCTCAACTCCGGCAGGCTTTGCAGGCTCAAGGATTACAGGTCGGCAAGCTTGAAGTGACGCAAAATGCGGCATTGTCCTCCCATATGTACCAGGATGGACGCCAGCAGGGAAGCGGCGGGAATCAACAGCAAGGCGAGAAGCGTCAGCGGGTTGCGGAGGAAATCCAAACCGTGAACGATTTGAGCGAAGAATGGAACGAATGGTTAAGCGGACAGCATGCCGGTGAAGAAGGATATTCCTTCACGGCGAAAGCTTAGGTGAAAGGAGGAAACGGTATGGCGGATGTGATCGCATCAAAGGTTGATTGGCCGAACTATTCATCGTCGAATACGGTGAAAAAGGCGACGGGGGACAGCTCTTTGGGTAAAGACGAGTTCCTGCAGCTATTGATTACGCAGCTATCGAACCAGGATCCGATGTCCCCGCTCAGCGACACGGAATTCATCGCACAGATGGCGCAATTCAGCTCGGTGGAGCAGTTGATGAACATCTCCGGCCAGCTTGATGCCATGAGCCAATCGCTCGGTATGGTCTCCGGTTTGATCGGCAAGCAGGTGACTTGGACCCAGGATGCCACGGGCAATGATTCGCTCGAATATTCCATCGACGGGGAGAACGGTTCGGGGACCACGACCCTAAGCGGCATTGTTGAATCCATTATTGTCAAGGATGGTGTGCAGTACGCTCAGGTGGGAGAATATCAGGTGCCTTTGACCGATATTACCCAAATCCAGGATCCTTCTGAAGGCGGTTCGGATGATGAGGCGAACGCGGAATGAATGAGCCGATTTCAGTAGGGCAGTTATTTCCCGGCAGAGTCGGTCCGGGCGCGCTTCTGCAGCCCAAAAAGCAGACCGCTGCGGATTCCGCCGGTTCGAGAACTTCGTTTAGTGAACTGCTGAACGACAGGCTCCTAAGCTTTAGCAACCATGCGGTAAAACGTTTGGAGCAGCGCGGCATTCAATTGAAACCGGAGCAGATCACCCAGATTGAATCCGCAATTGACAGTGCGGCCGCCAAGGGGGCCAAAGACTCCTTGATTCTAATGAAGGATCTTGCATTCATCGTCAATGTGCACAACCGGACGGTCGTTACCGCCATGGACAGCAAGAGCATGCAGAGCAATGTTTTTACCAATATCGACAGTGCTGTAGTTATTTCATAGGCTGGCCCGGGTACGGATAGCCTTTTCGCGGCCGCTGAACGACGGATGCGGCCGTCAAACCAGATTATAGTTTAAGGAGGATTTACTATATATGCTGAGATCATTGTATTCGGGCGTGTCCGGGATGCGTGGGTTTCAAACGAAGCTTGACGTCATCGGCAACAACATCGCCAATGTAAACACGACGGGGTTTAAATCGAGCAGCGTTTCCTTCAGCGATATCATGAGCCAAACCGTGTCCGGTGTAACGGCTGCGGTCGAAGGGGAAAACGGCGGTGTGAACGCCCAGCAGATCGGCCTCGGCGTTTCCATGGCCGCCATTAATACAAACCATACGAACGGCAGTGCGCAAACGACGAACAATCCGCTCGATTTGCGGATTGACGGGGACGGCTTTTTCTTGGTCAAGCTAACGGCGGAACAAGATCCTCCTTACCTGACCAGAGCCGGGGATTTCCATCTTGACGCTGCACGCCAGCTGGTTACTTCCGACGGGTTGTTTGTCTGCGACATCAATGGAGATCCGATTACCATTAATGATGACACTACCGCGTTTACCATCTCCCAGGACGGAACGATCGTCCAAACATCCGAAGCGGGCACCGATACGGCGGTTGCGATCGGGGTGGGAGTGGTTACCAACCCGGAAGGTCTTGAGAAGATTGGCGGCAATTTGTACCGTATCACGCTTAACTCCAGTTTGGACGGGGAATTTGAACCGCTTGCGGCAAATGACGGCGCGACGGGAACCGGCGCAATTGTAGCCGGTCAGCTGGAGATGTCCAACGTCGAGCTGACGGCGGAGTTTACCGAAATGATCGTGGCTCAGCGCGGATTCCAAGCGAATTCCCGTATCATCACCACTTCCGACAGTATTTTGGAAGAAGTCGTCAATCTGAAGCGTTAGGATGAAGGATAGCGGGGGGAGGATTACCTTCCTTCCCCCCGCTTACTTGGGAGGATTACCATGATTTCTGTAACACGACTCAACGGTTCGCCAATGTGGCTTAACGCGCTCATGATCGAAACCGTGGAAGAAACACCCGATACATACGTAACCCTTGTAACCGGCAAGCGTATCATCGTGCTGGAAAAGGCGGAGGAAGTCATCGCCATGGTCAAGGAGTACTACAGCGAAATCGGCATCCACGCAGCAACCATAAAAGTGCAGCAAACGGAGGAATTGTCATGAAAAAAATGGCGCCATGGCTGATTACGATACTGCTTGCGATTACACTGATCGTAATGGCCGCTTTCCTGCTGGTTAATCAAATGACAGGCCCTGCCAAAGGCGGACAAGTCAAGGCCGCGGTCGACGAGGTAGAACTGCCGAAGCATTTGACGGCGGATGAAATAGTAAGTGTCACTTCGACGATCGATGACATCAAGACGAATCTGTCCGATCCGAACTACGTCGTCATCATGGATTTTGCGTTCCAGCTCGATAAAGACACTTCCAAAGAAGCGTTTGATAAAATCAAAGACTACAAAATCAAGCCGATTATTATTAAAACGCTGGCGGATACAAAGCCGGAAGAATTAACGGGAGCCAAGGGCAAAGACAATTTGAGCTCCAAACTGCTTAACCTGCTCAACAAGTCCCTGCCGGAAGGAAAATTGATTCAAATCGATATTACCGACTTCATCATGTCAACGATCTAGACAATATCGGTCTATGATTATTTTCTTAAGGGGGTGAGATGTATGGTAGATGTATTGTCGCAAAATGAGATCGATGCCTTGCTGGCCGCGCTTTCTTCGGGCGAAATGGACGCCGAGGAGCTGAAAAAGGAAGAAACGCAGAAGAAAATCCGGGCTTACGATTTCAAAAGAGCGGTGCGGTTTTCCAAGGATCACATCCGCAGCTTAACCCGAATTCACGAAAACTTTGCCCGTTTTCTCACCACCTATTTCTCAGCACAGCTACGGACTTTTGTTCAGATCAATGTGGTTCAGGTCGAACAGCTCCCATACGACGAATTCATTCGCTCCATTCCGAAGATGACGATACTCAACATCTTTGAAGCCGAGCCTTTGGAAGGCAGAATGGTGCTGGAAGTTCACCCGAACGTAGCCTTTGCCATGCTGGACAGACTTCTCGGAGGCATAGGAACGGCGCCGTCCAAAATCGGTTCCTTGACGGAAATCGAGACGATTATTATGGAACGGATTTTCAGCCGGGCGTTTGAAAGCCTGCAGGAAGCCTGGAAAACCGTAATCGATATCAATCCGCGGATGGAAGGGCTGGAGACGAACCCGCAATTTATGCAGATCGTTTCTCCCAACGAGACGATCGCACTCATTTCGCTGAGTACGAAAATCGGGGACACGTCGGGCATGATTAATCTTTGTATTCCTCATGTCGTGATCGAGCCGATCATGCCTAAGCTTTCGGTGCACCATTGGTTTGTCTCACAGAAGAAATCGCGTGCTCCCGAAGAGGTCGACGCCTTGCGCCACCGGGTTAATAAGGCTAAGCTGCCGGTCGTGGCGGAGCTCGGTGAATCGCAGATCACCGTCCAGGAATTTTTAAGCCTATCCGTAGGCGATGTTATTTCCTTAAACAAACCGGTTCAGGAGGGGCTCTCCATCCGGGTCGGCGATCGGCTGAAATATATTGGAAGCCCGGGTACGCTCAAAGATCGCGTCGCCGTTCAAATTGATGAAATTGTCAGCGAAGGAGTTGAGGAACTTGACGAGTAAAGATTATTTATCCCAGGAAGAAATAGATGCCCTGTTGAAGCAGACGAGCATGGACTCGGCACCCGAACCGACAGTATCCGATTATTTGTCCCCGCTGGAACAAGACGCGTTGGGCGAGATCGGAAACATCACTTTCGGAAGCGCGGCAACGGCTCTTTCGACATTGCTTAACAAAAAAGTGGATATTACCACGCCTAAGGTATCCATTATTACGCGTTCCCAATTTGAAACCGAGTTTCCCAAACCGCATGTGGCGATCCACGTCCAATATGTGGACGGTTTTGAGGGCGTCAATTCACTGGTCATCAAAACGCGGGACGCTCAGGTCATCGCCGACTTGATGCTGGGCGGAGAAGGAAATCCGGCCGAAGAGGAGCTTAACGAGATTCACATCAGCGCCGTACAGGAAGCGATGAACCAGATGATGGGCTCTTCCGCAACCAGTATGTCGACGATCTTCAACCGGTTCGTCAACATCTCCCCGCCGGGGATCGACATATTGAACATGACGAACGGCAGTGGAGTGGGCAGCCTGCCTTCCGATGAAACGCTGATCAAAATTTCGTTCCGGCTCACGATCGGGGATTTGATCGATTCGACGATTATGCAGCTGCTGACCGTCAATTTTGCCAAAGAGATGGTCGACAGTCTGATCAACGGGTCGTCCTCGGATACGGCGGCTCAAGAAACTGCGGCCGCGGCCGCTCCGGCGCCCGCTTATGAACCGCCTGCGTCGGCCTACGAACCGCCCGCGCCCGCTTACCAGCAGCCGCCGATGTCGGCTCAGCCGACGATGCCGCCAATGCAGCAACAGCCTCCGATGCAGCCGCAGCAAGGCTATTATTATCCGCCTCAGGACCGGCCTTACAGCGAGCCGCAGCATTACGGCGGGATGCCGGGACGCGGGGTGAATGTTCAGCCTGTGCAGTTTGCCAACCTGGCAAATCCGACTTTCGGGCAGGCGGACGTAAATAATTTAAACTTATTGATGGACATTCCCCTTAAGGTCACCGTAGAATTAGGAAGGACCCAAAAGCAAATTAAGGATATCTTGGAATTGTCCCAAGGTTCGATTATCGAGCTGGACAAGCTTGCCGGCGAGCCGGTGGACATTTTGGTGAACAACAAACTGATCGCCAAAGGCGAGGTCGTGGTTATCGACGAGAACTTCGGCGTTCGCGTTACGGATATCGTAAGCCAATGGGACCGCATTCAAAAATTACAATAGTAGAAGTTTAGGGAGGATTTTAAATCAATGGCAAACCGAATTCTAATCGTAGACGATGCAGCTTTTATGAGAATGATGATCCGCGATATTTTGACGAAGAACGGGTTCGAGGTTGTCGGTGAAGCGCAAGACGGCGCACAAGCGATCGAAAAATTCAAGGAGCTGCGCCCCGATCTCATTACGATGGATATCACGATGCCGGAAATGGACGGTATTGCAGCGCTGAAGGAGATCAAGAAACAGGATCCGAACGCTAAAGTGATTATGTGCTCGGCGATGGGCCAACAGGCGATGGTTATCGACGCGATCCAGGCGGGAGCCAAGGATTTCATCGTGAAGCCGTTCCAGTCCGACCGCGTCATCGAAGCTATCAATAAAACGCTTGGTTTGTAGGCCGAAACTATGATTCTGGCACAATCCGAACCGCCGGAGTATGTGGGCGGGGATATCAATATATGGGGTGACCTGGTTACGGTCATCGTTGTATTGGCGATCATCATCGTCTTGATCGTGCTTTTAATTCGCTTTCTCGGCAAGAAGAATCGCTACTTAGCCCAGAGCCGCTCCATCCGCACGATGGGGGCCATCGGCCTGGGACCGAACAAGTCGCTGCAGGTGATCGAAGTCGGAGGCACGATCTATCTTGTCGGTGTAGGCGAAAATATCACTCTGGTCGACAAGATTTCCGATCCGGAAGAAGCGCTACGGTTGCAGCAGGCTTTTGAAGAGGAGGGGACGGAATTTTCCGGCTTTGCTTCGGCCGTTTCCGGACTAATCTCCCGCTTCCGCAAGGAGCCCGAGGAGGTCTCGGAAGAGCTGGAGGGCACCTCCTTTCACGAGGTGTTTCATTCTCAACTGCAAAAGATGCCGAACCGCAAGCGCCAACTGGAAGAACTTATGAAGGATCAGGAAGAACATTCTACAGATCGGTTGAGGGATTCATGAAGAACAAAATCCTAATTGCGACCCTGCTGCTGACTTTATGGAGCGTGTTTGCGGTTGCCGTCGCTTCCGCCGAGCCGGTCGATCCGATTCCCGGCATAAACATTCAAATCGGAGGGGAAGACGCCGGTTCCGGAGCCGGGACGAGCTCATTATCCCTGATTTTGATCATAACCGTGTTAAGCGTGGCTCCGGCCATTCTCGTGCTGATGACCAGCTTTACCCGGATCGTGATCGTGCTTGGATTTGTCCGCAGCTCGCTGGGAACGCAGACGATGCCTCCCAATCAGGTGCTTGTCGGACTGGCTCTGTTTCTTACGCTGTTTGTCATGAGCCCGACATTGTCGACGGTGAACGAGGTGGCTTTGCAGCCTTATATCAAAGGGGAAATAAGCCAGACGGAAGCGCTCGAAAAAGCGGCGGAACCGATGAAGAAATTTATGTACTCGCATACGCGGGAAAAAGACCTGCAATTGTTTATGGGATATACCAAAACCGAAAAGCCGGAGAGCTATGAAGATCTCCCGATTACGGTGCTGGTGCCGGCGTTCGCGATCAGTGAACTGAAGACGGCGTTTCAAATGGGCTTTATGATCTTTATTCCGTTTTTGATCATCGATATCGTCGTTTCCAGCGTATTGATGGCGATGGGGATGATGATGCTTCCGCCGGTGATGATTTCGCTGCCGTTCAAAATTCTGCTCTTCGTGCTGGTGGATGGGTGGTATCTGGTCGTCAAATCGCTGCTTGCCAGCTTCACCCCTTAGCAAGGGCGGACCGGCTCGTAAGCGGGTTATATCAATATTTTGTATGAGGGGGAGACGGTTATGAGTTCGGATTTCATTATTGGTTTGGCCGGACAAGCCGTTTATACCGTTCTGAAGGTCAGCGCCCCGATGTTGCTTATCGGTCTGGTCGTCGGGTTGATCATCAGCATCTTCCAGGCGACAACCCAGATCCAAGAGCAGACCCTGGCTTTCGTTCCGAAAATCATCGCCGTGCTGCTTGCCCTGTTATTGTTCGGGCCGTGGATATTATCGACGCTCGTGGATTTCACTTACGGGATTCTGAACAATCTCTCTAATTATATCGGTTAGGCCTGAGCGAATATGGAGATCATTTTGCACGGAATTTCTGTCTTTTTGTTGATTTTTTGTCGAATGACGGCGTTTTTTACCGTGGCACCCGTGTTCGGCTCGCGTAATATTCCGACGACATTCAAGGTAGGGCTATCCGGAATCGTCTCTCTGCTCATTGTGTTGATCCAGGGAACGAACCAGGTCTTGCCGAATGATCTTGGATATATCCTGCTGATTATGCGCGAGGTGCTAATCGGACTGCTCATGGGGTATGTGGCCAACTTGATCTTTTCCGTAATTCAGACGGCCGGGTCGTTTATCGATATCCAGATCGGCTTCAGTATGGCCAATGTGATCGACCCGATGACCGGGACATCCACGCCCATCATCGGCAATTTTAAGTACATTATCGCCACGCTGCTGTTCCTCAGCATCAACGGGCACCATTATTTGCTGGACGCGGTAATCCGCAGTTACGACTGGATCCCGCTCTCCAATGATGTTTTCCAAAGATTGTATCACGGGAATGTCGCGGAGTTTTTGGTCAGGACGTTCAGCCAGTCGTTTACGCTGGCTTTCCAAATGTCTGCCCCGCTGGTGGTGGCCCTGTTTCTGACGGACGTCGCACTGGGCTTTCTGGCGCGAACCGCTCCCCAGTTTAATGTGTTTGTCATCGGGATTCCGGTGAAAATCATTGTGGGGCTGGCGGTGCTGCTTCTTCTGGTGCCGAGCTTTGTGTACGCGTTTGGACATTTGTTTGAAGTTATGTTTCAGGCGTTGCGCGACTTATTCGGCACGCTGGGAAATCGTCCGACGTAGAAGGGAGATAATCGCTTGTGACCTATCGGTATAGTCTCGATTTGCAGATGTTTGCCGGAGAAAAGACCGAAAAGGCGACGCCCAAAAAACGTCAGGATGCAAGAAAAAAAGGCCAGGTGGCGAAAAGCCAGGAAGTGCCGGGAGCGCTTATTCTTCTAGGCTCTTTTATGTGCCTGATGGCGTTCGGCGGATATATCAAGGACCGGCTGGTATCTTTGTTTAGCGATGTTTTTTATCACCGCCTGACGATGGAGGTAACGCAGGAGAATGTGATGATCATGCTCGGCGACTATGCTGTCCAGATTCTACTGCTGCTTGCCCCGGTATTTCTGGTCGTCGTCGTAATCGGGATCGTTGCCAACTACGGGCAGATTGGTTTTTTGCTAACCGGCGAGCCGCTGAAAATGAAATTAAACAAACTGAACCCCATTCAAGGGTTCAAAAAAATATTTTCGATGCATGCGCTCGTGGAATTTTTAAAATCGGTATTGAAACTGAGCATCATCGGTTATCTGGTCTATTCCACCATTTGGGGGGCAAAGAAGTACATCGCTTCGCTCGGCCTGATCCCGGTGGAACAGGCGTTTCAGTTTACGTCGCAGCTAACGATGAATATGGGCCTGAAAATCGCCGCGGCTTTACTCGTTTTGGCGGCAATGGATTACATGTACCAAAGGTATGAACATGAGAAGAATTTGAAGATGTCCAAACAGGACATTAAGGACGAGTATAAGAAAATGGAAGGCGACCCGCTCATCAAGGGCAAAATCCGGGAAAGGCAGCGCCGCATGGCGATCCAGCGGATGATGCAGGAAGTGCCGAAGGCCGACGTGATCATTACGAACCCGACTCACTTTGCCGTGGCGCTGAAATATGACGGATCGCAAATGGAGGCTCCGCAGGTCGTGGCCAAAGGCCAGGATTTCGTCGCGCTCCGGATCAAGGAGATCGCGAAGGAGCACGGGGTCGTGACTATCGAAAACAAGCCGCTGGCAAGGGCGCTGTTTCAGCGCACGGAGATCGGGGATACGATCCCTGGTGATCTGTTCCAGGCCGTTGCCGAAGTATTGGCTTATGTATACAAATTGCAAGGTAAAGCGAAATAAGATCGGGATCGGAGGAAGAACCGGTGAAGAAGTTCAAAGATTTATTCATCCTAGTCGGCATTATCGGTATTGTTCTAATCATGATTGTCCCGATCCCGACGCTGCTTCTGGATATACTGCTCGTCATCAATATATCTTTGGCCCTGATGATATTGCTGGTGGCCATGAACACCAAGGAAGCGCTGCAGTTCTCCATCTTTCCCTCTTTGCTGCTGATTACGACCCTCTTCCGGTTGGCGCTCAACATATCGACGACGAAACTGATTCTGGGTCAGGCAAACGCCGGCCATGTCGTCGCTACCTTCGGTTCTTGGATTTCGGGAGGACAGCCCGTTATCGGATTTATCGTGTTCCTGATTTTGGTGGTAGTACAGTTTATCGTGATCACGAAGGGCTCGGAACGCGTGGCGGAAGTTGCGGCGCGCTTCACCCTCGACGCGATGCCGGGGAAGCAGATGAGTATCGATGCGGATCTGAATGCCGGCTTGATCAATGAGCAGCAAGCCCGCGAACGGCGCGGCAAAATTGAACGCGAGGCCGATTTTTACGGCGCGATGGACGGTGCGAGTAAATTCGTCAAAGGCGATGCAATCGCGAGTATCATCATCCTGCTCATCAACCTGATCGGCGGCTTTATTATCGGCATGACGATCCACGGCATGAGCTTCGGCGACGCGCTCGGAACTTATTCCATCCTGACGATCGGGGACGGGCTGGTCAGCCAGATTCCGGCGCTGCTCATTTCCACGGCTTCGGGGATCATTGTTACCCGCGCTTCCTCCGAAGGAAACCTGGCCGACGATATTACGGGACAGTTGTTTACATACCCTAAACTGCTTTACATCGTGGCGGGAACGGTTACGCTGCTCGGCCTGTTTACGCCGATCGGTCCTTGGACAACCCTTCCTTTTGCCGGACTCATGGTATTTGCCGCGAGAAGGATGCAAAAGAATATGAACCTCAAGCAAATCGAGCAGGAGATTCAGGAGGAGGAACAACAAATCGAGGAGGTACGCAGCCCGGAGAGCGTGATCAACCTACTGCAGGTCGATCCGATCGAGTTCGAGTTCGGATACGGCCTCATCCCCTTGGCCGATACGGGGCAGGGCGGGGATCTGCTTGACCGGATCATCATGATCCGGCGCCAATGCGCCCTGGAAATGGGGCTTGTCGTTCCGGTGATCCGAATTCGCGACAATATTCAACTAAAACCGAATGAATATGTCATCAAAATTAAAGGAAATATCGTAGGCGGCGGTGAATTACTACTTAATCACTATTTGGCGATGAGTCCGGGGATGGACGACGACTCGATTACGGGTATCGAGACCCAGGAGCCGGCCTTCGGGCTACCGGCACTTTGGATCGATGAGGCTACCAAAGACCGGGCGGAGCTGTCCGGTTATACCGTGGTGGACCCGCCTTCGGTCGTGGCGACGCATCTTACGGAACTGATCAAGAAGCACGCCCATGAGCTGCTGGGACGTCAGGAAACCAAGGCGCTCATCGACAATCTCAAAGAGAATTACGCGGTCCTTGTCGACGAGCTGATTCCTTCCGTTCTTTCGGTGGGGGATGTGCAGAAAGTACTGGCCAAGCTGCTGCGCGAGAAAATATCGATCCGCGATATGGTAACGATTTTCGAAACGTTGGCGGATTACGGCACCTATACAAAGGACCCCGACATTTTGACGGAATATGTCAGACAAGCGCTCTCAAGACAAATTACGCAGCAGTACACGCGGCAGGGCGAAACGATGCGGGTCATCACCGTCGGGCCGAATCTGGAGAAGAAAATCGCGGACAGCGTTCAGCAGACGGATCAAGGCAGCTATTTGGCGCTGGATCCGACTTCGACCCAGACCTTGTTCCAGAAGCTCTCGGAGCAAATTAACCGCCTGCTGCAAACGGGCCAGCAGCCAATCGTGCTGACTTCGCCGACGATCCGTATGTACCTTCGCCAAATTATTGAAAGAAGCATGCAGGATATACCGGTGCTTTCCTATAGTGAACTTGAACCGAATGTAGAAATTCAAAGTGTCGGAGTGGTGAACTTATGAGGGTAAAACGTTATATCGTCGACACGATGCCTGACGCCATGTCCAAAATACGCGGCGAGCTTGGAGCCGATGCCGTCATCTTAAGCACCAAGGAAATGAAAGTCGGCGGCTTCATGGGCATGTTCGGCAAGAAGAAAATCGAGGTCATCGCCGCTTCGGAAGGCAGCGAAACGCCCGGTGCCAAGCCGAAAGTGCAGCAGCCTGTCCGAGCCGCCGCGGCGCCCGTCGCCCGGCAAGCCGTGCCGGACGCCTACCGGCGGACATCGCAGCTGGCCGTTCCCCGCTCCGCCTCGGCGGGAACGGGTGCGGCGGCGGGCGAGTCGCCGCCGGTCCAGGCCGGCTCTCCGGCGGCCTCGACCGCTACGGCGGTGAGGCCGGATGAAAAGACTTCGCCAAAGGCCCGGCAATTGACGGAGCCTGCGGCGAGCCGGAGTCCGCTTTCGCCCGCGATGAGCGAAACGGAAAAAGCAAGGCACGAGGCGGCCGCCGGCAAATGGGACGAAGCGCTGCGCCAAGCGGCGCTGGAAACGTCCGCGCCGCCGGCAGCGCCACGGGTGAATCAGACGTACAGCCTCAAGGAGGAGCGGCTGCTTGAGGAGCTTCGGGAGATGAAAGCCTGGATAGGACAGCTGGCCAGACAGCAGCAGCATAACCGGGAGCTGCCGGAGCCGCTTGCCTCGATCAAAAGCCGGCTCGAAAGCCAGGAGATTTCCGCCGAACTGATCGACAAATGGCTGGACGCCGCTTACGAACAATGGATCGAATCGGGCAAGGTGGAAGCGGATGGGGCTCTGGAGGAAAGGGTAAGAACGGAAGCGGACGCCTTTTTGCAAGACAGAGTCGACGATGGGATTCGGGACGATACGAGAATCGTATATATCGCCGGTCCCACCGGGGTCGGCAAGACGACCACGATCGCCAAGCTGGCCGCGGATCAGATTTTCCGGGGACATAAGAAGGTAGGCTTTATTACGGCGGATACGTACCGGATCTCGGCGATCGAGCAGCTTCGCACGTATTCCTCGATTCTGAATGTGCCGCTGGAAGTCGTACAGTCCCCTGGCGATGTGCAAAGAGCGATGAAGCGGCTCTCCCATTGCGACCTGATATTAATGGATACGGCGGGACGCAACTATCTGAATGAAATCCATGTGGCCGAGCTCCACAGCTTGCTCAGCACATCGGAACAAAGCGAAACCTATCTCGTGCTCAGCCTCACTTCCAAAACGCAGGACATGAGAAAGATCACGGAGCATTTCAGCCGTTACGGGCTGGATAAAGTGATATTTACCAAGCTGGACGAAACCGAAAGCGTCGGCCCTATGTACAATCTCCTTAAAGACTTCCCGCTGCGGGTTTCGTACATCGCGAACGGCCAGAACGTACCGGACGATCTATTGCCCGCGGATCGGAAGCTGCTGCTCGATCTGATTATGGGAGTACGAACATGATGAATGACCAGGCCCAAGCGCTTCGACAGCTCGTAACGTCAAGGGCGGGTTCTCCCGAACCCGCAGACAAAAAAAGCGCTGCCCGCATTATTACGGTGAGCAGCGGCAAGGGCGGAGTGGGGAAATCCAACTTCACCTTGAATTTTGCCATCGCCCTGAAATCGTTGGGGCGGAAGGTGCTCATCTTTGACGCGGATATCGGGATGGCCAATATCGATGTTCTTATGGGCGTCCGCCCAAGATACAGCCTGTATCATCTGTTGAAGGGCGAACGGGATATTTTGGAGATCATCGAGCTTGGCGCCGGCGGAGTCCCCTTTATTGCCGGAGGCTCCGGGATGGCGGATTTGTTCAACCTCTCGGAAAATGATCTCGACTATTTTACATCGCAAATCGAGGCCGTTTCGGAAGATATGGACTATATCATTTTTGATACCGGAGCGGGCTTGTCCAAAGAGACTTTGAAGTTCATTACCGCCGCCGACGACTGTCTGGTCGTTACGACCCCGGAACCGACCTCGATTACGGACGCCTATGCGCTGGTCAAGGTCGTGCACGGGATGGACCGGGAACTTTCGTTCCGACTGGTCGTGAACCGGGTTTCCGGCGAACATGAAGCGCGCCAGGTCGCGGACAAGATATCATTGGTCGCGAGGCAGTTCCTGAATGTTGAAATCCCGCTGCTTGGCTACTTGAGCGACGACGCGCATGTCATGCAAGCGGTAAAGAAACAGATTCCCTTTACGGCCGCTTTCCCCGGCTGTACGGCCGCACGCGATATACAGCGCCTGGCCATGAAGTATATGGATGTTCCACAAGCTAGGAAGAATGATACTTTGTCAGGAATCAAGGGATTTATGCATAAGTGGCTGAGACGTACGACATGATTCTGCATGAAGGACAGGAGTGGAACGAAATATGCCTTATCGGGTGATGGTGGTTGACGATTCGGCGTTCATGCGCAAGATCGTATCCGATCTCATCGAACAGGATCCGGATTTCAAAGTGGAGGGTACGGCAAGGAACGGGCGTGAAGCGGTCGAACTTATCGAAAAGCTTTCACCGGACCTCGTGACCCTTGATGTCGAAATGCCGGAATTGAACGGACTTGACGCTTTAAAGGTCATTATGAAGCGCCATCCTTTGCCGGTCATTATGCTGTCGGGCATCAACGAGCAAGGAATGCGCGAAACGATCATGGCCTTGGAACTGGGCGCTTTCGACTTTATCCGCAAGCCCTCGGCGTCGACCAGTTCGCATGATATCGAACAGGTCGGCAAGGAGCTGCGGGAGCAAATGCGGGCGGCCATGGCGGCCAAAGAACGGCGGGAGGCGAGAATCGCGGCCTTGGAGGCCAAGAGGCCGGAGCGGCTTCCACCCGCAACCGGGGGCGGAGGCGGGACTAAGCCCCCGGCCTTGCGCCCGGACGCCGCGAATAGCGGGCGGGCTCAGCCCAAGAGCGCGGCCAAGCTTCCCTCCGGGGCCGGAAACGGAGACAGCCGCCTGAAGCGGAGTGCGGCGCCGGAGATTTCCAAGCCGCGTCCGGCGGCGGGGACAAGGCCGGGTTCCTCCGGCAGCCCGGCCGCCGCGGCGGAAGCCGGACCGGCGAAGCCTCCGCGGGAGGCGAAGCCGCCGGAGCGGCGGGCGATTCCTCCAGCGGAGGCGACTTCGGCGGCGGCGGGGGCAAACAAGCCGGTCAAACGGCTTGGCAAGCTGCCGCAGGCAAACGGGGCGTCCGAGGGTATGGCCGCCCCGCCGCAGCGCCAGAAGCCGTCTGCGGATACGCGCCGGACAAGCTTCACCGATCTCGTGGCGATCGGCACTTCAACCGGCGGACCGAAAGCTTTGAAAGCCGTGCTGGAGAAGCTGCCGGGTTCCTTCCCGGCCCCGATCGTCATCGTGCAGCATATGCCGCCGAACTTCACCAAATCGCTGGCTCAGCGCCTGAACAGCCTGAGCGAGCTGACGGTGGTGGAGGCCGAGGACGGTATGAGGCTTCAGGCGGGGACGGCCTATGTCGCTCCAGGCGGACGCCATTTGAATGTAGTTCCCGCTTCGGACGGAACCTTCAAGCTCTCTCTGACAGATCAGGAGCCCCGGAACGGGCATAGGCCCTCCGTGGATGTTCTGTTCGATTCGCTCCTGCCTTTGGGAATGCTGAAGCGGCACGCGGTCCTCTTGACCGGAATGGGCAGCGATGGCGCCAGAAGCATGAAGCGTCTGCGCGATGCCGGCGCCGTCTCGACGATCGCCGAGAGCGAGGAGACCTGCGTCGTATACGGCATGCCGAGATCGGCGGTCGAGCTCGGCTGCGTCGGACAAATTTTGCCGCTCTATGAGATCGGGTCCAGACTTGCACAAGTTGTGAAATAATCGGAATCTCTTGAAGGAGGTGCCTCACCATGGACATGAACCAATATTTATCCATGTTTATCGATGAGTCGAATGATCACTTGCAATCATTAAACGAAAATATGCTGGAGCTTGAGAACAACCCCGAAGATCTCGGAATCGTCCAAGTGATCTTCCGGTCCGCCCATACCCTGAAGGGGATGGCTGCGACAATGGGCTTTGAGGATTTGTCCTCACTTACGCATCAAATGGAAAACGTGCTGGACCTGGTGCGTAACGAAAAGCTGAAAATGCAGGACTTTATCTTTGATACGCTGTTCCAAAGCCTGGATGCTCTGCAAGCGATGGTTCAGGATATCACTCAAGGGGGAGACGGGAAAGCGGACGTCAGCTCCATTGTAGCTTCCCTGCAGGCGATTGTACGCGGCGACGCTTCACCGGCCGGCCAAGGGGCGGGGGCTCAGGCTTCGGCGGCAAGCGGTGCCGCCAGCGCGGCGGCGATTCAATTGGACGAATACCAATTCTCCGTACTCGAACAATCGATCGCCGAAGGCCATAAAGTGATGCATATCTCCGTTGCCGTCCGCGAGGATTGCCAACTGAAGGCCGCGCGGGCTTACCTCGTATTCGACCTTCTTGAGCGCTACGGGGAAATTGTGAAATCCTTTCCTTCCGTGCAGGAGATCGAACAGGAACAATTCGACCGCAGCTTTTCACTATATTACATAACGCAAAAAGAGGCTGCCGAACTTCAAAGCATGATTATAAATCTATCCGAAATCGATTCGGCCGAAGTGATGCTGTTGGATCATGAAACACTAGGACAGCTTAGTTCGGGCAAAAAAGAAACCGCATCTGCGGCGGCCGTCGCGGAACCGGCCGCGAGCGAAGCCGCGAAGCCGGAGGCCAGCAAGGCGGCCAAGCCGGAAAACGGCAAGAGCGGCGGACGCCCGGCAGGCGGCGCGAACGCTCCTTCGAGAACGATCCGGGTCGATATCGACCGGCTCGATGTGCTGATGAATCTGCTTAGCGAGCTGCTGATCGACCGCTCGCGTCTGGAGCAGTTGGCGCACGAGGTCAAACGGACCGATCTGACCGAAACGGTAGAGCATATGAGCCGGGTCGGCAGCGACCTGCAAAATATCGTGCTTAAACTACGGATGGTGCCGATCGATACGGTATTCAACCGGTTTCCGCGGATGGTTCGCGACCTGGCCAAATCGCTGGACAAGAAGATTGACCTGATCATCGTCGGCGCCGAAACGGAGCTTGACCGGACGGTGATCGACGAGATCGGCGACCCGCTGGTGCATTTGCTGCGGAACGCCGTGGACCACGGTGTGGAGTCGCTCGCGGAACGGATCGCCGCAGGCAAACCGGAAACCGGAACGGTCAATTTGCGCGCCTTCCACAGCGGCAACCATGTATTTATCGAAATCGAGGACGACGGACACGGCATCGACCGTGACAAGGTGTTGGCGAAAGCGTTGAAAAACGGAGTCGTCTCGGAGGCCGAAGCCGCAACCATGAGCGACGAGCAGATCTATATGCTGCTGTTCGCGCCGGGCTTCAGTACGGCCGAGGTAATTTCCGACATTTCCGGACGCGGCGTCGGCCTCGATGTGGTCAAATCGAAGATCGAATCGCTCAGCGGGGTGGTGTCGGTCGAGTCGAAGCTTGGCAAGGGGACGAAATTCTCCGTCCAGCTCCCATTAACCTTATCGATCATCTCGGCGATGCTGCTCAAGGTCGGTTCGGAGAAATATGCGATTCCGCTCTCCTCCATTGTGGAAACGGGATTGATCAAACGCGACCAAATCCGCAAAGTACACGGCTACACGATGATTCCGTACCGCGATACCCATATTCCGTTAATGTCTTTGGCGCAGTTGTTTGACGTACGGGATTTTGACGAGCAGTCCGAGGAAGAGTCGGAAATCGTCGTCGTTCGCAAAGGCGAGCGTCTCGCCGCGCTTACGGTGGAGGACTTTATCGGGCAAAACGAAATTGTCATCAAGAATCTCGGCAAATATTTGCCGTCCATCCAGGGCGTAGCCGGTGCAACCATTCTGGGAGACGGCCAAGTCGCGCTCATCGTCGATCCGAACGCTTTCATTAAATAACATGATGTTTTAACCGGACGGACATAGGTGTTCGGGACGGGACTATTAAGGAGGGATTTTCCATGGGAGAGGAAATTAAAGTCATCGTTTTCAAGCTGGGTCAAGAGGAATACGGCATCGAAGTGGACAAGGTCCAAACGATCGAGCGTATGATGCCGATCACCCGCGTGCCCAAAACCTTTTCTTTTGTCAAGGGGGTCATCAATCTGCGCGGCGTTGTAATTCCGGTCATCGATCTGCGCGGCCGTTTCGGACTTCCCGAGGCGGAGCATACGGACCAAACCCGGATTATTATCGTTGCGGCTAACGAGTTGGAAGTCGGGTTTATCGTCGATTCGGCCAACGATGTCATCGATCTGAATACGGATTCGATCGATACTCCTCCGGATGTTGTCGGCGGTGTGAAAGCGAAATACCTGCAGGGCGTGGCCCGGTTGTCCGACGAGCGCTTGCTCGTGATGCTGAATTTGTCGGAAGTGCTGAACCGCAGCGAAATCATTCAATTGGAAAGCTTAGAGGGATAAAACGTGGATCTGTTCAAGAACTTTGAGGAATTTAAAATGGACGTATTGAAAGAGGTCGGGAATATCGGTGCCGGAAACGCGGCCACCGCACTTTCCAGACTGCTGGACAAGCCGATCGACATGGCGGTTCCCAAAGTTCAGATGCTGCCGTTCGAAGCGGTGGCCGAACGGGTGGGCGGTGCCGAGAAGGTCGTATTGGCCGTTTTCTTTCGGGTAGTGGGGGATACGCCGAGCAATTTGTTCTTTATCCTCACTCCCGAAGCGGCCAAGAAGCTGCTGCACCGGCTGGCCGGGATCCAAGTCGAAAGCGAGGACAGCTTTTCGGAGATGGAATGGTCCGCTTTGTCGGAGATCGGCAATATTTTGGCGGGCTCTTACATTTCCTCTCTGGCCGATTTCACCTCGCTCTCGATGACACCGACCGTCCCGGCGCTGGCGCTGGATATGGCCGGTGCCATTCTAAGTTACGGTTTGCTGCAATTCGGAGAAATGGGTGATTCCGCCCTGCTGATCGACACGACCTTTATCGAAGGCCAACACGAGGTGGAAGGACAATTTTTCCTCATACCAGACCCCGAGTCCTTTGCCAAAATTTTCGCCGCTTTGGGAGTACCGACCGAGCCATGATCGACGAGCAGCATATCGTTAAGGTCGGCATGGCGGATTTAAACGTCATTCGCGGCCAGGGCTTGATTCGCACTACCGGGCTGGGATCTTGTGTCGGGGTAACATTGTATGATCCCATGCTGAAGCTGGCGGGCCTTGCGCATGTCATGCTTCCCTCTTCCGAAATCGCCAGAGAAGGAGCCCTCAACATCGCTAAATATGCGGATACCGCGATTCCCGAATTGCTCGGGCGGCTGCTCTCGCTCGGCGCTTCGCAGGGCAGGCTCGTCGCCAAAATGGCCGGCGGGTCGCAAATGTTTACGTTTGCGGGAACCGGGGATTCGATGCGAATCGGACCGCGAAACGTGGAATCATGTAAAACGATGCTCACCGAGCTCGGTATTCCGCTGGTTGCCGAAGATACGGGGGGGAATTTCGGAAGAACGATAGAGCTTAACTGTGAAACGGGTATTTTATTCATACGCAGTGTACAAATGGGTATAAAGGAATTGTAGCCATGTCTGGAAAAATTCGCATCTATTTTTTGTTCGGTTTTATCGGCTTTTTAGTCACTTATGCGGTATCGGCCGGAAACAACTTGTTTACGACGAGTTTGTTCCGGGGGCTTATTGGGTTTGCAGCTTGGTTTGCGCTGAGCTATGCGGCAGGCTGGGTCATCAATTTCCTCAAGGAACAGGAGACTCCGCCGGACGTTAAGGAGCTAGCGGCCAAGCTGGATGAAGAGGAAATAGGAAGCAGTCTCGATATAACTACGCCCGATCAGAACGACGAATTGATTGATTTATTGAAGCAAACTCCGGATAACGGGCAACAGGGCGAAGAGTTTACGCCGCTCCAACCGCCGAAATTGGTTAAAACCCAGGGCGATGGCGATAAAGATCCGGAAGAACTGGCCAAGGCCGTTCGTCACCTGACAGAAAACTAAGGAGGGTGAAGGCAAGTGAACGAGCAGAAGACATCCCCTCTGAACTATGCCGATGTTTGGGAAAGATGGAAAGAACACGGCGATTTGGAGGCCAAGAAACAACTTATCGAGAAATATCTGCATATTGTCGACTACGTTTCGGGACGTCTGGCTGTCGGTTTGCCCAAGAATGTTTCAAAAGACGATTTATCCAGCAACGGCGTAATGGGACTGATCGATGCGGTGGAGAAATTCGATTACAAACGCGGCCTTCAGTTTGAAACATACGCTTCCTGGAGAGTCAGGGGAGCTATCTTAGACGGACTGCGCCAGGGGGACTGGGTCCCCCGTTCCGTTAGGGAGAAGGCCAAAAAAATTGAAGAAAGTTATCAGCAGCTTGAGCAGCAATATCTTCGAACCGTCACGGACGCTGAAATGAGCGAGCATTTAAATATCAGCGAAAAGGAATTTCAGAGCATGCTTCAGGAGGTTGCCGTCATGACGATCTGCTCTCTGGAAGACCCGATCCGTGAAGAAGAATCGGAGACGCGGCTAAGTTTGCTTATTGACGATAAAGCCAAGAACCCCGATTATAAAGTACAGGAGTTCTATTTGCGGGAATCGCTGGCCAAAGGGATCGAAAAATTGACGGAGAAAGAACGCACGGTTGTTTCTCTGTTATATTATGAAGATTTATCTTTAAGCGAAATTGCCGAAGTGATGTCGCTGTCGCCCTCCCGAATTTCCCAACTGCATTCCAAGGCGATTCTGCGGCTCCGCGGCAGCTTGGAAAAACAGCGAGATTTGCTGATGCGGGAGGATTAAGGGCTTATTTCTATTAGGAAGATGGAAGGAGGAACGGCTGATGGAATACACGGATGAGTTACGGCAGATTCTTAGTGTCACAATCAACGACGACAAGACGGTTGCCTACTTGCAGTTTGCGAAGAAAGATGAAGAATTCTCCTGCACCCTTGAAGCGCTTCAACATTTTTTGCGTTCCGAAGGCTTGAATTACGGTATCCAGGAAGATATCGTGAAGCGGTTTGTGATCAACCCGCGGGAATACTTTTACAGCAAAACCCCGATCGCGATCGGGGTGGAGCCTCAGCAGGGAGAAGACGGCAAGATCCGGTATGCGGTTCCTATGGAAGAAGACATCAGATACCAGCCGCTCGAAACCGATGACGGAAAAGTCGATTATAAGGAAGTCACCCGGTTGAACAATGTTCGAAAAGGGCAGCTGATTGCCGAATTAGTTCCTCCGCTCCCAGGACGGCCGGGAACCGCCGTGACAGGGGAGCCAATCCCGAATAAGCCGGGAAAAGAAGCCAGATTCAAAATCGGGAAAAACGTGGTGCTGAATCCCGAGCAAACCGCGCTCTATGCAGCGATTGACGGCCTGGTTACCCAGACCGACAAAGGCAAGCTGAATGTGTTCCCCGTCTATGAAGTCAACGGAAATGTCGATTACAGCACGGGAAATATCGATTTCGTCGGCACGGTCGTTATCCGCGGCAATGTTCTGACCGGTTTCAAAGTCAGCGCGGCCGGGGATATTCGTGTTGTCGGCGGAGTGGAAGGGGCGGAGCTGCATTCGGAAGGCTCCATCGAGATTACCGGGGGCATCATCGGCTATAACAAAGGCTTGATCAAAGCCGGAAAATCGGTCAAAAGCTCCTTCATTCAAGACGGAAACGTGTTGGCCGGCGAGGATGTCATCGTCACGCAGAGCATTATGCATTCCAATATCCGTGCGGGCAGAGACGTTATTTGCAGCGGTACGAAAGGGTTGATCGTCGGCGGAAGCATTCAGGCCGGCGAGAAAGTCACCGCCCGGATCATCGGCAACCCGATGTCGACAACGACGTCTATCGAGGTTGGCGCCCTGCCGGAGCTGCGCAATGAACTGGTCGATTTGCGCCAGCAGGTGAAAGACATTATGGCGAACCTCGATAAGTCGGAGAAGGCGCTGACTCTGCTTGACCAGCTTGCCTCTTTGGGCAAGCTTACGCCGGATAAAGTGGAAATGCGCGCCAAGCTGAATATGACCAAGAAATTGCATCTTAAGGAAATCAACGATTTGAAAGAGCGGATGCTGAATATCGAGAAGGCGCTGGAGGATACCGGAAAAGCGCGGGTGGATGTCCTGAAAATGATCTACGGCGGCTCCAAAATTGTTATCGGTCGGTATACCAAGTACATTAAAGAGCCGATCTCCCGGATGTCGTTCTATTTCTTGGAAGGGGACATTTCCATGTCGCCTTATGTCTAGGAGTTATGTCGATTGAAACGATGAGGTGATCCCATGAACTTGAAAGCTGTGGAAATGCAAATCGCCGTTCCCCGTACGAACGAGGCGGGACGCATTCAGCATGAAGTACAGCAGCGGCCTCTGATCGATCAAAGCTTACTCTCCGCGGAAAATATCAAGCAACATGAGCAGCAGCGTCAGCGGAGCGCAATCGTTGACGAAAGCGCACAGAATCGCACCGTGAAACGGGATGGAGACCCTCAAGGCGAGCGTCAGGGACAAGCTTCCCATGGCGACCAGACGGAGGATCAGGAGAAAGAACAGAAGCATCCGGCCGAACATCCTTACAAAGGGCATCATATCGATTTGTCTCTCTAGTTTATTTATACAGCAAAAGGTGAGGATTACATTGTCATTTTCAGATCCATGGTTTTATGTCGTACTTCTGGGTGCGGCCGCGCTGGTGTATGCCCTGCTTCTTCCGACACGCAAGAACGCAGCCGCGGCAAACCGGGGCGATGCCGGCGAGCTGGAGGCGACATTGGAGCAGTACATGGCGGAGATCGAAAAAGAGAACGAGGAACTGATCGATCTCGTGGCGCAGATGAAGCAGGATTTTACGTCCAAGCAGCTCGCGCAGCAGGAAATGCTCACGGAGCTGCGGCAGCGGCTTTCCGAAGTCGAATATACCGCGCGGCAGGGTGCATCGCGCTTGGAACAATTGGAGCAGACATCCGTGAATGTACCGGGCGGCGATTCCGGGTCCGGTGCCGTAACGCAGGCCGAGGAACCTGTAGAAGCGGCACCGTCATCTATAGAAGAAACTGTTTCGGAAGCCGAGCAAACGGCCGTTGAAGACGCGGCCGAAGAATCGGAAGCACCGGAAACGGTTAAGGACAGATATCCCGAACTGTTTGATCTGTACGCCAAAGGGAAATCAATCGATACGATCGCCAAGACCGTCGGCCTTCAGCGCGGGGAAGTGCAGCTCATTCTTCAGCTTGCCAAGAGGGAGGAATCCCTATGATCCGGAATCGCCAGTTTATGCTTGGCCTTGGAAGCGGACTCATTGCGGGAGCCTTGCTGCTGCAAGTCATGATGATCGGACAAGGGCAAGGAAGCGGGCTGCAGACGAAGAAGCAGGTCGAGCAGGCGGCGGCTTCCCTGAATTTGAAGGTGGTAGAAAGCGACCAGGAGCTGCTTACCGAGGAAGAATGGAGAGCGAAGACCGAGGAGGGTCAAGCCGAAGCGGGGCAGGAAGCCGAGCAAACGGACATTCCCGTTCCCGACACACCGGATACGCCGGCCGAGCCGCAGGCTCCCGAGGCGCTTGACAAACCCGGAGTCGATGCCGTACCGGAGACGGCTGCTCCGCCCGAGCCAACGGAACCGAAGCAGGCTTCCGTGGAATATAAAATCGCCTACGGCAGTACGCTGACGGCTGTGGCGGAAGGGTTGTTCCAATCGGGAGTCATCAGCGACAAGGACGCCTTTTTGCAGGAAGCGAAAAAAAGAAAGATCAACAGTAAAGTGCGTACGGGTACATTTACTTTTCAAGTCGGGGAAGATTACGACTCGATCATCGCCAAAATATCGCCGGGTGCCGCAGATTAGTCTAAAGCCGGCATACTTTGAGACGAGCTCCTGACCGGGAGCTTTTTTTGCGGGGATTTATGGGTTCGGGAAATTATGGCGCAAAGTTGCGGGTACAAGCAATAAACTGCGGTTGCATCGCCTTTTTACTTATGGTATATTAAATGACGGTGTTATAACGCACGCATGTTGATTGCGCGAAGGGTGCTCCCTTGCAGGGAGTCTTGGCGGAAGATGACACAGGCGGAGGAAGCATCAAAAAAACCAAACTAGGAGGTGCGTGAAGATGGCAGTAATTTCCATGAAACAACTGCTTGAAGCAGGGGTTCACTTCGGACACCAAACTCGTCGTTGGAATCCGAAAATGGATCGTTATATCTTCACCGAAAGAAACGGTATTTACATTATCGACCTGCAAAAAACGGTCAAGAAAGTCGAAGAAGCTTATAACTTCGTTAAGAGCATCGCCGAAGAGAATGGCACCATTCTGTTCGTGGGCACGAAGAAACAAGCTCAAGACTCCGTGAAGGAAGAAGCGGAACGCGCTGGTCAAGTCTACATTAACCAACGCTGGCTCGGCGGTACGCTGACCAACTTCCAAACGATCCAAAAACGGATCGACCGCTTGAAACAGCTTGAAACTTGGGAAGAGGACGGCACTTTCGGCGTTCTGCCTAAGAAAGAAGTTATCATTCTCCGCAAGGAGAAAGATCGCCTCGAGAAATTCCTCGGCGGGATCAAGAACATGAAGGGCTTGCCAAGCGCTCTGTTCGTCATCGATCCGCGCAAAGAACGCATTGCGGTAGCCGAAGCCCGCAAATTGGGTATCCCAATCGTAGGTATCGTCGATACGAACTGCGATCCGGATGAAATCGACTACGTGATTCCTGGTAACGACGACGCGATCCGCGCGGTTAAACTGCTTACCAGCAAAATGGCGGATGCCGTAATCGAAGCGAACCAAGGCGAGCAAACGACCGCTTAAGCCTTCGTTCCGTATAACCTTTGAAATTAAATGAAAAAGGGTGGTTGGTAGGTGCATAACCTCTCACTGCCCTTTTTTTGAGAGTTATTTGATGGTGAATGTATTCCAATTCTAATGTGGAGGTAATTAAAACATGGCTGTTGATGCAAAATCCGTAAAAGAACTGCGCGAAAAAACCGGAGCAGGCATGCTGGACTGCAAAAAAGCGCTTGAAGAAGCAAACGGGGATTTGACGAAAGCGACGGAACTTCTCCGCGAGAAAGGTCTGGCTGCCGCGGCAAACAAAGCCGGACGCGTGGCAACGGAAGGTGTTGTCGAATCTTATATTCATGCCGGCGGCCGAATCGGCGTACTGGTTGAAATCAACTGCGAAACCGACTTTGTGGCCAAAACGGATCAATTCAAGGAATTCGCCCGCGACATCGCCATGCACATCGCGGCTATGAGCCCGCGCTATGTTCGCCGTGAAGAAGTACCGCAAGAAGAAGTGGAAAAGGAAAAAGAAATTTTGAAGGCTCAAGCCCTGAACGAAGGCAAGCCGGAAAAAATCGTCGAAAAAATGGTCGAAGGCCGCATCGGCAAATATTATGAAGAGTTCTGTTTGCTGGAGCAAGCGTTCGTTAAAGATCCGGACAAAACGATCGCCCAACTGGTCAATGAGAAAATCAGCACCATCGGCGAAAATATCTCCATCCGCCGCTTCGTTCGTTATGAACTGGGAGAAGGCTTGGAGAAAAAAGTGGACAATTTCGTTGAAGAAGTTATGTCCCAAGTGAAGCAATAAGCTAAACAAAAACATAAATAAATACGTTACGCAGCAATGTACGTTTAAATAGTTGGAACACGCCGTGTTCCTTCTTTTTTAACCAAACGCCCTTTTTTCGTTTTTTGAACAAAAGGGGAGATTTATAGTGGAGGTATACATTTGAAACAGCCAGTTTATAAGCGCGTTGTCTTGAAGGTCAGCGGTGAATCGCTTGCCGGACAAAGTGGATACGGTATCGATGCCGAGACGATTTCGTCGATTGCGCAGCAGGTGAAAGAAGTTGTCGAGCTCGGAGTCGAAGTCGCCATCGTATGCGGAGGCGGCAACATTTGGCGGGGAATCGCGGGCAGCGCCAAAGGGATTGACCGCGCCACGGCGGACTATATGGGGATGCTGGCCACTCTAATGAACTCGCTGGCCTTGCAGGATGCGCTCGAACAAATCGAGGTCCCTACACGGGTACAGACCTCCATCGCAATGCAGCAAATCGCCGAGCCTTACATTCGCCGCCGGGCGATCCGCCATCTGGAGAAGGGCAGAGTCGTGATTTTCGCCGCGGGCACGGGCAATCCGTTCTTCTCGACCGACACGACGGCAGCGCTTCGCGCCGCGGAAATCGAAGCCGATGTCATTCTGATGGCGAAGAACAAAGTCGACGGCGTGTACTCGGCCGATCCTTTTGTCGATCCGACCGCCGAAAAATTCGAGGTGCTCACTTACCTGGACGTGCTCAACAAAAATTTGGGCGTTATGGATTCGACGGCATCCTCGTTATGCATGGACAATAACATTCCGCTTATCGTATTTGCCATCACGGAGCAAGGGAATATCAAGCGCGTCGTCCTGGGTGAAAAAATCGGGACGATTGTCAAAGGGAGTGTAGATTAATGCCGCAAAGTATCAAAAAACATGCCGAAGAACGCATGGACAAAGCGATCCAGGCGCTTAGACGGGATCTTGCGACGCTGCGGGCTGGCAGAGCGACGCCTGCGCTGCTCGACCGCATTCAGGTTGAATATTACGGGGCGCCGACTCCGGTCAACCAGCTTGCCAACATCAATACCCCGGATTCCCGCACCCTCATGATTCAGCCGTGGGATAAATCGTCCCTGAGCGACATTGAGCGCGCGATCTTGAAATCCGACCTTGGCCTTACTCCGGCGAATGACGGATCATCCATCCGTCTTTCCATTCCGCCGCTTACGGAAGAACGCCGCGTGGAATTGGTCAAGATGACGAAGAAGTTCGGCGAAGAGGCGAAGGTGGCCATCCGCAACATCCGCCGCGACGCGAACGACGATATTAAGAAGTTGGAGAAAACCGATATCTCTGAAGACGAATCGCGCAGACACCAGGAAGATATCCAGAAAACGACCGATAAATTTATCGCGGAAGTGGATAAAGTGCTTGCTGCGAAAGAAAAAGAGATCATGGAAGTTTAAGAGACAAAAGCGGCCCCTCCTTTTACGGTGGGGTTTTGTCTCTTTTTCATCACCGGTTGGAGGAAAAGCGATGAACAAAGTTTTTGGGTCCTGGTGGAAAAAAGATAATAATTCCGCAACAGAGCTTCAGGGAAGCGAAAATATCCCGCGGCATGTCGCCATCATTATGGACGGTAACGGCCGTTGGGCGCGCAAGCTTGGATTGCCGCGGATCGTCGGTCACCGGAACGGCATGAAGGCCGTCAAACGGGCAACCACGGCGGCGGATGAAATCGGCATCTCTATTTTGACGCTTTATGCCTTCTCTACGGAAAATTGGAAGCGCCCGAAGGAAGAAGTCGATTTTCTGATGTCGCTGCCGCAGGAGTTTTTGGCGCTGGAACTTGAGGAATTGATCCAGAAAAATGTTCAGGTTCGGATGATGGGCCATACGGACCGTCTGCCCGGCCATACGATCGCCGCTATGGAAGAAGCGATTGAGCGGACCAAGAATAATACGGGACTTATTTTGAATTTTGCGCTCAATTACGGAAGCCACCGCGAGATCACCGAGAGCGTCAAGCAAATCGCCCGGGAGGTTCAAGCGGGCAAGCTCGACCCGGAGGCGATTACGCAAGAGTTGATCGGCTCGCGGCTACTCAGCGGGGATCTGCCGGACCCCGATTTGCTGATCCGTACCGGAGGCGAGCTCAGGCTCAGCAATTTCATGTTATGGCAGACGGCGTACAGCGAACTGTGGTTTACCGAACAGTACTGGCCTGAGTTCGGACGGGAGCAGCTGTTTGCGGCCGTCGCCGAGTATCAGAAACGCACCCGGCGGTATGGCGGATTATCCTAGCGGACGGAAGGTGTAGACAGTTGAAGCAACGGTTGATTACTGGAATTGTGGCCGGAGGCGGATTTCTAGGCCTCTGTCTTGTCGGCGGGATATGGTACCATGTCCTGGTGCTGATGATGGCGCTGATCGGTTACTATGAGTTCGTGCGGATGACGAAGGTTCCGCCTTTCGGCGGTACCGCCGCACTGGGGTATGTGGGCGTCCTCTACGCGGTGTTTCCGTGGAGGCTGCTTGGACTGGACATGCCTTTAAGCGTCATGGCGGTATTTTGGCTGCTCATGCTGCTGTTTCTTATCGTCACCGTGCTGACCAAAAACGAGACACCGATCGCCAGGGTGGCCATGCTGTTTCTGGGCATGGTTTATGTCGGGCTGGGCTTTTCTTATCTGGCGGCAACGCGGAGCATGCCGGACGGCCACGGATTGTTCTGGACGTTCCTGATGCTGGCCGCGATTTGGAGCAGCGACGCGGGGGCGTATTTTAGCGGCCGCAGGTTCGGCAAACACAAGCTGTGGCCGGCGATCAGCCCGAACAAAACGGTGGAGGGCGCCATCGGCGGCGTCGTGTGCGCGGTCATTGCCGCCATCCTCTTTGCGGTGTTCTCCGGCGGCCTGCTCGGTATCGGCAGAGCGCTGCTGCTCGGCGTATCGGCCGCGGTGGTCGGCCAATTGGGTGATCTCATCCAATCGGCTTACAAACGGGTATACGGCATTAAGGATTCCGGCAGCTTGCTGCCCGGACACGGCGGTATTTTGGACCGGTGCGACAGTTGGATCGCGGTGTTTCCGTTCATACATATTTTATCGCTGTTGCCGGTAATTTGATGAATTGAAATTGCGAGGTGCGCATGATGAAGAAAATAGCAATTATCGGCTCCACCGGCTCGATCGGCACGCAGACGCTGGACGTCGTGAGCCAGCATCCCGGCGAATTTTCCGTTGAAGGGCTGGCGGCGGGTGCCAATGCCGATCTGTTTGTGGAACAGGTCCGTCGGTTCCGCCCGAAGACAGCTTCGGTGGCGACCAAGGAGATTGCGGACCGGGTCCGTCCGCTGATTCCCGCGGAAGTGAAACTGTACTACGGGGAAGAGGGGCTTGTGGAAGTTGCGGCCGGAACGGATGCGGAGACGGTCGTTACGGCGATCGTAGGAAGCGCCGGACTGCCCGCGACGCTCGCGGCCATCTCCGAGGGCAAGCATATCGCCCTGGCGAATAAGGAGACGCTCGTGACCGCAGGTCATTTGGTAACCAAGCTCGCTAGGCAAAAGGGAGTTTCTTTGCTGCCTGTCGACAGTGAGCATTCGGCGATTTTCCAGTGCTTGAACGGCGAGCGGATGGAAGACTTGGAGCGGCTGACCCTGACGGCATCGGGAGGATCGTTCCGTGACCTTACTCGTGAGCAGCTCCGGAACGTGACCGTCGAGGACGCGCTGAAGCATCCGAATTGGTCGATGGGGGCAAAAATAACGATCGACTCGGCCACGATGGTCAACAAAGGATTGGAAGTGATCGAGGCCCGATGGTTGTTCGGAGTGGATTTTGAACGGATCGGCGTTTTGCTCCATCCGGAAAGCATCGTCCACTCTTTCGTTGAGTATCGTGACGGCAGTGTGATCGCGCAGATGGGTACGCCCGACATGCGGGTACCGATCCAATATGCGCTTACCTATCCGCAGCGCTGGAATTCGGACACAAAACGTTTGTCTCTGGCGGAGGTGGGACAGCTCCATTTTCGTGAGATGGATTTCGTTCGCTTCCCTTGTTTAAGACTGGCCTTTGAATGTGGTAAAATAGGAGGAACAGCGACGAGCGTCTACAATGCGGCCAACGAGGTCGCCGTCGCGAGATTCTTAAACAGGGAAATTCCGTTTTTGCGGATTGAACACATCATCGAAAGCGTGCTTTCCGTTCATAAAGTGCAGGCCGATCCGAGCTTGGAAGAGATCGGGGAAGCCGACAGATGGGCCAGAGAGACCGCCCGATCTTTGTAGTTCTCCTCGGAAAAAGTTTTCCGAAAAGCGGAAAAGCACGGATCCCGGTATTCTCTTGTACCAGTTCGGAGAATAATGATAATCTATAAGAACGTTGGACGATCCGTGCCCGAGAAGGAGGATGACTTAGGATTGGAATTGCTGAAGATTATATTTTTGACCGTTCTCATGTTCTTTGTGATTGTCACGGTGCATGAATGGGGACATTACTTCTTTGCCAAACGCGCGGGGATTCTCGTGCGTGAGTTTGCGATCGGTTTTGGTCCGAAACTGCTATCCTTCAAGCGGGACGAAACGCAGTTTACCCTTCGGCTGCTGCCTTTTGGCGGATATGCCCGGATGGCCGGGGAAGATCCGGAGATTGTGCAGATCGCGAACGGCCAGACCGTTGCGGTCCGGTTGGAAGGGGAAGAAGTTAAGAAAATCTATCTTGACCGGCTCGACAGCCGAAAGAATGTCATCCGCGGCGAAGTTACGGATGTCGATCTCGAGGACCGGCTGCAGATCAAGCTGGACGTTGACGGGGAAGCGCTGAGCTACCGTGTGCATCCGCAAGCGATGATGGTCGCGAAAGGCAAAGAGACGCAGATCGCACCGAGAGACCGCCAGTATGCCAGCAAAACGGTTGGCCAGCGGGCGTTGTCCATCTTTGCCGGACCGATGATGAATTTCATTCTCGCATTCGTGCTGTTCGCCTTGCATATTCAAATGGCTGGTATTCCGCTCGAGAATCCGAGCCATCTGGAGATCGGCGAGGTAATGAAGGGCATGCCGGCGGAAGAAGCCGGCGTGAAGCAGGGGGATATCATCGAATCGGTTAATGGCAACGCGATCGGTACGGATGCGAACAGCCTGATCGAGATGATCAAGGCCTCCCAGGATAAACCGATGGAGTGGACGGTGAAGCGGGGCGACGAAACGCTGACGATTGCGATCACCCCACGGGGCGTGGAGAATGAAGAAGGCGGCAAAGTGGGCAGCACGATCGTGACCTTCTTCCCGACGCGGAGCGCATCGTTCGGTGAGACATTCACTGTGGCGGGGAAAAACATGGTCAATACGACCGAAGCGATCTTTCTCGGCTTTAAGCAGTTGATTCAGAAGTTCTCGATGGACGATCTGGGCGGACCGGTCCGCACCTTTGAAGTCACGGGACAAATCGCCAAGCAGGGCATCGACCAGCTTACTTATTGGGCGGCGATTCTCAGCCTGTACTTGGGAATATTCAACCTGCTGCCGATTCCGGCACTGGACGGAAGCAGACTGATCTTCCTCGGCGTGGAGGCGCTGCGCGGCAAGCCGGTGGATCCGAACCGGGAAGGGCTGGTGCATTTCATCGGCTTTGCGATGCTGTTCCTGCTGATGATTGCGGTAACCTATAACGATATTTTACGATTGATCGGATAAATTTTTGGGGATTAGAAACGGGAGGACAAGGGCTACATGGCAAATGAGGATAAACAATTCGTAACGGAAATCACTCCGCAGGATGAGGATTTTTCCCGCTGGTATATCGATGTCATCAAGAAAGCTGATCTGATGGACTATTCCCCGGTACGGGGCTGCATCGTGTTTAAACCGGACGGATATGAAATCTGGGAGCATATTCAGGAGGAACTGGACCGCCGCTTTAAGGAGACGGGGCATCGCAACGCCTATTTTCCGCTGTTCATTCCCGAGAGCTTTTTCCAGAAGGAAAAAGAGCATGTGGAGGGCTTTAATCCCGAACTGCCTTGGGTGACCGAGGCGGGCGGCGAGAAGCTGGAAGAGCGTCTGGCTATCCGCCCTACTTCGGAAACCATGATCGGGCATATGTACGAAAAATGGATTCAGTCCTACCGCGATTTGCCGGTATTGATTAACCAATGGGCGAATGTGGTCCGCTGGGAAAAGCGGACGCTGCCGTTCCTGCGCACGAGCGAATTCCTGTGGCAGGAGGGCCATACTGCCCATGAAAACGAGCAGGATGCGCGTGAGGAAACGATGCGGATGCTGGAAATTTACCGCGATTTCGTGGAAAATTATTTGGCGATTCCGGTCATTGTCGGTCAGAAGACGCCATCGGAGAAATTCGCCGGCGCGGTAGACACATACTCCATCGAAGCGATGATGAAGGACGGGCGCGCCGTGCAGGCGGGGACCTCCCATTACCTCGGCACGAATTTCGCGAATGCGTTCGATATTCAGTATTTGAACCGCGACAATGTGCGGGAATATGTGCATACGACGTCCTGGGGCGTCAGCACCCGGCTGATCGGATCGCTGATCATGGTGCACGGGGACGACCGCGGTCTGGCGCTGCCGCCGAAGGTAGCGCCGAAACAGGTCATGATCATTCCGATCGGCCCGCCGAAAACCCGCGACGCCGTCGTCGGCCGGGCGGACGAGCTGTTTGCCGAACTGAAGCAAGCCGGCGTGCGCGTCGGCATCGATGACCGGGGCGACATCCGGCCGGGCTGGAAATTCAACGAGTACGAAATGCGAGGCGTTCCGGTCCGTCTGGAAATCGGACCGCGCGATATGGAGAACGGGGTATGCGTGCTTGTATCCCGGATCAGCGGCGAGAAGAAAGTCGTCTCCCAGGATAACCTGGTGGAAGAAGTCAAAGCGATGCTGGAGCAGGTTCACAACGAGATGTTTGAACGGGCCAAAGCGTTCCGCGAGGAGCATTTCTACTCGGTCGATACGCTGGAAGAGATGAAAGCCAGCATGGACGAGAAGCGCGGCTTTACCTTGGCCGGCTGGTGCGGCTCCGAGGCTTGCGAGAGCCATGTCAAGGAAGAAACGGGCGCCACGAGCCGGAATATTCCGTTTGAGCCGGAAGTCACAAAAACGACTTGTCTCGTATGCGGGGAAGCGGCGAAGCATACCGTTGTTTTTGCCAGAGCCTATTAATCATAAACTCATCTATTGGAAGGCTTCCGGCAGGAAACTGCCGACAGGTGACTTATCCCTGTCGGCTCTTGCTTCGGAAGCCTTGTTTTTTAAGACAATGCTGTTAAGTCGTTACCGTTTTTCGCATGGGAGGGGAAAGCATGTCCGACGCCAAGGGGAGAAGAACGCGTCTCGAGCTGTTGATGAAACAGGCGGAAATGCCGGCATCCGTGGTCGATCCGTATTTTCTGGACGGATATATCGACCAAGTGGAAGTTAGCCGGAGCAACAAGGATTGGAAGATTACACTGATCAAAAGCACATTGGTTCCGGGACAGGTATACCGGACTTTTTGTCTGAAGATCAAGGAACGAATGGAGCATATCGCGCATATTTCTTTTTTATTCCGCTATGAGGACGGGGTGGCTGCGGCGGAGATCGTGCAGGAGTACTGGAAGCTGTTTCTGGAATGGGTGCAGCGGGAAGTTCCGTCCGTAAACGGCTGGATGGCGAGAGCCGCCCACGAAGTGGACGACGATCTCGTCTCGGTCACCTTCACGGACTCCACCTCACTGGAGCTCGCCCGCAAGAAAGGCATCGACCGGGCGATCACCGTATTTTACGAGCAGTATTTTGGTCTGAGTCTGCGGGTCAAGCTGCTGACCGGCGAGCCTAACAGCGAAATGTTTGAAGAGTTCCAGCAGCGGATCGTTGAGGAAGAGCGGGAAGTGATCCAGCAGCTGATGGAAAGCATGGCCGTGGAAGCTCCTCCGGAAGAGGTTGACGGCGAGGTCATTAAGCTGCAGATCGGATACGATATCAAGGAACAGCCTGTACCGATCCAGGACATTCAGGACGAAGAGAAGAAGATTACCATTCAGGGTACGATTTTCGGGCTGAACCGCAAAGAGCTGCGTAACGGGAATACCTTGTTTATTTTTAACCTGACCGACTTTACCGATTCTCTGCAAATGAAGTTGTTTGCCAAGAATAAGGAAGATCTGAAGGTCATGGGACAGCTGGCCAACGGCAAATGGATTAAAGCGCGCGGCAAAGTGGAAATGGACCGCTTCATGCAGATTCCCGAGCTGGTGATGATCCCGTCGGATCTGTGCGAAATTTCCGCGCCTCCCGGCCGGAAGGATAACGCCGCGGAGAAACGCGTGGAATTCCATCTGCACACGACGATGAGCGCGATGGACGCGGTGACGCCGATCGGCGATTACGTTAAAATGGCGGCGAAATGGGGGCACAAAGCGATCGCCGTTACCGATCACGGCGGGGTGCAATGCTATCCCGACGCGGCCAAAGCGGCCAAGAAGAACGGAATTAAAATGATTTATGGCGTCGAGGCCAACGTGGTCAACGATAATGTGGCGGTTGTGCTGAACCCCCGTCCCGAAGATCTGAAAACGACGACTTTTGTCGTCTTCGATATCGAGACCACGGGGCTTTCCGTGACGCAAAACAAAATTATCGAAATCGCCGCTGTCAAAATGGAAGAAGGCAAAGAAATCGACCGGTATGCAACCTTTGTTGATCCGCATGAGCGCATTCCTTATAACATTCAGCAACTGACCAATATTACCGATGAGATGGTTCAGGGCGCGCCCGATGTGGAGCCGGTGCTGAAGCGGTTCGTGGAATTTGCCGGCGATGCGGTGCTTGTCGCCCATAATGCCCGGTTCGACGTCGATTTCGTAAACGCCAAGCTGAAGGAACTGGGTTTGCCGCAGATGGATAACCCGGTGCTCGATACGCTCGAGCTGGCCAGAATGCTGTTCCCGACAATGAAGAATCACCGCCTCAATACGCTTGCGGCCAAATACAAAGTATCGCTGGAAAGCCATCACCGGGCGATTGACGATACGGTGGCGCTGGGGCATATTTTGAACGGGCTGCTCGATGATGCGGCTAAAATAGAAGGCATTACGTCATTGGAACGGCTGAATGACAAGGTCGGTAAGGATCTGTCCAACGCGCGTCCGTTCCATTGCGGCATTTACGCCCTTAACATGACCGGCAAGAAGAATCTCTTCAAGCTCGTGTCCATGTCCCATACCGAATATTTCAAACGGGTGGCCTGTATTCCGAAATCGAAGCTGGTCGAAATGCGCGAGGGGCTGCTCATTATCTCCGGTTGTGAAAAAGGAGAATTTTTCGAAGCGGTGCTGAACAAATCGGTGGAGGAAGCCGAAGGGATCGCCGAATTTTACGATGTACTGGAAATTCAGCCGCTCACGATGTATATGCATCTCGTCGACAAGGGACTGGTCGGCAGTGTGGAAGAATTAAAGATCGCGATTCGCAAGGTGATCGAGATCGGCGAAAGACTCGGCAAACCGGTCGTAGCCACCGGCAATGTCCACTATCTTGATCCGCGCGACAAGCTGTTCCGCGACATTACGATTCACGGGATTACGGGCTTCAGCCCGCTGAAGGATATCCGCAAGCCGGACGCGCATTTTCGTTCGACGGACGAGATGCTGGAGGAATTTGAGTTTCTGGGAAAGGACAAAGCTTTCGAAGTCGTCGTGAAAAATACTTCCGAGCTGGCGGACCGCTTCGAGGAGCTGGAACTGTTTCCGGACAAGCTGTTTACCCCGATTATCGAAGGGGCGGAAGAGGAAATCCGCAATACTTGCTACCAGACGGCCAGATCGATTTATGGCGATGATCTTCCCGAAGTAGTGGTCAAACGTCTGGAAAAAGAGCTCGAGCCGATTATCAAATACGGCTTCTCGGCCAACTATCTGATATCGGAACGGCTGGTTAAAAAGTCCAACCAGGACGGATATCTCGTCGGTTCGCGGGGATCGGTCGGTTCTTCCGTGGTGGCGACGTTCCTTGGCATCTCCGAGGTTAACCCGCTGCCGGCCCATTATATTTGCAAGAATTCCGACTGCAAATACAGCGAATGGTTTCTCGACGGCAGCGTGCCTAGCGGATTCGACCTGCCGGACAAGGATTGTCCGAAGTGCGGGAACAAGCTGAAAGGAGAAGGTCAGGACATCCCGTTCGAGACGTTCCTTGGCTTTAAAGGCGACAAGGTTCCCGATATCGACCTTAACTTTTCCGGGGAATATCAGCCGCAGGCCCACAACTTCACCAAAGTCATGTTCGGGGAGAAGAACGTTTTCCGTGCCGGAACGATCGGTACGGTCGCCGAGAAGACGGCGTTCGGCTTCGCGAAGAAGTATGAGGAAGAGCATCACAAGCATTGGCGCGGCGCCGAACTGAACCGGCTGGCCGCCGGCTGTACCGGCGTGAAGCGGAGCACGGGCCAGCACCCGGGTGGTATCGTCGTCGTGCCGGACTATATTGAGGTGGAGGATATTACTCCTGTCCAATACCCTGCGGATGACACGGGGGCCGAATGGAAGACGACGCATTTTGATTATCACGCTTTTGACGCGAATCTGCTCAAGCTTGATATTCTGGGCCATGATGATCCGACGATGATGCGGATGCTGCAGGATTTGACCGGTCTCGATCCGACGACGATTCCGATGAACGATCCGAAGGTCATGAGCATGTTCAATTCCACCGAAGCGCTGGGCGTAACGCCGGAGCAGATCCGCACCCCGGTCGCAACCTACGGGATCCCGGAGATGGGGACGAAATTCGTGCGTCAGATGCTTGTGGAATCGCAACCGTCCTCGTTTGCGGACTTGCTGCAAATTTCGGGACTGTCCCACGGTACCGGCGTATGGCTCGGGAATGCCCAGGAACTGATCAAGAACGGCACGTGCAACATCAAGACCGTAATCGGCTGCCGGGACGACATTATGCTGTACTTAATCTACAAGGCGGGTATGGACGCCGGCCTGGCGTTTAAAATTACGGAGAGCGTACGGAAGGGCAAAGGCTTGACACAGGAATGGATCGATGAGATGAAAAAATGCAAGGTGCCGCAATGGTACATTGATTCCTGCCTGAAAATCCAGTACATGTTCCCGAAAGCGCATGCCGCGGCCTATGTCATTTCGGCGGTGCGGACATCGTATTTCAAACTGTATTATCCGATCGAGTTCTATGCGACCTACTTCTCGGTGCGCGGCGAGGATTTCGATATCGAGCTGTGCTGCCAGGGTTATGAAGCGATCTACCGTAAGATCGAGGAGATCGAAGCCAAGGGGTTCCAGGCGCTGCCGAAAGAGAAAAACATGCTGCCGATTCTGGAAATGGCGCTTGAAATGACAGCGCGCGGCTTCCGGTTCAAGGGAATCGACCTTTACCGCTCCGACGCGACGAAATTCATCGTCGACGGCGACGCGCTCATTCCTCCGTTCTCCGCGCTCGCCGGGATCGGCGACAACGCGGCGAAGAACATTGCCGCGGCCAAGGAGCAAGGCGAATTCCTCTCGATCGAGGATTTCCAGCAGAAATCGAAGGCAAGCAAAACGATCGTCGAGCTGCTCGGTTCGATGGGCTGCTTCCGGGGTTTGCCGGAAAGCAATCAGCTTTCGCTGTTTTAGCCCGTCGTAAAGGCGTTTTACTTGTCACTCCAACCGGACTATGTTATAATTTTTTTGGTAATCATGGAGATAGAACCGTTGTTTAAAGAGTGGGGAAACCCACTCTTTACTCTTTGGTATACAGGAAAGAACCATATGGAGGTAATGTACGCTTGAGCACACCGAAAATCAAAGCGGCCGTGGAAGAGATGGTGACCCCCTTTTTGCAGGAGAACGGCTTTGAACTGGTAGACATCGAGTACGTTAAGGAAGGAAGCAATTGGTTCCTGCGCGTATTCGTCGATAAAGAGGGAGGCATCGATATCGACGATTGCGGCCGGATCAGCGAAGTTTTAAGCGCCAAGCTGGATGAGAACGATCCGATTCCATCCGCTTATTTTTTGGAAGTATCCTCTCCCGGGGCGGAACGCCCGCTGAAGAAGGCGGAGGATGTGGCCAAGGCCGTCGGCAAGGATGTGTTTGTGACTACATATGAACCGGTAGACGGCTTGAAGGAATTTGAAGGCCGGCTCCTTTCGTTTGCGGACGAACGCCTGGTCGTCGAAGTCGGGAACAAGAGCCATACCATTCCATACAGCAAGGTAGCCAGCGCTAGGTTGGCCATCATTTTTTAACAACGATCAACAACGGCAGGGGACAATGAAAGGGGGAACTCGAGGCAAATGAGTATGGATTTTATCGAAGCGATGAACGAGTTGGAAAGGGAAAAAGGGATCAGCAAAGATATTTTGTTCGAAGCGATTGAAGCCGCGCTGATCTCCAGCTACAAGCGAAATTTCAATACGGCGCAAAATGTGCGCGTGGATATGAACCGTCATTCCGGCGTCATTAAAGTGTTTGCCCGCAAGCTGGTGGTGGAGGAGGTGCTCGATCCGCGCACGGAAATTTCGCTGCCGGCGGCGCGGGAAATCAACCCGAACTTCCAGCTTGAAGATGTCGCGGAAATCGAAGTGACGCCGCGCGATTTCGGGCGCATCGCCGCCCAAACCGCTAAGCAGGTTGTCACGCAGCGCATCCGCGAGGCGGAACGCGGTCTGATCTACAACGCGTTTGTGGAGAAAGAAGAAGATATCGTCACCGGGATCGTACAGCGTCAGGATTTGCGCAATATTTTCGTCGATCTGGGCAAAGTGGAGGCTCATCTGCCGCTGAACGAGCTGATGCCGAACGAGAAATTCAAGCACGGCGACCGGATCAAGGCTTATATCACCAAGGTGGAAAATACGACGAAGGGCCCGCAAATTTTGTTGTCCCGCACTCATCCAGGCCTTTTGAAACGTTTGTTTGAACTGGAGGTTCCGGAAATTTTCGACGGCGTAGTAGAGATTCGTTCCGTTGCCCGCGAAGCGGGATTCCGTTCGAAGATCGCCGTGTATTCGCGCAACAGTGAAGTCGATCCGGTCGGCTCCTGCGTCGGCCCGAAGGGAACGCGCGTGCAAACGATCGTAAACGAGCTGCGCGGCGAGAAAATCGATATCGTTCGCTATTCCGACAATGTCGAGGAATATGTCGCCAATGCGCTCAGCCCTTCCAAAGTGCTTGAAGTTCAAGTCTTTGAAGCGGAGAAAATGGCTCGCGTCATCGTGCCGGATTACCAGCTGTCGCTGGCGATCGGTATCAAGGGCCAGAACGCCCGGCTTGCCGCCAAACTGACCGGCTGGAAAATCGATATCAAGAGTGAAACCCAGGCGGAAGAGGAATTCGGAAGAGAGAAAACCGACCAGGACGAACTGCCGCAAGATTCCGTTTCCGTCGATTGATCAGCAAGTATGAAACGGGGGTCCGGTTTGGATGAAAACTAGAAAAATACCGCTGCGCAAATGCGTCGCCTGCCAGCAGATGATGCCGAAGAAATCGTTGATCCGCGTCGTCCGTTCGCCGGAAGGCGAAGTATCGATCGACCTCACCGGCAAGAAATCGGGGCGCGGGGCTTATCTTTGCGGCCAGGTATCCTGCTTCAAACTCGCCCACAAGAACCGCGCGCTCGACCGGGCCTTAAAGGCCCCGGTAGGGCAGGAGGTTTATGAACAGCTGGCCCGCGATTTCCTGGCCGTTGAAGAGGAGTTCATCGCCGGCCGGGATCAGGCCGGGGAGGACGACGATGAGTAAGGCGCTGTCTTATCTGGGACTGGCGACGCGGGCAGGGAAATTGTTGAGCGGGGATGAACTGGTGCTGAAAAGCATCCGCTCATCCGAAGCGAAGCTGGTTATCGTTGCCGGCGATGCTTCCGCCAACACCAGAAAGAAATTTACCGACAAGTGTACAACCTACGAAGTTCCTTTGATCATCGGTTTCGATCGGGAGCGGCTCGGTTCGAGCGTGGGCCGGCCCGAACGGGTCGTGCTGGCGCTGACGGATCAAGGGTTTGCCGATATGATCACAAAAGAAATCGAGAAAACGCCGGAGGTGGAGTATATTGAGTAAACAAGAGAACAAAGATAAACTCAGTGTGTATGAATACGCCAAATCGCTTAATATGAGCAGTAAAGAAATTATTACGATTCTTAAGCGTCTTAATATTCCGGTCAACAATCATATGAGTGTGATGGAGAATGATTCCGTCGCTCGTGTGGAGCAGTTCTTCAAGGATATTAAGAGCAACGCCGCGGCGAAAAGAGAAAATACGGGACGCGCTGAAGCTCCAGCCAAATCGCCGGCTCCGGCTTCCGCAGGAGGAAGTCAGACACCGAAATCATCGGCCGGGGATCACTCCGGACAGCGTGGAGACCAGGGCCGAAACGTCCCTCACAATCAAGAGCAAAAGCATCACAAAAATCAACAAGAAAAGCAGGTTAGCATGAATAATAAATCAAATAACAACTCATCCTCTGCCTCAGGCAGCACACAAGCCGTTCAAGAAAGATCGAATCGCCAGTCGGGCGGAAGCCATATGAATCAATCTTCCCGTCCTCAGAATTCCCAAGGGAACGGCCAATCGCAAGGTCGTGGTCCGCAGCAAAACCGCAACCAAAACCAAGGCGGCGGAGCGCGGAACGACGCGTCCCGTTCCGGTAATAACGGTGCCCGCAATAACCAACCGAACCGCGGCGGCGGTTCCAACGGCACCGGCGGAAATACCGGTTACGCCGGCGGCAATAGAGGCCAAGGTGGGCAAGGCGGTCAAAACCAGGGCCAAAGAAAAGGCAATAACAACAATTACAATAAATCCGGCAAAAACTTTGACGATAACCGTCAGGGCGGATTCAAGAACAACAATCGCGGCGGTAAAGGCGGCCGTGGTGGCAGAGGCAATCAGAATCATCAGCCGCCGCGTGAGAAGATCGACAACACGCCGAAGAAAATTATCGTTCGCGGTACAATGACCGTTGGCGAAACCGCCAAACTGCTTCATAAGGATGCTTCCGAGGTAATCAAGAAGCTGATCCTGCTCGGCGTCATGGCGACGATCAATCAGGAACTCGATATCGACACGATTCTGCTGCTCGCCGGAGAATTCGGTGTGGAAGTGGAAGTGAAGATCCCTGTCGAGGACGATCGCTTTGAAACGATTGAAGAAGTCGACGACGAAGCCGATTTGAAGGAACGTCCACCGGTCGTTACGATTATGGGTCATGTCGATCACGGTAAAACTACGCTGCTTGACGCCATTCGCTCGACGAATGTTACAGGCGCCGAAGCCGGCGGGATTACCCAGCACATTGGTGCTTATCAGGTTGAAATCAACGGCAAGAAAATTACATTCCTGGATACTCCGGGTCACGAAGCGTTTACCGCAATGCGCGCCCGCGGCGCTCAATTGACCGATATCACGATCATCGTCGTGGCCGCCGATGACGGCGTGATGCCGCAGACGGTCGAAGCTGTCAACCACGCCAAGGCCGCAGGTCTGCCGATCATTGTGGCCGTCAACAAGATTGACAAGCCGGACGCTAATCCGGATAAAGTGAAACAGGAATTGACCGAATACGGTCTTGTTCCGGAAGAATGGGGCGGAGAAACGATCTTCGTCAATGTATCGGCCAAACAGAAAATGGGTCTGGAAGACCTGCTGGAAATGATTCTGCTCGTGGCGGAAGTCAATGAATATAAAGCCAATCCCAACAAGCGCGCTCGCGGCGCCGTCATCGAAGCCGAGCTCGACAAGAGCCGCGGACCGGTTGCCCGCGTGCTGGTACAGCACGGGACGCTGAAGGTCGGCGACGCATTCGTGGCCGGCAACAGCTTCGGCCGGGTCCGCGCCATGGTCAACGACAAAGGCCGTCGCCTGAAAGAGGCGGGACCTTCGACGCCGGTGGAAATCACCGGTCTGACCGAAGTGCCGCAAGCCGGCGATCCGTTCATGGTGTTCGAGGACGAACGCAAGGCACGCTCCATCGCGGACAAACGGGCAACGGCCCAGCGCCAGTCCGATCTCGGCGCCAACACGCGCGTGACGCTCGACGACTTGTTCCGGCATATTAAAGAAGGCGAGATCAAGGATTTGAACGTCATCATCAAAGCAGACGTACAAGGCTCGGTCGAAGCCCTCAAAGGCTCTTTGGAGAAAATCGAAGTGGAAGGCGTACGCGTGAAAATCATTCACAGCGGTGCCGGCGCCATTACGGAATCCGATGTTATTTTGGCCGCGGCTTCGAACGCGATCATTATCGGCTTCAACGTTCGTCCGGATAGCCAGACGAAGGCGACGGCGGAGCAGGAGAAAGTCGATATCCGTCTCCACCGCGTCATATACAACGCGATCGAAGAGATCGAACAGGCGATGAAAGGCATGCTCGATCCGGTTTACAAGGAAGCGGTCATCGGCCATGCCGAAGTGCGCAGCACGTTTAAAATCAGTAAAGTCGGAACCATTGCCGGCTGTATGGTCACTTCGGGCAAGATTTCGCGCAATGCGGAAGCGCGCCTGATCCGCGACGGCATCGTCATTTATGAAGGCAAAATCGACTCGCTTAAACGGTTTAAAGATGATGCGAAGGAAGTCGCGCAGGGTTACGAATGCGGGATTACCCTCGATAATTATAACGACGTCAAGGAAGGCGACGTTATCGAAGCGTTCATTATGGAAACCGTTCAACCGAAATAAGGTGGGGTGTCACTCATGGCCAAAAATCGTACCGGCCGCGTAGCTGAACAGATCAAGAAAGAACTTAGCCTGTTGATCCAAAGCGAGCTGAAAGATCCTCGCATCGGATTTGTCACCGTGACCGGGGTCGATGTGACAAACGATCTATCGCAAGCGACCGTATATTTGAGCGTGTTCGGAGATGAAGAAAGCAAGCAGAATTCGTTGAAAGGGCTGGACAAAGCGAACGGATTCCTGCGGACCGAAATCGGCAAGCGGATACGCCTCAGACATACGCCGGAGTTGATTTTCAAAATCGACCAATCGATCGCCTACGGAAGCCGAATCGAGAAGCTTCTCAGCGATATATCGGAGGAACACGAAAATTAGAATTTAAAGGAGACGGCAATGCAGACCAATGAACGGGAGTTCCGGCAAGCGCAGCAGTTTTTGACGGAGCATGATCATTTCCTCGTAGTGTCGCATGTACAGCCGGACGGAGATGCGGTCAGCTCTACCCTTGCGGTGGGCTGGCTTCTCTCATGTCTGGGTAAAAATTACGTCATGGTCAATGAAGGGCCGATTCCGCAGCGGATGGAGTATTTGTGGAAAGCGGAGGACATCGTCGATTTATCGCAAACGCCGGTTGCCGAAACCTATAAACACGTCATCTGCGTAGATTGTGCGGATTTCAAGCGGACAGGCAAGAGCAGTTTGCTGTTTTCCGAGGATGCCGAAATCTTGAATATTGACCATCATCCTACGAACGACGGGTATGGAACCTTCAACCTCATCGTTGCCGATGCGGCCGCTACCGTGGAAATATTGTACGATTTGATCACTTTTATGAATATTGAACCGGATCAAAATATGGCGACGGCGATCTATACCGGACTCTTGACCGATACCGGCGGATTCCGTTATTCCAGCACTTCCCCCAAAGTGATGGCAACCGCCTCCAAGCTGCTGGAATACGGTGTGGACGGACCCGGATTGTCCGAGCTGTTGCTGGAGCAAATGACCTTGCCGCAGCTGCGGCTGCTTACCCGGGCGCTGAACGGGCTGCAAATGACCGAAGACGGGAAGATCAGCTGGGTTTCCGTCGATGACGAGGATATGCAGGCGGTGGGAGCGATTCACGAGGATTTGGAAGGCATCGTAAATTACCCCCGCAATATTCAGGGGGTTGAAGTCGGCTTACTGTTTAAAGTCATCAATGAGAACGCGGTGAAAGTAAGCATGCGTTCGGCGGGAAAAGTCGATGTAGCGAGCGTGGCGCAGCATTTCGGCGGCGGCGGACATGTCCGGGCCGCGGGCGCGCGGATCGAGGGCATGCTGGAATCCATCGTGCCGCAAGTCATTGAGCAGGTGAAGCGGCAGCTATGAACTCTTATGAAGGCATTCTGCCCATTCTGAAACCCGCCGGATTCACTTCGCACGATGTTGTCGCCAAGAGCCGCGGCATCCTCAAGATGAAGCGGATCGGGCATACGGGCACGCTGGATCCGGCTGTTACCGGTGTGCTTCCGCTATGCCTGGGACGGGCGACCCGCATGGTTGAATACTTACAGGAGCTGCCGAAGGAATACGAAGCCACGCTGGTGCTGGGGTTGGCGACGGACACTGAGGATATGTCCGGTACGGTCGTGGAGCGGCTGGAACAAGTCTCCGTCACGGAAGCAGAAGTGCGCGCGGTATTGGAGAGATTCGTCGGGACCATCTCGCAAATTCCGCCGATGTATTCCGCGCTTAAGCAGGACGGGAAACGTCTCTATGAGCTGGCTCGCGAAGGCAAAACCGTGGAGCGAAAGCCGCGTGAGGTAACGATTTACGAACTGGAGCTGCTGGGCTTCTTCCCCGATCCCGTACATCCGAAAATCTCTTTCCGCACCTTATGCTCCAAAGGAACCTACATCCGGACGCTGTGCGTCGACATCGGACGGGCGCTGGGCGTTCCGGCCGTGATGGAAGAACTGAAGCGGACGATGTCGGCGGGCATCCGGGAGGACCGCTGCTTGACGCTGGAGCAACTGGCGCAGGAGGCCCGGAACGGAGCTTTGCAGGAACGGCTGATTCCGGTCGATCAGGCCGTAAGCCATTTGCCCGCACACACCGTGCGGGAGGAGAAGGTGATGGCCGCTCTGCAGGGACAGCGTCTGTCGCGGTCGGCGGTTGAGCCGGAAGCGGCCCCGGGAACAGTGCTCCGTCTCTATAGTCCGGAGCGCCGGTTTCTCGGCATTTACCGCGTAGAGGAGCCGGGAGGCGCCGTAACGCCGGTGAAAGTCTTTTCTTAATCCAGCTATAATCTAGCGAATCCGTGAGAAATTGCAGGTGAAACAATTTTGGAAACGATAAATTTGACTTATCCATTGAAGGACGACCTTATAGCTTCCCTAGCCAAGCCGCAAGTGCTGGCGATCGGCCAGTTTGACGGGCTGCATCTCGGCCATGCCAGCGTCATCGAAACCGCGGTCAAGCTTGCGGGAGAGGCCGGACTTCCTTCCGCGGTTATGTCTTTCCATCCGCACCCGAAAGAGGTCATGAAGAAAGGCGATTACGAGGGTTACCTCACCCCGCCGAGGGAGAAGGAGCGCGTTCTTCGCGGGATGGGCGTGGATTACTTATATATTGTGGAGTTTAATGAAGCATTCTCGCGTGTCAGCCCGGGCGATTTTGTACGCGGCATGCTGATGCCGCTGCAAACACGAACTGTGGTTGTCGGCTTTGATTTTCATTATGGTTTCCGTGGCGAAGGAAATGCGGAAATGCTGCGCGAACTGAGCGGGAACACCTTGGATGTGCATATCGTGCCTCCGTTTCTGATCGAAGGGGAGAAGGTCAGCAGCTCGGATATCCGCAAAGCTTTGCAGGAAGGCAATGTCCGGCAAGTCGACCGCTGGCTGGGCCGCCCCTATACGATGACAGGGACGGTGATGCACGGGGAAAAACGCGGGCGTTTGCTCGGGTTCCCGACGGCCAACCTGCAGCTTGACGAGCCTTATGTGCTGCCGGCCAAAGGCGTATACGCCGTCCGTGTAAATTATGGGGGAACTTCGCTGTCCGGCGTAATGAACGTAGGCGTCAAACCGACGTTTCACGATGATGCGCTGCGGCCTTCGCTGGAAATTCATTTATTCGATTTTCATAGCGATTTGTATGGCGAATCTCTGCTTGTGGAGGTTTACGAATTCATCCGCGAGGAGCGGAAATTTGCCGGAGTCGATGAACTGGTGGCGCAAATTACGAAGGATGCGGAGACCGCAAAGCAGCTCCTTAGCTGCGAGGATTGAGCAAAGGCGCGCGGCATTTACTTTTGTACCGTATTTATGCTATACTAATATACGTTGTTTATGTGAAGATATTTCACTTAAACAGGATAACCTTGGCTTGGTTGCCGGTCTCACCGTCCGGTTACTAGGCTAACGGCGATTAGATAAAGGAGGTGAACAGGATGGCATTAACTCAAGAGCGCAAGCAACAACTGATTGAAGAGCACAGAACTCATGAATCCGACACAGGATCCCCAGAGGTGCAAATTGCTATCCTTACGGAGAACATCGTGAATTTGACGGACCACTTGCGTACGCACAAGAAGGACCATCATTCCCGTCGCGGTCTTCTGAAAATGGTCGGTCAACGCCGTAAGCTGTTGGCTTACCTGAAGAACAAAGACGTTAAACGTTACTCCGCTTTGATCGAGAAGCTCGGATTGCGTCGTTAATTTGCCTTTGTTTTACCGAAAGCAGCCTGGCCCGCGCCGATTCGCCGATGAAGCGAACCGGCGCGGCTGCCGGGTTGCTTTTTAAAAGGCTGGAAATGTATACGTTTTTGCAGAGCTCTATATAACGCCCCTTAAGCTCCGTCAGGAGCTTTTGTTAGCTGGAAAACCTCCATCTAATTCCGCCAAAGGCTTCTAGTTTTAGTATAAAGCAGGTAATTAGCGGGAGGTTTTCCAGTTAGCTTTAGGAAATTCGGGTGAATTAGCGCTGCTTATACGGATGTTCCGGCCGATGACGCCGCAAGGCGTTTTTTCTTGTGGGATGGACAAGTTTCATCGCATCTCTGCCTTCTCCGCATGACTCTTGTTTATGAATCGGGGAAAAGCAGGAAATAATGAGACTTGTACCGAACTGTTATTTGTGATAAGGAGGGATTTCATGGAAAAACATGTAAAAATGCAGTTGGGAGGAAGACCTCTTATACTGGAAACCGGACGTTTGGCTAAACAGGCGAACGCAGCGGTAATGGTACGGTACGGCGAGACGGCTGTATTGTGTACGGTTACGGCCTCCGCGGAGCCGAAGGATCTCGATTTTTTCCCGCTGACGGTTAACTATGAAGAGAAGCTGTATGCCGTAGGTAAAATTCCCGGCGGGTTCATCAAACGGGAAGGGCGTCCGAGCGAGAAAGCGATTCTGGCCAGCCGTTTGACCGACCGCCCGATCCGTCCGCTGTTCCCGGAAGGGTTCCGCAATGACGTGCAGATCGTGAATCTGGTCATGAGCGTGGATCAGGACTGCGAACCCGAAATCGCCGCAATGATCGGCACTTCGGCCGCACTGAGCATCTCCGACGTGCCGTTTAACGGACCGATCGGCGGGGTGGCTGTCGGCCGGGTTAATGGCGAGTTCGTGATCAACCCGAATATCGCCCAACAAGAGGCGAGTGATATTTACGTCGTTGTAGCAGGTACTAAAGACGCGATCATGATGGTAGAAGCGGAAGCGAATGAAGTTCCTGAAGAAGTAATGCTCGAAGCGATTATGTTTGGTCATGAGGAGATCCAAAAGATCGTAGCCGTTATCGAGGAGCTTGTATCCATTGCCGGTAAGGAAAAAATGGAAGTGAAGCTGCACGCCGTCAATGATGAGGTAAACAATGAGGTCCGTGCATTTGCCGCAGACCGTCTTGTGGAGGCCGTGAAAATAGCCGAGAAGCATGCACGCCAAGACGCGATCGATGCGATTAACGATGAGACGGTAGCCCATTTCGAGGAGAAGTACATAGATTCTCCGGAGCTTCTTGCCGATGTCAAAGAAGTGCTTCATGATATCGTCAAGGAAGAAGTGCGCCGCCTGATTACGCATGACAAAGTCCGTCCGGACGGCCGAAAGCTGAATGAAATTCGTCCGATCGAATGCGACATCAGCCTGCTGCCGCGTACGCACGGTTCGGGTTTGTTTACCCGCGGACAAACGCAGGCTCTCAGCGTATGTACGCTTGGCGCTTTGGGCGATGTGCAAATCTTGGACGGCATCGACCTGGAAGAATCGAAACGGTTTATGCACCATTATAACTTCCCGCCGTTCAGCGTCGGCGAAGCCCGTCCGCTGCGTGCGCCGGGACGCCGCGAAATCGGTCACGGGGCGCTTGGCGAAAGAGCCCTGTCGAAGGTCATCCCGCCGGAATCGGAATTCCCGTATACGATCCGCCTCGTGTCGGAAGTGCTGGAATCCAACGGTTCGACTTCGCAGGCCAGCATTTGCGCCAGCACACTGGCGATGATGGATGCCGGGGTACCGATCAAAGCTCCTGTTGCCGGCGTGGCGATGGGTCTGATCAAGGACGGGGAACATGTCTCGATTTTGACGGATATCCAGGGGATGGAAGACCATCTCGGCGATATGGACTTCAAAGTGGCCGGAACCTCAGAAGGCGTTACCGCGATTCAAATGGATATCAAGATCGACGGCATCGACCGTCAGATTTTGACGGATGCGCTGACTCAAGCCCGGGAAGGACGCATGTTCATCCTCTCCAAGATGCTGGAACGCATTCAGAAGCCGAAGGAACATTTGTCTCCTTATGCGCCTAAGATCATGATCATGAACATCAATCCGGACAAAATCCGCGATGTGATCGGAGCCGGCGGTAAAGTCATCAACAAGATCATCGAAGAAACCGGCGTCAAGATCGATATCGAACAGGATGGCCGCGTATTCATCGCTTCGGCCAACGAAGAGATGAACAACAAAGCGCGCTCCATTATTGAAGGCATCGTGAAGGAAGTCGTGGTCGGCGAAATTTATGTGGGCACGGTGAAACGGATCGAGAAATTCGGCGCCTTCGTGGAAATTTTGCCGGGTAAAGACGGTCTTGTGCATATTTCGCAGCTTTCGGCGGAACGGGTCGGCAAGGTGGAAGATGTCGTGTCCATCGGGGATACGGTCACCGTTAAAGTCACGGAAATCGACCAGCAGGGTCGGGTCAACCTTTCCCGCAAAGCGGTATTGACCGCTCAAACGGAAAACTCGCCGTCCTGATTGCTGCAAGCACATCTTGCTGCGGAAAAAGAGGCAGAATGAATCAATTCTGGCTCTTTTTTATTTTTTCGAAGGGAGACCGACGTTTCGTGGAACTGTCAAAATCGCAATCTTCGGCATTGGAGTACATTACCGGATATGCGCGGACTTACAAGCGGGAGGCCGAACAGACGATTTCTGAAGTGCTTCACATGTCCAATATTTCAAAACATGAATATGAAAGCGCGGTTCTGAAGCTAAAATCCCACGCGAAAATCGCGCTCCATTTCCATCCCGACCGCCCGGTATCGAACGGACTAAATATTGCCGATCTACTGCTGGAACAAGGCGAATATAAAAGCCAGTTTGAAACCTTTATATCGAACGGAAGTGTGTCCGCTTATCCCGGCGGTCTGCGCGATAACTGGGAAAAGAAGCTTTTCGGCGGGGCCTACCAAGAGGAAGGAACAACCGGCCGTGAACGGCCCAAATACGGGGCGTTAAACCTGATGCTGCACGCGGATGGACCCGCTCCTCGGTTCGGCTCCTGCTACCTTCTTCTTTCGCCGTCCGTATCTCGCCGTTCTACATACACCTATTTGGATTCAAACGAGGATACCAAAGAAAAGGGAACCTATGCCGAGTTCGATTTGATTATGGCCGCTCTGATGAAGGAAACCTTTATAAGAGACTCTGCCCTCGGCGAAAGAAATTTGACGCCGTCCAAATTGGTTCATCATCTGCTGCATCAATTGGAGTCTCCGGTTGCCGAAATCATCGGGAAGGAGCCGAACCGGAATTTAAATTTTTATATAGAAGCTCAGGTTCACGGCAGCGTATCTCTGCGCGAGGATGCGGAAGCGTTGGTTGCGGATCCTTCCTTTATCGGAACCGCTGTCGGGGATACCTTGGAGCAATTATGCGAGAAGTATCGGATCGAGCTTTATTGGCATAAGGGTTCCGTGCTTCAGGTGAAGGAGGTTCCGGCGGATTTCCGCGGCCCGTCGATGCCTTCTTTGGCCGAGCGAGTCGCGCATCATAATAGAATCGATGCGTACCGCATCGGCTTGGCCGCGGCGGATTTGAAGCGGGATCCGGCGTCGTGGGGCGACAGAGGGAACTATGAGGAGGTTCTTCAGGAGCTAAAGCTGTTGTGGCATGTTCTGGTGAAATACGGAAAGCCGGCGATGAAGTCTTCCATGTAAAGCCCTCCGAAAATTTCGCTTGTCCGCATAAAACAGCGCCGCCGCTCATATGATGAGGACAAAACCCCTTGAAGGGATGAGTCTGTCATGAATCGGAAAAAAGCCGGAATCGTAATGCTTTGCCTTCTTCTCGTGTTTGTACTGGGGCAATTTGCCGGGATTCGCGAATTTGTGGAGGGAGGCGGCAACAACCGCGAAGGCGAACAGGACGCATTTGGGGATTTCGCCGATAGCCGGGGGGAAGAGCGGTTATTGGCGAAAATCACCGAGGAGGCGGCCAAACGGAGAATCGAACCGGTAGACGCCGTTGTGGACCGGGTATGGCACGCGATTCCGGGCTATAACGGCCGGGAAGTGGACATTCAGGGCACGTTTCAGAAAGCGCGGTTAAAGCCGGAAGGCGCGGAAATCGAGTATGTCTATAAGGAAATTAAGCCGAAAGTCAATCTGGACGATTTGGGGGCGCATCCCGTTTACCGCGGCAATCCCAATAAGCCGATGGTCGCTTTCATGATCAATGTCGCCTGGGGCAACGAGTATATTGTGCCTATGCTGGATACGCTGGATGAGGCTAAAGTGAAGGCGACGTTCTTTTTTGACGGGAGCTGGCTCAAGAAGAACGCCGATTTGGCAAAAGAGATTCAAAAACGCGGGCATCAGTTGGAGAACCACGCATACTCCCATCCCAATATGAGTCAATTGGAAGACAGCCGGGCCAGGCTGGAAATTTCGAAGACCAAGGATTTGTTGAAGGAAACGCTCGGCGTGGAAAACCGCTGGTTTGCTCCGCCATCCGGGGATTTCGACGACAGAACGGTGACTTTGGCCGCGGAGCAAGGGTTAAAAACAGTGCTGTGGACAGTCGATACGGTCGATTGGAGAAATCCGCCGGCCGACACCGTCATTAACCGAATCTCTAGCAAAGTGGGACCCGGATCGCTGATTCTGATGCATCCGACCGCTTCCTCCCGTGACGCCCTGAAAGGGATGGTCAAGGTGATCCGAAGCAAAGGGCTGCAACTGGGGACGGTGGACGAGACGCTGTCGCCGGATCGGGTAGATGTGCCGCAGAGTTGAGGAAAGTGATTTTTTTTGGTAGGATATTGTTGCATTTGAAGTATGTTTTTTATGCTTCGTAAAACTTTTAGGAGGGCCAGTCGTGAACAAAACGCAGTTAAAAAACGGCCTTCGGGTGGTTATGGAGAAAATACCGACCTGCCGCTCGGTGTCGTTCGGCATATGGGTGAAGACCGGATCCCGCAATGAGACGCCTGAGCAGGGCGGAATTTCGCATTTTATTGAACACATGCTGTTCAAAGGCACGGAGCGGTACAGCGCCAAAGACATCGCCGAACAATTCGACGCGATCGGCGGCAATGTGAACGCCTTCACATCGAAAGAATATACGTGCTTCTATGCCAAGGTGCTGGATGAGCATTTGCCGATAGCCGTGGATGTGCTCTCGGATATGTTTTTCCGCTCGTTGTTTGATGGAGAAGAATTGCGCAAAGAGAAAAATGTGATTGTGGAAGAGATTTCGATGTACGAGGATACGCCGGACGATATGGTCCACGATCTGCTGGCGGAAGCTGCGTACGGCAGCCATCCGCTTGCATTGCCCATCCTCGGCACGGAAGAGAAATTGCGCGTCATGGAGCCGGATCATTTGCGGGCATATATGAGAGAGAAGTATACGATCGAGAATACGGTCATCGCGGTCGCGGGCAATATCGATGATTCGATTCTCGAACTGCTCGAGAAATACTTCGGAGATTTCGCCAACCATGGCGGCGCGGATTCGCTTTCGGCTCCCGACTTTCTCGGCGAGCTCAAATTTTTCCGCAAAAAAACCGAACAGAATCATATCTGCCTCTCTTTTCCGGGGCTGCCGATCGGAGATAAGAATCAGTACGCGATGGTGCTGCTGAACAATGCGCTCGGCGGGGGCATGAGCTCTCGGCTGTTCCAGGAAATACGCGAAAAAAGAGGCCTGGCTTACTCCGTCTATTCCTATCACAGTTCCCACGCGGACAGCGGTTTGTTTACCGTGTATGCGGGAACGGCGCCGAAGCAGACGAAGGAAGTCCTCGATTTGACCACGGAAATTTTGCATGAGGTGGCGGAGAAGGGGATTACGGACAGCGAGCTGCATAAGGGCAAGGAACAATTAAAAGGAAGCCTGATTCTGAGCCTAGAGAGCACCGGAAGCCGAATGAACCGCCTGGGCAAGAACGAATTGATGACGGGGCGCCATTATACGCTGGATGAAATGATCGCCCAAATTGAAGCCGTAACGATGGATCATGTGAACGACGTGCTGAAAACGATGTTCAGCCGGCCCTATGCGCTCGCTATGGTCGGCGCTTCGGACCGCGCGTTGGCGGGAATAAGGAGAGATGAACTTGTCATTTGAAGTACAGATCAAGAGAATTCAAGGAAACGAAGATATCGAGCTGCCGCGCAAAATGTCGGAGCTGGCCTCCGGCTTTGATTTATACGCGGCGGTAACGGAGGATATGACGCTGCTGCCGGGGCAGCGCGGCCTGGTACCGACCGGGATCGCCATCGCCATGCCCGGGGGGCTGGAAGCCCAAATCCGCCCGCGCAGCGGGCTGGCGAACAAGCACGGCGTCACCTGCCTGAACACGCCGGGCACGATCGACGCCGATTATCGCGGGGAGATCAAAGTGCTGCTGATCAACCTGGGCCAGGAGCCGTTCATGATCCGGCGCAATGAACGGATCGCGCAAATGGTGTTCCAGATCGTACCGGAAGTAAGTCTGCTTCAAGTGGACGAGCTCTCGGAAACAGAGCGTGGAGCCGGAGGTTTCGGGCATACCGGAACCAAGTAACGTATCGGGCGCAGGGCGCCATTTTCTAACGGACAAACGGGGCGCCATTTTGAGCAAACCGGCATTGTAAAATTTTTAACGGACACGTAGCCCTTTATTCAACGGAATTTTTCGTGAAATAGGGTAATTCCTAAGATTTAACGGCCCTAGTGTCCGTTAATTTCTAAAATCAGTGAACTTTCGGGGATTAACGTCCCTCATGTCCGTTATGTCTCAAAAATCGGGGTTGTCACTTAAGGTTCTGACCTTAGGAGACAACCCTTTTTGTTTATACTATCTATTTCGTCTCTTGACTTATGATTTCTTTTAATTTCTCCATCTGTGGATCTCGGCCGTCGATAATATCCTGTCTGGTCGTGTGCACAAGAATGTCGGGCATCAGCGCGGTTTCCGCATCCAGTTCGCTATTCGGGCGCTTGAACTGTTTATAAGAAACGGTGAATTGGAAGCCGGAATGCGGTAGCGAAAATCTAAGAATATCTCCGTAGCTTGACGGCTGATTGCCGGTCGGTTCCCCGATGACGGTTCCGAGTTGGTTATCTTGAATAACTACGGCAAACCAATTGCCCGAACTAAAGGTCTTGGGAGAAGTAAGAACATACAGTTGTCCGGAAAAGGAGGGAGTACCGGGATTTGTTACATGCACCTGATATGGATCATAAGCTATGTACCCACTGTCCTGTTCTTCACCTCTTTGTTCGGTCGCTTGTTTTGAGTAGCGTACCAGGCCTGTATAACTATTGTACTTATTAAGCCCGTTCATATAGCGTAAAAATTCATCTATCACTCTTGAGTCTCCGCCCGTATTGTTTCTTAGATCAACTGCGACGCGCCGAATGTTGCGACTTGCCGCTTCGGTAAAAAAGCTCTCCACAATATCGATATAATCTTGGTTGAAGTCACAAGTATTAATGCGCAGGGTTCCTATTGACAACTCTTCATCAAAACTGTAACCATAATCCGTATTCCCGGTAACGTAAGGGGTCTGCATTGTCTCCCAGGGGCTCGAAGGATTAAAACGCAATTCCAAATTCAGAAGATTGCCTTCACGCTCAACCGTAACAGGAACCTTTCCATTTTGAACGAGGTCTAAATGCCGTAAAAAGGCGCTGCTCTTAAACATGCCGACTCCGCTGATTTTAACCCATTGTTCATTTTCCGCGGGTACTACCCGGGTTAGTTCCTTTAACAGCTCGTCTGGGGCAAGTCCGCCTACGTTCACCAACAAATCTCCGCGCTTGAGTTCGTGTACGGAATTCAACACAACCGGCCCCTCTTGAGTCCAATAGATTGGCAATGTGATCGCCTCACTCCCGGTAAAAAAAGGGCTCATTGCCGTATGCCCATCGTGAAGCAAAGTAACGATATTATTCGCGGCAAAATAAAACTCCTCTTTCGTCAGAGGCTGCTGAATCTGATTATAAATTTCGCCGATCGTATGCCGCTGACTCTCGCTCCATCCCTCAATTAAGGAAGGGTGCACCTCTTCCAGCGTCTTCACCAAAAAATCCAAATCTTCGGTCATCTCTTGTACAGTCATGGTTGCGGGCTGGGCGGCGGTATAGTCCGCCGCATTTGCGGAGAGGGTCCCTTCCAAGGGGGAGGTTTCCTCCAATGCGGGCTTAGCCGGTTCGGAACCGGAGCCTTTGCCCCCGTGATCTGGATAGAGCAAAATGACCAGTACGCCGAGAAGCACAATCAGGGCGCCTGTACCAAACCTAATTAACGTTTTCCTCATAAGATATCGAAGCTCCTCTTCTAATTTGTTCCATTTTAGGGGCTTGCGATATGGATTTACTATGAATTTTTGCACCTAAGCCAAAGGAAAACATCAGTCTTTCACCACTTTATGGGCTCCGGCATAAGATGCTTTATACTTTGTGGCCTGGAAGGAGTGCCGAATTTGATGTTAACCGGTCTAACAATCGTCTTTTTGGGCGGAGATGCCCGCCAGGTGGAAGTGATCAATAAATGCGTGGAAATGGATGCGACGGTGCGCGCCGTCGGGTTTGAACGGCTGGGCACTCCCCTTGTCGGCGCCTCTTATCATACGCTGACTCCGGCTTTGCTCGAGGAAGCGGATGTCATCGTGCTTCCGGTAGTCGGCTGCAATGATCAAGGGGAGATAGACGCTCCATTTTCCACCGGTACATTGACGCTTAAGAAAGAACTGTTTTCCGCGGTGAAGGAAGGCGTTTTGGTTTATACAGGTATGGCGAAGAACTATTTGAAGAAGCTGACAGAAGAATGCGGCCTACGCCTGATCGAAATGCTGGACCGCGACGACGTGGCGATCTACAATTCGATTCCGACCGCCGAGGGTGCGGTGATGATGGCGATTCAGAATACGAATATCACCATCCACGGTTCGATTTGCATGGTGCTGGGGATTGGACGAACGGGATTCACTCTGGCGCGGACGCTGCAGGGATTGGGAGCGAATGTGCAGGTGGGAGTACGGAAGGAAGCGGATTTCGCCCGGGCGGTGCAAATGGGCTGGAAGCCTTTTGCAGCAACGGATTTGAACGCTTACACGGGCGCCGTTGACTTGATTTTTAATACGATTCCGACTATGATAGTCACAGCGCAAATCATCTCGAAATTGTCCCGTGAGGCGGTGATCATCGACCTTGCTTCGGCTCCCGGCGGAACGGATTTCCGCTTTGCCGAGAAACGCGGAATCAAGGCGCTCCTTGCTCCCGGTTTGCCCGGAATCGTCGCTCCCAAAACGGCCGGAATCATCATGGCGAATACGCTCTGTCAGTCGATTCTGGAGGAGTTTCATTTACGGGGGGATGAAGAGTGAACTGGCAAGGGAAAACGGTAGGATACGCCGTGACGGGATCGCATTGCACATTGGCCGAGGTTATGCCGCAAATTCAGCGGTTTGTCGACGACGGGGCCAAGGTGGTGCCGATTATTTCGAACTCCGTTTTGAGTACCGATACCCGGTTCGGCAAATCGGAAAATTGGCAAAAACAGTTGAAAGATATAACAGGGAATGATATCATTTCTTCAATTGTCGACGCCGAGCCGCTCGGGCCGTCCAAACTGCTCGATGTTTTGGCGATCGCTCCCTGCACGGGAACTACGACGAGCAAACTTGCGAACGCCATGACCGACAGCCCCGTGCTGATGGCCGCCAAGGCGACGCTCCGCAACGGGCGTCCGGTCGTCATTGCGGTGTCGACCAATGACGGATTGGGGTTCAATTTGGCGAACATCGCCAAGCTGCTCGTGGCCAAGAACATCTACTTTGTTCCGTTCGGCCAGGATAATCCGGATAACAAGCCCAATTCGCTTGTGGCGCGGATGGACCTTGTGCCGGAGACTTGCTATGCGGCGATGGAAGGCAGACAGCTTCAACCGCTTATTATCGAGAGATTCAGAGACTAAAGACCGATTATTCCGTTTTCATCAATTTCTAGTGGATCCATATTATTCATTATAAATAGTTTTATAGAGAAGGGGAGACGTGCCAGATGAGCAATAGGAAATTTAATGTCGCCGTAGTCGGAGCGACGGGTGCCGTAGGGGAACAAATTATCGGGTTATTGGAGAAAAGGGACTTTCCGGTAGAGAAGCTCAAGCTGTTGTCTTCCGCCCGTTCCGCAGGAACCGTGCTCCGCTTTAAGGGACAGGAAATTACCGTTGAAGAAGCTGGCCCGGACAGCTTTGAGGGCATCGATATCGCGCTGTTCAGCGCGGGAGGAGATGTCAGCAAAGCGCTTGCCCCGCACGCCGTACGCCACGGCGCCGTCGTGATTGACAATACGAACGCCTTCCGGATGGAAGAAACGGCGCCGCTCGTCGTGCCGGAAGTTAATGAACATATGATCGACAAGCATCAAGGCATCATAGCCAATCCGAACTGTTCGACCATTCAAATGGTGGCGGCTCTCAAACCTTTATACGACCGTTACGGTATTTCGCGGATTATTGTCTCGACCTATCAGGCGGTATCCGGCGCTGGTGCGAAAGCGATCAACGAAATGAAGCGCCAGAGCAAAGCGGTTCTGGAAGGAACCGCGGTCAATCCGGATATTTTGCCGGTCGGATCCTTGCCGGTAAAACATCAGATCGCCTTCAACGCGGTGCCGCAAATCGACAAATTCCAGGATAACGGCTATACACTGGAAGAAATGAAAATGGTCCGCGAAACGAAGAAGATCTTCGGGGACGACTCCATTCAGGTTACGGCGACTTGCGTCCGTATTCCGGTGGTGTACGGCCATTCCGAATCGGTCTACGTCGAGCTTAAGAACGATTACGAGCTCGAGGACATCAGAAGCCTGCTTGCGAACGCACCCGGAGTTACCTTGGTTGACGATCCGTCAACACAAAGCTATCCGCTCGCGACGGACGCCGCCGGCAAGAGCGATGTGTTCGTCGGCCGGCTGCGCCGCGACCTTGACCATCCCCGCGGGCTGAATCTGTGGATCGTTTCGGATAACCTGCTCAAAGGAGCGGCCTGGAACGCCGTACAGATCGCGGAAATTATCGCGGCCCGGCAATAATCTCCGCTTAATCGCTTATAAACGTAAAGAACAACGGAAGAATCAACGTTGAATGTTGCTTTGCTCCGCTTAATCAAACTGGAGGAATATCCATGCGCATTTTAGTGCAGAAATTCGGTGGCACTTCTCTCTCGACCCCTGAGGCGAGAGGGAAGGTCATCTCGCATATCCGCCGGGAACTGGATAACGGTTACCGGCTTGTCGTTGTGGTTTCGGCCATGGGCCGCAAAGGAGACCCTTACGCCACGGACACGCTCCTTGATCTCATCGCGTCGGAGGGAGGAAAGCTCCCTTCGCGCGAGCAGGATTTGCTGCTTTCCTGCGGTGAAATCATCTCGGCCGCCAAGCTTTGCAGCTTGCTTAAGGAAGGATCGATTAGCTCCGTCGTGCTGACGGGCGCCCAGGCCGGCTTCCGTACGGATAGCCAATTCGGCAACGCTAGAATCCTGGACATCGTTCCGACGAGAGTTCTGGAAGAACTGGAGCGGAGCGATGTCGTAATCGTAACCGGTTTTCAAGGACAGAACCAAGACGGCGACTTTACCACTTTGGGTCGGGGCGGAAGCGATACGTCGGCAACGGCGCTGGGTGCGGCGCTGCATGCCGAAATGGTCGACATTTATACCGATGTGGACGGAATTTTGACCGCCGATCCCCGGATCGTGGAAGACGCCCGGCCGCTCGATTACGTCAGCTATGCGGAAATTTGCAATATGGCTCATCAAGGAGCCAAAGTTATCCACCCGCGCGCGGTGGAAATCGCCATGCAATCCGGAATCCCGGTCCGGGTCCGGTCCACCTTTTCGCAAAGCGAAGGAACCCTTGTCGCCAATCCGGAAGGATTCAAGGACGTCCAGCTGGGAATTGTGGATCGCTATGTGACCGGGATCGCCTATGTGGCCAATGTGACACAGATCAAGGTCGAATCGACCGGTGACGGGGCGGACAACCTGCAGCTGCAGGTGTTTAAGGCGATGGCGGAAAATGCGATCAGCGTCGATTTTATTAATGTAACCCCGTCGGGCACGGTTTATACTGTATTTGACAGCGATTCGGCAAAGGCGCAGGCGGTACTCAAGGAGTTGGGGCTCAAACCCCAGATCCTGAGCGGATGCGCCAAAGTGTCGGTCATCGGCGGCGGAATCAATGGTGTACCGGGGATTATGGCCCGGATTGTCGAGGCATTGACGGAACAAAAAATTCAGATACTCCAATCGGCTGATTCCAATACGACGATCTGGGTGCTTGTCAACAAGGAAGATATGGTGCAAGCCCTTCGCGCTTTGCATGCCAAATTCGAACTCGGCAAGTAAAACGCGGGCAGGAAAAAGATCTGACCACAAAAAGGAGGAGACAACGTGGATTTCGGCAGATTGATTACGGCGATGGTAACTCCCTTCGGCCCTCAGGGCGAAATCGACTGGGAGCAAACCGGCAGGCTTATGGATTATTTGATCGAAGAACAGAAATCTGACAGCCTTGTCGTATGCGGTACGACAGGGGAGTCTCCGACACTTAGCGATGAAGAGAAATTGGAAATGTTCGCGTTTACCGTCAAACATGCAGCCGGGCGCTGCAAAATTATCGCGGGTACGGGCAGCAACAATACCGCGCATTCGATCCATTTATCCCGGAAAGCGGAAGAGATCGGCGTGGACGGACTGCTGCTCGTAGCCCCGTACTACAATAAACCGAACCAGGAGGGGCTGTACCGGCATTTTGAGGCGATCGCGGCAGCGACCAAGCTTCCGGTGATGCTGTATAACGTTCCGAGCCGCACCGCCGTCAGCCTAAGCAAGGAAACGACGCTGCGTCTGGCAAGCCTTCCGAACGTTGTCGCTACGAAAGAATGCGCTCCGCTCGATCAGGTTGCCGGGGTTGCCGCGGAAGCACCCGCGGGATTCAAGGTATATTCCGGGGACGATTCTTCCGCGCTGCCGGCGATGGCCGTCGGCGCTTACGGTGTCGTAAGCGTAGCCAGCCACATCGTCGGACCGGCAATGAAGGATATGATCGGCCAGTTCGTAAGCGGGAATGTGGCGGCGGCGGCAGGGCTGCATCAAAAGCTGCTGCCCGTATTCAAAGGATTGTTCGAATGCCCGAACCCGGTCGCCGTCAAATATGCGTTGAACGAGTTGGGGTATTCCGTCGGATCCGTACGGCTTCCCTTGGTGCCGCCGAACGAAGAAGAAGCGGCCCGAATCCGTAAGTTGCTCGGCTAAAGACAATAATATGCTATATTTCCAGAAACCGATGTCTGCGGGGCAGGCATCGGTTTTTTGGCTATGGAGCAAGGTAACGGTATGTGGCGGCGGAGCGGCTGACTTGTGTTTTGCCAAAATAATCATGTATAATGATTTCAAGTGACTGGGTGCGGTGAATTAAATAGTTAAGAATAGATTATGAAAAGCACTGATCGGTGCGTTTCCATTACAAAATTACGACGTCCAAACATTTAGGAGGGTTAGATTCACTTGTCCAAAAAAATGAATACTGATAAATTGATGATCTTTGCCCTGGGCGGCGTCGCGGAAATCGGGAAGAACATGTATGTCGTTCAATACGGCAATGACATCGTGGTCATCGACTCCGGTTTGAAATTTCCGGAAGAGGACATGCTCGGCATCGACATCGTAATTCCCGACATCACTTATCTGACGGAGAACCGTGATAAGGTGAGAGGTATCGTCCTGACGCATGGTCATGAAGACCATATCGGCGGCTTGCCTTACGTGCTCAAGAACTTGAACGTTCCGGTTTACGGAACGAAGTTGACTTTGGGCCTGGTGGAGAACAAGCTCAAGGAAGCCGGTCTGCTCGGAGAGACGAAGCGCGTATTGATTCATGCGGATTCGGAAATTCAATTGGGCTCGACGATGAAAGCGACATTTTTCAGAACGAATCACAGTATTCCCGACTCGGTCGGGGTTTGCATCGAAACGCCGGAAGGCAATGTAGTGCATACGGGGGACTTCAAATTCGATCATACACCAGTCAATGATCAATTTGCCGATCTGCACCGGATGGGGGAAATCGGGAAGAAAGGCGTTCTGGCACTGCTGTCGGACAGCACGAATGCGGAAAAGCCCGGATTCACCCCTTCGGAGAAAAACGTAGGCATCGTGCTTGACGATATTTTCCGGAAAGCGCAGCAACGCGTGGTGGTGGCTACATTCGCTTCGAATGTCCATCGCATTCAGCAGGTGATCGACTCGGCCTTTAACACCGGCCGCAAGGTAACGATTATCGGCCGCAGCATGGTCAATGTCGTTACGATCGCTTCGGAGCTCGGTTATCTGAACGTTCCGGAAGGGATTCTGATCGAACCGGAAGAAGTCAACAAAATGGCCGCCGACCGTGTAGTCATTCTGTGCACGGGAAGCCAAGGCGAGCCGATGTCGGCATTGACGCGCATGGCGCGTTCCACCCATCGCAAAGTGGATATTCTGCCCGGGGATACGGTCATTATCGCCGCGACTCCCGTACCGGGCAATGAGAAATATGTGGGCCGCACGATTGACGAATTGTTCCGCTTAGGGGCGGAAGTCATATACAGCGGTTCCAACTCCGGAGTTCACGTCTCCGGGCACGGCAGCCAGGAAGAACTGAAATTGATGCTCAATCTGATGCGGCCTAAATATTTCATTCCGATTCACGGCGAATATCGGATGCTGCGCAAGCACGCACAGCTCGGCCAATCGGTCGGCGTCGATCCGGACAACATTTTCCTTGTCGATATCGGCGATATCGTCGAAATTCAAGGCGGCGCAGCCCGCAAAGCGGGGAAAGTACCTGCGGGCAATGTGTTAATCGACGGGCTCGGCGTCGGCGACGTAGGCAATATTGTCCTGCGCGACCGCAAGCTTTTGTCCCAGGATGGCATTCTGGTCGTTGTCGTTACGCTGAGCAAGCAGGATGGAACGATCGTATCGGGACCGGACATCATTTCGCGAGGTTTCGTCTATGTCCGCGAATCCGAAGGTTTGCTGGATGAAGCGAACCGGATCGTGTCCAGCACGCTGGAGAAGCTCATGAGCGAAAATGTCAACGAATGGGCTTCGCTGAAGACGAGCATCAAAGACTCGCTTGGCCGGTTCCTGTTCGAACAGACCCGCCGCAGACCGATGATCCTGCCAATCATTATGGAAGTCTGATTCCAATTGTATAGTTAGGCACACAGTCGCCTCTTCTCCCGCCGGTAATATTGGACGGTTCCTTGCGGGAGAAGAGGCTTTTTATGTTGTTTTTTTATAATTGAAGGTCATGATTTCCAGGGAATAGAAGGCCCGCGCAGGTCGGTATACTAACTTCATGTCCGGATATGGAGTCAATGGGCGAATACATGGCCTTGATGGCGGGAAGGAAGCGTGACATCATGAATCACCTATTTGGCAGCACAGCTAAGAATCAGGAGCCGGAGGCCCCGCAGGTACAGCCTGACACCGATAAAAAAGTTCCGGCGGCGTCGGATATCATTCAGCAGCTTGGACAGACGGCGGTCCCGACGCAGGGCGAATCCAATGTGTACTGCCTGACGATTATCGGTCAGATCGAGGGACATCTCGTACTGCCGCCGCAAAATAAAACGACCAAATACGAGCACTTGATTCCCCAGCTCGTGGCCGCCGAGCAAAATCCGCGGATCGAGGGTCTGCTGATCATTCTGAATACGGTGGGAGGCGATGTCGAGGCGGGGCTGGCGATCGCGGAGATGATCGCATCCCTGTCCAAGCCCACCGTTACCGTCGTGATCGGCGGCGGACACAGTATCGGCGTACCGATTGCCGTGGCGGCGGATTATTCGTTCATCGCGGAAAGCGCGACGATGACGATTCATCCCATCCGGATGACGGGGCTGGTCATCGGCGTCCCGCAAACGTTCGAGTATATCGAGAAGATGCAGGAGCGGGTCGTCCGTTTCGTCACCGCGCATTCCAAAATTCCGGAAGACACCTTTAAAGAGCTGATGTTCAAGACGGGCGAATTGAATCGGGATATCGGGACGGCTGTGGGCGGCAACGATGCGGTGAAATACGGCTTGATCGACGGAATCGGCGGAATCGGCGAAGGGCTTGCCAAACTGAATTCGCTTATCGAATCGCGGAAAAGCGAACAAGCGGCGGGAGGGATCACCCAATGACCCATTACACCATCCTGCCCGAAGAAGCTTATTGGGAGCAGCCGGAGGTCGCCGGGATGTACAACGAAATCGAAGTGGGCGGGATATTGATGCAGGTCCGCATGGAACCGGGAAACCGGGCGACGATTATCCGCCTGCTTCGCTGCGATTTGAATGATTACTTGAATCCGGCCTACGCGCCCGGACGGCAAATCGTGTTTTTGCCGATGCTTTTGAAATAGGCTTCTGTTTCACGAACATCTGGTACCCTCCGGTGATTATGGTATAATATTCATCTGGGGGGTGTTCCTGTTTGGCACGCAAACGCAAGAAGAAAAAAGCGGCATTGGGGAGTATGCTAAAATTTGAAATCTATGGGATCATCCTGATCACCTTATCCATCATCGCCTTGTCCGGGGAAGCGGCGGTCGGCAGAACGCTATCGAAAATGTCGGCGCTTATCCTCGGCAAGTTTTATTTTGTCATCCCTTTAATCGGCATTTATGTGGGACTGGCCGTTATGATCGGACGGAAATGGCCGACCAAATGGACAACCCGCCGCAGCGGGGTGCTCCTGGCGGTGCTGGCTTTTGTGCTGATGAGCACGATCTCGGCGATGGGGCAAAAGCTTACGCCCGCCGTACCGTTAAATTTCGGCAATATTATGGGGCAAATTCAGCGTGATCTTCAAGGCGCCCTGTTTCAGACGGCTTCGGCATCCGGCGATTCCGGATTCAGCCTGCTCCATTTGAACATCAGCGGCGGATACATAGGCGGCCTGGAATTTGCGCTGCTGTACTCGTTATTCGGCATGGCGGGAGCCAAGTTGATCATGATCGTGATGCTGATCATCAGCTTTATGCTCGTAACCGGATTGTCTTATGTCGATCTGGGACGGCTGCTTCGTACGAAGATGGGCGGTCTTGGGCAGCAGCTCGGCCACAAAATCCGGATGCTCCGGCCGGTTCCGGTGACCCATAAGGCCAAGCGGACGCCGAAGCCGAAGCCCGCCGCCGTGCAGGTTCAGGATACGGAAGACGTTGAGGAGGAAGAGGAACAGTTGCCTCCGATTAAGAAACCAAAACAAAAACCGGTTTTCTTCCAACTGCTCGGGTTTAAAGGCCAGCCTGCGGCCGAAGGGCCTGCTCCCGGTGATCCCGCTCCGGCGGAGGATGAACCGGAAGCACCGCACAACATCAATTGGAATGAGCTGCAGTATGACGGAGCGGCGCGGAGCGGCGGCGCATATCCCGGAGATGATACGGCCGTTGGAGATACCGGGCCGATCATCCGCGACTTCTTCGATAACATCCAATTGGAATCTCTTCCGGGTGAGGATGAACCGGAACCCGAAGGGGAAGAGCTTCCGGGAGGAATGCCCGGGTTGAGCGGGGAAGCGGCGGCGGAGGGCGCCGGATTGCCGCCCGACGGCGAATCTCCGGCCTTAGACGATGCCTTGACGGAAGCCGTTGACGGGGCCCTAAGCCCGGCGGCTGAAGACAATGAAGCAGGCATACCGGCCGCTCCGCCTAAACCGGCGCCGAAGCCGTACAAGCTGCCGTCGTTCCGGCTGCTCTCCAAACCGGCGGGCAGCGGAAAGGCCGGCGATCAGGCCGATTATATGCAGACGGCCCGCAAGCTGGAAGCCACGCTGGAGAGCTTCGGCGTTCGCGCCCGCGTGCTCGAGGTCGTGCGGGGACCGGCGGTGACACGCTACGAGATCCAGCCCGATATCGGGGTCAAGGTGAGCCGGATCGTCAATCTCACCGACGATATCGCGCTGGCGCTGGCCGCGAAGGACATTCGGATGGAGGCCCCGATTCCGGGCAAATCGGCGATCGGGATCGAAGTGCCTAATAACGAAGTGTCGCTCGTAACGATGCGGGAGGTCATGGAAACGCCGACCTTTATGGAGGCGGAATCCAAGCTGACCATCGCGTTCGGCCGCGACATATCGGGGCAAACGATCATCGGCAACCTGGCAAAGATGCCCCATCTGCTTGTGGCGGGGGCGACGGGCTCGGGCAAGTCGGTCTGCATCAACGGCATCATCACCAGCATTTTGTACAAAGCCAAGCCGGATGAGGTCAAATTTATGATGGTCGACCCGAAAATGGTCGAACTGAACGTATACAACGGAATCCCGCACCTGCTCACGCCGGTCGTGACCGATCCGCGCCGCGCTTCGCTGGCGCTGAAGAAAATCGTCGTCGAAATGGAAAAACGGTATGAACTGTTTTCCAAATCGGGCGCGCGCAACATCGAAGGCTACAACTTGATGATGAAGGACAATCCGGACGCTATTCTGCCGTATATCGTCGTCATCGTGGACGAGCTGGCCGACCTGATGATGGTCGCGGCAAGCGATGTCGAGGACGCGATCGCCCGGCTCGCCCAGATGGCCCGCGCGGCCGGCATCCATCTTATCATTGCGACCCAGCGGCCGTCGGTCGACGTCATCACCGGCGTGATCAAAGCGAATATTCCGTCGCGGATCGCGTTCGGGGTATCGTCGCAGGTCGATTCGCGGACGATTCTGGACATGGCCGGCGCCGAGAAATTGCTCGGCCGCGGCGATATGCTGTACATGCCGATGGGCGCCTCCAAACCCGTGCGCGTGCAGGGAGCGTTTATGAGCGATCAGGAAGTCGAAACGATCGTGAATTATGTACGCGGTCAAGGGCAAGCGGAGTATGACGAAAGCCTCGTTCCGGAAATCGAGGAAGAAACCAATGAGCCGGAAGAGGTGCTCGACGAGCTGTACGATCAGGCCGTGCAGATCGTGCTGGAGGCCAAGCAGGCGTCCGTATCGCTGCTGCAGCGGCGGATGCGCGTCGGCTATACACGAGCGGCCCGACTGATCGATTCGATGGAAGCCAGGGGCATCGTAGGCCCTTACGAGGGCAGCAAGCCGAGGGAGGTGCTCGTCTCCCTGGAGCAATTCAAAACGAGCAAAATTTCATCTTAACCGGTGGTCAAGAACCTCACGCCTTATGATTAAGGCGGCGGGGTTCTTTTTTTATCCCTTATCGGATGAGGCAGTTGCAGGATTGTTTTTCTGAGTGCATAGGAAGGGGCATGGCTTGTCATAATAAGGTCAACCATCTATGTTAATTCCACTAAAGAAAGGTAGAGCTAAACGATATGAAAAACATGAAAATATGGTTTGCCGCCGGTTTAGTGCTGCTTTTGTTCGGAATCGTCTATGGATACAGCCAGCTCCGGCATTCGAACGATGTGGACACAAAGAAAGATATTCCGCAACATGCCGTACCTGTGTTCAGCGAGCAGGTCATCGATTACGGCGCGTTCGGCAAGGACGTTTACGAACTGCAGGGACGCCTCGGCTTCCTGGGATTTTACCACGGCAAACTTGACAGCCAGTTCGGTCCGAAGACCCGGGATTCGCTTAAATGGTTTCAATCCGAATTCGGGCTCAAGGTTGACGGCCTGGCCGGTCCGAAAACCAAGCTCAAGCTGTACAATGCCACAACGGAATGGAAGCCCGGAATGGAATATGTAAGCCAGGAACCGACACAGGAGGAAACTCCAACCCCGACTCCAACCACACCTGCCAAAGAAAATACGGAATCCGCGGAGTTGTCGCCGTCGAATGGGATGGGCCTGTCGGAGAACGACCTGAAAATTATGGCCAATGCGGTCTACGGCGAGTCGCGGGGCGAACCGTTCGAAGGTCAGGTCGCCGTTGCGGCCGTCATCTTGAACCGCGTAAAATCTCCGAGCTTTCCGAATACCGTTTCCGGCGTTATCTTCCAGCCGGGAGCCTTTACCGCGGTTGCGGACGGACAAATTTGGCTCGAGCCGAACGAAAACGCCCGTAAAGCCGTACAGCAAGCGTTGAACGGCTGGGACCCATCGGGGGGCTGCCTGTACTATTTCAACCCCGAGACGGCGACTTCCAAATGGATATGGTCCCGGCCGCAGGTGAAAACCATAGGCAAACATATTTTCTGTATGTAGCCTTGAAATTCGGCTTTTTCAACGTTGAACATTCGCTCCGAGATAAAGAAGCAGCCGCTTGTACGCCAGGTTGCTTCTTTCCTTTGAATTGGTATAGAATGGAACTGATTTCTTCATTAAACAGCGTGCAGTACAGTCTCTCGTAAAGGAGTTTTGGTCTTGAACAAGAGTAATTTCGAACGCGGCAGCGCGGGTCAGATCCGGATTCATGTTCTGCCAACGACCCGCTTCAAGACGTTTGCCGTCTCCCTCTATGCGGGCATCCCGCTGGACAGCAAGACGGTAACCACGACGGCATTAACCCCCTTTGTGTTGAGAAGGGGCACGGCATCCCATCCGGAGACGATTCAGTTCCGGGAGCAGCTTGAGCGCATGTACGGCGCCGGCTTCGGCTTTGATGTTTATAAACGCGGGAATTACCAAATTGTGCAATTTCGCATGGATACAATCAACGATTCGTTCGTGCAAAGCGACGAGTCGCTGTTGGCCCAAACCTTTGCTTTTCTCGGCGGAGCCGTAACGGCGCCGGCGCTGGAGAACGGCGCATTCCGTTCCTCCTATGTGGCTTCGGAACGGGAGAACGTACGTCAGAAGCTGGAGGGCATCATCAACGACAAGATCCGGTACGCCGCGGAGCGGTGTATCGAGGTGATGTTCGAAGGCGATCCTTACCGGCTCCATCCGCTGGGACAGCGCAGCGATCTGGACGGCATCACGCCGGAATCGCTGTACCGTGCCTACCAAAGCTGGCTTGCCCAGGCGAGCCTTGACCTCTATGTCGTCGGGGACACCTCGCTTTCCGAGGTTCAGGAGCTGGTGGAACGGCATTTTGCGCTGAACCGTTCTTCCTCGCCGGAGTATACCCCGGAGCAAGGCAGTGCGAATGTCAAGGAAGTGCGCACCGTCAAGGAGAGCCTCGACGTCAATCAGGGCAAGCTGAATTTAGGGCTCCGCACACCGGTAACCTACGGGGACGACCGGTATGCCGCCGCCTTGCTTTACAGCGGGATTCTGGGCAGCTATCCGCATTCCAAGCTGTTCATGAATGTCCGCGAAAAAGCCAGCCTCGCCTATTACGCAGCCTCGAGATATGACGGCCATAAAGGAATGGTGTCGATCCAGTCGGGGATCGAGATCGAAAATTACGACAAGGCGCTGCGAATTATCGAAGAACAGTTGTCCAGCATGCGCGCCGGCGACATCAGCGAGCTGGAGATGAGCCAGACGAAAGCCATGATCCGCAACGGCCTGCTCGAAATGCAGGATTCCGCATTCGAAATGATCGCCTACGATTTCAATCGGGTGCTGTCCGGCAAGGATCGGCCGGCGGAAGAGCTGCTGAGCCAGGTGGAGCGGGTGACGCCACAGGACGTCGTTGCTGTCGCCGAGACGGTGAAGCTCGACACGATTTACTTTTTGACAGGGAACAAGGAGGGATGACCGGTGGAAGCTATCACCTATGATGCCGTAAAGGAAACCATATACCGCGAGACGATGGACAACGGGCTGCAGGTGTACGTTCTGCCCAAACCGGGATTCCGGAAAATATACGCCACATTCGCCACGAAGTTCGGTTCGGTCGACAACCATTTCCGGGTGCAAGGGCAGGAGGAGAATTCGGTTCCTGACGGCGTCGCCCATTTTCTGGAGCATAAAATGTTCGAGGAGCCGGAAGGCGACATCTTCGCCAAATTCGCCGCCCAGGGAGCATCGGCCAACGCTTTCACGAGCTTTGACCAGACGGTATATCTGTTCTCCGCAACCGAGAACATTAAAGAAAATTTGGAGACGCTGATCAATTTTGTCCAGCATCCTTATTTTACCGACCAAAATGTGGAGAAGGAAAAAGGCATCATCGGCCAGGAAATCGGCATGTACCGCGACAATCCCGACTGGCGGGTGTACTTTGGCCTGATCGAGGCCATGTACAAGGTGCATCCGGTTCATATCGATATCGCCGGGACGGTGGAATCGATCGGTACGATCACGAAGGAAACGCTGTACACTTGCTACAACGCTTTTTACCATCCCAGCAATATGCTGCTGTTTGTCGTCGGCGGCGTGAATGCCGAGGAAGTGTTCCAGCTGGTCCGGGATAACCAGGCCAAGAAGGAGTACCCGCCTCAGGGGGCGATCGACCGCTTGTTTGACGAGGAGCCGCTCACGGTGAATGAATCGCGCCGGGAATCGAAGCTTCCGGTATCTCTGCCTAAATTGTTGTTCGGCTTTAAGGAAACGAAGCTGGGCTTCACTGGCAAAGAGCTGCTTCGCCGAGATCTTGCGACCAAGCTGGCGCTCGATCTGCTGCTCGGCTCCAGCACGAAACTGTATCAGAAGCTGTATGACGAGGATTTGATTTCCGACAGTTTCTCACATGAGTACAACAGCAATCCGAAATATGCGTTTTCCGCCGTCGGCGGGGACACAAAGGATCCGGAACGGCTGATGAAGACGATTACGGAGGAAATCAAGAAGGTCTGCGACTCGGGGTTCCGGGAAGAGGACTTCGAGCGCGCCCGCAAGAAGAAGATCGGCGGCTATTTGCGCATGCTGAATTCGCCGGAAAATATCGCCCACGAATTCACCCGATACCGCTTCCGCGGCGGAGATTTGTTCGAGGTGCTGCCGATCTACGAATCGCTGACATTGGATGAGGTCAACGCGCGATTGCGCGAGCACATCGACTGGGAGCAGCTGGCCGTCTCGTTGGTGGTGAGTCCGTAAATATGAGCTTGAATCATGGGATGGGAACGGATAAATCAATCGGGGAAATGACCGTGCTCGTCACCGGCGCCAGCCGGGGCATCGGAGCGCAGATTGCGCTCCGGTTCGCCTCCGTGGGCATGAATGTGGTAATTCATTATATGAATTCCCATGAAGCCGCCAACGAGGTGGCCCGCCAGTGCCTCGACTTCGGCGCGAAGGTGTTCACGGTGTCCGCGGATTTGCGCAGCAGGGAACAGATTATAAGAATGAAGGAAAAATTGGAAAGCCACGGGCTTAAGCCCGATATTCTCGTGAACAATGCCGGCATTTCCCATTATGGGCTTTTGTCCGACGTCGATGAAGAGGTCTGGGACGATATCATGGCCGTCAATTTAAAGAGCGTGTTTCTTTGCAGCCAGATCTTCATGCCGGACATGATTTCGCAGCGCTTCGGGCGGATTATCAATGTATCTTCGGTTTGGGGCATCTCCGGCGGTTCCTGCGAGGTGGCCTATTCCGCCGCCAAAGGCGGCGTCAACGCCTTCACCAAGGCGCTGGCGAAGGAACTGGCACCCTCCGGGGTTACGGTGAACGCCGTCGCCCCGGGGGCGGTTAAAACCGATATGATGGGGCGTTTTGACGAAGAGGAGCTGCGGCAGCTTGAGGAAGAGATTCCGGCGGGAAGGCTAGGCGATCCGGGGGAAATATCCTCGCTCGTTTATTTTCTCGCTTTGCCCGAGTCCGGCTACATTACAGGACAAATTATCAGCCCGAACGGAGGCTGGGTTACCTGATTTCCCCTGCGGCGCTCGGCGCATAAATCGCCGGGGAAAATCGCATATTACGACTGTTGATTATAAATCGTCAAGCCGAAGGAGGATTTAATCAATGTCAACAGTCATTAAAAATTTCGATACTTGGAAGAAGTTTCTCGGCGACCGCGTCCAGCACGCGGAAAGCACGGGCATGAGCGAGGATGCCATAGCAAACCTGGCTTATGAGATCGGCGGTTTTCTTGACGACAAGGTGGATCCTCAGAACGAAGCCAACCGCACCCTGAAGGAACTTTGGGAGGTGGGCGACGAAGAGGAACGTAAAACCATCGCCAAATTGATGGTGAAACTGGTTAAGAAAGCATAGACCGCTATTTGGAAAAGCTCCCCCAAAAAGGGAGCTTTTCTCCCATTTATTCCCCTAGCTTGCCTTTCAAATCTATTTTATATATCATAAAACACGTATCATATTCCGTTCGACCTAAGTTGAGACGTTTTCGGCTCGGCAATCTTTTCTTCGCGCCCGGCAGGAAATCGGACCTTATTTGTCGAATGGGGGTAACAAGGTAAAGGAACTAAAGAAGGTGTATGCATGGAGCCGAAACAATGGTATTTGGAATATAGAATACATAAAAACCGCCCAGGTTTGCTGGGGGATATCGCCTCCACGCTCGGCATGCTGGGAGTCAATATTTTAACGATAAACGGGGTCGAAGGCGAAACGCGCGGCCTGCTTCTGGAAAGCGATGACGACGGCAAAATCCAATTGCTCGATCAGATGTTGAATAAGGTCGACAGCATTACGGTCACCGCTTTGAGAAGCCCGCGGCTTGTCGATTTGTTGGCCGTCCGCCATGGACGGTATATTAACAGGGACTCCGACGATAAGAAAACTTTCCGGTTTACCCGTGACGAACTCGGGTTACTTGTCGACTTTTTGGGGGAAGTATTAAAAAGAGACGGACATCAGGTTATTGGTCTTCGCGGCATGCCGCGCGTCGGCAAGACGGAGTCCATTATCGCGGGCAGCGTCTGCGCGATGAAGCGCTGGACCTTCGTGTCCTCGACCCTGCTCCGTCAGACCGTTCGCAGCCAGTTGTCCGAAGACGAGATGAATCCGCATAACGTATTCATCATCGACGGAATCATCAGCACGCTGCGTTCGAACGAGCGCCATTATCAATTGCTCCAAGAGCTGATGGAAATGCCTTCCGCGATCGTGATCGAACATCCGGATGTATTTGTCAAAGAAACCGAGTATACATATGACGATTTTGACATTATTATCGAATTGCGTAACAATCCTGACGAGCAAATCGTTTATGATACATTCACGACAATTTATTCCGACGATCTATAAGGGCTATCGGCCGTTAACTAGATATAGAAGCGAATCGGGTAGAACCGTATTTCAAACAACTACAGGAGGTGATGGTCGTGTCGGAATTGGGCCAGAAATTAAAGGAAGCCCGACTAGCCAGAGGTTTGTCTCTGGATGATGTACAAGAAATGACGAAAATCCGCAAGAGATATTTGGAAGCCATCGAAGCGGGGGACTATAAAGTGCTGCCCGGAAGTTTTTATGTGCGGGCTTTTATTAAAACCTATGCCGAAGCGGTGGGCGTTGACGCGGATGAACTGCTGACCGAGCATAAGCAGCATGTGCCCGAAATCGCTCCCGAGCCGACGATGGAGCCGGTTCTGCAAAGACGCCGCAGCTCGCGGACGACGGAAAGGAATTCGAAATGGCTGTCGACGACGCTGATGTGGTCGTTTGCCGTGCTGATTCTGATCGTGATCTATATGTATTTCAGCGTTTGGGGCAAATCGGACGAAGCGAAGAACGATCAGCCGGATAAGACGCCGGTGACCGATGTCAGCCAGCAGAACAATGGAACGGGGAACGGGAGCAACAAAGGCGGCCAGAACGGAACCAACGCCGGAGACGGCAGCAACGGAGCGGCGAACGGGGACGGGACCGGGACCGGGACCGGGAACGATCCGGGAAATAACGGCAGCGGCAATGCCGGTTCGGACGACGCCGCGAATTCGGGGACCGATAGCGGCTCTCAGGATGCGGTTGTTGTTGTTCCGGACGGCAAGGAGGGCAGCACGACCAAATTCCTCGTGGATGGCCCGGACAATCAGCCTGTTCAGGTAGTGATTACATCCACCGGCAAAAGCTGGGTCGAAGTCCGCAAGGGAGACAAGAACGGGGAGAAATTATATTACCAAAATACGTCCGAGAACGGCGGGGATGTGCTGACGTATGATCTCGGCCCTGAGGGATTGTTCATCAAGTCGGGGGCGTCTTCGAAGACGACGATCACCGTTGGCGGCCAGGTTGTGACCGACGGCAAAAACACCTCGAAGATTCAACTGAATTTGGGGAACGCCGCGGATGCCGAGGGCGCCGCAAATAGCGGCGATTCCGCCGATAACGCAACAACAACGGATAATGCGGGTACGGACGGCGAGTAATCCTTAATTACGCGCAAAATCGGGCAAATTACCGGAAAGGATGAGAAATGATGGCTTCCGAAAGCTCTTTTGACATTGTTTCCAAAATGGATATGCAGGAACTGACCAACGCGATTGACCAAACCGAGCGGGAAATCGCCAACCGGTTTGATTTTAAAGGCAGCAAAAGCGAACTGAAAGTCGAGAAGGATGTGCTTGTCGTCGTCTCCGATGACGAGTACAAGCTGAGTGCTGTAATCGATATTTTGCAGTCCAAGATGATCAAGCGCGGCCTGCCGATCAAAAACCTCGATTACGGCAAAGTCGAGCCGGCCTCGTTGGGGACGGTGCGCCAGCGGATCAATTTGAAGCAGGGGATCGACCAGGAGAACGCCAAGAAGATCAATGTCCTGATCCGCGATTCCAAGCTGAAGGTGAAGAGCCAGATACAGGGCGATCAAATCCGGGTTACAGGCAAAAGCAAAGACGATCTGCAACAGATCATGCAACTGCTCCGCAAAGCGGATCTTACCGTCGATTTGCAATTTACGAATTTCAAATAAGCCGACGCCGAAAGTCTCACGCTACGCATCCCTTGCGCCGCGCGGGGCTTTTTTGGTTGGGAAACGCGTTTTTGACAGTGCCGATGAGGAAATATTATACTTAATTAGGTTTTTGTATTTTCGGATAACGGATTATGGCTTTAGCAATGGGGGATCGAACTCATGACAGAAAAAGTGAAAATCGTTACGCTGGGCTGCGAGAAAAACCTCGTCGATTCCGAAATCATGTCCGGTCTGATCGACGAGCGCGGGTACTCGCTGGTTGACCGGCAGGAGGATGCGACGGTGATTATCGTCAATACCTGCGGCTTTATTGACGCGGCCAAAGAGGAATCGGTGAACGCGATTCTGGAATTGGCGGAACTGAAGGAGACCGGCAAATTGAAGGCGCTCATCGTGTCTGGGTGCTTGACGCAGCGGTACAAGCAGGAGCTGATGAAAGAGATGCCCGAGATCGACGGAATCGTGGGCACGGGCGATTTTTACAATATTAATCGGATTGTGGACGAAGCTTTAAAAGGAAAAAAACCGATTCATGTCGGAAACCCGGTGTTTAATTATGAACAGAGCTTGCCCCGCAAGCTGTCGACGCCCCGGCACACGACTTATGTGAAAATCGCCGAGGGCTGCGACAACAAATGCACGTTTTGCAGCATTCCGATCATGCGCGGGCATTTCCGCAGCCGCTCGATGGAATCGATTCTGGCCGAGGTGGCGCAGCTTGCCGCTCAAGGCGTCAAAGAAGTCAGCTTGATCGCGCAGGATTCCACCAACTATGGCACCGATCTTTACGGGGAGTACAAGCTGGCCGAATTGATGGACAAGGTGAGCGGCGTGCCGGAAATAACCTGGGTTCGGTTGCATTATGCTTATCCGGGATTTTTTACCGATGAGCTGATCGAGACGATCGCCGCGAACCCGAAGATTTGCAAATACGTGGATATGCCGCTGCAGCACAGCGAGGACACGGTATTGAAGCGGATGCGCCGGCCGGGGCGGAATCGGGATATCCGGGAACTGATCGCCAAAATCCGGGACGGGATCCCGGGAGTTTCCCTGCGCACTTCCCTGATCGTCGGCTTCCCGGGGGAGACCGAGGAGGAATTCCGGGCGCTTTGCGACTTTGTCCGGGAGATCCGCTTCGACCGGCTCGGCGTCTTTACATATTCCAAGGAAGAAGATACTCCGGCCTCCCGGCTGCCGGACCAGATCGACGAGGAAGTCAAGGAATGGCGGGCCAACACGCTGATGGAAATTCAGCGTTCCGTCGCCAATGAGAACAGCGGCAAATATATCGGACAAGTGCTCGATGTGCTTGTGGAACGTTACGATGGCCGGAGCGACGTATATGTGGGACGTTCGCAATACGATGCGCCGGAGATAGACGGTCAAGTGTTCGTCTCCAACTGTTCCGCCGGCATCGGGGACATCACGAAGGTCCGGATTACGCACGCTTATGATTACGATCTGTCAGGGGAGGCAGTTTAAGTGAATCTACCCAACCGTATTACGCTTGCACGCATTTTCATGATCCCGGTCATGCTCGTATTTTTGCTGTTCGATTTTGAATGGTGGTCTTACGAATTAACGCTCGGCACGTATTCGCTGCCCGTAAACCACTTGATCGCCGCCGTCATATTTATCGTGGCGGCCAGCACGGACGGTATCGACGGCTATATCGCCCGCAAGTATAACCTTGTTACGAATCTCGGGAAATTGCTGGATCCGCTCGCCGACAAGCTGCTGGTTGCCGCCGCGCTGATCGCGCTGGTTGCCATGGGCAGATGCGACGCCTGGATCGCGGTGATTATCATCTTCCGGGAATTTGCCGTTACCGGACTGCGCGAAGTCGCGCTGCTGGAAGGCTCGGTCATCGCCGCGAGCAAATGGGGCAAAGCCAAAACGATCACGCAGATCGTCGGGATTTCGGCGCTGCTATTGAACAATTTCCCGTTCGCATGGCTGCACTTCCCGTTTGATCAAATCGTGATTTGGCTGGCCGCAGTCATAACGATCTACTCCGGAATCGATTATTTCGTGAAGAACAAAAGCGTACTTAACCTATCAAAAATGTAAACATTAGCGCCTCCGAAAGGAGAAATGACAAATGAAAGCCGAAATTATCGCAGTCGGTACCGAGCTGCTGCTCGGTCAAATCGTAAACTCAAACGCGCAGTATTTGTCCCGCGAGCTGGCGGCTCTCGGAATTGACGTATATTTCCAGACCGTGGTGGGAGACAATATGAACCGCCTGTCCGAGGCCATAAAGCTGGCCGCGGAGCGGGCGGACCTGCTGCTCTTTACCGGCGGCCTCGGGCCGACCCAAGACGACCTGACCAAGGACGCCGTAGCGGCGGTTCTGGGCAGATCGCTGCATATCGACCGGATGGCGATGGACCATGTGGACCGGTACTTCAAAGACCGGGGCGCCCCCATGACGGAGAACAACATCCGTCAGGCGCTCAGCATCGACGGCAGCACGCCGCTGCCGAACGAGACCGGACTCGCGGTCGGCAATGCCGTCGCGGCGGACGGGAAGTTCTATGTATTGCTGCCCGGCCCGCCGTCGGAAATGAAGCCGATGTACGAAAACCAGGCCAAGCCTTGGATTATGCAGCATGTGCTGACGATGGAAGAGCCGCTGTATTCCAAAATGCTCAAATTCGCCGGCATCGGCGAATCCGGGCTGGAGACCAGGCTGCTGGATCTGATCGAGAATCAATCCGATCCGACGGTCGCCCCCTACGCCAAGGAAAGCGAAGTCACGATCCGCATTTCCACCAAGGCGAAGACCGAAAGCGAAGCGATGGATAAGCTGGACAAGCTGGAGGCCGAGATCGCCTCCCGGCTGCCGGATCATCTGTACGCGAACGAGGATGTGCCGATCGAGAAAACGATCGTCGACATGATGACGGAGCAGGGGCTTACCGTCAGCGCCGCGGAGAGCTGCACGGGCGGTCTGCTCATGCAGTCGCTGACGAGCATCCCCGGCAGCGCCGCCGTATTCCTCGGCGGCATCGTCTGCTACTCCAACGCCATGAAGGAGAAGCTGCTGAACGTGCCGCACGATCTATTGGAGGGCGAGAACGCGCCCGGCGCCGTCAGCGCCGAAACGGCCAAGGTCCTGGCCGAGCAGGTGCGGATGATCGTCGACACCGACTTCGGCCTGTCGATCACCGGCGTGGCCGGCCCCGCTTACTCCGAGCGCAAGCCCGTCGGTCTCGTGTATATCGGCATATCCCGCCGCGGCGGCGACACCGCCGTATACGAGCTCAACCTAAAGGGCAACCGCGATACGATCCGTTTGCGTTCCGCCAAAACGGTTCTCTATCACCTGTGGAAGCAGCTGAAGGCGGAGCAGAGCGGAAAGTAACGGCATCTTGCCATGAATACAGGACACAAGATATAATGAACTTACGGAAGAACCGTAGCAAATCGTTCGTTTTGCTGCGGTTCTTTTTTTGCGTAGAGAATTGGCCATTTATAGTAAGTCAGACACCTGGATTCCTAGTTTTATTCGCGAGGAGGAGATAATGGAATAAAAGACAGTTTGCTTACCGCCATAGTAATTTAACGCCTAAGTAAGCGAATCCCCGTAGGGGACAACGCCTACCAAGCAAGAAGCAGCAGTAAAGACTCGCCAAAGTAGCAACCCGCCTCAAGGCTCTGCACCAAAGCGAGCGAATCCCCGCAGGGGAGAGCAACCGCCAAGCACGAAGTAGCAGTAAAGACTCGTCAAAGTAGCAACCCGCCACAGGCTCTGCACCATAGCGAGCGAATCCCCAAAGGGGACAGCGCCCACCAAGCACGATAGTAACAGCAAAGACCACCATAGTAGCAGTGCGGGCCCCGCAGGAGCGCGAGCCAAAAGCGTGCCCGCAGGGCGACAAGCGGCTCATTGCACGTTGGCCCCTGGGGTGCGTCCGAAAGCAGCAGAAGTCCGCAGCGTGTTTCAGGCAACCCGGGTGCGCCATAAGTAAGACGGACCCGAAGGGGGAAAAGCGTTCCACGCACAAAGCCCAAGGTTCCTTCCCCAAAAAAATGGGAAGGAGCCAGGCAGGAGGAGCGCCTCTGTCACTCCAACGTTATTCCCCATGGCGGGTGTCCCGAGGGCTGCAAGCCCTGGGGGCCCTCCCTTACGGTAAGGGAGGGTTTGGGAGGGTTGAGTCCCGGTTTGGGAGGGTTGAGATTTTTACGAATGTATGTTCGAAAAAGTGCTTGGCAAACGTTCCAAAACAAGGTACAATTATAAATGTAAGAAATACGTTTTCAATCATATTTAAGGATGTGAGCTGATTGTCAGATCGTAAAGCTGCGCTGGATATGGCGCTTCGTCAAATAGAAAAACAATTCGGTAAAGGTTCGATCATGAAGCTGGGCGAATCGACGCATATGCAAGTGGAGGTTATACCAAGCGGATCGCTGGCGCTGGATATCGCGCTCGGAACCGGCGGATTTCCGCGCGGCCGGATTATCGAAATATACGGACCGGAATCTTCCGGTAAAACGACGGTGGCGCTGCATGCGATCGCCGAAGTGCAGAAGGCCGGCGGACAAGCCGCATTCATCGACGCGGAGCATGCGCTCGATCCTTCTTACGCCAACAAAGTAGGCGTAAATATCGACGAGCTGCTGCTGTCCCAGCCGGATACCGGCGAGCAAGCGCTCGAAATCGCCGAGGCGCTCGTGCGAAGCGGCGCCGTTGACATTATCGTCATCGACTCCGTGGCCGCCTTGGTTCCGAAAGCGGAAATCGAAGGCGAGATGGGCGACTCCCACGTGGGTCTTCAAGCCCGCCTCATGTCCCAGGCCCTCCGCAAATTGTCGGGAGCGATCAGCAAGTCGAAGACGATTGCGATCTTCATTAACCAGCTCCGCGAGAAAGTGGGCATCATGTTCGGTAACCCGGAGACGACTCCAGGCGGCCGGGCCCTGAAATTCTATTCCACGGTTCGCCTTGACGTGCGCCGTGTGGAATCGATCAAGATGGGCAATGATGTGGTAGGTAACCGGACGCGGATTAAAGTCGTCAAGAACAAGGTGGCTCCTCCTTTCAAACAGGCGGAGATCGATATTATGTACGGAGAAGGGGTCTCCAAAGAGGGCAGCATCATCGATATCGGCGCGGAGCTGGATATCGTGGACAAGAGCGGCGCCTGGTACTCCTTTGCCGGGGAACGTTTGGGCCAAGGCCGCGAGAATGCGAAGCAATACCTTAAGGAGCATCCGGAAATCTCTAACACGATCGAGCAAAAGATCCGGGAAGCCAGCAGCTTGACTACTTCGGTAGCTGCTGCGTCCGCCAGCGAAAAAGAGGCGGAAGCCGCGGAAGAAATGGCGCTTTTCGAAGAAGAATAAACCGATACGGCCCAAAGCGCTCTGTATCCGGATTTACCCGGAGCGGAGCGTTTTTGCTATAGCCGGGCCTTTTAACATAAGTGACAAAGGAGCGAAACCAGTGGAACAACGCTTTGGTGGCAAAGGGAACCCGGGCCGGGAACGGTCGGGCGGCCGGAAAGACAAGAAAGAGGCGGGCGAAATCGTAGACATTTCGGAAGAGAGCTTCTGGGAAATGGACCGACGGGCCGCATCCGCGAGTCGTTCATCATCCGAGGATACTCAACAAGGTAAAGGCGGCTTGGGCGACTTCCCCGAGGACGAGGAGCTGGCGATCACTTCCGTATCGCTCTTGAAGCGGCCGAAATTCCGGTACCTGATCTCGTTCGGTCCGTATTCCCTCGAGGTTCATGAGGATGTCATGATCAAATTCCGGATGATCAAGGGCGCGGTTTTTACCAAAAGCGAGCTTGAGGAAATCGTGTCGGCGGATGAAGTCCAGCGGGGCTACGCGGATGCGCTGCTCTATTTAAGCCGCAAGCCGCGTACCGCTTTTGAAGTCGGGATGCGGCTCGGCGAAAAGGGCTGGAGCGAGGAGACGCGGGAGAAGGTCATCTCCAGACTGACGGCGGAAGGGCTGCTCAACGATGCGGCTTACGCGCAGGAGTGGGCCGGACAGCGCGTCCGGGGCCGCGGCAAAGGCAAGCTCTGGGTTCGCCATGAACTTCGCCAAAAGGGCGTTTCCAAGACGCTGATCGAGGAAGCGCTCGGAACGGTGAGCGAGGATGACGAATTTGCCAGCGCCATGGAACATGCCGCCAAGAAGTGGCGGACGACCGCAGGCGAGCCGACCGATCGAAAGCGCAAGACGGGAGCCTTTTTGCTGCGCCGGGGATTCTCGGGAAGCCTGGTTTCCCGCGTCGTTCGCGAGTTAAGCCAAAATGACGGAAACGGCGGCGAGGATGAGTGGGAGGATATGTAACTGGAAAAACAGACATTGCCTGTCATCTGCTTGACAATATATTTCGTCAAATAATACAATGAACATGAATCTATTTTTGTTTGAGCCCTTTTTTTCCTTCCAAAATTGCGGGCTCCTTAAAGATTCTATTTGTCAGATCATGAAGGCCAACAATTTCGATTATGACTTGGGGACTCCGGTCGCCGCTTTAGGTTCGGAGAACCTTGCCTCAGGCAGGCCTGTAATGAATTCTTTGTATGATGATGAATGAGTTAATTACAACTGCAAACATCCCAAGGAATGCCTTGGAGGAAACAACGGGGAGGTGAACAGATGAGTATAGGAATCTGGATCGTTCTCGTTGCAGCCGCTTTATTCTTTGGGTTCGGGATCGGATATTTTATTCGCAAATCTCTTGCAGAAGCTAAAATTTCCAGTGCGGAACAAGCTGCAAGCCAAATCTTGGAGAACGCGAAGAAGGACGCAGAAGCACTGAAAAAAGAAACGGTTCTGGAAGCGAAGGACGAAGTCCACAAGCTGAGAACCGAGGCTGATAAAGACATTCGTGAACGTCGGAATGAAATTCAACGACAAGAAAGACGATTGTTGCAAAAGGAAGAGTCGCTGGATAAAAAATTGGAATCGCTGGAACGTAAAGAAGAGCAAGTGGCCGGCAAAGAGAAACGAATTGAAGAAACCCAGCAGCAGATTGACCTGATTTACAAGAGTCAGGTTCAAGAGCTTGAACGTATTTCGAATTTGAGCATGGAGGACGCACGCACCATTATTTTGAACAATGTGGAGCAGGAGGTCCGCCATGAAACGGCTCAAATGATTAAAGAGATCGAACAGCAGGCGAAAGAGGAAGCGGATAAGAAATCCCGCGAAATCATTACGCTGGCCATTCAGCGTTGTGCCGCGGATCATGTCGCGGAAACGACGGTATCGGTAGTTACGCTGCCGAACGAAGAGATGAAGGGGCGGATTATCGGACGCGAAGGCCGCAATATCCGCGCTCTGGAAACGCTCACCGGGATCGATCTTATTATCGACGATACACCGGAAGCGGTCATCTTGTCCGGCTTTGATCCGATTCGCCGCGAGATCGCCCGTACCGCACTGGAGAAATTGGTGGCGGACGGACGGATTCATCCGGCGCGGATTGAAGAGATGGTCGAGAAATCTCGTCGTGAGGTTGACGAACGCATTCGCGAATATGGCGAGCAGGCTACCTTTGAAGTTGGCGTACATGCGCTGCATCCGGATTTAATCAAAATTTTGGGACGGCTCAAGTTCCGGACAAGCTATGGACAAAATGTGCTGAAGCATTCAATGGAAGTGGCTTATCTGGCCGGACTGATGGCCGGAGAGCTGGGCGAAGACATTACGCTCGCCAAACGTGCCGGACTTCTGCACGATATCGGTAAAGCGCTTGATCATGAAGTGGAAGGATCTCATGTCGAAATCGGCGTGGAACTGGCTAAGAAGTATAAAGAGCATCCTGTCGTAATCAACAGTATCGCTTCCCACCACGGGGACTGCGAGGCAACTTCGGTTATTGCGATGCTGGTCGGCGCGGCGGACGCCTTGTCCGCGGCACGCCCCGGAGCTCGCCGCGAAACGCTGGAGACTTATATTCGGCGTTTGGAGAAGCTCGAGGAAATTTCCGAATCGTTCGAGGGCGTGGAGAAATCGTTCGCCATTCAAGCGGGCCGCGAGGTGCGCGTAATGGTGCAGCCTGATAAGATCGACGATGCGGACGCCTTCCGTCTGGCAAGAGACATTACGAAAACGATTGAGAATGAGCTCGATTATCCGGGCCATATCAAGGTCACCGTCATTCGCGAGACTCGGGCGGTTGAATACGCTAAGTAAAGGTTATGCTGAAAAGTGGCCCCCTGTGGGCCGCTTTTTCATTGCTTGCCGGAACATCGATTGCATTTTTAAGGAGGAAGTACCATTAAAGTTCTGTTTATTGGAGATATCGTAGGGAACACGGGACGCAAGGCGCTAAGGGAAACGCTCCCGCAGCTTAAAACGAAATACAATCCGCACATCATTATCGCCAACGGGGAGAATGCCGCGGCCGGGCGGGGGATCACCGCCAAAATCGCCAGAGAATTTTTTGAACTCGGCGTCCACGGCTTGACGATGGGCAATCATACTTGGGACAATAAAGAGATATTTGACTTTATCGACGACGAACCGCGCATGGTGCGGCCGGCCAATTATCCTCCCGGGACGCCGGGACTCGGCTACACGGTCATCCGGGGGAACGGGAAAGAGCTGGCGCTCGTCAACCTGATGGGGCGTACCTTTTTGCCGGCGATCGAGGACCCTTTCCGGATGGCGGATGACATTATCGTCGTCTTGTCCAAGAAACATAAATGCATTCTCGTCGACTTTCACGCGGAAGCCACTTCGGAGAAAATCGCCATGGGCTGGCATCTCGACGGCCGCGCTTCGCTGGTGGTCGGTACGCATACGCATGTGCAGAGCAATGACGATATCATTTTGCCGCAAGGAACGGCGTATATGACGGATGCCGGGATGGTCGGTTCCCGGGAAGGCATTCTTGGCATGGAGCGTACGGCCGTGCTGCGCAAATTCACGACCCAACTGCCGGTGCGTTTCCAGGTTGACGAGGGCAAGTGGCAATTCCACGGCTGCGTGGTGGATATTGACGAATCGACCGGTCGCGCTCGAAAAATCGAGAAAATCCGTCTGCTTGAAGACGAGTGGATCATGAACTAAAGCTTACCGTAAGGCCTTTTGGGAAAAAAGCAGGAATTTTTTGACCGTTCACGAATATGTTCTAAGTAGTGGGATCGATCAAACCATTATTCCCAGGAGGTACTTACCATGGAAGTATTAAAAGTTTCAGCAAAATCCAATCCTAACTCCGTCGCCGGTGCGCTTGCTGGAGTATTGAGAGAACGTGGCGCTGCTGAACTTCAGGCCATTGGGGCGGGTGCACTCAACCAAGCCATTAAAGCGGTAGCGATTGCCCGGGGATTTGTGGCGCCAAGCGGTGTCGATTTGATCTGCATTCCGGCATTTACCGATATCGTGATCGACGGCGAGGATCGGACGGCTATCAAATTAATCGTAGAGCCCAGATAATCATTGATAGGATATGGAAGCCTGTTTACGTTAAAGTAGACAGGTTTTTTTGCATTTTTTTCGGCTGGTCCGGGTAATAAACTATGTGGGCGAAAGCGGAGGGATGGATTTGGCTTACAAGATTGTGGATTTTCATTGCGATGCGCTGGGGAAAATGCAGCTTGACCCGAAACTGGATTTTATCCGGGATGAGCGGCTGGACGTCAATTTCGAGCGAATGGCGGAAGGCGGAGTCGGCTTGCAATGCTTTGCGGTGTTTCTTTCGGAGCGGCTCGGCGAGCCGCAGTTCGAGCATATTTTGGGTCAGATCGATCTGTTTTGCGAAAAAGTCGTCGGCGCCGGAGTCGCCGCCATTACCTCGGTTGAGGAACTGGATCGGGCCGAAGCGGCGGGGCAGCCCGGAGGGCTGCTGTCCATCGAAGGAGCGGATGGGCTGGAAGGCAGCCTGCATTACTTGCGGCTCGGCTACGAGCGGGGAGTCCGCTTTTTGGGATTGACCTGGAATTTTGCCAATTGGGCGGCGGACGGCATTCTCGAACCCCGAGGAGGGGGCTTTACTCCGGAAGGGGTGGAGCTTGTAAAGACCTGTCATGAGCTTGGGATCATGCTGGATGTATCTCATTTATCAATCAAAGGATTCTGGGAGCTTGCCGCTATGGCGGAAAAAGCGAAAATCCCGTTTATCGCCTCCCATTCCAACGCCTACAGCATCTGTTCCCATACCCGGAATTTGCGGGATGATCAAATCGCGGCAATCATCGCCTTGGGCGGCCGGATCGGAATCACCTTCGTCCCTTGGTTTGTCAAGAGCGCATCCGAGGTGAAAGCCGAGGATATTTTGCCGCATATCGATCATATTTGCTCGCTTGGCGGGGAGGGGAATATCATATTCGGCTCGGATTTCGACGGGATCGAAACGCATATCGGCGATTTACGCCATGCAGGTCAGTACGCCCAATGGGGTGAAATGCTGCTCAAATATTATCCCGAGCGGCTCGTAAAAGGGTGGCTGTCCGGCAATGCGCTGTCATTTTTAAGAATGTGGTTGCCATCAACAAAGTAAGCGCTTTAATTAATGCATTTGCGAGAATGATTTCATCGAAAACTACTATATGAAAAAGGGTAGAAAACGCTTGCTTTTTGTATGGTTGAGACATAAAATTGACATGACTCTGAAACAGAATGTTCACAATTAACCAGGTTATTTATCTATTATGGGTTGACATTCTGTTTGCACTTATATCATTTCTCGAGCGATACCATAAAGGGGTGGGCGATCTTGATTAGTCAATTGTCTTGGAAGATCGGTGGTCAGCAAGGGGAGGGCGTCGAAAGTACGGATCGGATCTTTTCAACGGCTCTTAATCGACTGGGTTATTATTTATACGGTTACCGGCATTTTTCTTCACGCATCAAAGGCGGCCATACAAACAATAAAATCCGGATCAGCACCAAGCCGATTCGCGCGATTTCCGACGACTTGGACATTTTAGTCGCTTTTGACCAGGAAAGTATCGACTTGAACGCGCATGAACTGCGCAGCGGCGGTGTCATTGTGGCCGATGCCAAATTTAATCCCGCGGTACCGGAGGGCGTGGACGCAAAGCTGTTCCCCGTTCCGATTACGAGCATCGCGGAAGAATTGGGCACCTCGCTGATGAAAAACATGGTTGCTTCCGGCGCGTCCTGGGCGCTTTTGGGCCTGCCGCTGGAAGTGTTCAATAAAGCGGTCGAAGAAGAATTCGGCCGCAAAGGCCAAGCGATCGTGGAGAAAAATATCGAAGCGGTCAAACGCGGCGCGGATTATGTGCTGGAGCTGGCGGGCGGTCCGCTGGACGCCTTCAAGCTGGAGCCCGCGGACGGCAAGCAGAAGCTGTTCATGATCGGCAACGATGCGATCGGCCTTGGCAGCGTGGCGGCGGGATGCCGGATCATGAGCGCTTATCCGATCACTCCGGCCTCGGAAATTATGGAGTATTTGATCAAAAAGCTGCCGAAGTTCGGCGGCACCGTCGTTCAAACGGAGGATGAGATCGCGGCGATCACGATGGCGATCGGCGCAAGCTATGCCGGCGTCCGAACAATGACCGCTTCGGCCGGCCCGGGGCTGTCGCTGATGATGGAAGCGATCGGTCTTGCCGGCATGACGGAAATCCCGGTCGTGATCGTCGACACGCAGCGCGGCGGTCCGAGTACGGGGCTGCCGACCAAACAGGAGCAAAGCGATATCAGCGCCCTGATCTACGGGACGCACGGGGAAATCCCAAAAATCGTCATTGCGCCAAGCTCGATTGAAGAATGTTTCTACGACACGGTTCAAGCCTTCAACCTGGCGGAAAAGTATCAGGTGCCGGTCATTCTGGCGACCGATTTGCAATTGTCGCTGGGCAAGCAATCCTGCGAACTGCTCGATTTCGAGAAAATCGTAATCGACCGCGGATTTTTGGTCAAGGACATTCCGGACCGCGAGGATTCGAGTATGTTCAACCGTTACGCCTTTACCGACAACGGCATTTCCCCGCGGGTGCTGCCGGGCGAGAAGAACGGCATTCACCATGTCACCGGCGTCGAGCACGACGAAGCGGGGCGCCCTTCGGAAAGCCCGGTGAACCGCAAGAAGATGATGGATAAGCGGCTCCGCAAGCTGGCGAAGCTGGAAGTGGAGAATCCGATCCACCTGCATGCGCCGCACGCCGAACCGGATCTGCTCATCGTAGGCATGGGCTCGACCGGGGGGACGATCGATCAGGCCCGCTTGCGCCTAAACGGAGAGGGTGTCACCTCGAACCATATGACGGTCCGTTTGCTTCATCCATTCCCGGTTGATGCCGTCCGCGAGCAAATGGAGAAGGCCAAGAAAATCGTCGTATTGGAAAACAACGCGACAGGCCAACTGGCCAATCTCATCAAAATGAATGTCGGATATCACGACAAGATCGTAAATATCCTGAAATATGACGGCAATCCGTTCCTGCCTTCCGAAGTATTCGAGAGATGCAAGGCTGCGGCCGGGATCAAATCACAGGAGGAGTTGGTGAAAAATGGCAACCTTTAAAGAGTTCCGTAATAACATCAAACCGAACTGGTGCCCGGGCTGCGGCGATTTCTCGATCCAGGCCGCGATCCAGCGCGCTTCCGCCAACGTCGGTCTGGAACCAGAAGATCTGGCCGTCATTTCCGGCATCGGCTGCTCCGGCCGGATCTCCGGATATATCAACGCCTATGGCCTGCACGGAATTCACGGCCGGGCGCTCCCGATCGCTCAAGGCGTCAAACTGGCCAACCGCGATTTGACGGTCATCGCCTCCGGCGGCGACGGCGACGGGTTTGCCATCGGGATGGGGCATACGGTTCACGCGATTCGCAGGAATATCAATATTACTTACATCGTAATGGATAACCAGATCTACGGCTTGACGAAAGGTCAAACCTCGCCGCGCAGCGGCGAAGGATTCAAAACGAAGAGCACACCGGAAGGCTCGGTGGAATCGACCTTGTCGCCGCTGGAAATCGCGATCGCTTCCGGAGCCACTTTTGTCGCCCAATCGTTCTCCAGCGACATCAAGCAGCTCACCTCGCTGATCGAGCAGGGGATTCAGCACGAAGGCTTCTCGCTGATCAACGTGTTCAGCCCTTGCGTCACATTTAACAAAGTCAATACGTACGACTGGTTCAAGGAAAATATCATCGATCTGGCGACCGTGCCGGACTATGATCCAACTAACCGGGCGATGGCGATGGCGAAGCTGATGGAAACCGGCAGCATGATCACGGGTCTCATCTACCAGAACAAAGAGAAGAAGAGCTACGAAAATGTCGTACACGGGTTCAAAGCCGAGCCGCTGGCTCATCAGCAGCTGGCTTTGCAAAAGAGCGAGTTTGACAATCTTGTAGCAGAATTCGTATAAACTCCCGAAAAGGTGTCCGCGGATAACGGACACCTTTTCCTTTTTGTTTAAAATAGGTGTATAATGGGTAACGATATGAATCGTCATCGATATAGAGAATATACGAGGAGTGTTTCAAACATGAGCAAAACTGTACCCGTCGGCGTATCGGCACGTCATATTCATCTGACTCAAGAACATATTGAAGCTTTGTTCGGCCAAGGCTATCAGCTTACGGAATTCAAGCCGTTGTCCCAACCCGGACAATTCGCGGCCAACGAAACCGTAGCGGTCATCGGTCCGAAAGGCGAATTCGCCAAGGTCCGCATTCTGGGACCTGCGCGCCCTGCTTCCCAATTGGAGATTTCCCGCACGGACTCGTTCGCGATCGGCGTAAAGGCCCCGGTTCGCGAATCCGGCAACATTGACGGAACTCCGGGAATCAAGGTGAAAGGCCCGGCCGGCGAAATCGAGCTGGAACAAGGCGTGATCGTGGCTGCACGCCATATTCATTTCCATACATCCGATGCCGAGAAATGGGGCATCCAAGACAAGCAACTGCTTAAAGTCCGCCTTGGCGGCGAACGCGGCCTGGTCCTCGAAAACGTCATCGCCCGCGTTTCCGATTCCTTCGCGCTGGACATGCATATCGATACGGACGAAGCAAATGCCGCAGGCGCAAGCACGGGAGATACAGCCGAGATCATCGACTAATATCCCTGTCCGTGAGAAAGGACCCCGCTGAATAGCGAGGTCCTTTTTTCTTCCTTCCGAAAACTTGATTGGATTATTCCAATTAAGCTCCCGAAAAAACGTCTTTTATGAAATTTAAGTTGGAAATTTCCAATGGGGAGAGCTAAATTCAACCCATTCAGATCATTTTGAGATCATCCCATTGGATTTTTCCATACCGATGAAGCTTATCGAAAAAGAGGCGCACTTTAGTTGGATATCTACAGTTGAGCAGAACAGCTACGGCCGGCTGCTTATCCCCCGTGTTCGATCGAGACGGCATGCGCAATGCAAGGGATGCTCTCTCCCTGCTGGTAGGAGAGGGGGGAGAGGAGAGCGCCGGTGGCGACAACGAGAATCCGTTTCAGCTCGCCTTTCCGCACTTTCTTAAGCAGGTGCCCGTAGGTGACGACCGCCGAACAGGCGCAGCCGCTGGCCCCGGCCTGAACCTTCTGCTTCTTGTAATCGTAAATCATCATCCCGCAGTCCTGATAGTTCGTCTCCTTGATCGGGACTCCGTGTCTTTCCAGCAGTTCATTGGCGATTTCGTGGCCGACCTTGGACAAATCGCCGGTCACGATCAGGTCATAATGCGACGGCTTGATGTCCAAATCGCGGAAATGGGCCTCGATCGTGTCCACGGCGGCCGGCGCCATGGCCGCGCCCATGTTGAACGGATCGCTGACGCCCATGTCGATGACGCGGCCGATCGTGGCGGAGGTAACCACCGGCGCGGATTCGTCGCCTTCCAGGGACAATACGGCCGAGCCGGAACCGGTGACGGTAAATTGTGCGGTCGGCGGTTTTTGCGAGCCGTATTCCGTCGGATAGCGGAACTGCTTCTCAACGCTGGCGTTATGGCTGCAAGTCCCGGCTACCGCGTATTTCGCCCCGCCGGAATTAACGACATACGAAGCCAAAGCGAGGCTCTCCATCGAGGTCGAGCAGGCGCCGAACAACCCGAGATACGGGATGCTGAGCGTTCTCGCGGCAAAGCTGCTGCTGATGATCTGATTCATGAGATCGCCGCCGAAGAAAAACTGTACCTGCTCCTTGGTGAGCCCCGCATGTTCAATGGCGAGCGAAGCGGATTCTTCGAACAGTACTTTCTCCGCCTTCTCCCAACTGTCCTGTCCCAGATACAAATCGGCGTGCACGATGTCAAAGTCGTCGGCGAGAGGACCCTGGCCTTCAAAAGGACCGACAACGGTCGCCGTGCTGATGATTTTGGGCCGGCTTGCGAATACCCAGCTTTGATGTCCTTTTAACATCGCTTAGTGTCCTCCTCCCGCAAATCCCGGAACGAATACGGCGTAGATTAGCCCGATGATAAAAGCGGCCACCGTCCCGAAGACGATGACAGAGCCGGCGAGCTGAAACATGCCGGCGCCGACGCCGAGCACGAGCCCTTCGCTGCGGTGCTCGATCGCCGAAGAGGCTACGGAGTTGGCGAACCCTGTCACGGGAACCGCGGTTCCGGCGCCGGCCCATTGCGCGATTTTGTCATATACTCCGAGGCTGGTCAAAATGACGGACAAAATCACCAGTACAGCGACGGTAGGGTTGCCCGCCTCCTTCTCGCTAAAGCCGCCGTAGGCGATAAAAGCCTGACGAATGCATTCCCCGATCAGGCAGATGAGACCCCCGGACAGAAAAGCCCGGACGCAGTTGGCCATAACGGGCCGCTTGGGCTCGATGTCCGCCGCGAGCCGCTGGTATTGCTGCTGAGTCGGGGATAGCTTCTTGTTTTTTTGTTTGGCCATGAACTTGCTCCTCCTTTATCTAGCCAACACCGGCTTAATATTTTGAATGACTTTCTGCAGCTCTTCGGAACATGAGGTGTACAATTGTTTGGCGGAGGGTTCTTCGCTCGAAAGGGCGTACATTTCCAGGTCGGCTTCGCATTTTTTGAGCTGGGCCAACAGAGTAGCTTTCACCTGGGGCTGGGGAACCTGGATGTTGTCGTCGTACAAATCGGCATAGAACTGCCCTAACCCGTCAACCTGCCCCAGATTGACATTGTCAAGAGAAACGCCGAGCTTTCCCAACTCGGTGTGCAGCCATTGCCGGTTAAAGCCGAGGGTCGCCAGCGGCTCGTCCATAATGTTTCCGTCGATAATGACGGTTTGCGGTTCCGGCTCCGGCGGAGCCTTGACCCCAAGCGCGGAAAGCGTCAGCGGCTGGTATTCCTTTTTCAGCAAGGCGTTGATTTCCCCGTCGGGCTCGATGACGGCGAATTCGACCTGAGCCGTTTGAAAAATGCTCTTTTTCCGCAGTTGTTCCAGTAGCTCGTCGTTGGTCAGTTTTTCTTTCTTGAGATTCTCCTCCATAATCTTTCCGTCTTTGATCAAGACGGTCGCTTTGCTGTCGATCCAGTCTCGGGCCTTCTTACTCTTGAGCTGCAAATATTCGATGCCCAATGATACGAGGAACCAGACGCCCATGGAAATGATACCTAAATACCAGTGCGTATCTACGTCGACCGATAGATAGGCGGTGATGCTCCCGATTGTGATCCCGGTGATATACTCGAAGAAGGACAATTGGGAGATCTGTCTTTTACCCAGCAATCTTGTCAAAACAAAGAGGATCAACGCGGAAACCAGTGTCCGTACAATGACTTCCAGCCATATCGGCATAGCTTATGCTCCTTTCCATTTCCGGAAAATGAATTATTCCAATTATGCGCGGGCCGGCCTTTTTTTAACGAACACAAATTTTGGGATTCTAAATAACCGCATAAACCGACTTGAGCCGGGTTACATTAACTTTCGTTCGAAACAAGCGAAAATGGAGCAAGGTGGTGAGCAAAATGACGGTATCAGCCCAAGTGAAAACGACCCTGGCATCGCTGAAAAGCGCCCAAGCCAACCTCGAGCAGTTTGCCCTGAACACGCAAAATCAGGAGGCAAAGAACCTGTTCACGGATGCGGCCCAGCAAACTCAGCAAATCGTTACCCAGGTGGAAAGCCGGGTACAACAGCTGGAAAATGAAGAGCCCCAGTATAAAGGCTTCTAAAAAATATCGTTCGTATGTTGTTGATGAGAAAAGACCCGTTCATTTTGGACGGGCCTTTTTGCGTGCTGAGCGGCGCTCGCTTTTTCCCATTGATCTGGATATCACTTTTGAATCATGTTATAATTTGGTGTAATGCATTTTTAACAACTTAGTGAACTTCCACGTCATAAGATAGATGGGCAAAAAGGAGTGAGCCGACATCATGGCTAAAGAAACGAAGGATTACTCCAAGTATTTTGACTTCTCGGACGCCAAAGTCATTTCGGAGGACGAACGGGGAAAGAAGATCAGAATCCGGGGACGCGAGATCCAAATACTTTCGGAACCGAATCATCGCATCGAGAAGCAGCGCGGGAAAGAGGAAATTCAAGTGCTGTACGAAAATGCGATTCCGGAGGACATGAAAACGATTGGCGCCGGTAAGCATTATATTGTGTATACATTCGGCTGCCAAATGAATGAACATGATACGGAAACGATCAAAGGCCTGCTGGAACAGATGGGCTACCGTCCGACGGAGGACCGCAAGGAGGCCGATATTATTCTGCTGAATACCTGCGCCATCCGGGAGAATGCCGAAGATAAGGTGTTCGGTGAGCTTGGTCATTTGAAAGGCCTCAAGACGGAGAAGCCGGACCTGCTGCTCGGCGTCTGCGGCTGTATGTCACAGGAAGAAAACGTCGTCAACCGCATTTTGCAAAAGCACGGTTTTGTCGATATGATCTTCGGAACGCACAATATCCACCGGCTGCCGCATCTGATCCGGGAAGCGCTGTTCAGCAAGGAAATGGTCGTCGAGGTATGGTCCAAAGAAGGCGACATCATTGAAAATCTCCCCAAGAAACGCGAAGGCATGCGCGCTTGGGTCAATATTATGTACGGGTGTGACAAGTTCTGCACCTATTGCATCGTTCCGTTTACCCGCGGCAAGGAGCGCAGCCGCCGGCCGGAAGATGTCATTGCCGAGGTACGGGAGCTGGCGCGGCAGGGATTTAAGGAAATTACGCTGCTCGGGCAAAACGTCAACGCCTACGGGAAAGATTTTAACGATATTAAATATACGTTCGCGGACCTGATGGATGATATCCGGAAGATCGACATCCCCCGGGTTAGATTCACTACGTCCCACCCGCGCGATTTTGACGATCATCTGATCGAAGTGCTGGCCAAGGGCGGAAACCTGGTCGAGCATATTCATTTGCCGGTTCAATCGGGCAGCAGCGATGTACTGAAGAAGATGAGCCGCAAATATACCCGCGAGTCGTATCTGGAACTGGTTCGCAAAATCAAGGCCGCCATCCCGAACGCGGTGCTGACGACGGATATTATCGTCGGTTTCCCGGGTGAGACGGAGGAGCAGTTCCAGGAGACGTTGTCCCTGGTGCGCGAAGTGGGATACGATTCCGCCTACACCTTCGTTTATTCTCCGCGCGAAGGCACGCCTGCGGCCGTCATGGAGGACAATGTTCCTTTGGAAGTGAAGAAAGAACGTTTGCAGCGGCTTAATGAAGTCGTGAATGAACATAGCAAGCTGAGCAACGATACGATGCTCGGCCAAGTCGTCGAGGTCCTGGTCGAAGGCGAGAGCAAAAACAATGCCCAAGTGCTTTCCGGCCGGACGCGCAGCAATAAGCTGGTGCATTTCGAAGGCGGCTCCGAATTGATCGGCCGCTTTGTCAACGTGGAAATCACCGACCCGATGACTTGGTATATCAAGGGCAGCATTGTGTCCGAGCCTGTATCTTCGGCGAACGCCGGATAATTGTCATATATTAGCGGGGTCAAGGAGGTTATTATCTTGGAAGAACACCATCAGCATCAGGATCATACCGATTGCGGCATTCCCAAATTCGATTCCCGCGATCTGGTGATCCGTGAGGATATTATGGCGAAAGCGAAAGAATTGGCCGCGCTGATCGGAACTAGCGAAGAAGTCCGGCAGTTCCAGAAGGCGGAAAAGCTGATTCAAAACCATGAGCGGATCCAGCCGCTGATCAGCGCGATCAAGAAGAAACAGAAGGAAATCGTGGCGTTCGAGAGCTTTCAAAATAAGGCCATGGTCGAAAAAATCGAGCGCGAGATCGCGGAACTGCAGGACGAGCTGGACGGCATTCCGCTCGTCACCGAATTCCAGCAGAGTCAAAGCGATATCAACTATTTGCTGCAGTTGGTCGTCTCGGTGATCCGGGACACGGTTTCCGAAAAAGTGAATGTGGAATCGGGCAGCGAGCCGGCGGCGACTTCCGGCTATGGAGAGTAGAACAATGAAGTCGGTGCGGGAGAAAATCTTCCGCACCTTTTTATTCATACAATACGGATGAGATTCGCCTTTGAATCGGTGCCATGACATAATGTAGCGGTTTAGCGGGCATCGTGATAAGAGATGCTTGAACAAGATAGGGGTGGCGATTCATGGATTGGGACGAAATTATGAAGAAAGAACAGGAGTCCTTCTGGGGGCTGCTTGGCATGAAGCTTATTTCGGCCGATGCCAAACGGGCGGAAATCGGACTTTCTGCCGAGAAGCGGCATCTGAACTCGATGGGTATAGTCCATGGCGGAGTGCTGTCGTCCATGATGGATCAGGCAATGGGCGTGCTTGTCGCGACGGCGAGAGACGGCGTATTCGGCGTTACTACGCATTTAAACGTCAACTTTCTGAACCCGATGCGGGAAGGGGAACTCATTGCGTCCGCATATCTCCTGCATGAGAGTGCCCGGACGATGACGCTCCGGGCCGAAGTCGCAAGCGGCGAAGGGGTGCTGGGCTGCATTTCTACGGCAACATTTCGTTTGCCCCGCCCGCATGAGCCCGGAAAGAATAAACACTAAAGTTATTAATGTGATGAAATAAATACGATGTGGTGATCTTGATGAGCAATGAGAAGCGGCAAGCAGAGCCTGAGAATGAAGTAAAGAAATACCGCACCCCGGACGGAATCCCGGCGGATATCGTCATGTTTACTTTATCAAGGCAAGAACGGAAAGCATCGACCAAGTCGCTGCCTCATTTTGACCTGAAGGTGATGCTGATCCGCCGCAGAAGCTGGCCTTTTGCCGGCGCATGGGCGCTCCCGGGCGGATTTTCGCAGGAGGATGAGTCGCTCTATGAAACGGCCCGGCGGGAGTTGAAGGAAGAAACCGGGGTCGACGGCCGTCATTTGGAATATTTGGGCGTGTACAGCAAGCCGGGGCGGGATCCGCGCGGCTGGATTATCTCCCATGCCTTCTTTGCCTTGGTGGAGGAAGAGGTGCTGGAGAAACGCCAATCTGCGGATGATGCGCAGGAGGTTGGGCTGTTTACGGTTAAGGAGGCGCTGGGGGAACTGGACCTGGCGTTTGACCATCGCGAAATTTTGCAGGACGCTTACCGGAGAATCCAGCAGCAAATGCTGCAAACTACGATCGCCAAGCAGTTTTTGCCGCCGCATTTTACGCTCGGTGAGCTGTATCAGGTCATTCAAACCGTCGTTCCCGATTTTGCGGAGCTCAATTTCATCCGTAAAATCACGTCGACCCGCAGCCGGCAGGGAATTCTGGAAGAGGTACGCGACGAGAACGGTAAACCGCTGCTTTCTAATCAGTATTCCCAGCGTCCGGCCCAGTTGTATCGGTTCACCGATTTCACGCCTCAGCTGTCGATCTATACCTAGCGCGGGCATCGCATTATACATAGGCCCATAAGTTACTGGATATGGTTAGTGGATTGAATGAAGAATAAGACGAAATGAAAAAAGATGATATGAAAAAGATGATAAGAAAGATAAGGATGCTGCCCTTTCTGTCACCAGGACAGCCAGAGAGGATGAGACACCATGCAAACGGAACATTTGGCGCTGCATACGGACAAATATCAAATCAACATGATCTACGCGCATTGGATCAACGGCTCCCATCTGCGCAAGACGGTATTTGAAGCATACTTCCGCAAGCTTCCTTTCGGCAACGGATACGCCGTGTTTGCGGGCCTCGAGCGGATTGTGAATTATATCCGGGACCTTCGCTTTACCGAGGAGGATCTGCGCTTTCTCGCCAAGCAGGAGGAGAATTATAAACCGGAGTTTCTGGAGCTGCTGCGGAATTTTCGATTCCGGGGGACGATTCATTCGTTTCGCGAAGGGGATCTTTGCTTCCCGAACGAACCGCTTATCCGGGTGGAAGGTTCGATCCTGGAGACGCAGCTCATCGAAACGGCAATGCTTAACTTTATGAACTTTCAAACCTTGATCGCGACCAAGGCGTCGCGGATCAAGCGGGTGGCCGAACATGACGTGCTGCTGGAATTCGGGACACGCCGGGCCCAGGAAGCCGATGCGGCGGTCTGGGGAGCCCGGGCGGCGTATATTTCCGGCTTCGACGCCACGTCCAACCTGCTGGCCGGAGAGATCTTCGGCATTCCGACCAAAGGAACGCACGCGCACTCCTGGGTGCAGATTTTCGGTTCCGAGCAGGAGGCGTTTGAGATTTACGCCAAAGCGATGCCGGACCATGTATCCCTGCTGGTCGATACGTTCGATACGCTGGAGAGCGGGGTACCGAACGCTATCCGTACGGCCAAGCTGCTCGAAGCCAGGGGCAAGCGGCTCGGAAGCATCCGGCTCGACAGCGGCGACCTCGCCTATTTATCGGTTCAGGCGCGCAAAATGCTGGATGAAGCGGGACTCGATTATGTAAAAATCGTCGCGTCCAACGATTTGGATGAAAACACCATCTTCAATCTTAAAGCGCAGGGAGCCAAAATCGATACCTGGGGCGTCGGGACCCAGTTGATCACGGCGGCGGACCAGCCGGCTCTGGGCGGCGTTTATAAGCTGGTTGAACGCGAGAACAACGGGGTGATGGAGCCGACGATCAAAATTTCCGGCAACCCGGAGAAGGTCACCTCGCCCGGCAAGAAGGACGTGCTGCGGATCGTCAGCAAGGAAAACGGCAAGGCGATCGCCGACTATGTCTGTTTGCCGCATGAGGAACAGGCCCGAGACGGCGGCAAGCTGCGGCTGTTCGACCCCGTTCATCCGTACCTCAAGAAGACGGTCAAGGACTACGAATCGGTTTCGATGCTCCAGCCGATCTTTGTGGACGGGGAGCTGGTTTACGAGCTGCCGGATTTGCAGGGGATACGGGAGCATCACAAAGCCCAGCTTAACATGTTCTGGCCGGAATATCTGCGCAAGCTTAACCCGGAAATTTACCGGGTCAACCAAAGCCAGGAAGCCTGGGAGCTCAAGCAAAAGTTGATCGAACAGTATATGAGTCAAACGGAAGAATAATAGTATTTATTACAACAGTTTCACGGGCTTGTCTAGGCAGGCCTGTGGGACTGTTTTTTTGTGTGGGGACTGGAAGTACGGGCAATAGGCAATGTCTCGCAGGAATTTATTTCTCGGGAAAGCGCAGGAATCGATTTTTTTGCCAAGTGTTCGGCAGCTTTTCGACATTGTGTGATATTTATGACATCCCGCGTACAAATGTCACATTGAGATTGTCCATATGACATTTGTTACATTCGTCACACTGCTTCTGTGATAAATTGAAAAATTAATGAAGCATTATTTTTGTGTGATTTTTTTAACTCATTTTGCGTCGTTATGATTTCGCGGCAGCGAAGAAGGGAGTCAAACGCGTGGTACAATTGCCGAAGCTGAACGAACTTGGATTTTTCGAAATCCGTCTGGAATCCATCGGGGGACTGGGGGCCAATCTCGCGGGAAAAATGCTTGCCGAAGCCGGAGTGGAGGGGGCGGGCCTGAACGGGGTCAGCTTCTCATCCTACGGGTCGGAGAAAAAGGGTTCACCCGTCAAAGCGCATATCCGTTTTTGCGATATGGATACGCAGATTCGCGACACCTCACCGGTAGAACGGCCGCATATCGTCGGTATCTTCCAGGAGGCGCTGGCGAAGACGGTCAACGTCATTAGCGGGATTTATGAAGACAGCACCGTGCTGGTGAATTCGCGCAAGACGCCGGAACAATTGAAAGAGAAAATGAAGCTGATCGGCGGGACCATCGCGGTGATCGATGCGACCGGTATTGCCCTGGAAGAGAAAAACCGGGTCAATATGGCGATGCTCGGCGCGATGTTCCGCCTTTGTCCGTTTCTGGATCCGGAAACGATGAAGGACGTCATCCGCAAATCGCTGGAGAAAAAATATCCGCAAACGGTCGCGCCGGCCTTGGCGACGTTCGAACGCGGCTATAACGAAGTGGTCTTTCAGACCTTCGAATTGCCGGAAGGCGTGGCCATGCCGGCTTTCGTCCGGGCGGACACGCCTGTGCTCGGCTACGAAACGCAGCCGATCGGCGGGATTATTTCCAACCCGGGCAACAGCATGCTGAAGGATTTGAGCATTTCCCGCTCCGGCATGATGCCTCATTTCAAAGCGGAATCCTGCATTCATTGCGCGGGCTGCGACAATGTCTGCCCCGACAACTGCTTCGTCTGGGAGGAGCTTCCGGACAAGAAGGGCCGTCCGCAAATGTTCCTGAAAGGCATCGATTATCAGTATTGCAAGGGCTGTCTGAAGTGCATCCATGCCTGCCCGACGGACGCTTTGTCCGGAGAGCGGGAGGAAGACGGATACGCCGAGCAGAACCGGGTACCGCATCTGTTCGATCTGGCGGTTCTCTAATTTATATACGGAAGGGCGGTAAACATAAATGGCGATAAATTTGGAAAAAGAGCGCAGAACTGCCAAAGTGGAGGAGCGCGTCGTTTACGAGTCGGGTAACGAGATGGCGGCCTACGCCGCCCATCAGATCAATTATCATATCATGGGTTATTTTCCGATCTCTCCGTCCACGGAGGTCGCCCAATTTCTCGATTTGATGAAAGCGAACGGACAGCATGACATCAAGCTGATCGCTTCGGACGGAGAGCATAGTTCGGCGGGGATTTGCTACGGGGCGTCCACCGGCGGCGGCCGCGTGTTCAACGCGACGAGCGCGAACGGATATATGTATATGCTGGAGCAGATGCCGGTTCAATCGGGAACGCGCTTCCCGATGGTCATGAACCTCGTCTGCCGCTCGGTATCCGGGCCGCTCGATATTCACGGCGACCATTCGGACCTTTATTTTGCCTTGAATACGGGCTGGCCGATTTTGATGTGCCGCGATCCTCAATCGGTATACGATATGAACATCTTGGCGCTCAAGCTGGCGGAAGATCCGGAAGTCCGGCTGCCGGTGCTCGTTGCCTCGGACGGTTATTTCACCTCCCATCAGAAGCGCAGAGTCCGCACGTTCGCCAATAACGAAGATGTGCTGAAATTCGTCGGCGAACGTCCGCCGGGGGGCTTCCCGCATACGCTGGATCGGAACAACCCGATCACGGTCGGCCCATACATGAATGAGCCCGACTATATCAATAACAAATATCAGCAGTCTCAGGCGATGTACAACGCGGAGCATGTGTTCGAACGGATCTCCGCCGAGTACGCCGAATTGACCGGGCGCGAATATCCGCTGCTTGACCTGTACCGGATGGAGGACGCCGAGGTCGCCGTGTTCCTGATGAATTCGGCCTCGGAAATCATCAAGGATGTGGTCGACGAATTACGCCGCCAAGGCATCAAGGCGGGATCGATCGCGCCGAATATCATCCGCCCGTTCCCGCAGAAGCAAATCGCCGAAGCGCTGAAGAACGTCAAGGCGCTTACGATCGGCGACCGCGCGGATTCCTTCGGGGCCCACGGCGGCAACATGAGCCATGAGATCAAATCGGCGCTGTTCACTTACGGCAACCGTACGACGAAAGTAATCAGCCGCGTTTACGGGCTGGGCGGCAAAGAGTTTTACGCCGAGGACGGCCATCATTTGTTCTCGCTCGCCATCGAAGCGGCGAAAGAGAATGAAGTTAAGGTGCCGTTCGATTACTACGGCCATACCCCGGGCGATAAAGAAAAAGCGCCGCAGCGGGTAATCAAGCCGCTGAACTTTGAAGACCTGAAGACCGGTCTCATCACGGTCACGAAAAACGAAGAAACCGGCAAGCTCGGCGTCAAAATTCCGCCGCTGCGCGCCTTGACGAAGAAGCCGAAACGGCTTGCGCCCGGTCACGGGGCCTGCCCGGGCTGCGGTATTTTCTCCGGGCTTGAGCTGTTCTTCAAAGGCATCGAGGGCGATATCGTAGCCTTGTTCCATACGGGCTGCGCGATGGTAACGACCACGGGCTATCCTTATTCGTCCCATAAAGCGACGTACATCCATAACCTGTTCCAAAACGGGGCCGCGACGATGTCCGGTCTGGTGGAAATGTTCTGGGAGCGCAAACGCAGAGGCGAATTGGACGAACTCGGCTTGAAGGACGATTTCACCTTCGTCATGGTCACCGGGGACGGCGGGATGGACATCGGCATGGGGCCGGCGATCGGCGCCGCGCTGCGGAACCACCGGATGATTATCGTGGAATACGACAATGAAGGCTACATGAACACCGGGGCGCAGCTTTCTTATTCGACGCCGCTCGGCCATCGGACTTCGACGTCCAATATCGGCTCGGTGCAGAAGGGGAAATCGTTCCAGCATAAAGATACGGCGCAAATTATGGCCGCCACCAATATCCCGTACGTGTTTACGGGCAGTGAAGCATACCCGCAGGATCTCGTGAAAAAAGCGGCCAAAGCCCAATGGTACGCACAGAACGAAGGCCTGGTTTATGGTAAAATATTGATAGCGTGTCCGCTCAACTGGATTACCAAGGATGATGAAGGAACGCAAATCGTGGATGCGGCAGTGAACTCCTGCTTCTTCCCGCTGTATGAAGTGGAGCATGGACAAACGACGATCACTTACAATCCGGAAGAGAAAAACAAACGGGTTCCGCTGACCGATTGGCTGAAGACGATGGGCAAAACCCGCCATTTGCTGAAACCGGAAAATGCTCCGGCGCTCAAAGAGTTTGAAGAAGAAGTGGAGCGCCGCTGGACCGTGCTTAAAGTCAAGCATGAGCATCCTTTTCTGTAAGGATGGCTCCGGGTTGACGGATAATGCCGGACAAAGACGGGGAACCGCCATCATCGCGGCAGCGCCGAACCTTGACTAGACCAGAGGAGGAAGACATATGGAACAATTTCGGGCTTTTCGCGTGCATCATGATGAGGCGGGTTTTCGGACGGGAACGGAGTCCGTTGCCTTGGAAGACTTGCCTGCAGGGAATGTACTGATCTCCGTGCATTATTCCAGCGTCAATTATAAGGACGGACTGGCTTCAACCCCGGACGGGAAAATCGTCCGGAATTATCCGATTACCCCCGGCATCGATCTGGCCGGGGAAGTGACGGAATCGCAGGACGAACGGTACCGTCCCGGCGATTTGGTGCTCGCCACCGGCTATGGCCTCGGTGTGAGCCATGACGGGGGCTACGCCGAGTTCGCGCGCGTTCCGGGCGACTGGCTCGTGCCTCTGCCGGCCGGGCTCACTCCGCTGGAAGCGATGGCGATCGGGACGGCCGGGTTCACTGCCGCGTTGTCGGTGGAGCGGCTGCTCGTCAACGGGCTGAGCCCGGCTAACGGTCCGGTGCTGGTCGCTGGGGCTACCGGCGGCGTGGGCAGCATAGCCGTCTGCATCCTGGGCAAGCTCGGCTTCGAGGTCGCCGCCGTGACCGGCAAGCCGGACGCTGCGGACAAGCTGCTTGCCCTGGGCGCCAGCCGGGTGCTCAGCCGCGAGGAAGCCGCCTCCGGCGCCAAAGGGGCGCTCGGCAAGGCGCAATGGGCGGCCGTCGTCGACCCGGTCGGCGGCAGCGTCACCGCCGATATGCTGAAGAGCGTGAAATACGGCGGCTCCGTCGCCTTGTCCGGCATGGCCGCCGGCGGCGGCCTGGATACGTCGGTTTACCCGTTCATTTTGCGCGGGGTGAACCTGCTCGGCATCGACTCCGTCGAATGCCCGATGCCGCTGCGGCTGAAGCTGTGGAGGCTGCTGGCCGGTGAATGGAAGCCGGAAGCGGCGCTCCAAGATTGGGTGACAGTGTACGGGCTGGAGCAGCTTCCCGAAGCATTGGGTACGGTGCTCGGCGGCAAAGCGGTCGGCCGTCAGGTGATTTCGCTGAAATCGTAAACCGAATGAAAAGGCTTGTATTCCCTCACGGGGATGCAAGCCTTTTTTGTAAGAATCTTACGGGTATGGACCCATCCGTGGTTTAGGTATACACTAAGAAAGTGTTTTTCAAGAGAGGGTGGGTAAAATGAATAGAAGTTTGACTCCCAAAGCGACGTTTGGACTGGTCGTTTTTTTGGTCGTGGTTTGGGGCATCAATTGGCCGCTCACGAAAATGGCGCTCCCGGAAGTACCGCCGATTTTATTTTCCGGGATTCGCACTTTATTGGGCGGCATTCTTCTGCTGATGATCGCGATCCGGCATAGATCCGGTTTGCGCTGGAAGGAGAATAAAGGGGTGTATCTGATATTGGCGCTGTTTAACATTATCGGGTACTACGGATTGCAGACGGTCGGTATCGGATATTTACCTGCGGGACTGTTTTCCACCATCGTCTTTCTGCAGCCGGTGCTGCTCGGCTTATTCTCCTGGATCTGGCTAGGAGAAAGCATGTCTTGGCTCAAATGGGTCGGTTTAATCATAGGCTTCGGCGGGGTGGCGCTTATTAGTCTGGGCGGCCTTCAAGGACACCTGTCTCCGGTCGGCATTGTACTCGCGCTTCTTTCGGCGCTGTGCTGGGCGATCGGCAGTATCTATATGAAGAAAAAAAGCGCGCAGCTCGATTCGCTCTGGGCCGTAACGGTACAAATGCTGATCGGCGGGGCGTTTCTTACTTTGGCGGGTTCAGCGACGGAAAGCTGGGGAGATATTCACTGGACGGCTTCGTTTATCGGGCTGCTGCTGTTTATCTCGATCTTCGTGATCGCCGCGGGCTGGCTGGTTTATTTCAAGCTGCTGGACAGCGGAGAAGCGAGCACGGTGGGATCCTATACATTCGCTATCCCGGTGCTTGCGAGCATTTTCAGTATTTTCCTGCTTGGAGAATCCATTACGCTCACCTTGGTGTTGGGCTTGCTGCTGATCTCGTTCAGCATCGGTCTCGTAAACCGGAAAACCGCACCCAAGAGTTTGCCGGCTTCGGCCGAAAAGCAACCGTGCCAGCAAGGATAAAAGATTCGCGGTTGATGTATCGCTAGCCGCATTTGGTATAAAATGGTCAAGTGCGAGGCATTCTAACCCCATCGTTTCATGAATGAGCAATTGAAAAGGTGGGATGGTGATGAGATTGTGGACGGCAGGACTAAGCGCCGTACTGGCGCTGTCGCTTGCGGCGGGCTGCGGCGACGGAGCGCGGAACATGGCCCGGGATGAACTTAACAAGTACAACATGAAAAGCTATAACGAAGGAAATGCCCGCCAGTTGTCCCGGGGCGCAACGCTGAATACCGCGCTGCTTCAGGCTTTGAAAGCCGAGTGCGCCAACCGCGGCATCCGGCTGACGCATGAGACCTATGCGGAAGGGCTTGACGGCAACATCAGCTATAGTTATTTCATTAACGGCGATGCGCGTCATTTTTTGCTCGTTCATGTTTATCCCAGCGAAAGCGACCGGGTCCGGGAGATCGGGGAAATGTACGGAGCCGGGGATGGGCGAGCTAAAGCCGCGGCGGCCAACGAAGCGTCCGTCATTGCGCAGAAGGGCAATACTGCTCTAGTTTACGCTTCCAGCGGAATTCAAAAATCCAAATACAGCGAGGATGTCAAGTCGGTTTTTCATTCGGTGTTAAGCGGAATGAACGACCGGTCGGCGCCTTAAACAGCAATAACCCCTCTTAACGGACGGAAGGCAAGAATCAACGCTTCCGTACCGAAGAGGGGTTTTTGGCCTGCTGCAATCGGTTTATTTTTTGTAGATTTCACGCATCACATGTCTAAGCTCCGGCAGGATGATCTTTTCCATCGCCAGCTTTACCGCTCCCTGCGAACCCGGCATCGAAAATACGGCCATATTGCCGATCGTTCCCGCGACCGCCCGGCTCAAGATCGCGGCGGGACCGATATCCTCCGTATAACTGAGATAGCGGAAGATCTCGCCGAAGCCTGGCATCTCCTTGTTCAAGAGGCTTCGTACGGCCTCCAGGGTAGTGTCCCGCGGCGCAATACCCGTGCCGCCGCTGAGCAGCACCGCTTCCACCTCGCGGCTGGTCACCGCTTCGCGCAGCAGCTGGCGGATGCCGTCATACTCGTCTTTGACAATGGTATATTTGACTACGTTGTATCCATTTTCTTCAAGCAGCTGCTTCATCAATTGGCCGCTTGCATCGTTCTCGGGGGTCCGTGTGTCCGAAACGGTAACGACCATGCAGGCGACCTCCCGGGGCGCTTCCTTGCGGTGCTCGTCTACGGATCTTATCATCGTTCGTATCCTTTCTGTGTGAGGATTTTGTAATTATAATTTACCACAACAGGTAAGAACGGTTCACTTCATTTGAGTAAAGGCCGCGAAGGACACGGAAGTTGCATGATCGTAAAGTTGGTGTAAACTCGCTCTCATGGACAGTTAAGAAAGACCACGGAGGAATCGGAGAATGGAAGCGACGGGAAAGGCAATTCCCATTTATATTTTGGCGGGATTTTTGGGCAGCGGAAAAACGACGCTGCTGCAGCGGTTGTTGTCATATTGGAAGGATAACGGGCTGCTGCCCGCGGTAGTGATGAACGAGATTGGCGAAGTAAATCTGGACGGCGTAATCGTCGGCGAGGAAGTGCCGATGGCCGAAATGCTCGGAGGCTGCATTTGCTGCACGATCCGGGACGATCTCAGCATGCAATTGTACGAATTGGTCAAAACGGAGCGGCCGGATCTGGTCGTGATCGAAGCGACGGGGGCGGCCAATCCGCTGGAAATTTTCGATGCGGTGACGGAGGCTTCCCTTTATTTGAAGCTGGAAATCATGCCGATGATAACGGTTGTGGACGCGGCTCACCTGGCTGAGTTGTACGCCTCGCAGCAGGGGAAAACCTACCGGCTCATGCTGGACCAAATCCGCTGCGGCTCGCGGCTCATTCTGAACAAAATCGACCGGATCGGCGCCGAAACACGCACGGAAATGGAGGGACTGTTGGCCCGGCTGAACCCGTACGCCCGCATCATCCCTGCGGTGAAATGCGAGGTGGATCTCCCGTTATTACTCGAAGGCGGCGGCACAAGCCCTCGGGACCAGGGCGAAGGAGATTCGGGCCGTGACCATTGCTCGGCTCATGACCAAGGCCATCATGTGCATGAGGGAGATCATGAACACGACTCTCATATACATGAAGCCAATGAACATCAAGGCCATCGCCATGAAGGACACACTCACACTTCGCATGATCATGTGACCGTCTACACGCACTACTTCAACGGACCCGTTGACAGCGTGGAATTCGAGCAATTCATTGCGGATTTGCCGCGAGAAGTTTATCGGGGAAAAGGGATATTACGGTTTGCCGATACGTCCAGCCGGTTCTTGTTCCAGTATGCGTACCGCGAGGCCGACTATCTAAAAATAACGCCGCAAGGCGATGTCCCGGACGTGGCCGTATTCATCGGCGAGCATTTCGACCGCGAGGCGCTGGCTGGGCAGCTCAAAGCTCTGGAGAAAAACGCGGGGACGGTATAAAAGGGGAAGTCCATTGTCCGTTTCATATCAGCTGGGTATCATTTCCTTTTCGTTTCAGCTTCTCGAAAGAATGGTAATACATAGTGAGCATGTTGGTACTTGCAACTCATCATCGGGAGGTAATTGAACTATGATCCAGGAAAAATACCGCGAAACCATCGAAGCTTGTCTCGAGTGCATGAATGCATGTAATTACTGCTATGTCTCCAGTCTGAAAGAGTATGAACTGGCGATGCTGAGAGAATGTATCCGCTTTGACCGGGAGTGCGCCGATATTTGCGCCTTTACCGCGGAAGCGTTGTCCCGGAATACGCCGTTTGCGGCGGAAATTTGCGAGCTCTGCGCCAAGGCGTGCGATGCGTGCGCGGAGGAATGCGAGAAGCATGAGCATGATCATTGCAAGGATTGTGCGGCCGCCTGCCGCCGCTGTGCGGAAATTTGCCGCAAAATGAAAGGTGCCGCTTAATAAAGCAATTAGCCTTGCTTGATAAAATATTCGGCAATTGCAGCAACTTTTGGAAAGGCGGTCCCGTCTAGAAGGGCAGAGGTGATGATTAATGAAAAATGGAAAGTTCAAAGCAGCGGCCGCTTTGCTGTTGTCCGGTTCGATGCTTCTTGCTTCATCGGCATCGGCTTTCAGCGATGTCCAGGGACAGGATGCAAAAATCACCGAGTCGCTCCAAACGCAAGGGATCATCCAGGGATTGACCAAAGACAAGTTTGCTCCTCACAGCAAGCTGACCGGCGCTCAGGCGGTACAGATGATCGTTCAAGCGCTGGATTTGGAAAATAATCTGGATTACGCCGCCTCCAAAAAGGCGAACGGGAACAAATTCTGGTACACTCGGGCGCTGGAAATCGCCGAGGCCAATGGAATCGAGTTCCCTAAGGGCTTTAAGTGGAACAGCGAGATTACCAAAGAGGAGTTCGCATATATTTTGGACCAGGCGATCTCGGCGACCGGCGATTATCCGATGATCAAAATGTACATTGACTTCAAGGATGCGGATGACGGAAATGTGCTCTATTCAGGCAGTATTCAAAGATTGCTGCTGATGAAGATCACCGAATTGGACGAAAAAGGAAAGTTTTATCCCACGGCCGCAATGACCCGTATTGAAGCGGCCCGCATGGTATACAATGCCGCACAATTCGTCGAAGAAGCCAAGGAAAACGAGGCCCCATCGAAGGAAGAAGTTACCTTTAACGTGGAGAAGGTCAACAATCAAATCAATAAGGTTGTCCTGACCCGCCATGAAGCGGGAAATCCGGGTTACGGCATTTCCGTCGCCAAGATCGAATTCATGAAGAGTAAGGCGATTATTTACTACGAGCTGTTGTCTCCGGAGCGGAACAAATTTTATCCTCAGGTTATTACCGATACCAAAACGGAAACTTATGTTTCGAGCAAATACAGCGTGGAAATTAAAGAACTGAAAGACTAGAGCAGGGAGCCGGAGGTCATAGGACCTCCGGCTTTGCCTGTTTATACACTGCAAAAGCGATCACTAAGAGCAGTAAATTATGTATGCGAGGGCGAGGCAGCAGGTGTATAAGCGATTCCGTCGATCATGACGAGGCAGTCCTCGTCGATAAACTCCGTGGTCGTGGTCATTCTGGCGGGAAAATGGTCCTTGGCAAAATAATCGAAAAAAATCTTTTCCATTTCCGGCAAATCCGCAATATGCTTGAGATAGACCGAAATCTTGACGATCCGATCTAGGGAAGCGCCGCATTTCCGAAGCGTATTGTCCAAGTAAACGATGGCATCGCGGATTTGCTCCGCAAACGTCGCGCCCTCCCCCCGGTGCAGCCCGAGAAAAATATAATCTCCGGCAACGACCGCTGAGGAATAACTAAACGGAGTTGTTACTCTTTCAACCATCTGGACATCTCCTTATCACAATTTACCATTTCGAATCAATAATAGAACATAGGTTCGTATTTTGCAAGTGGATATTTATAATATCAATCGGAGGAAAACATGATCATCAATCAACAGGTTTTTCAGGTAAATGATCTGAGCTATACAATCAGATCGGCTAACGTTAATGATGCGGAAGCATTGTCGGAGTTAAGAGTCCGGATTGACGGGGAAACCGAAAATATGGACCGTGAAAAAGGGGAAGCATTTATCGATACGGCGGGATTTCGGCAAATCATCAACAAGGACGCCGAAAGCCCGAGAAACTTGTTTCTCGTAGCCGCTTTGGATCATGCGATCGTAGGTTATTCAAGATGCGAAGGCGTTGATTTAAGCCGTTTTGCGCATAAAGCGGAATTCGGGGTGTGCGTGCTGAAGGATTTTTGGGGGCATGCGATCGGCAGAAATCTCCTACAGCAGTCTCTGGTATGGGCCGATGACAACGACATTACGAAACTGACGCTGAACGTGTTGGAAACCAATGAGAAGGCGATCAAGCTGTACGAAAGCTTCGGCTTCGAAATCGAGGGACTGTTAAAAAACGATCGAAGACATTCGGACGGCAAATACTATAACACGGTTATCATGGGGAGATTCAAAGGCTTATTAAATTAGTCTATCCGTCCGATCCGTTTACCTACATAACGAAAAAAAGCCCGGTTGGAGAAACGGAGAGACATATCCGTTTCCAACCGGGCTTCTATATGTGATTGATTCGGCATTAAATCCGGTTCATGGCCGGCTGCATCGCCGAAGCAGCCGGAGCCGGCGCTTCTGTCGCGCCGAGCTGGAGGCGGTACATCTGATAGTAGCGCCCGCCGAGCGCGAGCAGTTCTTCGTGCGTGCCGCGTTCGACGATTTCGCCGCGATGCAGCACGAGGATCTGATCCGCGCTGCGGATCGTCGACAGGCGGTGGGCGATGATGAACGTCGTCCGCCCCCGCTTGAGCACTTCGAGCGCGGATTGGATCAGCGCCTCGGTCTCCGTGTCGATGTTGGCGGTCGCCTCATCGAGGATAAGGATCGCTGGGTCGAAGGCCAGCGCCCGCGCGAACGAGATCAATTGACGTTCGCCCGCAGACAGCGTGCTGCCCTTCTCCACGACCGGCTCATCCAGCCCTTTCGGGAGATGGGAGAGAATCTTCGTTGCGCCGACGTCCTCGAGCGCCTTCGCGATCGTTTCCCGCGAGATACGCTCATCGCCCAGGCTGACATTCGAAGCGATCGTGCCGGTGAACAGGTACGGGTCCTGCAGCACGATCCCCATATGCTGGCGGATCCACTGCTTCGGCAATTCTTTCACCGGCTTCCCGTCGATCGTGATCGTACCCTTCTGTGGGTCGTAGAAACGGAACAGCAGGTTGATGATCGAGCTTTTCCCCGACCCGGTATGGCCGACGAGCGCCACGGTTTGGCCCTGCTTGGCCTCGAAGGAAATGTTCTTCAGCACGTAATCGCGCTTGTAGGCGAACGAGACGTCCTTGAATTCCACATTCCCTTTATAGCGCGGCATCGAACCGTCGGTGACGGGCTCGCCCGGTTCGTCCATCAGGGCGAACACGCGGCCCGCCGATACCATGGAGGTGTCCAAAGCGGCTAGTTGGTTGACCATCCCGGTAATCGGCTGGAACAGCCGGCCGAGTACGTCGACGAAGGCGTACAGCACTCCGAGCGAGATGATGCCGACGCCGCCCAACTGAGCCGAACCGAAGTACCAGAGCACGACCGCGAACGCGAGGTTGCGGATGACATTGACCAGGTTGTGGGTCGTAAACGCGTTCAGATTCAGCATTTTGTTCTGGTGCTTCATATAGTCTTCGTTCAGATTCTCGAATTCTTCCTTCGTTTGCTCTTGGCGGCGGAACACGCGGATGATCGACATCCCCTGAATCGATTCGTTGATAATCGCGTTGATTTCGCTCAAGCGCGAGCGGATGATCGTATTGTATTTGGTGGCGAATTTCCGGTAGAGGACCACCCACGCCCAAATGATCGGCACGACGAACAGACAGATCAGGCCGAGCCGCATATCGAGCAGGAATAACGCCACATAGACGCCGAGCATATTGATGATACCCGAGAAAAAGTTGGAGAGAACGGCGATAAACAAATCCTTCACCGCCTCGGTGTCGTTCGTGACCCGGGACACCACTTTGCCGGCCGGCAGATTATCGAAGAAATTGACCGGCAAGCGCTGGATATGGGCATAGACATCGATCCGCAGCTTCCGGATCACCTGGTTGGCCGAAGATTGCAGCCAGTACGTTTTACCGAATTCCATTACGATCGAAATCGCCAGAAAGACGAAGTACCAGCCGACCAGGGTCATAATTCCGGGAATTTCCGGTTTGTAAAAAGCGAACACCTCGGCAGCGCCGAGCTTCTCGGCCGGATATTCCGCTATCTCGCCGTTATGGGCAAACGTCAGCACGCCGTCCTTGAAGCTGCGGTCGCCGGAGACATCGGCGACGGCGGAGTCCACGAAGACGAACGATTTGCCGACCTGCAGGATGCGGGCCTCGCCGCCGCGTTCCTCGTCCGCGGTAAAGCGGTCGCCGCGTTTGAAATAGCGTCCGTCGTAAGAAACGGCTTCATCATCGGCTTTCGCTGTCTCATAAAACGGCTTTTCGATTGCCAGCATGTGATCGTCGATCATCGACCTGGCGATGAACGGGCCGGCCAGATCGGCGGCTACGCCGACGGCCAGCATGATCAGCGCCAGGATGAATGTTTTCTTTGCCGTAAGCGCGTATTTAAACAGTAATTTACCTGTTTGATTTTTTTGCATGTAAGGGCACCTCCTTAGTCTGTCAGATCCGATTCCACCTGCTGGCGTTCGTATTGTTCGCGGTACCAGCCGCCGTGCTCCAGCAGGGTTTCATGAGTGCCTTGCTCGATAATGCGCCCCTTATCCAGCACGACGATCCAGTCGGCATGCTCCACCGCCGACAGGCGGTGCGTGGAGATAAGCGTCGTCTTGCCGGCGCGCTTGTTCCGGATATTGTCGATAATCCGGGCTTCGGTACGGGCGTCGACGGCCGAGAGGGCATCGTCGAGTATCAGGATGTCCGGGTCGGCGATAAACGCCCGGGCCAGCGAGACGCGCTGCTTCTGACCGCCGGAGAGGGCCACGCCTTTCTCCCCGACCAGCGTGTCGAGACCGTCGGACAGCGTGCCGAGGTCCTGGTCGAAGGCGGCGGTGCGGATCGCTTCCAGGATCGTCTCATCGGGCGCACCCGGCAGCCCGAACTGGATATTTTGCCGGACCGTCTTGGAGAACAGGATCTGCTCTTGCGGCACGTAGCCGATCCAGCCATGGAGGCGGTTCAAGGCGATCTCGCCGATCGGCACGCCGGAAATCGCGAGCGTGCCGGAGCCGGATGGGTACTCGTGCAGCAATTGCTTCAGCAGAGTAGATTTGCCGCTGCCGGTTCTGCCGACGACGCCGAGCGTTTCCCCGCGCTGAACGGTCAGGTCGATGTGCTCCAGATTGTTCACCGACGAAGTCGGGTACCGGAAGGTCACATCTTTGAATTCGATCGTGTCCGGCTTTGCCACCTCCGCCGGATGCGCCGCATCTTCGACATCGGGACGGACGCTCAGCGTTTCGTTGACGCGGTCCAGCGAGGCGCCGCCGCGCTGCATGACATTGATCAGCTCGCCGATGGCGAACATCGGCCAAATCATCATCCCCAGGTACATATTAAAGGATACGAGATCGCCCAGGGTGAGTTCATTGTGAAAGACGAGATAAATGCCGTAGGTCAGGCCGATCGCATAGCTGAGTCCGACGAACAGGCGGATGGTCGGTTCAAAGTAGGCGTCCACTTTGGCCACCGCCAGATTTTTCTTATAAACATCATCCGTAATGTCCGCAAACCGTTTCTCGTCGTTCCGTTCCTGTACATAGGCGCGGATGACGCGGATCCCGCCAACCGATTCCAGCACCTGGTCGTTCATATCGCCAAAGGCGTCTTGGGCGAGCGTATACCGCTCGTGAATGACCTTCCCGTAAATTTTCATCGCGAGCGCGATGAAGGGGAGGGGAATGATCGCGGCCAGGGTCAGCTTCCAGCTGATCAGCGTACTCATGGCGATAAAAATGACCGACAGGTAGGCGGTGGAGTCCGTCAGCGTCAACATCCCGAAGCCGACGGTCGCCGATACCGAGCGCAGATCGTTCGTCGCCCGGGCCATCAGGTCGCCGGTCCGGCTCCGTTCGAAGAACGGCGGCATCATGCCGAGCAGATGGTTCATGAAGCGGGTGCGAAGCAGCCGTTCCACCAGGTTGGATCCGCCGAACAATTTATGCATCCATATGTACGTGATGAAGTAGATGACGGCAAGTACAGCGAGGATGAGCACGATATATTTGGTCAGTGAAGCCCAGGTAACGGTGCCGGCGACGATGCTGTCGATGGCGCTGCCCAGCAGCCGCGGCGGCGCGAGTTCCATAATTCCCGCCAGGATGAGCAGGATCACGCCGACGGTATAGCGTTTTTTCTCTTTTTGGAAAAACCATCCCAAATTTTTAAGCACAGAAAACATAGCTCTTGGTTTCCTCCTTTTTCTCTAATCTCAAGGCAGCCTTAAGGCAAAGGCGTGCGGGTACCCTGAAAACAGCAAAAAAGGCACACCGTCCGTAGACGATATGCCTTCAATTCTTCAACATATGCCGCGTACGTTACTTGACTAACGCAAGTAACCGCTGCGAAAATGGGAAAGCTGCTCTCAAATCATGCCCGGAAATTCAGGGAGCATGAAAGACGATCGATGCAAAATCCGATTCATACCTGCAGGGGTTACTCCGGTATTAAGTTGTGTGCCGTCCGCATCGCGATATGCGGGAACTAGATGAATAAAGCTCTTAAACACCGTGCTCACCCTACCTTTCTTGGGAATTAATTCAAAAATCGATCTCGTATGTTGACGATTTTATCATCGCGTTTAAGGAGGTGTCAATTTATTTTTTGCAATTTACTTGAAATGGGCTAAAATAAGGAACATACAGGAGGGGACGCATATGATAAATATCACGAAGGAAGCCGCCCTTTGGTTCAAGAAGGAGCTTGATTTGAAAGACGGCCAGGCGGTAAGATTGTTCGCCAGATACAGTTCCGGCGGTAAAATTCATCCCGGCTTTTCGCTGGGCATCCAATCCGATGAACCGGTGTCGCCCGGTATTTCCTCGGAAGCGGAAGGGATCACCTTTTTCATGGAGGAATCGGACAAGTGGTATTTGGACGGATATAATCTGAAGGTGACATACAATGCCGCGGAAGACGATATCGAATACGAATACGAAAAGGGCAACTAAAGCCATTGCATAAGCTAGCGTAAAAAACCGTCCGGAATCTCCGGACGGTTTGTCTTTTGGGGAGCGGTCAATTGTGATTAGAGAAGATGCTGTCCTCCATCGCGAAGTCGAAATCACCGATATCGAACACCTGAACGGGCGCTTCGATCTCGATGATGCGGCGGATGAGCTCCAGTTGGTCGGTCAGAATCGGCGCGTTCTCCCGCTGGGCGGACAGGACGATCTCGGTCTCGATCGGATCGAGCGCTTCGCCGTATTGTTCGTTGTCGACCGCATTGACGACCGTCCAGGACACATTATCCCCGAACAAAATGGCCGGGCTTTTGGACCATGGAACGGTAAGCGCCCGCTCCAGCTTCTTGCGGTTCAGCGGCTCCTCCAAATAGGCGATCAGTTCGCCGATCTTGTTCTTGACATGCCGGTCGTCCTCGGGATCGTGCATCAGAGGCTCCGGGCTGTTTTGAAATTCATAGAGTTCCATGACGGTGGTGTAAGGGACTATATATTCGACAGGTGCCGAAGGCACGAGCAATTCACCGTAAATCGCCACCATCACGGCTTCGATCACAAATCGTCGTGACATGGTTTTCCTCCTATTGCAGGCACTAACATGATAATATGGAGTATATCATTATTGCGTTTACAAATACAGTTTTTCGGAAAAAATGAGCGGTTGTCCGATCGGAAGGGGACGAAAGACGTGGGAAGCAATGAACGGGCAGAGGCGGCCGTTTTGCCCCGGCATGTGCTGGCTTGGGCCTCAAGCCAGGCCGGGGAGCGGGCCTGCGTAACGCGGGTGACGCCGCTTCAAGGTGGAATCTCCTCGGCGGTATATGCTTTGGAAGTATGTCGCGAGGCTGAGGAGGAACCGCTCTATTGGGTGATGCGGCAATTCACGGATATGGAATGGCTTAAAGAAGAGCCGGATGTGGCCCGGCACGAAACGGCGGCGCTTAAAGCGGCCCAAGCCGCGGGACAACCGTCTCCGCGGTGGATTGCCGCCGACCCGGACGGCGATAGCTGCGGGCTGCCGACGGTGCTGATGACCCGCCTTCCGGGTCGGGTGGTTTTGCCGCCTAAGGCGCCCTCGGCGTCCTGGATCACCGGGCTCGCGGCGGTGCTCGCCGGTTTGCATCAAGCGAAGACCGAACCGATGGAAAAGAATTATTTCACATATAATCAAGTCGACCGGCTTCAAGTGCCGGGATGGACAAGCAAGCCCTCCGCCTGGGCCAAGGTTATCGAATGTGTTCAGGCGCCGCCTCCGGCTTACGTCCCCCGGCTGATTCACCGCGATTATCACCCGGCCAATGTACTTTGGCAGGAGGATCGGGTCAGCGGCGTCGTCGATTGGGTCAACGCGTGCCGGGGACCGGCGGGGATCGATACGGGCCACTGCCGCGTCAATCTGGTACAATTGTACGGCACGGAAACGGCGGACGCGTTCCTGGAAGCCTATTTGAAGTCGGCCCCCGAACTGGCGGAAACGGCCCATCCATACTGGGATATGCTCACACTGATCGAGTGGCTGCCGGGTCCGCCCGGAATCTACAAAGGCTGGACCGATCTGGGTTTTTCCGGCCTTACCGAGGAACTGGTCGAATCGCGTCTCGATGAATATGCCGAATTGTTGGCGCGGAAGGCCTGACATCATTTTGTCAGTCAAAAGAGAAACGGAGGATGTGGAATCGAATTGAAGCATTGGAAAGCTTATTTTCAATTTGCCAGACCTTATACCAAATGGATTATATTGACCTTGATCATCGGGATCCTGAAATTCGGCATTCCGTCGCTGTTGCCGCTCGTCCAAAAATATGTGGTCGACGATATATTGCTGAACCAGGCGGCCGATCTCGGGGAGAAAGTCAACCGGCTCCTCGTCGTGCTCGGCGGCACCTTTTTCCTGTTCGTGATCGTGCGGGGGCCGGTGGAATACGCCAGACAATATTTCGCCCAGTTCATCACGGCCAAAATTTTGTACGATTTGCGCAACAAGCTGTACGCCCATCTGCAGCGGCTTTCGCTGCGATATTATCAGAACACCAAGGTGGGCGAGGTGATCTCGCGCTTTATCAACGACGCCGAACAGACGAAGAACATCGTCGAGGTCGGGATGATGAACGTCTGGCTGGATTCTTTTACACTGGTGTTCGTGCTTGGCTTCATGTTTTATCTTAACCCGCTGCTGACGGTCGTCTCGATCGCCATCTTTCCGCTCTATGCCATTGCGGTCAAAGTGCTGTACAAACGGCTGAAAAAGCTGACCAAAGACCGCTCCGCCGCGCTCGCCGGTATTCAGGCTTATCTGCATGAGCGGATTCAGGGGATTTCGGTCATCCGCAGCTTTGCCCTGGAGCGCCATGAAGCGAAGCAGTTCGCGGGGATCAACGGGAAATATTTGAGCCGGGCGATGGCGCACAGCCGTTGGAACGCCTGGACATTCGCCATTATCAACACTTTGACGGATATCGCGCCGCTGCTCGTGATCGGGTACGGCGGCTTCCAGGTGATTCAAGGGCATCTTACGCTGGGGACGTTCGTCGCGTTCTTCGGTTATTTGGACCGGTTGTACGCGCCGCTGAAACGGCTGATCAACTCCTCGACGATTTTGACCCAGGCGTCCGCGTCCTGGGAGCGCGTGCTGGAGCTGTTGGAAGAGCCCTACGATATGACCGACGCCAAAGACGGGGCCGTGCTGCCCGCCGGCAGTCACGGGGTGGCGTTTCGCAATGTATGGTTCAAATATCAGGACAACGGCAACTGGGTGCTGAAAAATATTTCGTTGCAAGTAAGCCCGGGGCAGACGGTCGCCTTCGTCGGGATGAGCGGGGGAGGGAAATCGTCGCTGGTCGGACTGATTCCCCGTTTCTATGACATCCAGAAAGGGTCGCTGACCGTCGGGGGCAAGGATGTACGGGAATGGACGATGGAGAGCCTGCGCAGCCGGATCGGCATGGTGCTGCAGGACAATTTCCTGTTCAGCGGCAGCGTGCGCGACAATATCCTGCTCGGCAGCCCGGAAGCGGATGAGGAGGCGGTCATCGCCGCGGCCAAGGCGGCGAACGCCCACGAGTTCATCCTGGCCTTGCCGCAAGGCTATGACACCGAGGTGGGCGAGCGGGGCGTGAAGCTGTCCGGCGGCCAGAAGCAGCGGATCGCGATCGCGCGCGTGTTCCTGAAGGATCCGCCGATCCTAATCTTGGACGAAGCGACCTCGGCGCTCGACCTCGAGTCGGAGCATCTGATCCAGCAGTCGCTTCAGCATTTGTCCAGGAGCCGGACGACGCTGATCGTCGCCCACCGGCTGTCGACGATCACGCACGCCGATCTCATCGTCGTAATGAAGAACGGCTCGATCGTCGAGCGCGGCAAGCATGACGAGCTGATGGCCAAGGAGGATGGCGTGTACGCGCAGCTATACAATATTCAAAATTTAAACCCGCATGAATAGCAGAATACAGAATAAGCCCGTTCCATATCGTCCGAGAGGTTATGTTGCTCCGGCGTTTGGGACGGGTTTTTTTCAAACTAGCTGATTGATTAACGATTAACTGGATAACCTCCTGTTAATTAGGGGTCTCGCGGCTCATTTGCACCTTTAGAAGGAAAACCTACAGCTAATTTGGACGAAAACCTTCGTTTGAGCTGAATTTCGCCCGATTAGCTGGAGGTAATGCAGTTATTTTACCAATATTGGACGATTCAGGGAAAATAGCTGGAGGAAATACAGTTAATTAACATCCAGATATACCATACTACCACCTAACCAATGCCCCGCTGATCCCCCCTCTCAAACCAAAACCTCAGGAATCCGGTGATTCCTAGTTGCCCGAATGAATGATAGGACACATCTAGCGAGTTATACAGCGTGTATCGTGTATTGTTGAACGTTAGAAAAAGAGTAACCCTCTATCAAAGATTACCAATAATGAAGATCAGGACCAAAGTACTATATTTACTCCTGATCCTTCTGTTTCCAATTCGTACTTCCGACATATCAAATAAGACATAAGTTACAGATATAGGAATTGCGATTACTAGATATTGATTCTAAGTAACCAGTCATATAGAAGGAGGGAAGTTGAAGTAAGAGATTACAGTTGCAAACTGTTCTTGTGTCAAAAAAATCATGGAGGAATTACGCGAAGATGAACATGAGAACAACGAAAAAACGGGGCAGGCTCCGTGTTTTGGGCCTCGTTTGGGCTGCCGCTTGCTTGGCGGGAACTTCCGGCTTGCTGGCCGGACCGGCTTCCGCCGTATCCCATGCAGAGCCCTTAAGCGCGGGCAGCGGCAGCGGGGTAAGCCGGTCCGATTACAGTATATCGGGCGACTACGTCGTCTGGCTGAATACGGACGGGAATGGACAAAAGCAGATTTATGTTCAAAACGCTTCGACCGGCGAACAGACAGCCGTAACGAACCGGAATGTGCCCAAAGATGTGCCGGCGATTAACGGATCAACGATCGTCTGGGCGGACAAGGGGGAGCAGGGTCTCGCCTCCGCCGATTGGGACATTTACAGCTATAACTTACGAACCGGGGCCGAACTTAAATTGAACCGAACCGACGGTCCGTACGCTAATCCGACGGTCGACGGCAACGGTGTCGTCTGGTCGGATACCCGGCAGTATGGCAACATGATCTATCACGATCTGAAGACAGGTGCGGAAGCCAATCTCGGCGAAGGACGATATCCCGTGCTGATGAACGGGCGGGTCGTCTACCTTAACGCCCGCGACGGCGGTCTCAGTGTGCTGGAGCTGGACAGCGGGATTAACCGCTCCCTGGTCGCTTTGGGCGGATCCAATTATGTCGACTGGTTTGTTACTAATGGGGAGCATATGCTGTTCAAGCAAAAGAACGGAGACCTGGAAAGCAAGTATGCCATAATTTCACTGGATGATCAGCTTGCCCCGGTCCAAGACTTGACCGAAATGAGCGTCAAAAACGAAGAGTACGCTTTTATGTCGATCGGCGATACGAAGGCTGCCTTTCTGATCAACGAAGGCGGGCAAACGGTATTGAAGGGAGTCAGCCTGGACACGGCAAAAGTGTATGACCTTACCGGGAACGATCCCGGAAAAAAATACATAGGCTTTAGCGGAGACCGTCTGATTTATACATATACGGACGGGTCGCTCGGTTACGTCGCTTTGGGCGGATCGTCCACGGAACCGGGGACGGGCGGGGGAGGACAAGGGTCGAACCCTTCACCTTCGACATCGTCTCCATCTTCATCTGGAGGATCCGCTAACAAAGGGAATGCCGCGGCCCCCTCAGTAACCAAGATCGTTGTCGGCGTGGAGGGCGGAACGGTCGGATCGGCGGATGGACGTGCGCAGCTCGTGATTGTGCCGGGCACCTTTACCGAGGACACCGAGATTTCGCTGACCGAGCTGGATGGAAATGATTTTACGTTGACGGATGAGAAAGGCCGGACGCTGGAAGCGGCAGGCGCGGTATGGCGGATTCAAGCCGCCGCGGATTTCGGCAAGGAAGCCGAGCTTTCGCTTGCATACGGAGACGAGGATTACTGCGAGCAGCTCGGAATCTATCAATATGATGAAGCGGCGGGCTATTGGACTTATGTCGGCGGAATAACGGACAACGCCGAAGGGCGGTATGTGCGAACCGATATTTCATCTTCCGGGATTTACGCCGTACTGCTGCGCAATGTGGCCTTCGACGATGTAGCTTCAAACCACTGGGCATCCAATGAGATCGGAGTGCTTGCCGCCCGCGGCATCGTGGACGGAGTGGGAGCCGACGCGTTTGCGCCAAAAGATACACTGATGCGTGCCCAATTCAGCAAAATGCTGGCCGGCGCGCTGGGGATTAAGCCGGTTTCGCCTGCCGAGCCGACGTTTAAAGATGTCGCGGCGTCCAAATGGAGCTATGGCTGGGTTGAAGCGGCTGCGGCCGCCGGGATTGCCGAAGGAGATCAGGGAAGCTTCAGACCCGACGATGCGCTTACCCGCGAGCAGATGATGGCGATGCTTGTCCGCGCGATTGACGTGAAGGTCGAAGATGAGGCCGCCGCGGTTAAAGAAGCGGGGTTGTCCCGGTTTAAAGACGCGACCGAAGTCAGCGAATGGGCCAAGCCTTTAGTTGTTCTACCTGAACGACATGCTGAGCGGCCCGCTCGCCCTGTTGAACGAAGACGGCGAAGTCGCCTTGCGCTACCACTACGACGAATTCGGCACAGCGAAGATCCGGAGAAATTCGACCTGAACTACCCGGGTCCGGATAACATGTTCGGTTTACACCGGATTAGGTTATGATTTCTCTTACGCACGAGCTAGATATTTCGATTCCGAGCTTGGGCGGTTTGTGTACTGAGGATACGTATGAGGGAGAGACAAATAATCCGCAGAGTTTGAATTTGTATGCGCATGTGGAGAATAACCTGTTAAAGTTAGTTCAAGGCAGTTTTGATTATCTTTTTTATTTTGCAGCTATGGTGGAATGGCAGACAAGCCCTTACCCCTTGAAAAATCCTTGGACGGAAACCGTAAATATCGCCTTTTGGATCATCTAAATTAAACGAAATAATGGAAAATGGAAAAGGGGCTGAACATCATGTCAATCCCATTCATTTTTTTATACGATTGGATTAAGTAATCCCCCCAACCTTTACTGTTGGAACTTCTCGACTCTCACATCAAATTGCAATTCCGTTCCATCTTCAGTAACTAAAGTGAGTACCATATCCTTGTAGTTTTTGATTTCAATTGCCCCTAGTTTATCTGGGGTTTTAATAATACTGCTACCGGTCATAAACCGCTTTTCGTCGTAATGGCGAACTAAAACAACGCCTTGCTCTAAGTCATTTACTAAAGCTCCACCATACACAGAAACTGCTCCACTTTCGGTCGGAGTAATCCACCCATTTGTAAATTTTATGACTTTGTTCCGAAGAGGGTCATCTATAAAATCCAGAATTTCTGTTGTAATTGGAGCCTCTGATTCTTCATTGGTAAGTGATTTTTTTAAATCCTCTGTCCTCTTTAGTTCCGCTTCTTTATTTTTTAGTTCAATTTCTTTCCCGGCAATTTCAGAACGTGCTTCATATTTTTTTCTTTCAATGCTCTCCAGCATTTCTCGCTTTTCTTTGGGGAATTCTTCATACGGAGAGGTTGCTGCACTAACATCGATTAATTCTGAAGAGAAAATTGTGACACCCCCAAAAATTAATACTAGGGTAGAAATTCCGACAAACGCTTTTATTTTTATCGATTTCATAAAAGATCACCCCAATATTTAGTTGAATATCTTTAATACCATGAAATATCTGTCGAATATTCAATATTTGATTGTTTTGTATCTGAATCATCATTCAAACGTTCATTTAGATCTTCCCAAGCTTCCGCGGGGGAGTTGGTACCTGAGCATGTTGCATCATTGGGATTTTGAATACACGCCTCTTCTTGTGTCAATGTACCGGAAATGTACATTTTATCCCCTTTACTAACTGCTCCATACTTTTTTATGTTCTTCCATTGTTTGGCCATTGATGAATTATAAATTTGAGGAAGAACCATAGCTGATGGAACATCCCATGATACATAATATATAATCGCTCATTGACCAAGTATTCTCATAGGCTACGCAATCAAGATCATCTTCTCCGTCATATAGAACACTTGTCGTACAACCAGCAGCATCACCATAATTATAATAAGGATAGTCATTGACATCTTCATATCCATTCGCCCAATTTCTAGTTTTTGTAGCTGTTGCAAAATCAATTTCCATATCATTTCCACCAGCAATTGAAACTTGTGAATCGTATACCTCAGTATCTTCACCAATTTCATTAACCATTTCAGCCCATGCTTCTCCACCTGTACTAGTTACTTGATAGGCTGAATTGTTTGTTCCCACTATAATCAATAATTGTGAATCCAAATCGGATCCAGTACCCACATAATAACCACGAGCAACTTGGACGACAGCATCTCTTATTTGTGCATATGTTGCATCAGGATTAGTTCTAAGAGTTGCACCAGTACCCGTGGAATTCTGCCCGCCATAATCTAAGATAATAGCTTCATCCTTACCACTTCTATTCCTATGGTTAATACCTATTGCATAACCAATGCCATAATGGGTGTCTTCGTCAACCGTTCCCATATAATATGAAGTTGAATTAATAGGGGGGATTGCTGCATAAACATAATTTGGTTTTAGTAGACTTAATGGAGTAAAAACTAAGGCTAACGAAATACAAAACATGAAAGTCTGTTTTAAACTGACAATCATCATATTCATTCTCCTCTCGAATTGATAAAAATAATAGTTCACTTCCTTTCTTTTTTAAATATTGTCATTCTTAAAATGTGATTATTGTAAAATATGGTTATTTTTTTCACTATATGAAATCAATATACAATAAAAGGGTGTTATCTAACAATAAGTTCATGGAAAAATATGTGAAATATTGTGCCATTATTGATATTCCAAAGTTGACTAGATTTAGTCATTTCTATTTTTTGTAATAAAAAAATTTGAAAAGGCGATTCTTTAACTTAAGAAATCATGCAAAAAAGGTTGCCTCCGCAAATGTCACGGGGGCAACCTTTTTGCTTCTTGCTACGCCTTGCCGATCAGCAGCGACAAGATCCCGGCCGCGATCAGCGGGCCGACGGGGACGCCGCGGAAGAAGGCGACGCCGAGCACGGTGCCGATCAACAGGCCGGCCACCACGGTCGGCTGGCTGCCCATCAGCGAGGCGCCGCGGCCGCCGAGCCAGGCGACCAGCATGCCGACGCCGATGGCGAGCAGCGACTTCCAGTGAAAGAACGACGCCCACATCGTCTGCAGCGAGAGTTTGCCGCTGGCGAGGGGGGCCATCACCCCGATCGTCAGGATGATGATCCCTACGGTCAAGCCGTATTTCTCCAGCCAAGGGAAGGCGTAGTGCATATGCAGCACCCGGACCAGCAGCAGAACGATCATCGCGATCGTAATCGGCATATTGCTGCTGAAAATTCCAAGCGCCGCCATAAATAAAAGTACGAGCGACACCATGTCGATTTGATTCATGTTTGCAATTCTCCTTATTCGGCGTCGCCCGGGTGTTGCGCGGCTTCGCCTTGCATGAGGCCGCAAATATGCTCCGCAATCAGCCGCCCGTGCCCGCGGCCGCTTTCGATAAACACTTCGTTCGCGTTGCGGCCGGAGGCGATGACGCCGGACACGTAAATGCCGGGCACATTCGTCTCCATCGTGTCCGGGTTAAACACCGGCTTTTCCATTTCGCCGGACATCTGCACGCCGGCCTCCAGCATCAGCTTGCGGTCCGGCCGGAAGCCGGTCAGCGCAAGCACGAAATCGTTCGGCAGCACCGCGGATTCCCGCCGGTCCGCCGACTCCACGACTATTTCCCGCTCCCTGATTTCGATGACCCGCGATTCCAGCAGCAGCTTGATTCTCCCCTTGCTCACCATGCTTTCGAACACGGGTTTGACCCAAGGCTTGACGGACTCGGACATTTCCTTGCTCCGGCAGACGACCGTGACGTCCGCATCGACGCGGACGAGCTCCATCGCCGCATCGACGGCGGAGTTGCTGCCGCCGATCACCGCCACCTTCATGCCGGCATACGGATGGGCTTCCTGGAAATAGTGGGACACTTTCCCCGTATCTTCTCCAGGAATCCCCAAAATATTAGGATGATCGAAATATCCGGTGGAGATGATGATATACCGGGTAGGATATTCCCACTTTTCCCCGCTGCGGGTCACGGAATGTACGATAAACGTACCGTCAGGTTGGCGTTCGATGCGGGTAGCTTCTTCATAAGCGGCGATTTGCACATTATAATGATTGCTTACCCGGCGGTAATAAGCGAGCGCTTCGTGGCGGAACGGTTTCTCGTTGGGCGAGACGAACGGGATATCCCCGATTTCCAGCATTTCAGGCGTACTGAAAAATTGCATATGCGTAGGATAGGAGTAGATCGAGTGGACGAGGTTGTTTTTTTCGATGACAATCGTATGTAAACCGCGTCGCTGGCACTCTATGGCCGCGGACAGTCCGCAAGGACCCGCTCCGATGATAATGACGTCTTGCATGTGAGTCCTCCCAAATTTGTGAATTTTACAAGCCGAACATTATCATCCTACCGCAATCGCCGGAGAATATCCAGAGATGTGCTAAGGCTTTTCGGATTTAAAAAGCCTTCCCGGGTTTGTCAATTTCATGAAGATTTGACCAAAGTACGTTCAAATTTGAACTTTCAGGATACAATAATAGTGTGAAAACGCTTCCTGTCTTTGATAAACCAAGTTAGGAGGTATTTGATATGTTATTCTGGATGAAAAATAGCCGCAAGCGCCGTATTTCTGCCGGATCTCCTCCTGCCGTGCAGGTGACGCTGGACGAGGTCAAAAAGGCTGTGCTTCAATATGAAGCCGAAATGCCGGACGGCATTAACCGCAAGTCGCTGCTGATGTCCGACGGAAGTTTGGATATGCCCCGGTTGACGCGTTACTTGGGCGGGGTCAGCGAACAGAAATTTTATTTGTCGCGTGAAACCTACGAGATTTTTGAAGAGGCGGACCGCGAGATTCCCTATTACCTCGACCTCGTGCAAGTGGCGGTGGATGTATATGTGGAAGAGAAAGGGAAATTGCCGGTTTTAAAACCGCATCAGCCGTATCAAGTCGATTTCTATCTGCTGAAAAGAGAGCATTACCTGAAGGAGATTCCTCCTTTCCCGCTGTACATTACGGATCAGGAAATGCTGCTGACCCATCGGCCGGAGCAAGTCATTTAGCAGGTTCATCTAGATAAATTGCAGACGAATCAAGCATAGAGCGCGAAGCGCCTTCCGAACGGAAGGTCCTCCGCGCTTTTTTGCATGGATTTCTCGCAAGTTGCGGTGAATTTTGCCGGAGACTCCGGTTGACAGGCTGTTTTACAATAAAGAAAGAGATCAATACAGAAATTGAGGGATAGGCATGGAACGGATTAAAGCGGTTTTATTTGACTTGGATAATACACTGATGGACCGGGATTGGACGTTTTCGCAATTCGCGCGTCAGCTGGTTAGCGAGCGTTTGAGCGTCGGCAGTCCGGAGGAGATGGAGAAGCTCGTCGCATATATGATCGAGAGCGATGCGGACGGATACCGGCCGAAAGAGGGCTTTTTCCGGGAAATGATCGAGAATTTGTCTTGGACGGCCAAGCCCGATTTAACCGAACTCAAGGCTTATTACGATAAAAATTACATGACCCACGCGCGCGTGATGAATCATGCGGTGGAGGCGCTGGAAGCCTGCCGAGGCCTCGGCCTGAAGCTAGGCGTCATAACGAACGGATTCAGCCATCTGCAGCACGGCAAAATCGATCTGCTCAACCTGCGCGCTCATTTTGACGCGATCGTCGTCTCCGGCGATATCGGCATCAAGAAGCCGGACGAGCGGATATACCGGATCGCGCTGGAGAAGCTCGGCACCGCTCCGGAGGAGACGATCATCGTCGGCGATCATCCCCGCAACGATATATGGGGAGCCTCCCGCGTCGGAATCCGCGGGGTCTGGCTGCTGCGCAAGCACGCCTGGTCCGACGATCTGGCGGGCGGGGAGCCTTGGCGCACGATCAATGAGCTGAATGAATTGGCTCCTCTGCTTGAGAACTGGTGCCGGACGGCCGAATGATCATTTGGATAACTTTGGTTGACAACGACCGGTGATTCGAATATGATGTAGACAAATCTTTTCAAGGAGGCTGGTAAATATGTACGGAGTAAACAATACGTTGTTCGCTGCGATGAAGCATATGGTTACGGTCTCCGGACAGGATAAGTTATTGGTTTAAAGTGAGCGGTATAGTCTGTTGTCTTTGATGACGGAATATTGCCTTGACCATGCATAACTGCCGCAGGACCGTATAGGTCCTGCGGTTTTTTCGTGTCCGGAGATGTTCTTTGACATTCCTGGGAATGAAGCGAGACGACGCGGGAGAAGTGGCCGCGTCTTTTTTGCGTTTAACCGGAATCTAAAGCCTCTAAGCAGGAGATGGGGCTAACTTTCAACAAAATCGGAGGAATTCAATTTGAATTTAACGGAAAACTTGAACCGTCTGAACGACAGCATGAACCGCCAATTGATCAAGCTGGGCTGGGGACCGAAGTGGGAGGAGGCCTTTGCCGGGCTCGGGCTCGCAGGGGCGGTCCCCGGCCGGATCGTGGCCGACCACGGGCACAAGTACCGCGTAACCACGGAGCGCGGTGAAGGCTGGGCCGAACTGTCCGGCAGGCTGCAGCACGAGCTTACGGACAGGGGGACCTACCCGGCCGTGGGCGATTGGATCGCGCTGCGCCATATGGCGGCAGGCGAGAAGGACGGCATCATCCACGGCATATTGCCCAGAGTGAGCCGGATTTCCCGCCGGGCCGCCGGTTCGGTGCCCACCGAGCAGCTGATTGCCGCGAATGTCGATGTGCTGCTGCTCGTGGCCGCGCTGAACCACGATTTCAATCTCCGGCGCCTGGAGCGTTATCTCGTCATGGCCTGGAACAGCGGGGCGAGTCCGGTAATCTTGCTCAGCAAAGCGGATCTGTGCGAAGATCCGGACCAGTACGTAAGAGAGACGGAAAATATCGCCCCCGGCGTCCCGGTGATCGCGGTCAGCGCCATGGAGGATCGGGGCAGGGACCGGCTGGAGGCTCTGCTTCGCCCGGGCCTGACGGTCGCCCTGACCGGCTCCTCGGGCGCCGGCAAATCGACGATCCTCAACTGGCTCGCCGGCGAAGAGATCCAGCTCACCCAGGACGTCCGTGAAGGCGACAGCCGCGGCCGCCATACGACCACGCACCGTGAGCTGTTCGCGCTGCCGCAGGGCGCGGTCATGATCGACACGCCGGGCATGCGCGAGCTGCAGCTTTGGGACGATGCCGGAGGAGGCTGGTCGGAAGCCTTCACGGACATCGAGGAGCTTGCCGCACGCTGCCGGTTCGGGGATTGCCGCCACGAGCGGGAAGCCGGATGCGCGGTGAAGGCGGCGCTGCGAAGCGGGGAACTCGACCCAAAGCGGCTCGACAATTACCGGAAAACTCAGCGCGAATTGAAGTTCCAGGCCGCCAAAGAACGGTCCCGGCAGCGCAGCGACCGTAAAACAAGCGGGAAGAAAAACGCTCCCCGGGGAAAAGGGGAGCAGCGGAGACGCTTCGAGCAAGAGTTGGATTAATTCGTCAGGCCTCTTGCAAATCCGTTTAATCCGTGAATAACGGGTTAATGTAGGAGTAAGAACGCTGCAGGAAAAATGTTCCTGCGCCGGGCTCTATCATTGAATGGAGGCGGAGGAGGCATGGCCATAGACCGGTTTATCATCAAAAAGATCCAAACCTGTACCTATGAACCGATGCGTTTGAACCTGCTGCGCTTGTTCCTGATTCGGATCGAGAAAGCGCTGCACGAAGAAGAGGCCCACAAAGCGGCAGTTTTTTAACCGCCGCGAGGGCCTCTTAATCTCGATTGTGATACGCTCCCGGACTGTTCATTACATAGGGGAGAACAAGAAAATGCCAACGGTTTAACCCGGTTAACATAGAAACAGCGGCAGTCTAAGACTTTTTCAAGTCCTAGGCCGCCGCTGTTTCATTTGGGGGTGGGTCTAAACCTTATTTTTAGTAGAGCGACAATGCCAATGAGTCGAATTCGCTTTTGCTGTGCAGGATCGCTTCGGAGCCTTCGATCTCAATGCTGATCAGCGAGTTCAGACATTTCTTCAGTGCTCTTTTCCCGTTGCTGAATTTATTTTCAAGCGCGCTGGTCAACAGCTTCAAAGTACGTTGGACAGGTTGCTTGGTATCGGTGTTGAAATATACGGGAACTTGATTGTTTTGGAATGTAATTAGAATTCTCATAGTTAATCACCTCTATACAGTGGTCTCATACTACACATTGTAAATGACATTTCTTAAAGATAGATTAAGATTATATTAATAAACCCTTAAAAATTATGACATTTACGGGTTTTTACCCACATTCAACCCACAAACCACAAACTTATTCCACACTACTCATTAATTCCTCAAGTTTTTCTATATCGCTCTTTCGTTTAGCTTTGGTTACGTGTAGATAAATAGTCTTAGTTATTTCGTCGTCTGCATGTCCTAACTGCCTCTGAATGGATGACAAGTCAATTCCGGCCTCGGCGCTCAAAGAAGTATAAGTATGCCGCAATTTGTGTGGTGTCAGGTTTGTAGGAAGCTTGGCTTTTTTTAATACAGTCTTCATATAAGCGTTAATAGAATACGGAGACAAGGGATACCCAGGCTTTCGTATCCCATTCATAAAAACAAAATCATGACTCTTATATATAACGTCTAAACCCAACATAAGTTTCAACTTCTTTAGTTCGAACTCTTGTTCTTTGAAAAGTTGAACGACCTTATTTGTCATATCAACTTCTCTAACGGACGTTTCATTTTTGGGTGGCCCCAACGTAAAAGATTCGATGCCGTCCTGATAGTATAGGTTTTTTATCACATTAATTTGTTTGTTTTCATAGTCAATATCCTCTTTTTCAAGAGCGCATAGTTCGCCAATTCTTAAACCAGTAAAAGCCAATATATGTAACGCCCTTGCGTTTTGTCTCAATACAAGACGATCCTTTTCAGTCTCGGCATATTCTGGATTATCAGGAAGTTCATAAGCCGTCTTAATAAATATGGCCAGTTCTTCTTTTTCTAGATAATTGGCTTTCTTGTTTTTCTTGCTTTTCAATTCAGTCAATGTTTCTTTATATTCAGGGAATACTATTCCTTTGGTAAAATCCTCTGCAATGATTTTATATGGTGGGTTAGCAGCGGCCTTAACAACTGATCTCATGGCACTGTGCATACCTAACAATGTGTTTTTTTTCTTTCCATCTTTTTTTAGACGGAACAGATACTCTTGATATTGCAAAGAAGTTATATCCTTTAATTTGATCCCGCCGAACTCTTTCTTTAATACACTCAATTTGCTTTCCAATGTTTTTACAGTATTATCTGCTCTTCCTAAATTACGATAAATTTCTACCCACTTATCAACCCATTCACTAAAAGTGAAGTTTTTCTCATCTACGTATGTACCAGTAATTTGTTGAGCTTTGATGAGTACGCCGGCTTCATATGCTTCTTCGGGAGTGGCGAAGGATGGGGTTTCTTTTTGTTTTCGACGGTTCTTGCCATTTTCGACTTCATAAACATCATATCTGTATGTATATCTGCCATTCTTCTCTCTTACACCAGTAGGAAGTTTTTTTCTTCTTGCCATGCGTATCACCGCCCAATTCACTTAAGATTTTTTTCCATTAATTGAACAATTAATTCTAAATCATCATCAGACATTTCGAGGATTGCTTTAATTCCACGCTTTTTTATTTCTGAAAGCTCGTCCATGTTAGGTAATTTCCCTTGTTCAGTAGGCGGCTCACTGAAAAGTAAATCATCAACACCAACATCGAGAACACCGGCGATCAATTGCACCTTTCCCATGCGCGGTTCGTTCTTTTTACTTTCCCATAAACCGACTGTTGCGCCAGTTACACCGATTCTGCTTCCTAACTCCTCTTTTGTAAGACCTTTAGCCTCGCGAAACCTTTTTAAATTTTCAGCAAAGAAAATGTCTTTCACACCGATATCCTCCATCGCAATAAATTCTTTCAATAGCTTATCACAACACATCTAAAATTACCACAAAAAATTAAAGTTATACTTAAAATTCTAAAAAAAACAGTTGACATCAAAGTTAAACTTTAATATTATCTAGACAACGGGAGGTGATTACATGGTTCCGAACGCTACGCCAAGTACCGTTAAAACCCTCCGTGAATGGAGGGCTTACAGAAGATTGCCAAAAGCCCAAATTGCAAAAATTCTATCGGTACATCCTTCGACTTATGCGAAAATGGAGGATCGTCCAGGTGATGTTTCGATGAATGATGCAAGAATCTTGGCAGAAATCTTCGAATGCAGGCTTGAAGAAATAAATTTTTTTGACTAATAATTAAAGTTAAACTTTAATTCTTCAAGCGAAATCAAAATTTAAAGGAGGAATTAAAATGTCCCATATTCCACACATCATGAGTTTGAAGCAAGCGGCGCATCACTTGGGGATCAGCGAACAAACGCTGAAACGCCGCATCCTTTCCAAAAAAATCAAAGCTTACAAAGACGGAGGATGCTGGAAGATCAAACGTGAATGGATTGAGGAATACCAACAAGCACTCATTCAAAAATCAAGTTAGTAAGAACCTACTAACCCATAAGGAGGTGTAGAAGGAAAGATGATTAATGAAAAAATCAAGGTAGGAGTTCAAGGATACGAGATCAAACAGGGATTGGAAAGTGGCGAGATGTCCTTGAAATTAGTTTTTTCCAATCCCAGCGGATCATGTGAAACATACGATGCTTTTCTAAAGAAATTGCATGAATTTCTTAACCAAGAGGGATTCTCATTCAAGTCCTAAAGTTTTCTTCATTACGCCGGCGGCGACATCGGAAAGAACAGTCAGTGATGCGCTAGCAACTTTGGAAGCAATACTTTTAGTTTCTCTCCATATTGCTGGATCGCGGATAGTATCCAGGAATTGATGCCCTTCCCAAGTGATACTTTGAAGAAAAAACGGATTTTCACCGCCAAGAACTGGCATGAACTTTACGTTCACAAAACCCGCTTCATCCAGCTTTTCGACAGTGTAAAGTATAGTGCTTTCACCGTAGTTGTTTAACGCCTGGAGATTCAATAATTCATCGGATGTAATTACTTGTTCGCGATCAAAGGATTCAATTAACAACAAAACATCTCTTACACATTCGCGGTCGAGTTTCAAACTTAACACCTCCCTTCTAATTCCATTATTCGACAGGGAGAGCAAAAGTCCTATTAGAAAGGAGTAAGAAAATGAACAGACAAATCATCGCTAACGATTTAATCCCGGTTTATCAAACAGATACTGGCGAACGGATCGTAGATGGCCGGGAGTTACATGAGGGATTGAAAGTCGGGACTAAGTATACCGATTGGATCAAGGAACGTATCCGAAAATACGGATTCGTTGAAAACGAAGACTTTGTAATAACACTCACCAAAACGGGGGAACGTCAAAATGTTATCCAGCACGATTATATTCTCAAACTTGATATGGCAAAAGAACTGGCAATGGTAGAGAACAACGAACAAGGACGTCGAGCACGGAGATATTTCATTGAGGTGGAAAAGAAACTTGAATCTCTTTCGGTGCCATCTTACATGATCGACAACCCTATCAAACGCGCCGAACGTTGGATACAGGAACAAAAGGAACGCCAAGCCTTAGAAACCAAGTCACTCATGCTGGAACAGCGAGTAGCCGAGTATGAGCCTAAAATCAGCTACTTAGATCGTATCTTGCAATCCAAAGGCACAATGACCATTACTCAAATTGCAAAAGATTACGGCATGAGCGGTCAACAACTCAACAAGATACTTCACGCTGAACGTGTTCAATTTAAACAAAACAAGCAATGGCTTTTATACCGCAATCATCACGATAAGGGATATACGAAGTCAGAAACGATTGATATTACACGTAGCAATGGCGACCCGGATGTGACAATGAATACAAGATGGACGCAAAAAGGAAGATTGTTCATTCATGAAATTCTGAAAAACCGCGGAATCGTTCCGTTAATGGACAGAAAGTCTGAGGCAGTTTAACAAGGAGGCGCTTATGACCAAATATGAAGACCTGTACTTTCGCCAGTATCAAAACGAACTAATAAACAATTTTTTCTTTGACGAAGTTGAGTTCGATTTTGAAACCCACAAGAAACTCATTTATTGGGGAGTAAGGGTTATGGGCAGAGAGAGAACGAAGCCACAGACGATAGAAGAGGCTTATATCCGATTTAATGCAAGGTCGGTATTGCTTGATTGGATAGGATTACTAACACCAAGGCAACTAATGATTTTGTTTCCTATCGAAAAAGACTATGACGGTCATAAGTATCAAACTAAAGATTACTTTTACACAATGGATGTGTGTATCAAACACGGACTTGATACAAAGATCGGGGACGCTTTTGAGTTCCTTTGGGATTATCAGAATTGGGATATTGCTGACCTGATAATTGAGTACATGTCTGATATAAGCAATGTTAGGAAGTTTGAAGGGCATCCAGGATTGATGGAAGAATTCGCTGCTAAAAACGGATTGAAAACATATCGAGAGAGAGAGATTAACGGATCGTCCGTGTTTATCGAAGACTTGGTGATTACAGATGACGGTAAAGTTCTCTAATTGAAAGGAGTGATAACCCTTGATCGGCATACATCCAATACACCGCAAGATGGCGTGGATAACTTGGATGTCTATGAATCAAGACGGAAAAATCAATTTAGATGAAGTCGCTGTTAATCTGCTGAAACCTTTGCTCAAACAAAACTTGATGATGATTCGACGGCTAGACGAGTTAAAAAGCCTCTCATTCCTTGCATATGAGGCACAAGAGCATGAATGGCAGCATGATATTCGCGGACGTATAGAGGCGCTGGAACATGATTTGTTTGAAGTTTAGACCAAGTTTTTTGATAGAAAAACTAAAATTTTAGGAGGAAAAACAATGACAGTAAAAGGTTGGAAAGGGTTTGACAATGATTTGAAATGTCGGGGAATGCAGTACGAAGTAGGCAAAACATTTGAAGAACCGGAAGCTAAAGCTTGCAGCAAAGGCCTCCACTTTTGCGAGAATCCACTTGATGTATTTGGTTATTACGATCCTGCGAATAGCCGTTTTGCCGAAGTTGAAGCAGATGGAGAACTTGATCGTGATGGCGATGACAGCAAAGTAGCCGCCACGCGCTTGCATATCAAGGCCGAAATTGGTTTGCCCGGACTTATCAAGGCTGGCGTTGATTATATCAAATCAAGGGTAGATTGGGATAACGCTAAAGAGTCCAATACAGGCGACCGGAGCGCAGCAACCAATACAGGCGACCAGAGCGCAGCAACCAATACAGGCGACCAGAGCGCAGCAACCAATACAGGCGACCAGAGCGCAGCAACCAATACAGGCTACCGGAGCGCAGCAACCAATACAGGCGACCAGAGCGCAGCAACCAATACAGGCTACCGGAGCGCAGCAACCAATACAGGCTACCGGAGCGCAGCAACCAATACAGGCGACCAGAGCGCAGCAACCAATACAGGCGACCAGAGCGCAGCAACCAATACAGGCTACCAGAGCGCAGCAACCAATACAGGCTACCGGAGCGCAGCGGCTGTATCTGGTAAAGATAGTGTAGCAATTGCAACCGGATATGACAGCAAAGCAAAAGGCTCATTGGGATGCGCCATTGTCGTTCTGGAGCGCGGTGAATGGGACGGGGATACTTACCCGCTATTGGCTATCAAAGCCGCCATGGTAGACGGTGAAATCATCAAGGCCGATACGTTTTACAAACTGCAAAATGGCGAATTTGTGGAGGCCGAGTGATATGGGATATGAATCCAAACACAAAGGAAAATTCGTTCAACGGTTAAACAGTCTGCACCGCGAATCCCCGGGAGTAAATCTACCAAGTGATTATCTGACGCCGCAGCAAATCAAGGAACTTTCCGGTCCGGTACACATTTATTACATTCCGAAAGGAGCATGAACATGTTTACCACAAAAGCAGAATGGAACTCCTTTACCAAGGGGGAAAAAGAAGCAATCCTCAAATTTGCTGCATGGCAAACACAAATGCGATGGCTACGAATCAATCTTGGTGCACGGAAATGACCGAATGTGCCGGATGCCCTCGGGAGGCTGAATATGAAGTTTTTACCGGGAAGGTATGGCAGCCACATTGTAAGCCTTGCGCAGATGAAGCTATGGACTGTAAAGAAGGAGCGCTAATAAGGAGGTTAGACGAATTTGACTATTCGAATAAAATTTAGCGAAAGCCTTGATGATCAGGCGGCAATGACGAAAGCCGGGGGAAACATCGTGGTCCCGGCAGGCAAGAAGCCTATGTTTTCGTTCCCTAGCGAATATCATTATCGGCAGTACCTAACATACCAACGGGAAATGAAAAACGCCCTTGGAGGCAACCAAGGACGTTAAAAAGCACTTATCAAAATTTTCTACGGCAACAATAACACATTTTTTAGGAGGTTGTAAAGCCTATGCGTTTATATGAATTGTCTGAACAGTATCAAACACTGCTGGATATGGCGTGTGACGATCCAACTAATGAGCAACTTCAAGAGATGATTAACGGCTTGGAGGGCAAGATCGAAGAGAAGATTGAGAACACGATTAAGGTCGTGCGTTCTTTGGATGTGGAGGCCAAAGCGATCAAAGACGAAGAGGATCGGCTTAAAGCGCGACGTACATCCATCGAGAACAATGCCACCAGACTAAAAGAGAATGTCGAAACACTCATGAAGCGGATGGAATTGGATAAGGTGAAGGGGCAACTCTTTACCATCTCCTTGCAATCGAATCCGCCGAAGGTTGTCGTATTGGATGAATTTTATATCCCGCAGAAGTATTTCGTTACGCCGCAGCCAGTTCCCCAACTCCAGAAGAAAGACATCATAGAGGCGTGGAAGCAAGGGAAAGAAATACCTGGCGTGCAAGTTGTACAAGAAAAGTCTTTGAGAGTGCGGTGATTATATGAACGATCTTAATTTATGGCAAAAGCTTGTTAAAGTGCGAGAAGTGGCTGGAGGATTCTCCAAAGATACCAAGAGTTACGGATACTCGTATGTATCGGGTAATCAGGTTCTTTCGAAAATCAAAGACAAAATGAACGAACTGAACCTCTTGCTTCTGCCTTCAACTCAAGTTGGTGAACACCATACCCACGCCTACAAAACGGCAAAGGGCAAGGACGCACTTGATTTTGTGGTCAAAGGGGAAATGTCATACACGTGGATTAATGGCGATAACCCGACCGAAAGAGAAACGGTGACCTGGGCTTATTACGGACAACAAGATGAAATTTCCAAAGCCTACGGTTCGGCGTTGACCTATAGTGAGCGGTATTATCTCTTAAAAAGTCTTGGTCTACCAACTGACGAGGACGATCCAGACGGCAAGGAAAGCGGAGGCAATGAACCTGTAACAACAGAACAACCCAAACAGCCACCTTCCGCCCTTAAGTCGAAGTGGAAGCTGCTCAATAACAATAGTCTCCAAGGGTTTAATGAATGGGTTGCTAAAAAGACCGGGGAAAAGTGGAACTATTCCGATATGGAGCAAGCTTTGACTAAGAAGATCCAAGAGAAGAAAGCCAAGGAGGAAGAATCTAATGCTCAATAAAGTCATTATTATTGGACGCCTTACACGCGATCCTGAATTGAGATATAGCGGCAACGGAACAGCGGTAACAAAATTCACGGTTGCTTGTGATCGGAGAGGGAGCGACGAAGCTGATTTTATCCCTGTCATTACTTTTAAGCAAACGGCCGAAGCGTGCGCTAACTATCTTCGCAAAGGTCGTCTGGTAGCTGTTGAGGGCCGCTGGCAAACCGGGAGTTATGAGAATAACGAAGGTAAGCGAATTTACACAAATGATTGTTTAGCCGATAACGTTCGGTTCTTGGAACGTGGTGAGTCTCAACAAAGCAATAGCGGTTCAGGTGATCCATTCCACGATGATGGCAAACCTATCGATATTTCAGATGATGACTTGCCGTTTTAAGGCGGTGTAACTATGGCGGATATCGATTACTACCTGGAGCAAATCATTAAATTACGTCAGGAGGCCGACGCGCTTCCTGATGACAACCCCGGCGCTTTAATGTCCAAGATCAACCTTTTATCAAATTGCGTGATGTACATCGGGCGCGTATCGAGCCAAGTGGACGGAGATTATAAACGACACTATGCAGAGCGCAAGTATCAATATGCCCTTGCTTATAAAGCGGCAACAGGGGGCAAAGCGGCCGCCGCAGAAATCGCCATACATGATATGCGGATTAAAGAGGCCGAACTATATCAAGACATGATGCGCTGGAGAAATGCCCTTGTATCTACAACTGAGGAATTGCACGCCTTGAAACTGAGATTAAGGATTGACTATCAGCAAGGGGTGAACTAGATGGACTTAGGCTTTAATCCCGTTGCCAAACCTTCATATCGCCGCCGTAAGCCCACTAGTAAGATGCGGGGACGAATTACCCCAGAAGTCTATCAAGCGGCAATGGAGCGGTCAGGAGGGAGCTGCGAACGATGCGGTAAGGGTGGATACTTGGAGGCAGCACACTTAATCCGGCGGTGGAAGATCGAGGGCAGTACAACTGTAAATGACATTGCCATGCTATGCGGTCCAGCAGTTAATACAGGGACCTGCCATAATTGGATTGATTATACGGCAGAAGGTCGAGAGTGGGCGGAAGGGTATAGGCAAAGGCTTTACTATAATAATTCGGAAATTCCGGGAAATTCCGGGAAAATGCCGGAACAGAAAGGGAGCGTAGACGATGGCTGAGAAGCGAATGGTCTCCAAAGTTATCTCTATCTCAGAGAAAGTAAATATGCTTCCGGACATTTTCGACATGCTCCTGTTCACATGGATGATTCCTCACACTGATGACTTTGGCAGGTTGGCTGGATCGCCTGCCAAAGTTAAAGCTTTAGTCGTGCCAATGCTTGATAAAACGCTATCCGATGTAGAGGCTTCATTGGCGCGGTTATGCGAAAAACGGCTGATTTTATGGTACGAAGTGAACGGAGAAAAGATAATCCAAATCGAAAATTTCGAGAAGCACCAACAAGGATTACACAAGCGAACAAAATCCAAATTCCCTGACTTTCCGGGAAATTCCGGGAAGTTCCCGGAGATTCCCTCTGAACAGAACAGAACAGAACAGAAGGGAACAGAAGAGAACAGAACAGAATATGAACAGATTTTTGGTGGTGGTGATTCATTTAACCCCTATCGGATTTTTGAACAAGAAGGATTCGGAACTATCAGCCCCGTTATCAAAGATCAAATAGACGACCTTGTTGAAACATATGGCGATCGGTGGTATCAGGAGGCAATGAAAACAGCGGTAGTCGCAGGGAAAAGGTCCATCGCATATGTAAACGGCATTTTGAAACGATGGAAAACCACCGGGATAGACGAACCGTGGAAGGAGGATAAACAACGTGAAGAGCCTCAAGGAAACGATGAAGGGGTTCGATCTGGAAGAGATTCGAAAAAGAGCGAATTCGCTTTCCTCGACGAGCAAAACAGAACCGGCCCAAGATAAACAATACCGTTGTTCCAAGTGCAAAGATGATGAATTTATCATTGTCCGCAAAGAAGATGGAACGGAGTTCGCCATCCCTTGCGAGTGTCGAAATGAAAAGGCGGCAGAGCGGCTATTGAAGTCAAGCAAGATAACGCCGGAATTTCAAAGCAAAGGATTTAAGAACTTCCGGCGAGAAGGGCGACCCAAAGCCGTATTGGACGCATTTCAAGCGGCGTGGAACTATGTTCAAGATTTGGACGATAGAAACACCCCTAATAAAAGTATCGCACTTCTCGGGCGTCCTGGGTGTGGAAAAACACATTTGCTTATGGCGATCTCAAACAATCTACTAGCTAAAGGGACGCAGGTTCTATATTTCCCATTCGTCGAGGGGTTTAACGAAATCAAAGCCAATCTGGACTCTCTGGAGCAAAGGATATATCAACTTCAACAGGCACAGGTTCTCTATATCGACGACCTATTTAAAGGCCGGAAGGAAATCACGGATTTTGTGATAGAGCAGACATTCGCAATTATTAATTACCGCTATCTCGAAAAGAAGCCGATCCTAATCAGTTCTGAAAAGACAATCGCCGAATTGTGCCAAATTGACGAAGCTATCGGCAGCCGGATTAATGAGATGTGTTGGGATTACCTCGTGATCCTAAAAGGCGGAATTGAACTAAACTACAGGCTTAGAAGCAAGGAGGGATAAGACGTGGCGAACATTGACGATTACGACATGATAGACAAAGACATAGAGGGATCAATGCAATACGGAAGGGAATGTTTCGAAGCCGAGGCAATCATGAACGACGAGAGCAAAGATTGGCCGGACCGGATTCGGGCAGCAGCAGAACTGGAACATGTGAAACTGACAAAGGCCGAGAAACGCAAAGAGTATCAACGGAGGACCTGGAACAAAGAGATAAAGGAAATCTTTCAATCATTCGAGTTGCCCCTTTTTGAAAAGCTAGATGAAGTTGACGGAATCATGGCTCAAATTTTCAAAGAAGCAAGCATGTTTAACATCCCCGCAAGCATCTATAGACCCTATGTCGTGGAGCAAGTGACGGATATGATCGATCAAATAGCCGAGCAACGAGAAAGCCAAAGAGGGCCTATTTTAAAACGATCACAGTACAGAGGGCGAGGGGAACAAAATGCAATGTAAGATGCCAGGATGCACAAAGGTAGCAAGTACAACATGGGCGCTCGTAGACGTTTGTTGCCATTGCTATGACGATATCAAAGCGGAGCAGTTGAAATATTACTGTAAACGGATAGGCGCGGAGGAAAGGGTTTTGAACAAGCAAATAAAACGGATTAAAGAGGCGAGACGATGACACGACTAATTTTGCCCGGAACGGCCCCGAGTGTAAACCACATGTATATAAACGCCTACGTTAAAGGGCGACAAATGAAAATTTTAAAGCCCGAAGCAAAAGCGTGGTTGGAGGATACGGTTTACAGAGCAACCCAATGGCGGCAAATGAATGAGTGGTCTACGGCCTCGTGTAAGGTCATTGTACGGCTTTGGTTCTACTTCCCGGACAAACGGAGGCGTGACACTCACAACGGCTTTAAAGTCCTGCTAGACGCCTTAGAAGATGGGGGCATATACGAGGACGACAAGCTTGCATTGCCAAGGGTCATGGATTGGGAAGTTGATAGGCAGAATCCGCGAATCGAAATCGAATTTGAAAGGGTTGGTTGAAATGGGCGAACGTCAACAAGCTATCATAAAATTTATCGCTAAATATAAAACTGAGCATGGATATCCACCATCAAACCGGGAAATTCAGGCCGCTGTCGGGCTTGCATCTGTATCGACAGTAAACGGGCACATCGATCGTCTTGAAAAGAACGGATTTATAACAAGAAAAACTGATTCTCCCCGAACAATAACACTTACCGACAAAGGCCTAACAGCAGCCCAGTAACCCCTAACACCATAGATACAGATACGGCTTAACCATTAAACAAAGTTTTCAGATAGATAAACTAAAATTTGAGAGGATGTTGAACATTGGCACGAATGGACGAGTGGAAGTGTCCGGTTTGTGGGCACGAGACATTTGATATCGACTACACGATTTTAGACTACGGAATCTCGGTAGAGATATATTGCGGAATCTGCACTTTTCAAGCGGATGCAGACGTTCAGATTAATCAATTTGAATACGACGAAGAAGGGGTTTAATCACCCCTCATCATCTAAAGGAGGAATACCCATGATAGGCAAAGCCAGTGAGATCAAATTCCAACATGTTTACGATCGTCAAACCAGATTTGAGGAACAAATGGAATTGTGGAATTTGAGTAATCCGAACGCCGAAGTCATTAGGGTTGAATTCAGTACAAATTACGATCATTCAGATAGTGCGACACTTGTTCATGCCCTCATCATCTATAAGGAGGCTAATACCCATGAGTAACATAACCGAGAGCCAACAAAAAAAGATGCGTCATGCATTAGGACTCAACTATAAGAAGAAGCCGTACAGAAATTACTACTACCTTAGCACCGAAGATCAGGAGTGGAACGATCTAGCGAAAAAAGGCTATGCAGTTAAGCGCCCGGGATGGAACGAAGGTTCTGTTTTATATCACGTAACGGATGAAGGTAAAAAACTATTGGGGGTGTCCCATGAATAACAAACTGGACATTTTAAACAGCATGAAAGTGCTGGAATATGACGCTGACGGAAGCACTCTTTATTACTGCTTAGTGGCAAATACGGCAGAAAACAAGCAAAAACTTACAAGTATCGGCGTCCCAACAGAAGAGATCGAGGAATTTATAGGTATAGACAAAGAGGACATTGATATTAGCGGATTTGGATTTAGCTATGGTGGCGCTGAATGGTTCGACGGTAAACACGGTTGGTTAAAGGAGGCTCCCCATGAATGACCGGATACAAGAGATAAAAGACCGACTTGATAAAGCAACGGAAGGTGAATGGAACTTGGAAGGTAAAGAAATTTGGCGGCGTGGTGATGGATACGGCGGAGAATACCCAGAAGGCCATGTATGGATAACTGATTTTACCGGATCAAACAAAAACAACGCCGTGCTAATTGCTAATGCACCAATGGATATAGCCTATCTCCTATCTGAATATGACCGTATGAGAGAAGCACTGGAATGGACGAAGCGGAAGTTTGAGAAGGAATGGACATATGAAATGGGTATTGGTGAAGTTGTGGACGATATTATTCGGAGGTTTGAGAATGCAGCAGAAGCGAACCGGGGCCTTTAGAGATAAGGAATGCACTTGCTGGTGTGGAAACAAGCATGAGATTTACGGTGGCAAAGGATACACCACTATCGAGTGCCAGGGCCATTCAGACGGCAAGGGTGGCGGCTATTACAAACACGTGGTGCTTTGTAAGAAATGCGGAAAGAAAAGCGAATTTGTGGAGTGATCCCACCTTAAAGGATAACCCTTATACACCCTTATACGGCCCGGGATTATTCGGTCGATACGATGGCGGCATATGCCGCAAAAAAACAACATTGGGAGCGTGGCACGATGAATGTAATATCGCTTGGTGTTGGTGTTCAGTCTTCCTGTATGGCTCTTATGGCCTGCCGGGGCGAGATTGAACCCAAACCGGATTTAATAGTTTTCTCTGATCCCGGTTGGGAAGAGGAAGAAACATATGAATATTCCAAATGGCTTAAGCAAGAAATTGAGAAGTATGGAATCCTTGTTGAATTTACATCAAACGGAAACATTCGGGAGGACTTGTTAAAGGCAGCAGAGGACGGTTCCAGAGTGGCTTCCTTGCCGTTCTTCACCCTTGACGATGAAGGAAACACAGGGATGGTAATGCGACAGTGTACGGACGAATACAAGATACAACCGGTTCGCAGAGCCGTGAAACGATTCCTGGGAGTAAAAACAGCCCGTGAGATTAAAGAACCCATAACAATGTGGATGGGCATCAGCACGGACGAGATCGAGCGTGTGAAAACTTCTCGGGAGCGTTGGATCATAAATCGTTATCCCTTAATCGAAAAGATGATGAATCGTCTAGATTGCACGAACTGGCTATCCCGAAATGGATATCCCGTACCTCCAAAGTCGTCGTGTATCGGATGCCCCTTTCATTCAGACGCCACGTGGCTGGATATGAAGCGAAATAAACCAAAGGCTTGGGAAGATGCTGTAATGGTCGATAAGGCGATCCGCAACATGCCAAGGATGAAAGGACAGGTCTTCTTGCACCGGAGCTGCGTGCCGTTGGATGAAGTTGATTTAAACGAGGACCAGCTAGAATTCGACTTTAATGGATTTGGTAACGAGTGCGAGGGGATGTGCGGCGTCTAATGAGCAAAGAGCAATTATATTTCAAAATCCTACAGGAAGTATCTGATCGTCTGCACGTGGCCGTGGAGCAATACGACAAAACCAATGACGGCGAACAATTAAAGGCTGCTGTAATAGCGATCCTAAAGGGAGAAAGCAAACAGTAGTCATTTGGCCGAAGGCCTCCGAGTCCGACCGAATAAGCTTAGGGCAAAGCCCGGAGGCCGTATAAGGTCTAGAGGGGAGAAGTAAAAGGGATGAAAGAACGAATCTATAAGATGCTTGATGGATATGAATTGATAGTCAGTGAAGAAGCATTGTTTGTCAGAGTAGCAGAGGGACGCATGCCAATTACAACGAGCGAGGAAGTGGAGTTTGACCGTGTACTTGCGCTTGTCGATCACTTGCAGCAACAGCTTACCGAGAAGGACGCAACCATAGATATACTTCGTCAAGCGCTTATGGCTACGAGACATACTTTAGGCTCTGCACAAATCATTGTTAATGCTGCTTTAAGGGAAGGTGATAAGGAATGAACATACTGGACAATTTATCATTTCGACCTGGAGATAAATTAATGCTTAAGGATTGGCATGAATTTGACTGGTATTGGGACGGAGACGACACAACAGAGCATGCTCCTGTATGGATTGAGCCGGGAATGATTTTTGAAGTGTACGCCATCGGGCAATTAAACCTGGATGAACCCTATTATACTTTTGAACTATCTCATCACATCCACGGAGACATAACAATTGATGTAGCGGCAAGCGAGGCTGAAAAGATATTTGTACTCAATGAACGTGCTGGTTAGCCCCTATACGGCTATAGAAGTGTAGACACAAATAACGTTGCAAGGGAAGGTGATTGAATGGCTACTAAAGAACAGAAGATCAAAGCAATACAAGAAATGCGAAACGACCTAATAGTCAAATTAGAATACGATGAACTAGATCAAGCTGAAACCGAACTTATCGGCTCTTATGGCTTTCTGGCGTGTCTTAATCATAAGGGACTCGATCAATATTTGACGTTGCTGGAAGGATGCGTAAGGGCGACGGGAAGCGTTAATAGGAAAGATTATCTATGACACAGTACGACACAAAGAGCGAAGGAGAGAAAATGTGAAAAATTATTTTAAATATAGGTTTGGATATGACGTTGAAGCTTTGATAATGCTGGTTCTACTTGGGCTTCCGCTGTGGACTTTGCTATTAGGACTCTGGATTGGAATTAGATTTTTCTAATGCACATTCCGAAAATATAACGCACCTTACGGCCTCCATACCGGGGGCCTAAGGTTAGGGAGGGAAAGGTATGAAATTGGTAATAACAGATATACAACTAGGCAGGGCGGTAATTACAGCGGTTGGTGAAAAGCATCAATCTAGGGTAGTTGATATGCTCCGAAGTTTGACTTACTACCCTTCCGAATCCCCATTTGATAGGGATGCTCAAAAGGTAATTAGCAATATGGAGAAAGAGTACGTTTTGGAGGTGGCTAATGTGCTCTGGGTGGAAAAATTTGATGAAATACCAGAGTACATTAAGAACTACTCCAGCGTAATAGGGGAGGTAAGAGGCAATGGATAAACAATGGGTAGTATTCTCGCATGAAGAAGGGCTAATCGGTATTTTTGATAACTACGATGAAGCATTAAAAGAATATAAGGATTCAAAAGACGCATACGAAAATTATGTGTATGAAAATGGAGAGCATGATCCGAACGAGGACATAATTTTAGCTGCAATCAACAAGCGATTTTATTCATATGACACAAAAAATCCGACCGAAGATAGTGCTACAACAACTTATTGGGACTTTAAAGAAGATTGCTTCTCTCTCAATCCCATCCCCTTACCAACCATAAAGCCGGGAGATAAGGTATATTCCGTCGGCTGGTACTGTTCGATATGCAATGTCAATGTATCGCCACAGCATGTGACATATCAAGAGGAGCACGATGTACGCGCCGGAGGTTGTGGAGGACATGTTGAATGGATGGAGGTATCCCATGACTAAACAGGTTAAACCATCGTTTGAAGAAATCGTAATCAAGCTTGAACCGGAACAACGATTTTTTTATCAACGCGAATGTGACGGCGACATAGTTTTGGTGGATGAAATCAACATATTCGCATATGCAAAGCAAATCACTTTGAACGGAACACAATTTTATGTGGATTACGAAGATAAGAATATTAGAAAGGCCGAAGATCGGAGTTATATGAACTTTGAATTGAATCTTTTAGGAGAATATTCAGAAGGGGATGTGTAGGGTATGACAGAGGTTAGAGACTGGAACAAGGATATGGAACTATGTGAAAGATACGCCGAGGAAAAATGGGCGGCGCTTCCCGATGGAAGTTTATACAATCGAAGAGGAAATCAACTCACAACATACTGGGATTCCTGTAGAGAATCAGCAATTAATGAATATCGTCAAGCCCTCCCGCACTGGCTCCAACAATACGCAGCAGAGAAAGAACGTGCTGAAAGACTTTTAACCATGCTAGTACGCATTAAGAGGCACATAGACGAGTTTAGAGCCTTAACAGGTATTGGCGAAGAAGAAACCGTAGAGGAGCAAGCAGAGGCGTTTAATCGCGTACTAAGCATCCCTTTATCCAAAGGAGGAAGAAGCAAAGTGAACAAACACGAGCTTAAAATATGGCCTCAATACTTCCAAGCTGTGTGGGATGGAACCAAGACATTCGAGATACGGAGCAACGACAGGGATTTTCAACTTGGCGACATGCTGGTATTAAGAGAGTTTGACCCGGACAAGAACAATTATACTGGTTCAGGCATTTGCAAGAAGGTATCGTACATCCTTGATGATCCAGCATTTGTGAAAGAAGGATATGTGGTTATGGGTTTGGCTGAATGGACATCTATTAACCTACCAGGGAAGGAATAAACCCCTAAACAACCTTAAATCCAAAGGAGAATGAAAATGAAACTTAGAGTATGGTGGATTCCTCAAATTCCTATGAAATCGTTCAATGTTGATGTCGAATCCGTAGAAGAAGCAGAGAAAATTTTGAATGTTCTGGCCGACTATGATCTATTCCAATATGAGAATCGAGTTAAAGGCGACTATGCTAACGCTGGTGGGCTGCAATATTGGGATGAAGAAGAAAACGAATGGCTTGAATGGTATTGTACTGACGCCGGTAACGACTACGAGGGTATGGACATAAACGAAATTATGATGGAAAAACTAAAGTCCGCATAAGGATGGTCAAAGGGAGAGATAAAGAGTATGGCAAAGTTCAAGTTTACGTTAGGTATCGGATTCGTTAGTGGTCATGAAACAACCATAGAGATTCCAGATGAAGAACTAGAAGGGCTTAGTAAAGAAGAAAGGGACAAGGTAATTGAAGAATACTGGAACGAATGGGCAAATGACAAAATTGACGGAGGATGGGAAGAAGTAGAAGAATAGGCCGAATGGTATATGTCGTTAAAGACACAAACTGTGACGAGAGGAGAGTAGATCATGGCCCAATGCAAGAGCTGTTATTACAACCGGGAGATGGTGGCAAATGGAGTAAAGATCACGGCCTGTTACTACAGGCTGGAAACAGGGATGCCTTTGTACGGACGAGCGGACGATCCGGAATATTGTAGTGGATACGAACCATCGGAAAATGCAGGAGGGGGAAAGAGTGAAAAACTATTTTAAATATAGGTTTGTATATGACATTGAAGCCTTGATAATGCTGGTTCTACTTGGGCTTCCGCTGTGGACTTTGCTATTGGGGATTTGGATTGGTATTAGATTTTTTTAATGTATAGTTCGAAAATTTAACGTAACTCATAGGCCGGAGGCCTCCGACACCGACCGAATAAGCTTAGGCGAAGCCGGGGGCCGAAGGGTATTTGGGTTAGGGAGGGATAAGACATGATCCAAAAGATTAAAACGCGAATACGTAAATCAGGTACCAAAGGAATATTCCACGATTCTAGAACTGATGTAGCAATCCTATCTAAAGTCTGCAATGAATTGATTGATAAAGTAAACGAACTTGTAGATAAGGTAAACCAAACGGAGGATGCAAGGGGAGGCAACGAACATGTCGCTAAAACGAGCTAAAACACATTGGGTGTGGTCTGAGATAGCACAAGAAATAAACCCGGAGCAGATAGCAGGACGGCCCGTAACAGACTTATACCCTAAATATGGACGGGAAGCACCAGAAGAATGGTATACCCGAGGTTACATCGTAGATAAAGAGGATTATGTAGGGCAAACCGACTTATTTGATTATGTAGAGGGGTGATTAACATGGAGAAAATGCTAAAAGAGTACCGACAAGCAAGAAGTGCGCTAATGGGGTATAAGCTAAACTGCCCGGAAGAAGAAAAACAAGTCGTCGGCTCCATGATATCCGATTTACAACTAGGCATTGAGTGGATGCAAAAAGGCATACCACCGGGCCGTAGGAGAGGTATCCATAGACTATCCTACCAACAAAGGACAACATACCTTGACCCTCAATATCTCCAGTCCTACGCACAGCCTGCGGCTTGTGGAAGCCCCACAACATTATCAGATAGCGAAAGGTTCCGAATAGACGAGGCGCTAAATGATTTGAGCGAGAGAGAAAAACAAGCGTATATTCTGCATAAAGGGCTTGGATTCAGCCTTTATCAAACGGCTCAAGAAATGGGAGTTTCAAAGAGTACGGTACAAAAGTATGTTGAACGAGCGGGCGTAAAAGTTGAAGAGGCAAAAGCATCAAACCTATTCCTTGTGGGATAGGTTTTTTTATTAATTTTAACCTTGCAAGGGTTGACATGTAACCTTATAGAGTTTATAATAAAGACATAAGATAACAAGGGAGGAACAAATAATGAAAAACGTTATGGTAAGAGCTTGGGAGATTGCAAGAGCGGCGGTTGTGAAGTTCGGTGGTAAAGTTAAAGAATACTTCGCGCAGGCTCTTGTCATGGCGTGGGCGGAAATCAAGGCAGCCACAAAATTAACAGAAAGAGTAATTCTTACAGCAAACCACGATACAAAATATTATACTGTAGCTGGCGAGATTAACGGACGGATCGTTAAAACATTCGAAAACCTCAGCCATGAGCAAATGATCGAAAAATACAACTACTTTATCCATAACTTCGGAATTAAAACAGCCTCCTACTATGTAATTAAGGGCGGCACTAGAAAATTTCTTGAAACTAAGGCGGTTGCGTAAATGCCAAGGAAACGAATTGATTTAACGGGGCAAACGTTTGGGGATCTGAAAGTCGTGGGACTGAGCGACAAAAGAGGAACCAATAATACCAGACTATGGGAATGTAAATGCACGTGCGAAAACACTACATATGTATTAGGCATAAGTTTAAGAGCTGGCTATTACACAAGTTGCGGTTGTAAGCACGATGCAAAGCGCGATAAAGGTCTTGTTGAACATATCGCCCGGGATCGTGTTGACGGTACGCGCAAATCCGCTTTAAAAGCAAAATTGCATAAGGGTAATAAAAGCGGCCATAAAGGTGTCCGCTGGGTTGAGTCTCGTCAAAAATGGAATGCAAATATTGGGTTTAAAGGCAAGCAGATAAATCTAGGTTACTACACGACCAAAGAGGACGCTATAGCTTCGCGTCAGGCCGGGGAAGAAAAGTATCACAGACCATATTTGGAGGATGAAAATGAATAAAATAGATGATTACATGACTCCAGCAGAAGCGGCCTTTCGATGGGGAATCCCGCAAGAGACCGTTAAAAGTAGGCTTAAACCATCGTTATACAAAAAGCAGATTGAAGAAATGCTCAAAAAAGGTCTAATTAAGTATTTCCAGCATCCAGACGGCAAGCGTCGGGAATGGATTCTAAGTGTAGAAGCAATGAAAAAATGGTTTGGAGAAGAACAAAAATAACAGTTGACAATAAACCTTACAAGGTTTATAATTAAGGTAACGACAAGGGAGACAGGAGCCAATAAGCCGGATAAACCGGATGAGGACGAAAAGGAGAATGAACATGAAAGTAATGTACGAGGACATTGAAGTTGGAGAAGTAATTACAAATCGGAGCCTAACGGTTGAGGAAGCGCTGGAACTGATCGGATTTGATGAAGAAAAGTTTATCCAAGAGAACGGCTTCGATGATATCGACTACAATGATTTTAGAATGGAATATTAAAAACCAAGAACCTGACGGTAAAACGTTGGGTTCTTTTTTTGTCGTACGACTGCCAACTATATATAGAGGGACAAAACGCGATCCCTTAGGTATAGATCATGTAACTCACAACATGTTGTGTGCAAACTGTATGAGTGAGGGGATGATCAGAAATGCGGAGCGGACTGGGCCAACCTCAGGCCGCTCCGAATAAAAGCCAAGAGAGGACATAACAGAGCGCATCCACATCGGAAGCAGGGAGTTAAATTTCGCAGCACCAGAGGGGTAATCCAGAAAGCGATATACGGCGAGTATGGGAAGGATCGGGCATACTCGGTCGGCGCGGCTGCTGGGAGGAAAGGCTCTGCCTTGAGGCTTCAAAAGAGTGCATGACGGTGCTGTGTGTGCAGATCACACCGCCGTGCTTATATATCGACTGAACCTATGCGAGTCATAGTAGTAGGCCGACACAGGCCAACCGGGGTCGTATACCGGAGTGATGTGGTGGCGGAATAGGTAGACGCTTATACCATAAGGTCACGTAGTGGTCGAGGTTGCAATGATCAGAGGACGCTTGCCGGAATGGTGACCATGCAAGGTGCAAATCCTTGCTCACATCGAACCGCTGCGCTCACGGTTAAATGAGCGCTTTTATATTGGCTTTCATAACCTTAATCATATATGTGCCGCTCCTTCACGGGGCGGTAATTTTGTTTGCAAGGGGGTGTATAGATGCATACATGGACGCAAGAAGAAACAGAACGACTCATAGAGTTAGCGGGCACGGGTACATACGAAGAGGTTGCCGCACGGATGAACGATGATTTTGGTATCGTGGTATCGGGCGAATCTGTAAGGAAACGACTAAAGCGAATAGAAAAGGCGGACGATGGCATTAATGCACCTGCCGGATTTGAAGAGTCATTTGAGATATTACCTAATGGCGCGCATAGATCGAAACGGCTGCTTGAAATGGCAAAGCAGAAGTTAAAGGACAAAGACTATCTCCTTAAAGTACATGGTTACGATCCGAAAGAATGGGATTTAACCGAATCCAAATGGAGCGAGTGGGGCCAACACAACAAACAAGATGGAACGGTCACGCTATACGCTAGTAAGATCACAGTAAAACCGAAACAGAGCGGATTTAACATAGGCGACTTAATAACAGCTATTCAAAACATAAAGCCGATTACAATCACATTAGATCCGACTGAACCAACAGAAAAGCGAATGTTGGAAATCCCTATATTCGATGCTCACTTTGGTATCTCGGATTACGATTACTATAAACCAACACAACAGAAGATTATCGAAAAGCTTTCTCTCTACAAATGGGAGGAAGTTTTATTTATTTTGGGCCAAGACATGCTTCACAATGACAATTTTAAAGGGACCACATCAAACGGGACGGTCATCGAAAACGTGGATATGGTGAAAGCCTGGGAAGATGCACGAAAGTTCTTTGAGCCACTCATAGAGTTGGCAATAACGCAGGCCGGGAAAGTAAACATCATCTATTCATCAGGAAATCACGATGAGGCTTTAGGGTGGGCCTTTATCCAAATGATTAAGGCGAGATATCCGCAAGCAAACATAGATGATCGGATGCAGCAAAGGAAAGCATACGTCTTTGGAGATAACTTCATAGGAATTACGCACGGAGATAAAGCGAGGAAGAACTTACACAATATATTCCCGATAGAGTTCCCGATGGAATGGAGCCGAGCGAAGAATAGGGAGATCCACACAGGACATTTACATGTTGAGGAAACGAAAGACGTTTTCGGCATGGCAGTAAGGACATTAGCAACACGGAACATCACGGATAAATGGCATCGGGACAACGGCTTTGTAGGGGCGCATAAACGCTTCATGCTGTTTGAATACAGCGATAAAGAGCTTGAATCAATTCATTACGTGTGAGGTGAATAAGATGGCTGATAACGTAAATCATCCTTGTCACTATACATCGGGTAAGGTTGAATGCATAGACGCCATAGAAGCAGCCACAGAGGGACTTAACGGATTTGAAGCATATACAACCGGAAACATTTTAAAATATCTTTGGCGCTGGAAACGCAAGAACGGCACAGAGGACTTGAAAAAGGCTCAATGGTATCTAAATAGATTAATCGAAACGGTAGGTGAAAACAATGGAACAACAAAATGAACCGATCATAACCGAAGAACAAGCATACGGCAATGACTGTCCCGGTGGTCAATGTGATGTATAAAACACAAGAGCAGAAACGAAAGTTCTATGATAGTGGATCATGGAAACAGATAAGAGAAGTGGTGAAGAAGCGAGACAATTACGAATGCCAAGGGTGCAAGCGTAATGGAACGGTAAGCATAGATTCTAACGAATACAGCGAAAGCGCTAAGCGAAAGAAAATAGCTCTGGTAGTAGACCACATCAAAGAACTGGAAGATTACCCCGAATTGGCGCTAGAAATAGACAATCTCGAAACGTTATGTGTTGCGTGTCATAATGCGAAACATGATCGAGCGTTTGAAGTGAACCTGAACAAGTGGCAGTACGACGAGAAATGGTAGATACCCCCGGGGTCAAAAGTTTTGCAATTTTATGGTCCTTGGGCACCGGGGAGGGGACTCGACTGGCGAGTTTTTTTGCAGATTACGCGCGATAGGGGGGGTAAGGTTGAATAACAAAGAAGTGAAGGCGCTAAGAGAGGAATTGTTGGGTCGTGTGGATCCCAAAAGCAAGATACAACTTGAAAAGGTTGAACGCTATGTGAACCTAGTTGAAATATACTATCAGTTGGACAAGGCGATTAAAGACCACGGCATTATGATCACCACAATTAACGGATCGCAGGAATTCACCAAACCGAACCCAGCTATCGCGGAAAAGAATAAAATCAACACTTCGTTGATCGCTCTCGGTAAAGATTTGGGTTTGGATACTCCGGTGAAGCCCGCTGGAGAATCAGAAGACGATAGTAAGAATGACTTGATATAGTGTGTTAAAACAAAAGTACGTTGATGAATATATCGCTCTTTATCGAGAGGGCAAAATCAAGTTTAACGAAGAACGGGAACAACTAATTGAATATTTGGAACGGGATGTTCTTTCCCGGGGTGATCTATATTTCGATGACGAAATGATTGAGGACTGTATCAAGTTTGGTGAAAAGTGGTATTTCCCGCTTCAACCATTCCAAAAGTTCTTAATTGCTTTCGTTTTTTTATTTTTCAAAGATACTGACAGAGTGTTTTATCGCAAGTTCCTTTGGATGATGGGGCGCGGCGGTGGCAAAAACGGACTAATTACAGTCTTGTGCCATTTCCTTATAAGCCAGCTTCACGGCATACGGGAATATAACATTTCCGTAATTGCTAACTCCGAAGAGCAAGCGAAAACATCAGTGGAAGAAGCAGCGAACACAATCAAGCAGCATGAAAAGCTAAAAGAACACTTCAAACAAACAGCCACACAGGTTCTTGCTAAAAAGACGAACAGCATATTCAAGTTCCGAACGTCCAATGGTAACACCAAGGATGGCTTGCGAGACGGAGCGGTCGTGTTTGACGAGATCCATTATTTCGAAACGAACAAAGATGTTCGGGTGCATATCTCGGGCCTTGGAAAGAAAAAGAATCCAAGGGAGTTTTACATTGGAACAGATGGTTATGTCCGGGAAGGCTTCTTAGACAAATTTAAGGATAAGGCTAAAAAGGTTCTGAAAGGTGAAGCGAGGCCCAATTCTGTTTTTCCGTTTATCTGCAAACTTAACGACGAAAACGAAGTAGATGAACCGGATAATTGGGAACTGGCTAATCCAATGTTTAGCAAACCGCGAAACGAGTATGCACAAGGGCTTTTCGATACGGTTATGGAGGAATACGAAGACCTGGCTGACGATCCATCAAACCGTGAAGAATTCATGACAAAGCGCATGAACTTACCTCTTACAGATTTGGAACGTTCGGTAGCCAAATGGGAGGAAATCGCCGGGACGAATCAACCATTACCCAACCTTGAAGGGAGAGAGTGTATTGGGTGTATTGACTTTGCTCAGATTCGAGATTTTGCCGCTGTCGGACTGGTATTTAAACATGACGGAAAAGTCCCTTTTATTACTCACTCGTTTACGAGAAAAGAGTTTGTCGATAAATACTACGGCTATTCGATGCGAGAGGTTGAAACGACTCAAAAGTTCGCCCCCATAAAGGAATGGGAATCAAAAGGACTGCTTACTGTTCTAAACGAAGAAATGATCAACCTGGAACACATTGTGAATTGGTTTGTAACAGCACGTATGAAATACAGCATAAAAAAGGTGATCGGCGATAACTACCGGATGGAAATGCTCAAGCCGATGCTTGAAGCTGTCGGGTTCGAGGTGGAAGTTATTCGCCGGCCCGAAGCAATTCACGGACTCCTAGCGCCCCGTGTAGAGATGTATTTTTCGAAGGGGATGTTTGTATGGGGAGATAATCCTTTAATGCGCTGGTACACCAACAACGTGCTTGTAACAATTAAAAAAGACGGAAATAAGGTGTACGGGAAGAAAGAGCAGATCCGCAGGAAGACTGACGGATTTCAGGCTCTTATTTGCGGTTTGTACCGAATTGAAGAATTAACTGAGATAAGCATTTCGGATTCGCTGGATATGCTCGAAGCGCTGAATTTTTAAAAGGGGGTGATTAAGAGAATGGGATTTCTTGATAGTATCCTACGGCGCAACAAAGAACTAGAATCCCTGTTTGATCTGGATTTCGTCGATGACACGACGACACGGACCTACTTGAAAAAGATGGCGCTTGAGACGTGCATCAATTTTATTGGTCGTACCATTAGCCAGTGCGAATTCCGAATCATGAAAGATGGTAAGCGCCAGTACAACGATTGGGATTACTTGCTTAATGTCCGTCCAAATACCGACCAATCAGCAGCGGAGTTTTGGCAAAGCTTCATTTACAAATTGATCCATGAAAATGAAGTATTGGCTGTTTTATCTGACACAAACGACTTGCTGATAGCTGATGATTTCAGCCGGGATGAATACGCCATTTACCCGGATGTGTTTCGAGATGTGACGGTGAAGGGCTACACCTTTAAACGGACTTTTCGGATGGATGAAGTAATCCATATCACTTATAACAACGAAAAAATATCAAAGTTCATGCAAGGCATGTTCGATGATTACGCAGATTTGTTTACCCGTATGATCGAGACAAACAAACACAGCAATCAAATTCGCGGAACAGTGAGTTTAGATGCGACTCAATCACTGGATGAAGAAACTCAAACAAAACTGCAAAAATTCATCGATCGGTTATTTAATGCGATCCGGAAAAACGCTGTCGCTATCATCCCAAGGTTAAAGGGATTTGAGTACAACGAGGTTGCAGGCGGCGATAAGAATGGTAGGTCTGTCGAGGAACTTGCTAAGTTGAAACGCGATTTAACAAACGACGTGGCAAACATCCTCGGGATTCCGACATCTCTCATCCACGGCGATTTGGCAGAGTATGATACGGGGATAAAGGCGTATGTAAGATTCTGTGCAGGACCATTGGTCAAAAAACTAAATGATGAGCTTAACGCCAAGATAATACCGAAAAAAGACTACATGAACGGAACTAAACTTAAGGTATATGGCATTGCTGAGTTGAATCCGCTTGAGGTTGCAAACGCCGTGGATAAATTGCGTGCGAGCGGCACCTATAGCGGCAATGAAATCCGGGTTAAGTTGGGAGATGAACCAGTGGATAATCCAGCATTGGATGAATACGTACTTACTAAAAACTATCAAAGGGCTGCAGAGCAGTCGGGGGAAGGGGGTGAGGAGGGATAATGCGGATGATTACAAAGCAGGACTATTTTAAAACATTTAAAAACCAATCTTATGTTGAGCAGTTACAGAAGGTTGAACGGAAGTTTGAGACGTTCCGAAACGAAGCTGCTGGAACAACGGAACTAACGATTTATGGTATCATCGGTAATTCGTATTGGGAGGATTCAGTTTCCGCTTCCGATATCGACAGCGCATTGAAAAGCATCAGCGGTGATATAGTCATTCACTTGAATAGCCCGGGCGGTGATGCTTTTGATGGGATCGCCATCCATAACCGGCTCAAGAAGCACGATGGTAAAGTCACTATCAACGTTGATGGGTGGGCTTGCTCGGCAGCGTCGGTAATCGCTATGGCGGCTGATGAATTGATTATGGGCTTGGGCTCTATGATCATGATTCACGAGGCTAGCTCTTTGGTTTGGGGCACCAAAACTGAAATGAGAAAAGAAGCTGACGTGCTTGATGAACTGGAAGAAGGGATTATCGACATTTACATGACGAAGGCGAGTGTGAGCCGTGAAGAAATTAGAAGCATGGTTGACGCCGAAACATGGTTTGGCGCTCAAAAGGCGGTTGATATTGGATTTGCTACTTCGACCGCAGCAACTGACGCTAAAGACAAGGAAATCACACAACTTAGAACACAACTAACAACAATGCAAGGCGAACTTGAACAATTGAAAAACCAATCTCAAAGTAATGAACCGAACCCAGCGCCAGCGGCCAAGGGAACAAGGTTCATTTTTTAATTTAAATTACGGAGGGTATCCAATATGACAATGAAGTTGAAAGGCAAGATGGAGAACTTTGAGGCTAAGAAAGAAGCCTACATGAACCTGGTTAAAGATGGCGCGGACGCTGAAAAACAAGCCACAGCATGGAACGAAATGCAGGATGCGCTTGTTACCGACCTGACAGAGAAAATTTCTGCTCAAGTACGAGACGAAAACATCGACAGTCAAATTTTGAGCGCACGTGGGCAAAACGTACTCACTTCCAAAGAACGCAAATTCTTCAACGAAGTAATCTTGACAGGTGGATTTGCTGAGGACACAATCCTGCCTATTACCACTCAAGAACGGGTATTTGAAGATTTGGTTACAGAACATCCTTTGCTTGAAGTGATTGGCCTGCAGGATCTTGGAGCGGTTACACGGTTCATTTATTCCGATCCAACAAAAACGTATGCATGGGGCAACCTGTTCGGTGAAATCAAAGGGCAAGTCGGCGCGGCATTCCGAGAAGAACAGATTGGACAATTGAAACTAACCGCATTCGCTGCAATTCCGAAAGACATGCTGGAACTTGGGCCGGAATGGGTTGAACGTTATGTTCGCACACTTCTTGTCGAAAGTTACTCGGTTGGTCTCGAATACGGATTGATCAATGGGCGCGGGCCGACACAAAGCGAGCCTATTGGATTGATTAAAAACGTAGACAGTTCCACTGGAGCGGTAACAGATAAAACATCTTCGGGTACGCTGACTTTTGCGCCGTCTCAATTTGGTGAAGTAGTTTCTGGTGAACTTCACGATGTGATCAAGGAACTTTCTACCGACGCAAAAGGTAAAGCGCGTAAAGTGCTGAATAAAGTTGCTATGGTTGTAAACCCCGTAGATGCAATTAGTGTGCAAGCGAGGAACACTATCCAGACGGCAAATGGTCAGTGGGTAACTGCATTGCCATACAATATCCAAGTTGTCGAGTCTGAAGAAGTGCCGGAAAAGAAAGCGATATTTTTTGTAAAGGGCCAATACCTTGCGGCCTTGGCTGGCGGTTACAAACTGAACAAATATGACCAGACTCTTGCAATTGAAGACGCAATGCTTTATACGATCAAACAATTCGCTAATGGTAAGCCGAAAGACAATAAAGCAGCGCTGCTATATGATCTTGATATTAAATTTAATACAGAAACCGTAGAGACTCCTTAATTGGGGTCTCTATTTAATTTCAAGGAGGGGTTAAGGTGTACAAAGTAGTGCGAAAATTCAAGGAAACCAAGCACGAGGGTCATATTTACGAAGTCGGCGACATTTATCCCAGGGACGGAGCGGAAGCAACTAAAGCCCGCCTCAAGGAATTGTCGTCCACTAAAAACAAGTATAAAAAAGTATTCATCGAGGAAGTTACAGAGGGAGCTGCAGAGGAAATCGAAGAGGAAGTTGAAGAAGCGGATAAGGAGTGATTTAGATGGCTGATGTAATCACTCCTGCGATCCTAAAGGAATTTAAGGATCGTATGCACCTTGACGATGGAGAGGACGAAAACTTGCTGCGGATCCTAAGGGCGTCAAACGAGGATTTGGTAAAGATATGCGGCGAACATGATATCGTAAATGAAAGATTCAAGGAATTGGTATTCGAGCGTTCCCGATATGCTTATAACGATGCGCTTGAATATTTTTATACTAACTTTCTAACACAAATCAATAACCTTAACCTTGATAAAGTACTAGAGGCCATCGTGATAGAGGGTGATTCAAATGCAGGATAATAAGTACAATCCGAACAGTCACAGTGGTAGATTCAACAAACGGATCACCCTCTATGGCCCGGTCGTCACTCAAGACGAAATTGGCAATGAAATCGAGACGTTTGGAGAAATCTGCACCCTATGGTCAATGGTCAAAACAACAAAAGGGACAGAATACTTTGCGGCAGCGCAAACAAATTCAGTAAATACAGTTCGTTTCGTTGTAAGGTATTCAAAATACTTGGAAGAGATATTCAAAAAGGAAAAGTCAAAATTTGAGGTTGAATACAAAAGTGTAAGGTACGACGTTCAAGGGTATCCGATTAACGACGATGAATTAAACAAAACCTTTACAATCATTGCTGAGGGGCGGATGTAAATGAATGTATCTATTGACGATCTCGCTAGTGAAATTACATCCGCCGTAAGACAGTACACGGAGGATGTAACCGAAGGTGTGGAAAAAGAACTAGATCAAACGTCCAGGCGAGTTACAAAGATGATTTCTTTAAGTTCGCCTAAAGAAAGTGGCGATTATGCCAGGGGGTGGACACGAAAAAAGATTGTTGTAGGCGGTGAAATTCGTTACATCGTTTATAACAAGAAAAAAGGAAGTATAGCCCATTTGCTAGAGTTTGGACATGCTAAGCGTGGCGGCGGTCGGGTTTCGGGAAAACCACACATTAGGCCATCATATGATCAAGAAGTTCCGAGCATGGAACAACGAATAAAGGCCGTCATCCAAACTGGAGGGTGATGTATGACTCAAACCGAATTTTTTAATGCTCTCAAGGCTATTGGTTATCCAGTAGTCTATTCGCATTTTTCTACGGATCCTGCCCCACCTTATTTGGTTTATGTTTTTGCCTATTCCGACGACATGATGGCTGACAATTTAAACTATTTGGGAATCAACAATTTCCAAGTGGAGCTTTACACCACGAAAAAGGACTTGGCGGCTGAAAAGTTAGTTAAGGACAAGTTAAAAGAATTGGAACTGCCATATACCCAAACGGAAGCTTGGATTGAGGACGACAAGCTTTTCCAAAACATATTTGAAATTCAACTTATAGGAGAGTGAGAACATGTCCAAAAATAAAGTTACTTTTGGATTGGATAAAGTCCATATCGCATTTGTAGACACAACAGCGACCGAACAGCCTGCTTGGAAAGCTCCAGTTGCTGTTCCGGGGGCAGTACGATGGACGCCTGAAGCGCAAGGCGAATCGTCACCTTTCTATGCCGATAACATGACCTATTATGTTGCAACGAGCAACAATGGTTATACCGGAGAGTTGGAAATGGCTAATATCCCGGATGAAATACTCTCTGAGTTGTTAGGATGGGTGATCGACGACAATGGAATGCTTGTTGAAGTAGCTGATGCCCAACCCAAAAAGTTTGCTTTGCTCGGGCAAGTTCAAGGCGACCAACGAAACCGCAGATTTGTTTACTATGATTGCCAAGCCACTCGTCCGGCGAAAGAGCGTACTACAAAGGGAGATACCGTTGAACCCAACACGGATGTACTGAATATTACGATATCCCCTATTGAAGTGGATAATCGAATGATTGTAAAAGGCGACATGGAACTGAGCGACACCAACGCAACAGCATTCAACGGTTTCTTCACCACGGTATACACTCCAGTAATTACTCCGGCAGGGGCGTAGGGGGATAAAATATGCGCGAATTGAATATCGGCGATCAAAAAGTAAGAGTCAGAGCTACCCCTCTGGCTCTTTTATATTACAAACAAGAATTTAGAACAGACTTAATCGGAGACTTGACCATTATGGAAAAGGTAAAGGATGACCCGACCAAACTGGATACTCTTGCAATCTTACAGATGGTATGGGCGATGGCTAAAGCGGATAACTTCGGCAAAGAGTTCCCCTCCTTTGAAACCTGGCTCGGTTCCTTTGAATCAATCGATATTGCCGATCCCGCCTTTATGATTTCCGCTTTGGAGGAAGCCGCAAACGGCTTTTTTCGTTCCGGAGTCAAAGGAGCAACCAAAAAATAAAGCCAAAGATGACGAGAGGTTAGAAATCTCACTACTGGCACTCGGAAAGAAAATAGGTCTTAGTTTTGCGGAATTAAACGAACTTAGGAATATTGACTTGATCGATCTAGCAAAAAGCTTTTCGGGGGCAGAGAAAGACACAGTGAGAGAAGCCTCACAGGATGATATAGACGCATTTTACAGCAGATAGAGGTGAGTAGATGGCAGAGACAATAAGAGGCATAAACGTAGTAATTGGAGCCGAAACAACGGGGCTATCGAAAGCCCTATCGGATGTGAATAAAAAGAGCCGGGATATACAAAGTGAGCTGCGCGAAGTCGAAAAGCTTCTGAAACTGGATCCGGGCAATACGGAGCTATTAGCACAGAAACAAAAATTACTTGGCGATGCAGTTGAAAATACAAGCGAGAAACTTAACAGGCTGCGTGCGGCACAGCAACAGGTAAACGAACAGTTTGCCAAAGGTGAAATATCCGAGGGCCAATACCGAGCGTTCCAGCGTGAAATAGCAAAGACAGAACAGCAGTTAAGTGGGTTCGAAGGAAAGTTAAAGAAAACGGGGCCAGCCTTTAAAGAACTTGGTAAAGAAGCTGAGTCGGCAGCAAGTAAAATTAAAAAGGCTGGCGAAGGGATAAAGAGCGCCGGGGAAAAGATGTCCGTTGGTATTACCGCTCCCCTTGCCGGAATAGCCGCACTCGCAACCGAAGGGACAAAAGAACTTCGCGAGGACATGGCGAAGCTTGAAACAAACGCCATTGCTGCCGGGGCGGGCCTGGATACAACAAAGGATGCTTTACGTGACCTCAACGCCATAACCGGGGAAACAGATTCAAACGTCGAAGCCTTATCCAATATACTCCAAGCGGGCTTTAAAGATTCGCAAATGGAGCAAGTTCTTGAATCACTCTCGGGCGCTGTAATTAAATTTCCTGATACGCTAAAAATTGAGGGCTTGGCCGATGGTCTACAGGAAACTTTGGCAACTGGCAAGGCAATAGGTCCGTTTGCGGAACTGTTAGAACGTATGGGGCTTAACCTAGATACTTTTAACGTTGGACTTGCAGAAGCCAATAAGAACGGTACCACACAGCAATATGTTCTGGATACGTTAGCGAAAACGGGCCTTGCCGAAGTCAATCGGTTATACCAAGAGAACAACAAGGAACTGGTCGAAAACGCTAATGCCCAATGGGATCTACAACAAGCGCTAGCTGAATTGGGAAAACTGATTCAACCGATCCTATCCGCTGTTACCCAGAAAATTGCCGATTTACTAAACTGGTTTAACAGCTTAGACGCCGGGACAAAAAATGTGATCCTTACTATCGCGGGTATTGCCGCAGCCATCGGTCCGTTACTAGTTATAATTGGACAGGTTGTAAGCTCTGTATCTGCTCTAGCCCCTGTCTTTAGCGCCTTGGCAAGTCCAATAGGCCTTATAATCGCAGCAATAGCCGCCCTTGCCGCTGGACTTATTTATCTTTACAACAACAACGAAACCGTAAGAAATGCTCTCAATGCCGCTTGGGAATGGCTCAAGTCGGCGGCTGAGGGCATTTTTAATGCAATAAAGGAATTTTGGGCACAGTGGGGCGACGAAATCATGGCGTTTTTCAAAACGACATGGGAAGTCATAAAAACTGTGTTCAAAACCGTGTTTGAAGTTATCTCTACCATTGTAACAACTGTATTCGAGGGTATTAAGGCCTTTTGGGACAAGTGGGGCGCAACAATCACAGAGACCTTCAAAAACGTATTTGAAATACTAAAAATCGTCTTTTCGACCGTTTTTGATGTGATCTTTACGGTTGTTAAAACTATTTTCAACGCCATCAAAGCATTTTGGGATACCTGGGGCGACACGATCATAACCCAATTCAAAGCTGCTTTTGGGATTGTTAAGGCTGTTTTTGAGGGTGCTTGGAACTCGATAAAAATTGTCGTGGAAACCGTGATTGGCGTTATCTCTGGTATCGTCAAAACATGGCTAGCCATCTTTAAAGGCGATTGGGAAGGAGCCTGGGAAGGTGTAAAAGAAACCGTAAAAGCAATCTGGGATGGCATCACTGGACTATTCAGTAATGCCTTTGAAACCATGAAAAATATCGGTAAAAACATAATTGATGGCCTTATAAACGGTATCAAGAGCATGAAGGACGCTGTGGTAAACACGGCAAAAGATATTGCCAATGGCATCGGAGATTCCGTTAAAGATTTCTTTGGGATCCATTCGCCATCCCGGCTTATGCTTGGGTACGGTAAAAACATTGTACAGGGGCTAGCGAACGGTATTTCCCAAACCGCAAGTCAGGCTGTTAGATCCGCTTCGGCTATATCAGCCGCCGTGTCTGATGCAATGACCTTTAATGTTGGTGGCATATCGTCAGCGGCGAATTCAGCGTTAAGCGGATCGGGGACGGTCTCCGGGACAAACCAAACAAATGTAAGCCTCGCGGATATGTTCCGAGGGGCTAATTTTGTTGTGCGCAGCGACAATGATATTAAACTGATAGCCCAGGGAATCGGCGGTATGTTTACACAAAAATCAAGAGCGTTAGGAGGGGCGTAAATGGCTTCTGATTCGGTTTTAACGTTAGATGGACGAACACCAATGGAGTTGGGTATGGGGGTGTTTCAGAAGACGCAGCGCCCCATTCTATCGCCTACGGTTGATAATGTGGTGACGGTACCATATATGCATGGAGCGTATGACTTTGGGGCAACAATAGGGCCGCGCCAATTTACTTTGGAATGCGCATTTATTGCTAAAAACTATTTGGAATTACAGCAACGTGTTTCGGCACTAGCTGCCTTTTTGTTGGATGCAGACGGTAGGCCGCGAACAATGCCTATCGTCTTTGCAAACCAACCGGACAGACAATATACAGTCAGATATTCGGGAGATTTACAAATAGAACGGATAGCTGGATTGGGGACGTTTACCCTTCCGTTTGTCGCCTATGATCCGTTTGCATACAGTCTAGAATCCACATCTGATCTACTTACCTGGGACACCGATTACACATGGGATGATGACTTTTCTTGGGATGACGGATATTCATATAGTTTCACAGGTCCCGGGACGGTGGAGGTTAATAATCTAGGCAATCAAAACGCACTGCCTAAAATCCGTATCACTGGCAACTTCACCACGTTATCTTTAATGGTTGGTGGAGTTGTTTTCACATATAACACGCCATTGAACGGAACTTTAGAATTGGATTTCAAGCGCAAAACCGCAAAGGTCGGTACAACAAATGTCCTCCAAAATTCCAATGCTCAATTTGGTAAGTTGCCTCCCGGATCATCTAACGTGGTTGTGGGTGGTTCTGGACTAAACATTACCATGGACATCATCTTTAACTTTAAATACGCAGCCTAAAGGGGGCGAACATATTGGCTAATATTCAGAACATACCAATTGGAGAACAGTTAAGAGCTAGTAATCCTAAGATAAACCAAAATTTTCAAAACCTAAATAACGAAACAACGGCGAATAAAAATAACCTTGAAGCTCATAAATCATCAACCACGGCCCATGCCGCCCAAAATATCACGTATTCGGGTGAGGCGGTGGGTGCGAATGTAAAAGCAGCAATCGACTATACCAATGATCGCATTGACAATTTAATTATAACTAGCGGTGATAGCAGCCCAGAAGTAGCGGACGCGCGTGGCGGTTATCCTGTTTTGGGTGATCGTCTGAACGCCTTTGATGAACAGTTGGCGGATTTGGAGCAAGAGATAGACCAACAAATCACCTCCGCAATATCTGATTTACAGAATGAAATTGATGACGCAAACACTCAGATATCCGCCAACACATCGGCTATAGCATTAACACAGCGCTATAAACTTACTCAGGACGACGGTACAGCACACCCTACTAACGGATCAACAGCGACATCAGGTGGAACCTACACTGGAGATATTTTGGAATTACCTCCTGGGTACCACAACTTTAATGTTACAGGTGGTCAGACAGCTAACTTGCCGCCGGCTGTTGGGGATGGACAGACTGTCAATGTTCAAATTCACGTAAGGCCAGGCGTTTTCGGGCGAAAAACGATCGACTTTATATTTGGATACGACAACCGGCAGTTTCGCGGGGTAGTACATGGCGCAGACGGCAGCAATTTTAGAGGTTGGGTCGAGGTAGGAGGAACAACAGGAACAATAACGAATGACGACATCGTTGTACAGCTCCAATCAGATATGGCATTGAGACTAACCAAAACGGAAGCCCAAACTAATTATCAGACGATCCTTACTCAAAATGACGGAAAAGGCAGACGGATATCGTCGTTGAATCCTGTACCAACATCGTTCTTGCAACTAAATAAGGTAGGATTTTGGTATCTTACAACAGCTGAAAACAACGCAATGACTGATGCGAGCACATTACCGCCCCGATTGCAAAATAGAGGTATTTGGGTTATTATCCCGGCTTATGATCATTCGTCGGGGTTTGTACAGATTATCATGGTTAGCAGTGCTGCAAACCCTTGTATCGCGTGGCGAAACATCTTCACTGATGGAACATACGGGCAATTCACCGAAATTGCCGATGCAACTCAGTTGCGCAAACTATTGGTTGCACCTGATCACTTCAGCAACTCCTTCTTATCGTTTTCCGAGGGAGTTAAAGAATTGCAAACACCGGACACTCTGACGTTTGGTTATATCACAGATACGCACTATGCCACATATGCAACTAATCGTCTCACTCAAAAACAAGCATCTTTACAGCACTTAAAAAACATCAGTGATCTGCAAAAATATATATCGTTTGATTTTAAAGTGCATGGTGGAGATATCGTTGACGGCGACCAAGCAAAAGCAGGAAATGCCGCAGATATCACGAACGCTATGCGCTTATTTTTTGACGATAGTTGCCCGTCTTTTGTCTGCAAAGGTAACCACGACGATGGAAGCTGGTATGCAAGCGAGCACGGCAACTTATTGTCGGATGTTATTAATCCTAACGAGATGTATGCGCGTATTGTAAAACCGACAGAAAAATATGACATAGAGCAAGATGGTAGCAATCGATCACTAGGGTATTATTACTATGATATTGCAAGACATAAAGCGAGGGTGATCATTCTTAATTCATCAGATAATCCGTATATCGCCAATCCAGATGGTACGAACAAATATGTATCTCAAAACAAGTCAGCATTCCGTCAGGATCAAATAAGTTGGTTTGCAAACGAGGCATTAGCGACTCCCGCGGGATGGAGGGTTATTATTTTTATGCACCATCCGATCAACGGTATTTTTGGGAGCGTTGATCAAATTAACGGCGAGGCCATCAAGGGGCTAATCGAGGCTTATAAAAATGGTTCGAGTTATCAAGGTAGCGGAACAATTACGGATTACGTGTACAATATCAACAAAACATTTTCCACTCCTGGTGATGTGATCGCAGTCATAAGCGGTCATATACACTATGACGCATCGATAACAATTAACGGTGTTTTGTATGTAAGTTGCTTATGTTCGGCAGCATTTAAAGACAACGATCAAAGCCCTACGCGAACGGTAAATACATTGTCCGAAGAAGCTCTCGACGTGTTCGTAGTTGACTTTAACAGCAGAACGTTATACGATAAGCGATTTGGAGCGGGTAGTGATCGTCAATTCTCCTTTTAGCTATGAGCAATAGGACGATACT